>CP107220.1:1137500-1737500 GCA_025757685.1 Oscillospiraceae bacterium | reverse complement strand
GTGTATTATTGTATTATCAAGAAAGGTGAGTGTCATGCAAATCGGTACTTTCGTGCATTACAGTACCAAGGGCATCTGCCAAGTGCGCGAAATTGAAACCATGAAGTTCTCCAGCGAGACCAAGGACTACTATGTGCTGGTGCCTGTGTTTGACCGGAACTCCAAGTATTACGTGCCCACGGATTACGATCCCCAGCGGATCAAAATCCGCTCAGCCATTGCCCCGGCAATGGTGGAGGAATTGATGGGCTATGCCAAGACCTGCCAGCCCTATGAGTGGGTGAGCAACGTCCACGAGCGTAAGGCCAAGACGGAGGAGATCCTCCACAGCTCGGATCATAAGCGCATTTTGCGGTTGATTAAGACTCTTCGCTGCCATGAGGAGCACCAAAAGCAGATCGGCAAGAAAATGTATCTTTCAGACGCCAAGGCGCTGCGCAGTGCGCTGCATATCATCAGCGATGAGTTTGCCTTTGTGCGGGGGGAAGATCCCAAGACCGTAGCCGCATATTTAGAAGCGGTATAAATCCAGATTATAAAAAAGCGTCGTATCCTGAGGATACGGCGCTTTTTTGCGCCTTTTTGGCAAACCAGTGCGTCTGTAAATGACGGATTTTATGCATGTTTTACCACAACCGTTCAAAACCGTGCAAAGAAAGCAGCTTTATTTGCATAAATTGCCTAAAAGAGCAGGCGCTCACTGTGCGGAATGAACGAAAATGAAGGATTGAACTTGACGGCTTTTGCTTACCGTGGTACACTTTGGGTGTAAGGACGAGGGCGACAAACGCCCGGAAAATTCAGAAAGGAACCGTCTATGCTTACCCAGGAAAGACACTTGCAGATTTTGGCCCAGTTAGAGGAAAAAGGGACCGTATCCGTTGCGCAGTTGACCCAGCTTTTGGGCGCCAGCGAAAGCACGGTGCGCCGGGATCTGATTGCGCTGGATCGGCTGGGCAAGCTGCACAAGGTGCATGGCGGCGCCACTTTGACCCGGCGGGATTTTATTCGCCGGGAGGAGAAGCTGGACGAAAAGCTGCAGCTGCACATGGACGAAAAAGAGATGATCGCCGCTTACGCCGCTGCCCAGGTGGACGATACGGATTTTGTATATTTAGACGCCGGCAGCTCCACCCTGTTAATGATCGACCACTTGCAGCCGGGTGCCACCTTTGTGACCAACGGTCTTCTTCACGCCCAGCGGCTGGTGGCCAAGGGTATGAAAACCTATGTGCTGGGCGGTGAGCTGAAGCACTCCACCGATGCCATCATCGGTCTGGCGGCAGCCAAGAATTTGCACAACTACAATTTTTCCAAGTGTTTCATCGGCACCAACGGTATTGCCATTCGTCAGGGATTTACCACGCCGGACACGGACGAGGCCTACTTAAAAGCGGCGGCCATGGAGCGCAGTTTCGTCAGTTATGTGCTGGCAGACGCCAGCAAGTTTGACAAAGTATCTACCGTGAGCTTTGCGCCCCTGGATCAGGCGGCGATCATCACCGATCGGCTGCCGGACCCGGAGTACGGAGAACGCACGGTGGTAAAGGAGGTTGCGTTATTATGATCTATACCGTAACGTTGAACCCGGCGCTGGACTACATTCTGCGCCTGCCCCGGTTGAGCAGCGAGGATGTAAACCGGGCGGACAGTGCCCAACTGCTGTGTGGCGGCAAGGGAATCAATGTGTCCATGGTGCTGTCCGGACTGGGAGTACCCACCCGGGCACTGGGGTTCGTGGCCGGATTTACCGGCCGGGCACTGGAGCAGATGCTGCAGGCCCAGGGGATCCAAACGGATTTTGTGCCGCTGGCAGCGGGCAACACCCGAATCAATGTGAAGATCTTTGCCGATCGGCAAACGGATATTAACGCCCCCGGCGCCCAGCCGGCAGAGGCGGAAGTGGAGGCTTTGTTCCACAAGCTGGAGGGACTGATGCCCGGCGACTTTTTGGTGCTGGCCGGGGCGGTACCCAGCCAAATGCCCGGCTCCATTTATGAGCAAATCTGCGCCAAGCTGCAAAATAAAGGCGTGCATATTGTGGTAGACACCACCGGCGACGCGTTGCTGGCAGTGCTGGATTACCACCCGTTTCTTATTAAGCCCAATCACCACGAGCTGGGCGAGATCTTTGGCGAGGACATTCGCCCGGACGATGAAGAGAAGATTCGCTTCTTTGCAGCCAAGTTGCAAGAGAAAGGCGCACGCAATGTGCTGGTGAGTCGCGGCAAGTACGGCGCCACGCTGCTGGCAGAGGACGGCAGCACCCACTCCGTGGGCGTGGTGCCCGGCAAACCGGTGAACAATGTAGGCTGCGGCGACTCAATGGTGGCCGGGTTCCTGGCCGGGTACGCAGACAGCGGCGATTACAAGACGGCGCTCCAGTGGGCTTCCGCCGCCGGTAATGCCTCCGCCTTTTGTGAGGGCGTGGCAGACGGCGATACCATTCGCCGGTATAAGACACAGTATTTTGCCGACTGAGAGCAGTCGGAGAATAATTAAATGTGCAGGGCGACGCCCTGTGTAAGGAGGGTTCTCTATGAAGATTAAAGATTTGCTGTCTCCTCGGGCGATCCGGCTGAACGCCCCGGCTGAAAGCAAAAGCCAAGCCATCGACGCGCTGGTAGAGCTGCACGCGGCAGCAGGCAACCTAACGGACCCGTCGGCCTACAAGGCGGCGATCCTGGCGCGGGAGGGGCAGGGCACCACTGCCATCGGCGAGGGTATTGCGGTGCCTCATGCGAAGAGCGACAGCGTGGCCCATGCGGCACTGGCGGCGATGACCGTGCCCGGCGGTGTGGATTATGACGCCCCGGACGGCAAGCCCAGTTCGCTGCTGTTTATGATCGCGGCTCCGCCGGACGGCGATGTGCATTTGGAAATTCTCTCTCGCCTGATGGTGATGCTTATGGAGCCGGAATTTTGCGATCGGCTTCGTGGCGCCAAAACGGCAGAGGAATTTATTGAAATTATTGACGCCCAGGAGCGGGCCAAGTACCCGGAGGAGACCCCGGAGGATACGGTGGTAACCGCACAGGCGGCTCCGAAAGGCTATCGTATTTTGGCGGTGACCGCCTGCCCCACCGGCATTGCGCATACCTATATGGCTGCCGAGGCGCTGGAAAAGGCCGGTGCGGCCATGAATTGCCCCTTAAAGGCAGAGACCAACGGCTCCGGCGGCGCTAAAAATGTACTCACCCGCCGAGAGATCGCTGACTGTGACGGTATTATCATTGCAGCAGATAAAAATGTAGAGATGGACCGCTTTGACGGCAAGCCGGTATTGCAAACCACGGTTTCTGCCGGTATTAACAAACCGCAGGAGTTAATCCAAAAGGTGCTGGACGGTAAGGCTCCCATTTACCACGCAGAGGGCGGCGCAGCCCCCGTCGGGGATGACGATGAGAAAGAGAGCTTCGGCCACAAGGTGTATAAACACCTGATGAACGGCGTATCCCACATGCTGCCTTTCGTGGTCGGCGGCGGCGTGCTGATTGCTCTGGGCTTCTTGATTGATACATTGGCCGGTAACGCCAATGCCGGCGGCAACTTCGGCCAGACCAACCCGGTAGCGGCGGTGATCTTTTGGATCGGTAAAGCGGCATTTAGCTTTATGATTCCCATTTTGGCCGGGTATATTGCCCAGTCCATTGCGGATCGTCCCGGTTTGCTGCCCGGTATCGTTGGCGGTTATTTGGCCACCATCGGCGCCACGCTGCAGTCGCCTACCGGCGATGACAAGGCTGTGTCCGGATTCTTGGGCGCGCTGCTGGCCGGTTTTGTGGCCGGTCTGTTGGTCAACGGACTGAAAAAGGCCTTCTCCTGGATGCCCAAGAGCATGGACGGCATTAAGCCGGTGTTCCTGTATCCCCTGTTCGGCACTGTGTTGATCGGTCTGTTTATGTTGCTGATCAATCCCTTCGTGGGGTATATCAACTTGGCGTTGTCTGCCGGACTGAAAAGTCTGGGCGAAACCTCCCGCATTCTCCTGTCCGTTGTTCTGGCGGCTATGATGGCCACTGACATGGGCGGCCCGTTCAACAAGGCGGCTTATGTGTTCGGTACGGCTTCCGTCGCCACCGGCGATACCTGGATCATGGCGGCGGTGATGATCGGTGGTATGGTGCCGCCTATCGCCATCGCTTTGTCCACCACCTTTAACAAGAAGAAGTGGACCAAAGAGGAACTGAAAAGCGGTCCGGTCAATTATGCGATGGGTCTGTGCTTCATCACAGAGGGCGCGATTCCTTATGCGGCGTCTGATCCGCTGCGCGTGATTCCGTCCTGTATGGTTGGCTCTGCCGTAGCCGGTTTGGTCTGCGCGCTGTTTGGCTGTGCTTGCCCGGCACCCCACGGCGGTGTTTTCACTTTCGCAGTTGTGGATCATCCTCTGGGCTATATTGTGGCTCTGGTTGCAGGCTCTGTGGTCGGTGCGTTGATGCTGGCCCTGCTGAAAAAGAATAAAACAGAGAAGGAGAGAGCATAATGGTATCTCAGGTAACAAAGGTGATCAATAAAGAGGGCTTCCATATGCGCCCGGCAAATATGTTCGTTAAGGAAATGACTGCATTCCAGAGTGATGTGCATCTGATCTTAAACGGCAAGGACATTAACGCCAAGAGCATTATGAACATTATGGCCGGCTGCATTAAGTGCGGCAGCCAGCTGGAAGTGCGGGCCGACGGTCCGGACGAAAATGAGGCGCTGGCCAAGGCGGTCAGTCTGATTGAGTCCGGCTTAGGCGAGGCATAAGAAATTTTGCACACAGGGAACGGCTCTTTGGGGCAGTTCCCTGGCTGTGTTTATTAAGTTGAACAAGGAGAGGGAGCGATACCATGCTAAGAGGAACAGGCGTAAGCGAGGGCTGCGGCATCGGCAAGGCCTTGATCATTCAGCACCGGTCGCTGGATTACAGCGGCGTGGTCTTTGGCGGCGCCCAGCAGGAAAAAGAGCGGCTTCGGGCAGCCATTAACGCATTTATGCAAAAGACGGAGCAGCTGCGGGATCGTCTGCAAGCCTCTGCCGGAGAGAAAGAGGCAGCGATTTTAGACGGTCACATGGAGATGCTGCGGGATCCGTTTATGCTCTCCCAAATGGAGGAGATGATCGACGGCGGCGCAACGGCGGAAGCGGCGGCTGATGGGGTGTGCAACCAATTTATCGCCATGTTTTCCGGCATGGACGACGAGCTGACCCGTCAGAGAGCCAGCGATATTGCCGATGTGCGAGAGGATCTGCTGGGTATTATGCTGGGTGCGGAGCAGGTGGATTTGGGTGCCATTGAACCGGGCACGGTGCTGGTGGCCCACGACTTTACCCCCTCTATGACCGGCAAAATGAACCGGGAGCATGTGGCAGCCATTGTGGCAGAGGTGGGCGGTATGACCTCCCACAGTGCCATTTTGGCGCGGGCCATGGGCATTCCGGCGGTGCTGTCCGTCAGCGGTGCAGTAGAGGCGTTGCACACCGGCCAATGCGTGGCGGTGGACGGCTTTCGCGGCACAGTGCTGCCGGAGCCTACGCCAGAGCAGACGGCGGAATTTAAGCGGCGGCAGCGGGAATATTTGGCAGAGCGAGAGGCGCTCAGCCGCTATTGCAATCTGCCTACCGTCACCAAGAACGGCGTGAAAAAGGCCGTGTACGGAAACATCGGCAAGCCGGAAGATGTGCAGGCGGTGGTGCAAAACGGCGGTGAGGGTATCGGCCTTTTCCGCACGGAATTCCTGTTTATGGATCGGATGTCCCGCCCCACGGAGGCAGAGCAGTTTGAGGCTTACGCCACGGTGGCCAAGGCCATGAACGGCCGGGAGGTCATCATCCGTACGCTGGACATTGGCGGTGATAAGGAAATTCCCTACTTAGAGATTGAAAAAGAGGACAATCCGTTCCTGGGACACCGGGCCATTCGCTACTGTCTGGACCACCCGGATTTGTTTTGCGACCAAATCCGCGCCATTTTGCGGGCAGCCAAGTTCGGCGACTTAAAGCTGATGCTGCCTCTGATCACCTGCAAGGAAGAGATCCTGGCAGCTAAAAAGCTGATTGAGCAGTGTCTGCGGGAGCTGATCGAAGCCGGCGAGGATGTGCACCCGGTGCCGGTGGGTATTATGGTAGAAACCCCGGCTGCGGCGCTGACTGCAGCGGAGCTGGCCAAGGAAGCGGACTTCTTCTCCATCGGCACCAATGATCTGACCGGCTATGTGATGGCAGTGGATCGTGGCAATCAGGCGGTGGCGCGGCTGTACGATCCTATGCAGCCGGCAGTGCTCTCTGCCATTGAAATGACCATTAAGGCCGCCAAGGCCGCCGGTATTCCGGTGGGTATGTGCGGCGAGGGGGCGGCGGACCCCCGACTGATCCCCCATCTGCTGGAGTGGGGACTGGACGAATTCTCCGTGTCTGCCGCTTCTATTCTGAAAACCCGCAAGATGATCAGCGAGGAAGAAGCGTAAATATCGTACCCTTTTACGGCTCCCCTTGGAAACAAGGGGAGCTGTCGCATTTTGCGACTGAGGGGATAAAACGACCGTAGGGCGGGGGCTTGCTCCCGCCGCATACCCCTGCTGGGCACGCGTCGATTAAAATGGAATGTGTATTGCAAAGGGGTGTAGCGTATGCTATACTGAGAATAGAAAATCGGGGCGGTTTACCGCTTTTTGCGCCGAGAGGAGGTTGCAGCCCATGCAAATGCTGTATATATGGATTCTTGCCGCCGTCGTATTTGGCGTGCTGGAGGGGATTACCGCCCAGCTGGTGTCCATTTGGTTTGTGCTGGGCGCGGTGGCTGCGGCTGTTGCGGCAGCCTGCGGCGGGGCTGTTTGGCTCCAGGGGGTGCTGTTTGTGGCGGTGTCCGTGGTGGCGCTGCTGGCCACCAAACCGCTGGTGAAGAAGTACCTGCGCCCTCGTATTCAGGCCACTAACGCGGACCGCTGCGTTGGCCGAACCGGCGTGGTTCTGGAAGATATTGACAATTTAGCCGCCACCGGACAGGTGAGAGTGTGCGGCAGTGTGTGGTCTGCCCGCAGTACGGACGGCGCGCCCATTGCCGCCGGAACCACGGTGGTGGTGGATCGCATTGAGGGCGTAAAGCTGATGGTGCGCCCTGCCAAGGCTCCGGTGGGCAAAGTTTAATCTTGTTATCCATTTTTATCTATATAGAATGAAAGAAAAGGAGAATTTGTATGTTAAAGTGGATCATTTTAGCTGTGGTCATTCTGGCGCTGATTGCGCTGGTGCTGGCCAACATTCGTATAGTGCCCCAGTCCAAGGCGTTTGTTTTGGAGCGGCTGGGCACTTTCTACGCCACCTGGGAGACCGGTCTGCATGTAAAAATTCCGTTCATTGACCGGATTGCCAAGACCGTTTCTCTTAAGGAGCAGGTGGTCGACTTTAAGCCCCAGGCGGTGATCACCAAGGACAATGTGACTATGCAGATCGACACGGTGGTGTTCTTCCAGATCACGGACCCCAAGCTGTACACCTACGGTGTGGAAAGCCCCATTTCTGCCATTGAGAACCTGTCTGCCACCACGCTGCGTAATATTATCGGCGAGATGGAGCTGGACAGCACCCTCACTTCCCGCGACACCATCAACACCAAGATCCGGGTGATTTTGGACGAGGCCACGGACCCTTGGGGTATTAAGGTGAACCGGGTGGAGTTGAAAAACATTATCCCGCCCCGGGAAATTCAGGACGCCATGGAAAAGCAGATGAAAGCGGAGCGCCAGCGCCGCGAGGCCATCTTGACCGCCGAGGGCGAGAAGCAGAGCCGTATTTTGGTGGCCGAGGGACACAAGGAGTCCAAGATCCTGGAAGCAGAGGCAGAAAAGCAGGCGGCCATCCTTCACGCCGAGGCTGTGAAAGAAGCGAAAATTCGCGAGGCCGAGGGTGAGGCTGCAGCCATTGAGGCGGTGCAAAAGGCCACCGCAGATGCTATTCGCCTGCTCAATGAGGCCAACGCCGGTGATGCGGTGATTAAGCTGAAAGCGCTGGAGGCGTTCTCCAAGGCTGCCGACGGGCAGGCCACCAAGATCATCATTCCGTCGGAAATTCAAGGCCTTGCCGGTTTGGCAGAGGGCGTTGTGTCTGCCGTGCAGAAATAAACAGATAAATGGGTATAAAAATGGAAACAGGGAACGGTGTGTACCGTTCCCTGTTTTTTGCGGGCGGCAGATTGCCGCCCCTACCGTAGGGCGGGGGCTTGCTCCCGCCGCTCCTTTTTACGCAAAAACACCCCTATGGCTCTTGCGGGTCATAGGGGTGTTTGGCATATTTATTGCGCTTATTTCTTGCTGTTCATACGCGCTGCGGCAGCGGTGACGAAACCGCGGAACAGCGGGTGCGGGCGGTTGGGACGGCTCTTGAATTCCGGATGGAACTGACCGGCCACAAACCAGGGGTGATCCGGGATTTCCACCATCTCTACAATGTGGTTATCCGGCGAAGTACCGGCAAAGATCATGCCCCCATTCAGCAGGTCCGGGCGATAATCATTGTTTACTTCATAGCGGTGGCGGTGGCGCTCATAGATCATAGAGGCGCCGTACAGGCTATAGGCCTTGGACTCCGGGTTCAAGGTGCAGGGGTACTGACCCAGGCGCATGGTGCCGCCCATGTCCGTTACATCCTTTTGCTCCGGCAAAATGTCGATCACCGGGTGGGTGGTGGACGGGTCGATCTCTGCCGAGTTGGCGTCTGCCATGCCCAGCACATCCCGGGCAAATTCAATAATTGCAATCTGCATACCCAGGCAGATTCCCAGGTAGGGCACGCCGTGGGTGCGGGCGTAGCGGCAGGCGTTGATTTTGCCTTCTATGCCACGGGAGCCAAAGCCGCCGGGTACCAAAATGCCGTCCATATCGCCCAAGATGGCGTCCAGATCCACATCATCGCCCTCCAGGGTCTCCGAGTCGATCCAGTGAATATCCACGGCGCTGTGGGTGGCAATGCCGCCGTGCTTCAGCGCCTCGTTGACGCTGATATAGCTGTCGTGCAGCTCCACATATTTGCCCACTAGAGCGATTTTGACCGTCTGTACCGGGTGGCGCAGCGCGTCCAGCATTTCCTGCCAGTCGGCAAGATCCGGTGCACCGGGGCAGTCAATGCCCAGCTTGCGGATCACCACATCGTCCATGTGCTGCTGGTGGAGCATGATGGGCACGGCATAGAGAATGTCGCAGTTGTTATTTTCAATGACGCACTCCGGATCCACATTGCAGAACAGGGAGATCTTGTGCTTGATCTCATCCGTCAGCGGGTGCTCCGTGCGGCAAACGATAATATCCGGATTGATGCCGATGGAAAGCATTTCCTTTACACTGTGCTGGGTGGGCTTGCTTTTCAGCTCATCGGAGGCTGCCAGGTAGGGCACCAAGGTCACATGGATAAACAGGCAGTTCTCTCGCCCGGCTTCCACGGCAAATTGGCGAATGGCCTCCAAAAACGGCTGGCTCTCAATATCGCCTACGGTGCCGCCGATCTCTACCAGGCATACATCGGCGCCGGTGTCTGCGTTGCGGGCGATGGAACGCTTGATCTCATTGGTCACATGGGGAATGATCTGAATGGTCTGGCCGCCATACACGCCCTTGCGCTCGTCGGTGATCACTTTCCAGTACACGCGTCCGGAGGTCAAGTTGGAGTTTTGGCTCAGGGACTCGTCAATAAAGCGCTCGTAGTGCCCCAGGTCCAGGTCCGTTTCCGCGCCGTCGTCGGTAACGAATACCTCGCCGTGCTGTACCGGGTTCATGGTGCCCGGGTCCACATTCAGGTACGGATCCAGCTTCTGCGCGGTGACCTTTAGCCCTCTGGACTTCAGCAGTCGGCCCAGGGAAGCGGCGGTAATACCCTTGCCCAGCCCGCTGACAACGCCGCCGGTAATGAAGATATACTTGGTTTTGCCCAATGAAATCACCCTTTCTGTGTTGTAGTCTGTATATAAAATGATATTGGGTCGATCAGTAAATGACCTTTTTGTCGCTTTTTGCCGTGCAGGTCAGGTGCACGCCCAGCTTTTTCAGCGTGTTCTCATCCACGGAGGACAGCAGCACGGAACAGTGCACTTCGCAGTCCCGCAGCTTGCCCAGTTGTTCCAGCGCCAGGGCGGCATTGGGATCCGTCACCGCGCACATAGACAGGGCAATGAGCACCTCGTCCGTATGCAGCCGAGGGTTGTGGCTGCCCAGGTGGCGGGTCTTTAGCGCCTGGATAGGACGGATCACCTGCGGCGAGATCAGCAACGTTTCGTCCGGAATACCGCCCAGGTGCTTTAAGGCGTTGAGCAGCATAGCGCTGGCGCAGCCCAGCAGCTCGGTGGTTTTGCCGGTGATCAAATCGCCGTTTTCCAGTTCAATGGCGGCGCAGGGCGTGCCGGTGTTTGCCGCAGTCCGGGTTGCAGCTGCCGCGCAGGCCCGATCGTCGGTATTCAGTCCCGCCTGACCCAGTAGCAGCTCTAATTTATAAATTTCGTCGCTGCATTCCTTGCCGCGCAGCGCGTTGCAGCAGGCGGTAAAGTAGCGGCGCAGAATTTCCTCTTTGGCGGCGGTGCAGACGGCGTCGTCATCCACAATGCAGTTGCCGGCCATATTGACTCCCATATCCGTGGGGGACTGGTAGGGGCAGGTACCATAGATCTTTTCAAATGTGGCTTTCAGCACCGGAAAGATCTCCACATCCCGGTTGTAGTTCACCGTGGTCTGGCCGTAGGCCTCCAGGTGCCAGGGGTCGATCATATTTACATCCCCCAGGTCCGCGGTGGCAGCCTCATAGGCCAGGTTCACCGGGTGGTTCAGAGGAATGTTCCAGATGGGGAAGGTCTCAAATTTTGCGTACCCGGCCTTAATGCCCCGCCGATTCTCATGGTACAGCTGGGACAGGCAGGTGGCCATCTTGCCGCTGCCCGGACCGGGGGCGGTGATGATTACCAGGGAGCGCCGGGTCTCAATATAATCATTTTTGCCATAGCCGGCGTCGCTGACGATCTTGCTGATGCTGGCCGGGTAGCCGTCGATCAGATAGTGGTGGTACACCGCCACGCCTGCCGCCTGCAGCCGGGCCTCAAAGGCGTCCAGCTTGGGTGAGGGGGCGTACTTGGTGAGTACCGCTGAGCTGACGGTCAGCCCCTTGGAACGGAACGCCTCGATCAGCCGCAGGGTGTCTATATCATAGGTAATGCCCAGATCGCCACGCACTTTGTCTTTCTCAATATCCTGGGCGCTGACTACAATGACGATCTCCGCCTGGTCCTTTAGCTGCAGCAGCATTTGCAGCTTGCTGTCCGGCTGAAAGCCCGGCAGTACCCGGCTGGCGTGGTAGTCGTCAAACAGCTTGCCGCCGAATTCCAGATACAGCTTGCCGCCGAATTCGGCAATCCGCTCCCGAATACGACCGGATTGCATCTCTAAATATTTTTGATTGTCAAAACCTACTTTTTTCATAATCCCTCTACTTACGCACGAACATTAAAATAAGAAAAACGGCTGTACGCCTGTACAACCGTCTGTACTTATACATTATACTGGAAAGTGCCCGCCAAATCAATAGCCAGTTCTATTTTTTTGACAAAATCAGTCTTTCTCTGCGATGGGATGGCTTTTTTCTGCCTGCAGCTTTTTGCAGTCCACCGCCAGTCGCCAAACCCACAGCCCCACAGCTACCGCCAGCAGCACGATGAATACCGCCATGCCCGGTCGGGTGTAAGCGTGGAGAAAGCGCAGTACGGTAAAGAGGGGGAACAGACCGGCACCTGCCAGCGCCGCCAGAGCCTCTATCCGGTTGGCTGTGTTCAGGTGTTGCATCTCCGTGCGGTAGCGCACCAGCCCGATGAGAAAAACCATGGCTCCCACCACCAGCACAAAGGCCAGCACCAGCAGGTAAATCTCAATAAACATATAAAAGGGCTTGACCCAAAACAGCCGCACCTCGGTGATCAGCCCGATCACGCTGCCCGCCACCAACAGCGCTCCGGCCACGATCTTGGCCACCTGGTAGCGGCCTTGGGCACGGCGGGCTTCTGCGGCGCTGACGCTTTGCTGAATCTGCGCCGGTACTTCGCCGGTGAGCAGCTCGTCAATGGTGATGTCCAGGGCAGCAGCCAGTCCCGGCAGCAGCGAAATATCCGGAAAGCCGTCGCCGTTCTCCCACTTGGAGACGGTGCGGTTGCTAACCTGCAACTGGGCCGCCAGTTGCATTTGGGTCAGCCCCAGCGCCTTGCGGTGGGTGCTGATGGTGCGCCCAATCTCTTTTGCGTCCATATCTGCGGTGCGGGGACCGTTGGTTCCCGCTCTCCTTTCCCTTGTTTACGGTTTTATTGTAGCAGAAAGGGAGAATCTTTGCAACAGGCGGACGGTGGAAGTTGTCCACGCTCCGTGGAACTGCAATTTTTTTGGCTTTATACCGCGGCTTTTCTTTACATAGTCCCGGGTGCGGGTTATACTGGTAACAGAAAGACGGTGGTGGCAAAATGGTACAGCTTTATTACGGTGACGGCAAGGGCAAGACCACGGCGGCGGTGGGCGCAGCAGTGCGCGCGGCAGGTGCCGGGAAGTCGGTGCTCTTTGTATCGTTTTATAAGGATGGCTCCTCGTGCGAGGTGGCGGCGCTGGAGCGGCTGGGGGTGCAATGCCTGTTCCCCCGGGAGCAGTTCCAAATGTTTTGCCCGGTGACGGCAGAGAAGCAGGCGGCCTTGGCAGCGGATTATGCCCGGCTGCTAACGGAGATTGACGCGGTGGCGGCGGATTGCTTTTTGGTGGTGCTGGACGAGGGGGCAGATGCCTTTGCCGGTGATCTGCTGCCTCGGCAAGCGGTGCTGGACCTTTTGCAGCGCCATGGCAAGGACCGCGAAATCATCTTGACCGGCCACAGCCTGCCGGCGGACTTGGCGCCCTTGTGCGATTATGTTACCCGTATGACCAAGGAACGCCACCCCTTTGATACCGGCGCGCCGGCACGGCGGGGGATCGAATACTGAATACCCGTTGCAAATGGCTGCCGTTTGTGGTAGGATGATATTGTTGACCGAACCATACACTTTTTTGCATTATGAAGGGGGATTCATTTATGCGCAACCATGAGGTAACCACCATCCAGCCGCTGCTGGGACCGGATGGGATTTTGCAGGAGCCGGGTTGGTCTCGGCGGCCGTTGCAGCTGTACAGTCGGGCGGATATTAAAAAGCGCCCCACCCGCATTAAGGAGTGGGACTACTATTCGGTGCTGTCGCCCTCCGGGGACTTTGGCGTGTGCTTTACCCTGTCGGATGATGGGTACATTGGCTTGCAGTCCGTGACTTTTTTGGACTTTAAGCATGCCTTTGAGCACACGGAGACCATTTTGAACGCCTTTCCCATGGGTAAGCTGCACATGCCCACCGTGTCCTCCGGCGGCAGTATCCGCTACTGCGACAAAAAGCTGGGTATGCAGTTTAATTTGGATTTTGAGCAGCGGGAGATCAAGTGCCACTTTAAGAATTTCTATAACGGCAAGCCCCTGCGGGCGCAGATCTTCTTAGAGGACCCACTCCAGGACTCCATGGTGATCGCCACGCCCTGGCTGGAGGACCCGCACGCGTTCTACTATAATCAAAAGATCAATTGTATGCGTGCCCGGGGCAAGGTGGAGTTTGACGGCAGAATTTATACCTTTGACCCGGCTACGGACTACGGCGCTTTGGACTGGGGTCGCGGCGTGTGGACCTATGACAACACCTGGTACTGGGGCTCCGGCTCCGGCACGGTGGACGGTCACCGCTTTGGCTTTAATATCGGTTACGGCTTTGGCGACACCTCCGCCGCCTCGGAGAATATTTTGTTCTACGACGGGGTGGGGCATAAGCTGGACGATGTAACCTTCCTGATCAGCGATAATTACACAGATCCCTGGAAGTTTACTTCCTCGGACGGTCGGTTTGAGATGGACTTTGTGCCCATTATCGACCGGGCGGCGCTGCTGGATGTGAAGCTGATCTGCTCCGACCAGCACCAGGTGTTTGGCCGCATGAGCGGCACCGCCGTGCTGGACGATGGCACCAAGGTGGTGCTGAAGGACTTCCTTTGCTTTGCAGAGAAAGTGCATAATAAGTATTAAGAAAGTGACAGAAGATGGCAAAAAAGGAACTGAAAACCAATGTAATGCGGGTGCTGGACAGCAAAAAGCTGGCCTATAACCACTATACCTATGATAATTCTACCGTGAACGGCGTGGAGGTGGCACGGCTGCTGGGCCAGGAACCGGACCGAGTGTTTAAGACCTTGGTGACCCGGGGCAAAAGCGGCGGCTTCTTTGTGTTTATGGTGCCGGTGGCGGAAGAACTGTATCTGAAAAAGGCGGCTCGCGCCTGCGGCGAAAAGGCGGTAGAAATGCTGCCCCAAAAAGAGCTGCTGCCCCGCACCGGCTATGTGCACGGCGGCTGCTCGCCCATTGGGATGAAAAAGCAGTTCCCCACCTATATCCACCAAACGGCGGCGGATTATGACACCATCTTCTTCTCTGCCGGGCGCGTGGGCGCCCAGGTGGAGTTGCCCCTGTCTGCTCTGCAACAGGCTCTGCCTGTCACCCCGGCGGATATTATTAAAGCATAAATCAGCAAAAAGCCCTTGCTTCGCAGTTGCAAAGCAAGGGCCTTTTTATGCCCTCTGTAAAGGAGGCGTTTAGCACACGGAAAAGTCTGCATTTTTTTCAAATAATCTGTTAAGTGTACGCTGTCGGCGTATAGCTTTTGATAGGGTGTTTACCTATAATAGAGGTGCAAAATACAATTTCTGTTGGAGGTCAAGAATATGAAAAGAGTGCTTAGCTTGGCGCTGTCTCTGGTGATGCTCTTGAGCGTTACCGGCGGACTGGGCCTTACGGCGTATGCGGGGGACACCTATTATGAAACGGAGGATAATGACTATTACACCTCTGCAGATTATGTGCCGGTGAATTCTACCATTTATGGTGCGTGTAAAGAATATGATTCTGATTGGTATAAGTTCACCTTATCTTCTCCTGCCAAGGTGAATGTGCAGTTCTCTTTTAATCGTGCAGATGCAGATGGAGATTGGAATGTGTCTCTACATAAATATGATGGTAACGGAGAATATACTCGTTTAGATTATAAAGATGTCAATGTGTATGACGGAAGTTATACTTTCTCCTCAGAAGGACTGCCCGCTGGGACATATTTTGTAGAGGTTTATGGCTATAATTCTGCATGCAATCGACAGTATAGTGTAACGCCCAAGTGCACTTATGTGTCAAACTGGGAAACGGAATTCAATGACTATTATACTTCGGCGGATCCTCTTTCTATAGGAACAACACGCTATGGTGTCTGCCGGGAATATGACAATGATTGGTACAAGTTTATTCTGAATTCCTCTTCCAGTGTTTCAGTGACATTTACACATACCAAGGCAAGCGCTGATGGAGATTGGAATGTATATTTGTACAAATACAAAGGCGATGGAGAATACGCTCAAGTGGCTTATAAGAATGTTTGTGTCAGCGATGGTAACTATACATTTCCGACTCAGGGACTATCTGCAGGAACTTATTTTATACAGGTTTATGGTTACAATTCCGCCCTTGGTCGCCAGTATGGCGTGACCGTGAACTACTCTGTCGGCAAGCCGGGCAAATTCCGGGTGAGCAGTCGGGGCAGCAATTCGCTGAAACTGGCGTGGAACAAACCGGCCGGTGCCACCGGCTACCAGTTGCAGCGCAAGAGCGGCAACAGCTATAAGGCCCTGGCAACGGTAAAAGGCACTTCTTATACCCATAAGAGCCTAAGCGCCGGTGCCGGTTACACCTACCGGGTACGGGCATACCGCACAGTGGGCGGCAAGAATTATTACAGCGGTTGGGCGTATATGACCGCTTATACCAAGCCGGCCACACCCAATTTGACCGGTCTGAGTGCCACTAAGAGCGGCCATAAGATCAAGGCCACCTGGAAGAAAGTGGGCGGCTCTGCCAGCGGCTACCAAATCTATTGGGCCAAGGACAAGAACTTTAAGAAAATGGTGTCCAAGACCACCGTGTCCGGGCAGAAGAAAACCAGCTATACCGGCAAGAACTTCACCAAGGGCAAACGCTATTATGTGAAGGTGCGCGCTTATAAGACGGTGAAGGGCAACAAGATTTACGGTGCTTGGTCTAATGTGCGCAATGTAAAGGCAAAATAATCCGTTTTTAAAACGACAAATCAATCCCACAGATTGGGATGGAAAAGCAAAGACCTCGCCGGTGGCGGGGTCTTTTGTAGGTTACAGGCAATTTTGGATATAGCGGCAATAATCGGCCAGGGGGTCCAGGGAGGTCAGGTCGTAGAGCATACGGGCGCCCACGGTATCCTCCAACTCATTAAAGACCCAACGGCCTTGGTGGCGCACAAAGTCGATGGCGTAGTAATCCGCCTGCACCAAGGCGGCGATGTCGCGCACCTGCGCCCGTTCTGCCGGAGAGAGGGGATAGACCGCAGCGCTGCCCCCCAGGCAATAATTGGAGCGAAAGTCTGTGGCGGAGCGGCGCAGGCAGGCGGCGTAGATTTCGCCTCCCAGCAGCCACACCCGCAGGTCCTGCCCGGGGGTATCTGCCACCGCCTGATAGACCAGGTTGCCGTCCTGTGGCGGCACCGGCTCGCCGGACCGGATCAGGCGCACGCCCTGCCCGCCGTGGCCGTCCTTTGGCTTCACCACCATAGGCGGCTCCGTTTGGTCGATGGGTAAGATCTCCACGCCCTTTGCCGCCATAAAGCGGTAGCAGGCGTCCTTATCGTTGGCCAGGGCGCAAAAGGCTGCCGGGTTAAACACCCGCACGCCCTGCGACTCAAATCGCCGGGCCACCGCCGGGTCGTTGGTACGGTTGATGACAAAATCCGCCGGGCCGTTGTAATCCGGGGTGTGCAGTTCCGCGCCCAGCAGCGTGTGGAATTTAGTTACAGAAAATGTGTTGCGCCGTGCCTCCTCCGGCGAATACAGCACCACGCCGCTCATTGCAGCGCCTCCTGAATGGCTCGGAACAGCAGGGGCGCTGTGTCAATGCCGGTGCACTTTTTCAAATTTACCAAATGGGCGTTGGAATTGACCTCGCACACGGTGCCGTCGTCCAGCAGATCCACCCCGCCGAATAGCAGCCCCAGCTTTTCCGTTGCGGCCAGCGCCAGCGTTTCCTCCTCCCGGGTGGGGGTGTAGGGACGCATTTGGCCGCCGTTGGTAATATTGGCCCGGAAGTCCGCCGGGTTGTACCGCTCCATGGCGGCTACGCACCGGCCGCCGATCACCTCGATCCGCTTGTCGTGTCCGGCGCTCTCTTTGCAGAATTTTTGCAGCAGGAAGGGGCGGGCGGTAATATGACGCTCGATCTCTTCCTTGCTATGGCACAGAAACACCTGGGCGCCAAAGGAGCCGTAGCATTCCTTAAACACCAGCGGCAGCCCCAGGTGCTCTATGGCCCCGTCAATAAACGGAGAAAAATTGTTGTCCTCAAAATAAGTTATGGGTGCCACCATGGTCTCCGGCTGGGGCACGGTGCAAAGCAGGGTTTGGTAGGTCAGCGCCTTGTTGTCGCACAAGGCAATGGCCTTGGCGCTGTTAAACACCGGCAGCTCCTGCTGTTCCAAGGCGTGGGCCAACGACACATCCTTGTCCCAAAACAGTACAAAGTCTGCTTTGGGCACAGCCAGACGCAGCTCCAAATTGGAGTAGATTTTTAGATCGATCCCGCAGGCTTTGGCGCCGGCAAGCAGCAGTTTGTCCTGCTGGGTATATTTTTCGCTGTGCAAAAAGGCGTTGATGGCTAAAATTCCCGTCATTTTGTTACATCTCCATAGGTAAATTGGCAGTAATATTGTAGCATTGAGCATTGCTTTTTGCAATGCAAGGGTGTAAAATATTGCTATCATCTCGGCACGACCGGGTATAAAGGAGAATGGCTATGACGGAGTACAAACTGAAATACGGTTGCAACCCGAACCAAAACCCTGCGCGCATTCACATGGACGGGCAGGCGCTGCCCTTTCAGATCCTGAACGGTGCAGCGGGCTACATCAATCTTTTAGACGCATTCAATTCCTGGCAGCTGGTGCGGGAATTAAAGGCGGCCACCGGGCTGCCCAGCGCCGCTTCCTTTAAGCATGTTTCTCCCGCCGGTGCGGCGGTGGCGAAGCCCTTGACGGCAGCGGACCGCCAGGTGTGCTTTGTGCCGGAGGGGCTGGAGCTGAGCCCCATTGCCCAGGCGTATGTGCGCGCTCGCGGCTGCGATCGGGTGTCCTCCTTTGGCGACTTCGCCGCCCTTAGCGACGAGTGCGATGCCTCTGTGGCCCAGTTCCTGGTAAAGGAAGTGTCCGACGGCATTATCGCGCCTTCTTACAGCGACGAGGCGCTGGAGATTTTGAAGAAAAAGCGCCGTGGCAACTATCTGATCATCCAGATGGACCCGAACTATGTGCCCCAGGAGACGGAGACCAAGCAGGTGTTTGGTATTAAATTTGAGCAAAAGCGCAACGATGCCAAGATCTCCATGGATCTGTTCAACGAACTGCCCACGAAGATAGACACCTTGCCGGAGAGCGCCAAGATCGACCTGCTCATCAGCATGATTACCCTAAAATATACCCAGTCCAACAGCGTGTGCTATGCCAAGGACGGCCAGACCATCGGCGTTGGCGCCGGGCAGCAGAGCCGAATCCACTGCACCCGCCTGGCCGGCAACAAGGCAGACAACTGGTGGCTGCGAAATAGTGAAAAAGTGCGCACTTTGCCCTTCATTGACGGCATTCGCAAGTGCGAGGCAGACAACGCCATTGACCTGTATATCAGCCCGGAGAGCGATAAGCTGCTGGCAGACGGCGTATGGCAGCGGTACTTTACGGAGAAGCCGGCGCCCTTTACTGCGGAGGAAAAGGCAGCTTGGCACAAAGAACTCACCGGCGTGAGCCTGGGCTCTGACGCGTTCTTCCCCTTTGAGGATAACATTGAGCGTGCGGCAGAGAGCGGCGTGCAGTACATTGCCCAGCCCGGCGGCTCTGTGCGGGACGGCGATGTGATCGCCTGCTGTGACGACTTCGGTATGGCCATGGCCATGACCGGTATTCGTCTGTTCCATCACTAATGAAAGAGCAAGTGCTTGTGTGCCCCGTCTGCGGCGGGGCACTTTTGCGTACAGAACGGCAGTACACTTGCCCGGCGGGCCACAGCTTCGATGTGGCAAAAGAGGGGTATGTGAACCTGCTTTGCACCTCTAAATCTGCGGATAAAATGGGCGACAGTAAAGAGAGCGCCGCTGCTCGTCATGCCTTTTTGGAGCGTGGGTACTACGGCTGCCTGAAGGAGGCGCTGACGCCGCTGTTGCATGGCAATGTGCTGGATATTTGCTGCGGTGAGGGGTACTATGACAGCGTGCCTGCCGACGGTGCGCTTTACGGCTTTGATTTGTCTAAGACGATGGTGCGCCTGGCGGCTAAGCGAAAGAACGGCGGCCAATACTTTGTGGCGAATTTGGCTCGTATGCCGGTGGCAGAGGGTAGCATTGATACGGCACTGCATTTGTTTGCGCCCTTTCACGATCGCGCGTTTGCTCGGGTGTTGGCGCCCGGCGGGCGGCTGTACAGCGTGACCCCCGGTGCGCACCATTTGTGGCAGATCAAAGAGACGGTGTACGATCGGCCTTATCCCAATGACGAGATCGTGCCGAAAAGTCCGCTCCTGGAGATGGAACGGCAATTCCGGGTGGCGCAGGAAGTGCAGATCCCCGCGCCGGATTTGCAAACCCTGTTTGCCATGACCCCTTATTATTATCGTACCGCACCGACGCTGCGCCAGCGGTTGGATGCAATAGAACAGCTGCCGGTGACCTTGGACTTTTTGGTGACGGTGTACAAAAAAAGATGACCCGTCTTGCAAAGGGGTAGAATTTTTGGTAAAATAAACAGAACAACACAGTGAAGGAGTACGGCCTCATGGATCTGAAAACAGCAAATCGCCTGCAACAACTGCGCAAGGAGAACGGTTACAGCCAGGACGCCTTGGCGGAGAAATTGGGGCTAAGCCGCCAGGCAATCTCCAAGTGGGAGCGTGGCGAGTCCTCACCGGATACAGACAATTTAATTGCATTGGCCGAGCTGTATCACATGACGCTGGACCAGTTGTTAGGTGGCGAGCCGTCTTTGCTGACGCCGCCGCAGCCTTCTCCCCGCCAGGCCGCTGCTGTGGCGCAGCCGGCAGAGCAGCCGAAAACGAAAGAGAAGCGCCACGCCCTTCACGGTAAACTGGGCAAGAGCCTGTTTAAGTTCCCGTTCCCGGCAGTGGTGGCTATTGTGTATGTGGCTTTGGGGCTGACCGTTGGCTGGCACCCTACCTGGCTGGTCTTTCTGCTGATCCCCATTTACTATCATTTTGCCGGCGCTTGTATGACCAAGAGCCAAAAGGCCTTTATGATGGCACAGCCGATTCCGGAAGTCATCATCACCGTGTTTCTGGTACTGGGTGTTTGTGCAAAGTTGTGGCACCCGGCCTGGGTGCTGTTTCTAATCATTCCGGTGTACTACTGGCTGGTGGCCGTGTATGTGAAAAAGCCCAAGAAAAAATAAGATAGGCAATACAAAAACCGCCCCTGCGGTCCGTTTCGGATCACAGGGGCGGTTTCGTTTATTGATTTGGCGGCGAAAGCCGTAGGGCGGGCATGATCCCTTTTGGGATTATGCAGGCGGTAGATTGCCTTTCATATAGATTCGAATACCAATCGCTTTATTCCAAATACAGCACCGGCTCGCCGGTCGTAAGGGTAGCGGGTAGGTCCAGCACACGCTGATTTTTGGACCCGCGAAAGGCCAGGGTAATATCTGCCAGTTCTTCCTCATACCGTCCGTCCACCAATATGTTGATCAGTCCCAGCAACTCCCGGGTATGGGGGGTGCAGGCGCGGCATTCGCCGCTTTTGCCCAGCAATTCTTCTAAGGTAAAGCCGGTGTAGCACCACACGGTCTTGCCCGGTAAGGCGGTGCGGAACCGACGAAGAAATGCCAGCAGCGGCGCTTGATTTTCCGGCTCAAAGGGCTCGCCCCCCAGCAGGGACAGGCCGCTGATCCAGCGGGGACGGGTGGCCTCAATGATATCGTCCTCCACCGCTTGGTCAAAGGGCTTGCCGTACAGAAAGTCCCAGGTGACGGCGTTAAAGCAGTTTTTGCACCGATTGCGACAGCCGGAAACAAACAGAGAGGTGCGCACGCCCTCTCCGTTTGCAATGTCATTTTTTTTAATCTCTGCGTAATTCATCTTATAAGTGCAGGACCCGGTCCTTGATCTCCTGGGTACGGCCCTGGTTCCAATACTGGGTGCCGATGTAACCGCAGGTGCGGCGGGCCACATTCATCTTGTCCTGATCGGTGTTGCCGCAGTTGGGGCACTGCCAGATCAGCTTGCCGTCCGCATTTTCTACGATCTTGATTTCACCGTCGTAGCCGCAGCACTGGCAGTAGTCGCTCTTGGTGTTCAGCTCGGCGTACATAATATTGTCATAGATATACTGCATCACCTGGAGCACCGCCGGAATGTTCTGCTGCATATTGGGCACCTCCACATAGCTGATGGCGCCGCCGGGGGACAGCCGCTGGAACTCGCTTTCAAATTTCAGCTTGGTAAAGGCGTCGATGGGCTCGGACACGTGCACATGGTAGCTGTTGGTGATGTAATTCTTGTCTGTTACGCCCTTGATGATACCAAAGCGCTTTTGCAGGCACTTGGCAAATTTGTAAGTGGTGGACTCCAGCGGGGTGCCGTAGATGGAGAAGTCAATGTTTTCCTGCTTTTTCCACTTGTCGCAGGCGTCGTTCAAGTGCTGCATCACGGACAGGGCAAAGGCCTTGCCGCCGCCCTCATCGTCCGTATGACTCTTGCCGGTCATATAGCGGGTGCACTCATACAGCCCTGCATAGCCCAGGCTGATGGTGGAGTAGCCGCCGTACAGCAGCTTGTCGATCTTCTCGCCCTTTTCCAGGCGAGCCAGTGCGCCGTACTGCCACAGAATGGGCGCCGCGTCGGACAGGGTGCCCTTCAGTCGATTGTGGCGGCACATCAGCGCCCGGTAGCACAGCTCCAGCCGCTCGTCAAAGATCTTCCAAAACTTGTCCATATCCCCGCCGGAGGAGCAGGCAATGTCTACCAGGTTCAGAGTTACAACGCCCTGGTTGAACCGGCCGTAATATTTGGGCTTGTTGGTCTTGGGGTCTATATACGGGGTCAGGAAGCTGCGGCAGCCCATGCAGGTGTAGCAGTGGCCTTCTCCGTTTTTATCCACCTTATATTCCAGCATTTTCTTTTCGCTGATATAGTCCGGTACCATGCGCTTGGCGGTGCACTTGGCGGCCAGCTCGGTCAGGTACCAGTAGGGGGCGCCCTCATGGATATTGTCCTCCTCCAGCACATAGATCAGCTTGGGGAAGGCGGGGGTGATCCACACGCCCTTTTCGTTCTTCACGCCCTGGATCCGCTGGCGCAGCGTCTCCTCAATGATCATGGCCAGGTCGGCCTTTTCCTGGGCATTCTTGGCCTCGCCCAGGTACATAAACACGGTCACAAAGGGTGCTTGGCCGTTGGTGGTCAGCAGGGTGACCACCTGGTACTGAATGGTCTGCACACCACGACGGATTTCGTCCCGCAGGCGCTCCTCGGCGATCTTGTTGATCTGTTCTTGATCGGCAGTGGCGCCGAAGGCCTCAGCCTCTTTTTGTACAGAAGCGCGGATCTTTTCCCGACTGATCTGCACAAAGGGCGCCAAGTGAGCCAGGCTGATGGACTGGCCGCCGTACTGGGAGGAGGCTACCTGGGCTATAATCTGGGTGGCGATGTTGCAGGCGGTGGAGAAGCTGTGGGGCTTCTCAATCATGGTGCCGCTGATCACGGTACCGTTTTGCAGCATATCCTCCAGGTTCACCAGGTCGCAGTTGTGCATATGCTGGGCAAAGTAGTCGCTGTCATGGAAGTGAATAATGCCCGCCTCGTGAGCCTCCACAATATCCTGGGGCAACAAAATGCGCTTGGTGATGTCCTTAGACACCTCGCCGGCCATATAGTCCCGCTGCACGCTGTTCACGGTGGGGTTCTTGTTGGAGTTTTCCTGCTTGACCTCCTCGTTGTTGCACTCAATGAGGGAGAGAATCTGGTTGTCGGTGGTGTTGGCCTTGCGGATCAGGGAGCGGGTGTAGCGGTAGCGCACATAGCGCCGGGCCACCTCAAAGGCACCCTGTGCCATGATTTGGTCCTCCACAATGTCCTGAATTTCCTCTACGGACAAGGCCCGGTTGGCCTTTACCGTCTTGAATTCCACATACTCGGCGATCTCCTGAATTTGCGATGCGGTCAGCTCCTGCTTCTCACAGGCGGCGTTGGCTTTGGTGACGGCTACTACGATTTTGTTCAGGTCAAAATCCACTTCGCTGCCGTTTCTCTTGATGATCTTCATACCATATCCCCTTTTCTCAAACTTATTACAAAAAGATTACAAATCTCGTTCGCAAGCGTGGTTCTATTGTAGCACGCACAGGTGCGCTTGTCAATATGCAAAACCACAATATATTGGGTTTTATTTTGACAATATGGCACAAAATACGGATATATAGATATTGGACAATTGGCGCAAAATGGGTCTGAAAACGGCGAAAACGCCCGCCGTTATGCGAAAAAAGGTTACAAACCGGTACCTGTGGGCATAAAAAATGCCCCAAGATCTTGGGGCAGAAGGGTGATAATCCCTCAGTCAGCTGCGCTGACAGCACCTAACCGGTGCCCGTCCCCTCTGTCGCTGTGCGACATCTCCCCGCACTGCGGGGAGTCACCCTTTACAAGGGAGCCTAAAAAGATGAAACCGATATGCCTCCCTTGTAAAGGGAGGTGGCGACGCCGTTAGGCGTCGACGGAGGGATTGTTGTGTTTGCCATGAGAATAAAAAATGCGGGCGGATGCTATCCGCCCCTACGGTATTGTGGGGTCCCAAAAAGGTTTATCGTAGGGGCGGCAATCTGCCGCCCGCGGGGTTTTGTTATGAAAAATATACGGTATTTGGCTTATCCCACCCGGGCGCTTTGCAGCAGGGCGGCGTCGGCGGGGGAAAGGGCGGCCTGTTTTTCGGCTTTATACAGGGTCAGCAGCAACAGGTTGTCCCCGGCGGGCAGGGCGTAGCAATAGGCATACCAGCTGCCGGTCTCCGTGGGCAGGTCGCTCATAATATAGGTATAGCGGGTGCCGCTCGGCAGCGTGCCGGTGCCTTTTTCTTTATATTCCACGCCGTTGTAGTCTTTGTTCAGCTCCAGGTTGTCAAAGGCGGTCTGGTCTTTGGCGGGCACGATTACGCCTACCAGCTCCGCATATTTGCTGCCGTTTTGGTACAGGATGGTGTCTTGGGCGGTCAGGTCCGCCGTTAGATTCAGGGTTACCGACAGGTGTTCTTTGTCTTGGTATTTGGCGGGGGTGTAGGCGTCCCAGTCCTGGGTCTGCATCACCGGTGCTTGCAGGGTGACCGGCGTGGTGGGCGCAGCGGTGGGCTCTGCCGTGGCAGCCTCTGTGGTGGGGGTTGTGGGTGTTTCGTTCTTGTCGGCACAGCCGGTAAACCCGAAAAGCAGGGCGGCCGTCAGCAGCAAGGGCAGAATGAATTTTGCGGATTTTTGCATAGATGCACACCTCATTTCCTCTTTGCCCTCATTGTAGCGGATTTTGCCGGGAATTGCAAGCAAAAAGGACGGCCGCGCACCGGCGGTCGTCCTTTTCTGTGTTACATATAGGTTTTGTTATTTCGCAAGGGCGGCTTTCATCTCTGCCACATAGGCGCCCACTTTTGCCGGGGCGTCCTTGCCGTACTTGGCCACCAGCTCCACAATGCCGGAGCCGACGATCACCCCGTCGGCAAATTGGCCCATTTGGGCGGCCTGCTCCGGGGTGTGAATGCCAAAGCCCACGGCCACCGGCACATCGCTTACCCGGTGGGCCAGCTCCGTTACGGCGGCCACATCGGTCTCGATCTTGCTGCGGGTGCCGGTTACCCCCATGGAGGACACCTGGTACAGGAAACCCTCTGCCTCCTTGGCGATCATCATCACCCGCTCGTGGCTGGTGGGCGCTACCAAAGAGATCACAGCAATGCCGTACTTTTTGGCAATATCGGACAGCTCGTGCTTTTCTTCATACGGCAGGTCCGGCACGATCACGCCGGAGATTCCGCTGTCCGCTGCCCGCCGGCAAAACCGATCGTAGCCATACCGGAACAGCACATTCAGGTAGGTCATAAACACCAAGGGAATGTCCATTTGGGCAGATACCTCTGCCACCAGGTCAAACACCTTGTCCGTGGTGACCCCCTGTGCCAGGGCGCGAATGTTGGCCTCCTGGATTACCGGCCCCTCGGCAATGGGATCGGAGAAGGGAATGCCCACCTCAATCAGATCGCAGCCGTTCTTTGCCATTTCTAAGAGAATTTGGCGGCTGGTGTCCAGGTCCGGGTCACCGGCGGTGACAAAACCGATAAATGCCTTTTTGTTTTCAAATGCAGACGCAATATTCTTATTCATGTAAATCGACCCCCCTGTATCTTGCAATGGCGGCCACATCCTTATCGCCGCGGCCGGACAAATTCACGATCATAATCTGGTCCTTATCCATCTTAGGCGCCAGCTCCATGGCGTAGGCCACCGCGTGGGCGGACTCAATGGCGCAGATAATGCCCTCGGTGCGGGCAATGTACTCAAAGGCATCTACCGCTTGGTCGTCGGTGACAGGCACATATTGGGCACGGCCAATGTCGTGCAGATAGGCGTGCTCCGGCCCAACACCCGGGTAGTCCAGCCCGGCGCTGATGGAGTACACCGGCGCAATCTGGCCAAACTCGTTTTGGCAGAAGTAGGACTTCATACCGTGGAACACACCCTCGCTGCCGCAGGTCATGGTGGCGGCGTTCATGGCAGTGTCCACCCCCTTACCGGCAGCCTCGCAGCCGATCAGCTGCACACCCTCGTCCGGGATGAACTCATGGAAGATACCCATGGCGTTGGAGCCGCCGCCTACGCAGGCCAGCACCGCGTCCGGCAGCCGCCCCTCTTTTTCCAAAATTTGCTGGCGTGCTTCTCTGCCGATGACGCTTTGGAAGTCACGAACGATCATGGGATAGGGGTGGGGACCCATCACAGAGCCCAGCACATACAGCGTATCGTCTACCCGGCTGACCCACTCCCGCATGGCCTCGTTTACTGCGTCTTTTAAGGTGCGGGTGCCGCTCTTTACCGGGTGCACCTTAGCCCCCAGCAGCTCCATACGGTAGCAGTTCAGCGCCTGACGAATCGTGTCTTCCTCGCCCATAAAGACCTCGCACTCCAGCCCCATCAGCGCAGCGGCGGTGGCGGTGGCTACGCCGTGCTGACCGGCGCCGGTCTCGGCGATCACCCGGGTCTTGCCCAAGCGCTTGGCCAGCAGGCACTGACCCAGTACATTGTTGATTTTGTGGGAGCCGGTGTGGTTCAGGTCCTCGCGCTTTAAGTAGATCTTGGCACCGCCCAGGTCCTTTGTCATTTTCTCTGCATAGTACAGCAGGCTGGGACGACCGGCGTATTCCCGGTTCAGGGTGTCCAGCTCGACGCAAAAGTCCGGGTCGTTTTTGTAATGCTCGTATGCTTTTTCTAAATTTTCGATTTCGTGCATCAGGGTCTCGGGAATGTATTGCCCGCCGTGAATGCCGTATCTGCCTTTACTCATGGTGTACGCTCCTTACCAGTTTTTGCATTTTGTTTTTATCTTTCACGCCGTTTGTCTCTGCGGCGGAGCTAAGATCTACGCCGTAGGGAGAAAAGGCGGCAATGGTTTCTGTCATATTTTCTGTGTTTAGTCCCCCGGCCAGGAAAAACGGTCGGTCACAAGGGGGGATCTGTCGGTCTTTGGGGGCAATGCCATCGCCCCGCCCGCTGTCAAACAGCAGGTAGTCTACCGGATAGCTGCCCGGTGGCGCCGGTTGGTCCTCGCCGGTGACAAAGACCTTGATTTTTTTCGCCCCGTGGATGGCGGCGCAGTCTGCCGGACTTTCCTGGCCGTGAAACTGGACTGCATCGATGGCCCCGCAGTCTACGCAGGCTTGAATGTATGCCGGCGTTGCGTTGACAAACACCCCCACCGGCACAATGCCCGGGTCCAGCTGCGCCCGCAGAGCCAGCGCCTGTTCTTTGGTTATGCTGCGGCGATAGCCGGGAGAGAGAATAAAGCCGATATAGTCCGGACGGCTCTCGTTGGCGGCGGCAATGTCTGCCGGGGTGCGCAGGCCGCAAATTTTGATCCTGGTCATCTCAGCAGGGCCTCCACCGCTGCCCGTCGGTTCGGGGCGCGCATCAGCGCCTCGCCGATCAGAGCGGCGTCCGTGCCGTTTTGGCGCAGCACTTCTATATCCGCCGGGGTGGTAATGCCGCTTTCGGACACAAAGCGAATCCCCGCCGGCACCAGTGCACGGTAGCGGCTGCTGTTGTGCACATCTACGGTAAAGTCCTTTAAGTTTCGATTGTTGACCCCGATCACCCGGGCGCCGGCAGCCAGCGCGCTGGCGATTTCTCGGTCGTCGTGGGCCTCCACCAGGGCGGACAGCCCCAGGGTGTCGCAAATTTCAATATAGCGGCGCAGGGTGTCCGTGTCCAGCAGGGCACAGATCAGCAGCACCGCCCCGGCGCCCAGCACCTTGGCCTCATAGATTTGGTAATCATAAAGGGTAAAGTCCTTACGCAGCACGGGAATGGGCACTGCCGCTGCAATCTCTTGCAGGTAGCGGTCGTTTCCCAGAAAGTAGTCCGGCTCCGTCAGGCAACTGATGGCAGCAGCTCCGGCGGCTGCGTAGTCCCGGGCAATGTCCAGGTAGGGGAAGTCCGGGCTGATGAGGCCCTTGGAGGGACTGGCCTTTTTCACTTCACAGATCAGGCTGACCCCCGGTGTCTCCAGCGCCCGCTCAAAGGCAAAGTTCCCTTTGGGCAGCGCCAGGGCACGGCTTTTTACAATGTCTAACGGCGTATCGGTCATCCGCCGGGCATAGCGTGCCCGGGTGGCGTCTGCCAGTCGGTCTAAGATCATTGGTCGTCCTCTTCATTGGTTATGCGGATAAAGGCTTGCAGCTTTTTGTAAGCGCTGCCGTCGTCGATCACATCCTGTGCCTTTTGCATAGCGTCTTTCAGGCTCAGGCCGTCAATGGCCACATAGATGGCCGCACCGGCGTTTAGCACGGCGGCGGTGCGCTGCGCAGGGGTGGACTTGCCCAGCAAAATATTCTTGGTGATTTCTGCGTTTTCCAGTGCGGTGCCGCCTACCAGGTCGGCCTTGGTGCAGCGGGTCAGGCCAAAGTCCTCCGGCTTTACGGTGTAGCGCTCCACCTTGCCGTGGCGCAGCTCCGCCACCTCGGTCTCGCCGCAGGCGGAGATCTCGTCCAGTCCGTCCTCGCCAAAGACCACCAGGGCGTCGGTGACCCCCAGCTGGTTCAGAGCGGCGGCGATTTTGTCTACATAATCGGCGTTGAACACGCCCAGCACCATGCGGGTGGCGTGGGCCGGGTTGGTCAGCGGACCCAGCACATTAAAAATGGTGCGAATGCCCAGTTCCCGGCGTACCGGCGCCACATATTTCATGGCGCTGTGGTACTTTTGGGCGAACATGAAGCAGATGTTCTCCTCCCGCAGGGCACGCTCCATCGTCTCTTTGCTGGCGTTGATGTTGACGCCCAGCGCCTCCAGACAGTCGGCAGCGCCGCTCCTGGAGGAGGCGGCCCGGTTGCCGTGCTTAGCAATGCGTACCCCGGCGGCTGCGGCAATAATGCCGGCGGTGGTGGAGATGTTGAAGCTGCCGGATTTGTCGCCGCCGGTGCCTACAATGTCCAGAATGTCACCGTCGCTGTCCAGGGGCAGCGCCTTGGAGCGCATGGACTCGGCGGCCCCGGCGATTTCTTCGTCCGTTTCACCCTTGATGGACAGGGCGGTGAGGAAGGAGGCGATCAGCGCCGGGCTGGCCTGACCGGTCATAATTTCGTCTACGCTTTCTTTCACCTGGTCGTAGGTTAGGTTTTCTGCCTGCATCAGCTTTTCAATGGCTTCTTTGATCATGTTTATCCCTCCAAAAAGTTGCGGATCAGTTGCAGGCCGTCCGGGGTCATCACCGACTCCGGGTGGAACTGCACACCGTAAATTTCATATTCTTTATGCTGCACCGCCATAATTTCGCCGTCCGGCGCCGTAGCGGTCACTTCCAGGCAGTCCGGCAGGTCCGTGGCTGCCAGGCTGTGGTAGCGGGCCACGGTCATGGGACTGCTGAGTCCGGCAAACAGGCCGTCGGGGCAGGTGATCGTCATGTTGCATTCCCGGCCGTGCATCAGTTCCTTGGCGTAGGTAATGCGCCCACCAAAGGCCTCGCAAATGGCCTGGTGCCCCAGGCATACCCCCAGCATTTTGCACTTGCCTGCCAGGGCCGGGATCAATTCCTCGCACACCCCGGCGTCTGCCGGTCGGCCCGGTCCGGGGGAGAGGATCACCGCTGTGGGGTGCAGCGCCTCAATCTCCGCTACGGTTAAGTCGTCGTTGCGGATCACCTGCACCTGCGGGTCCAGGCTGCCTACATATTGATACAGATTGTAGGCAAAGGAGTCGTAATTATCAATCAGTAGGGTCATTGGGCGTCACCTGCGCTTTCTCGTACCGCCTGTACCACAGCCATAGCTTTGTTGATACACTCGGTGTGTTCTTTCTCCGGCACGGAGTCGGCCACGATCCCGGCACCGGAGCGAATGTACACGATCCCGTCCTTCTTATAGGCAATGCGAATGGAGATACAGGTGTCCATATTACCGGTCAGGTCAATGTAGCCGATGGCACCGCCGTAAATGCCCCGCTTGCTGCCCTCCAGCTCATCAATAATCTGCATGGCGCGGAACTTGGGCGCCCCGCTAAGGGTTCCGGCAGGGAGCACCGCCTCAATGGCGTCCAGCGCGGTCTTGCCCGGCGCCAGCTGCCCCTCCACCTCAGATCCGATGTGCATCACATGGCTGAATTTCAGTATTCTGTGGTAAGCGCTGACTTTTACGGAGCCAAAGGCGCTGACCCGGCCCAGGTCGTTGCGCCCCAGGTCCACCAGCATATTGTGCTCGCTTAGTTCCTTTTTGTCTTGCAGCAGTCCGGCCTCCAGCGCCGCGTCCTCTGCGGGGGTCTTGCCCCGGGGGCGGGTGCCGGCCAGTGGGTAGGTAAACAGCTTGCCGTCGGTGAGTTTGACCAGTGTTTCCGGCGAGGCACCGGCGATCTCAATATCGTCGGACGAAAAGTAGAACATATAGGGAGAGGGATTTTGCCGCCGCAGAATTTGGTAGGCGTCAAACAGGCTGCCCTCCATTTTGGCGCTTAGGCTGTTCGACAGCACCACCTGGAAAATATCGCCCTCCCGGATATAGCCCTTGGCTTTCTCCACCATCGCGGTGTAAGCGGCCTGGTCAAACTGGGGGGCAAAGTCCGCTTGCAGCCGTGCTTTCGGCGGGCAGGGGGCTGACGGACTGTCTGTGACCAGGCGGCACATGATCTCCAGCTCCTTTTGCCCTCTGCGATACCCGGCCTCCGGATCGCGGGTATTCATATTGAAAATGAGAATGATTTCCTCTTTCACATGGTCAAAGGCAATGACCTTGTCAAAGAGCATCAGGTCCACATCGTTAAAGTTGCCGTCCTCTGCGGCGGTCAGCTCCAGCCGCGGCTCGCTGTATTTGGCATAGTCGTAGGCAAAGTAGCCCACCAGACCGCCGGTAAAGGTGGGCAGCTCCCGCAGTCGGGGGCTTTTGTGCCGCTCCAGCAGGGCAGCAATATGGGGCTTTGGACTGCCGGTAAAGGTGCGCGAGCCGTTCTCGTCAATGACGGTGCCTTTGCCGTCCTTGCAGTGGATCTCCGCCTGGGGATCAAAGCCCAGGAAGGTGTACCGCCCGGAGCTTTCCTTGTCTTCGCAGGACTCCAGCATATAGCAGTGGCGGCTGACGGTCTTTAGCTTTTGCAGCACCTGCGTGGGGGTCACCGTGGCCGGCAGGGTGGTGCTCAAGGGCACGGTGTTGTACTTCTCGGCCAACCACAAAATCTGCGCTTTCGTGGGTTTCAATTCCATTCTACTGCTCCTTTCGGTGTTCACAGAGCCGGTAGAAAATAAAAAAACCTTGGCAGTCAAAAAGACTGCCAAGGACGAATAACTTGATTCGCGGTGCCACCTTGGTTTACGGTGCGAAAGCACGCATACGCTCTGCGAGATACCATCATATCTCCGGCCACTGACGCAGGCCATCTCGTCACGGAATACTGGGCAAATTGCCGTTCACCGTGCCCTCAGCGGTCCATTTAATGCGCTGCATTTCCACCCCATTCCCAGCAACAGGGGCTCTCTGTGGGCGCACGGTGCATTTTTATCTCCGCCTCATCGGTTTTCATTCACTTGTAGAGTCATTGTATCAAAGTCCCGCCCGTTTGTCAATAACAATTTTGCAAAGGCGCTCTCCGGGGTGGTGCTTGTCCATACGCCCGGCAGGTGAGCGGCGGTTACATAGGCGGCAGCGGGCTTTGGGGTCACAAAGAAACAGGGTACGCCGGCTTCCTTGCAGCGATGGGCAAATGCGGTCGCCGGCTCCGGTACGGTGGCACTGTGGTACATGCGGTGGAGCACCGCATCCACGCCGGTCAGATCAAAGGCACCGTAGTCTATGCCCGGGTGGGGCGTGATTTGCAAAATGCGGCGCCGGTGGAACGCCGGGGCCTGGACCGGCACAAAGGGCACCGATGCGTGGTGGAACCGATCGTTGCAGTCCGCCTCGGTGGTGGCCCAGGCCGGATGCAGTCCGTCGTAGGCAATTTGCACACCGTCTTTGGCACCGCTTAGTAAATATTGCACCGCCAGGTCCAGGTTGGGCAGGGCGTTGCTGTCCGGTGCCTCCGGCGGGGTGCCCGCGGCCACCAGCGCCAGCGGCTTGTCCGGCAGCAGGTGGGCCAGCAGCGCGGCTGTGTAGGTGAGGGTGTCGCTGCCGTGGAGCAGCACCACGCCCCGGCAAGCGCTGTAATCGATCCCCTGCATATAGGTGCAAAGCTGCTCCAGGTACGCCAGGTCGGCATGCTCGGAAAAGCGGTCAAAGGCCGCTCGGCCGATCAGATCTACCCCCGCCGGGGGCGTATATAGGTTTAGAATCTTCAGCGGTGCGTCCGCCGTAATGGTGGAACCGGCCTTGGCGCCGATGGTGCCGCCGGTGCCGATCACCAGGATTTTTTGTTTCGTCATAGGATCACCGCTTTTATTATGGCACAAATATCGCCCGGTTACAAGCGGGCTTTACAAATGACTGGGCGGGGAGTACAATAGATATAGAATTTGTTCGAGGTGAGCGTTATGGATAAGCGAAAAGTTGTGATCATCGGCGCCGGGCATGTAGGCTCCCACTGCGCCATGGCTTTGGCCTTTGGCGGCGTGTGCGAGGAGATCGTGCTGCTGGATACGGATTTGGAGAAAGCCCGCGCCAACGCCATGGATGTGGCAGACGCCTGCTTGTTCACGCCCGGCAGTTGCACCGTGCATGTGGGGAATTATGATGACTGCAAAACGGCGGATATTATTGTTATTTCCGTGGGTCAGCCCCGCAAGCCCGGGCAAACGCGGCTGGACATGCTGGACGACTCGGTGCGTATGCTCCGGGATGTGTGCAGCCACTTAAAGCCGCTGGATTATCAGGGCATTGTGATTACCATTACGAACCCGGCGGATATCATTGCGGATTTTACCCGCAAATCCCTGGGGCTGCCCCGGGAACGGTGCTTCTCTACCGGCACACTTTTGGATACCGCCCGGCTGAAGCGCACCATCAGCGAGCTGGCCGGTGTGGATCGCCGCAGCCTGACTACCTGCTCCTTGGGCGAGCACGGCAATTCCTCGCTGATTCCCTTCTCCTCCACCACCATCGGCGGTCGGGATTATACCGCCCTGCGCCGGCAGGATCCGGTGCGCTACGGCAAGCTGGATGAGGATCTGATTTTGGAGCGCACCCGCCAGATCGGCAACGAGATCATTGAAGGCAAAGGCTCCACGGAATTCGGCATCGGCGCAGCGCTGGCGGATATGGTCAAGTGTATTCTCCGGGACGAGCACCGGGTGCTGCCTGCTTCCGTGCTGTTGCAAGGGGAGTACGGTCAGCAAGATCTGCACGCCGGTGTGCCCTGTGTCATCGGCAGGGACGGCATTGAGGATATTATCGAGCTTCCCTTGAACGCTGCGGAACAGCAGGCGTTTGAGGAGACCTGCACCGTAATTCGCACCCACATTGCCCGCGCCGCCAAGGTGGCTGCCGAGGCGTGATGTTTGCGGTGGGGAATGGCTCTCCACTCTACGATTAACCGAGTTTGCGGCGGGAGCAAGCCCCCGCCCTACGGGGTAGGGGCGGATATCATCCGCCCGCAAAATCCATCAGTCGCGCAGCGACAGAGGGGACGGGCACCGGTTAGGCGGTGGAGGGATTGCAGGCAGATGTCACCATGCTGTATATAAATAAAAAGCAGGACCATTCTTACGGTCTTGCTTTATTTTTTGTCCGTGAGGTAGAGAATGTAGTCGGCGCTTACCTGATAAAAGGCGGCCAGCCGACAGATCAGCTCGTCGGTTAGGGGCTGTACTTCTCGTTCCAAATAACTGTATTTGCGCTGCGTAATGTCCAAGGCTGCAGCCACCTGCTCCTGCGTCAGATCGTGGTCGGTGCGCAGGTCTTTTATGCGTGTTTTCACATCATCACCCAACCACAGTATAGCCTAGATAATATTTGTCTATTGACTTTTAGATAAATATTATCTATAATTGAATATACGAAAGAAAAATGCAGGATAGGAGGAATAAAAATGAAAGGGTTAGCCGTGCTTTTCTTTTGGGTCTTTGTGGCTTTTTTGGTGTGGGTGATTGTAGCGAAGAAGAAAGGCGGTCCCATGAAAATACAGCTGATCGTTTGTATTGCGGCGTTTGCGTTGTTTGCTTTATGCACCGGTTTGTCCGGCGGAAAAAGTGCGTCGACTAAGCCGGAACCTACCATCACAGCGCCTGCGATAACAGAAGCCACCACTGCAAAGCCCACGGTGGACACGCTGGATTTTGAGATCACTGCCGGAAAACACGGTACATACGGTAAGGATCTGGTGCTGAATAAAGATACGGAATTTGAGGATCATATCATCGGATATTTTGTGCCCGCAGGTACTTATCAGGTGACCAATGTGGATGCGTACCCTACCCAGATGACCGTGTACCAAAATAAAAAGGTTAAGCAGGGCGAATGGGAAGAATGGGCGAACGGTAAAGCTTATTTGCTGGATGTGCAGGAGACCAAGTCCGTGACCATTCCGGAGGGCTATTTTATTAAGGTCACGGAGCCGACCCACATTCACCTGGTTCAGAAAAAATAAGGGAAAGGAGAGAAGAATATGGTTTGTCCAAATTGCGGCAGCACCAATGTGCTGGTGACCAACGAGCAGACAAATGGCAAAACAAAGACCAAAAAGCGGGGGATCATTCCCAATATGCTGTATAAAATGCTGCGCCTTTTCTGCTGTCTGATGATTTTTGGCTTTTTTATGCCCAAGACGATGACCAAGAGCAGCACCAAGTTTAAGAATGCAACCGTAGGCATTTGCCAGGATTGTGGGCATAAGTTTACCGTGAGTAAAGGATAAAATTTGTGGAGTACGCGGCGGGAGCAAGCCCCCGCCCTACGGTCAACTGAGGGAGCGCCCTCATAATATAACGCAAAAAGAAACCCCCACACGCCGGGCGTGCGGGGGTGATTTTATGCCGTTTTTGGCTTATTTGGTGGCTTCTTCCACAGCCACTGCGCAAGCCACGGTAGCGCCTACCATGGGGTTGTTGCCCATACCGATCAGGCCCATCATCTCAACGTGAGCGGGAACGGAGGAGGAGCCGGCGAACTGTGCGTCGCCGTGCATACGACCCATAGAGTCAGTCAGACCGTAGGAAGCGGGACCGGCAGCCATATTGTCCGGGTGCAGGGTACGGCCGGTGCCGCCGCCGGAAGCCACGGAGAAGTACTTTTTGCCGTTCTCCAGGCACCACTTCTTGTAAGTGCCGGCAACCAGGTGCTGGAAGCGGGTGGGGTTGGTAGAGTTACCGGTGATGGAAACATCTACGCCCTCGTGCTTCATAATGGCAACGCCCTCAAGCACATCGTTGGCGCCGTAGCACTTTACGGCAGCGCGCTCGCCGTCGGAGAATGCCTTTTCTTCCTCAATCTTCAGCTCGCCGGTGTAAAAATCATAATCGGTCTTTACATAGGTGAAGCCGTTGACACGGGAGATGATATAAGCAGCGTCCTTGCCCAGGCCGTTCAGGATGACCTTCAGGGGCTCTTTGCGAACCTTGTTGGCGGTACGGGCAATGCCGATTGCGCCCTCAGCGGCAGCAAAGCTCTCGTGGCCGGCCAGGAAAGCGAAGCACTTGGTGTCCTCGTGCAGCAGGCGGGCGCCCAGGTTACCGTGGCCCAGACCTACATTACGCTGCTCGGCAACGGAACCGGGAATGCAGAATGCCTGCAGGCCGATACCGATGGCTGCAGCAGCCTCGGAAGCGGTGGCCACACCTTTTTTCAGTGCAACGGCCACACCCAGGGTGTATGCCCAGCTGGCGTTATCAAAAGCGATGGGCTGCACGCCCTTTACGATACCGTCTACATCAATGCCCTTGGACAGGCAAAGATCTCTTGCCTCCTCCAGGCTGGAGAGACCGTACTCGGCAAGGCACTTTTCGATCTTGGCAAGTCTTCTTTCCTTGCCTTCAAACTTTACATCATTTGCCATGGTATTGTCCTCCTTCTCTTATTCTTCTCTGGGGTCAATGTACTTTGCAGCGTTAGCAAAGCGACCGTAGTTGCCAATGTTTGCCTCGTAAGCCTCGTTGGGGCTCTTGCCGTGACGAATATCCTCCAGCATTTTGCCCAGCTTTACGAACTCATAGCCGATGACCTCGCCCTCTTCGTCCAGAGCCATGCGGGTCACATAACCCTCAGCCATCTCCATGTAGCGCACGCCCTTCAGCTTGGTGGAGAACATGGTGCCCACCTGGCTGCGCAGACCCTTGCCCAGGTCCTCCAGAGCAGCGCCGACAACCAGACCGTCCTCAGAGAATGCAGACTGAGAACGACCGTAAGCCAGCTGCTTGAAGATCTCGCGCATAGCCACATTGATGGCGTCGCACACCAGGTCGGTGTTCAGGCACTCCAGCAAGGTCTTGCCGGGCAGGATCTCTGCGGCCATAGCGGCGGAATGGGTCATACCGGAGCAGCCCACAGTCTCCACCAGAGCCTCCTCTACGATACCGTTCTTCACATTCAGGCTCAGCTTGCAGGCGCCCTGCTGGGGTGCGCACCAGCCGATACCGTGAGAGAAACCGGAGATGTCGCTGATCTGGTAGCTCTTGACCCACTTACCTTCTTCAGGAATGGGAGCCGGACCGTGATGCGGACCCTTTTTAACGGTACACATCTGCTCAACTTCATTTGAATAAGTCATGATGATTTACTCCTTCCAACAATACTTAATAATTTATCAAAATTACCAAGGTTATTATAACCATTTTTTTGCTGCGCTTCAAGACTAAAACTATAAAAAAATGTCGCTATTTGTAAGAATGTTTTAAGCAAGTTGTTGAAAGTTTTGCCCCAATACAGTATAGTATAGGTAAAAGAATGACTTTGAGGTGACTTTTTATGCAGATCAAACCGGGCTTTGCCATGCGCAAGATCGCCGGCAGCAACATAGTGGTGCCTGTGGGCGCCGCCTCGTCGGATTTTAACGGTATGATTACCCTGAACGATACCGGGGCTTTTCTTTGGAACTGCTTTTTGCAGCCCACCACCGAAGCGCAGGTGGTTGAGGCGCTGATGCATGAGTATGAAGTGGAACGGCAGCGTGCTGCCGCGGATGTGGCGCATTTTGCCGCGCTGCTGCGGGAGAACGATTTGCTGGCGGAATGAGAAATTGCGGGCGGCAGGTTGCCACGCCTACGAGGAGTCATCCTTGTACAAAAGGAAAGGTTGCAAATTCTATGCCCCCCTTGCAAAGGGTGACTCCCCGCAGTGCGGGGAGATGTCGCGTAGCGACAGAGGGGATGGGCGCCCGTTAGGCGGAAGCGGCATAGCCGCAGGGGGGATTGCGCCAGAGGCGATGGGAAATCCCTCCGTCTGCTCGCAAGCTCGCATCCACCTCCCTTTACAAGGGAGGCAAAAAGGTTGTCATATCGCACCTGTCTGTTAACAAAGGCAGGTGTTTTTTTTGCAAAAAAATGTCAAAAACGGGAAAAAAGGGGCGATTTATTGACATTGATTCCGTTTTCGTGTACTGTTATAAGTACAGGTGTTAGTTATTTAGCACTGTATCATAACAAACACGCTCGTTTTGCGGGCATGTGAAAAGGGGTATCGTATGTCCAAGCGGAATTCCGGGAATAATCCGGAGGAAAAAACAGATCTGCGTATTCGGCGCACCAAAAAGTCCATTCGGGATGCCTTTTTTGAATTGATTGACGAAAACGGATTTGATTCCGTTACAGTCAAGGATATTACCGACCGGGCGCTGATCAGCCGGAATACCTTTTATTTGCATTATGAGGACAAGTTTGATCTGCTTAATAAAATCAGCAATGAGCTGATGCGCAAAGTGTATTGGCGGGTGAGCAAAGATCTGATCAAGATCAAGGATCTGGACTTTACCATTGATTGCACCGCCGCACTGCTGATCAGTATTCAACGGGTGATCGACGAGGATCGGGATTTGTATCGGTTGCTGTTGACGGATCCGGGCACCGTGGTGTTCTCTGAAAAGATCGAGAAAACCATTCGCACGGCGTTGGACCTGATCAAAGGGGACATTGAGGGGATCAGTGACCTGAGCATTGAATATATTATTACCGGTATGAAAGGGGTTATTCGTTACTGGGTGACCCATGATGATATGGATATACAAACCGAGGCGTACAATTTTGCCCGGATTCATCTGGGCTCCATTTTGGAGATTATTCGTCACAGCAAGGATGTAAAGCACGGACGGGTTCCCCGGGAGAGCTATTGATATGTCCGGCAAAAAGCCAAAGCGTTCTTCCAAGAACTTAAAGATCAACACCCGCATTGTGCTCACCACCGTGCTGGCCATTGCCATACCGCTGGTGCTGGTGGCGCTGGTGTGTCTGGGGCTGCTGCACAGCACCTCCCACACCTTTCAGTTGGCGGCGGAGACGGCGGACAGGTACAGCCTGGTCAACCAGATCGGCTGGAATCAGACGGTGAGCAACCTGTCCGATGTGTTGCTGCGCACCAAAGATACGGATGCAGAAAAGCTGGCGGATATTACCGCCTACGCCGCACCGCTGGAGAAGCGGGGCGTGGCGCTGGAAATTCGACGGGGTGACAAGGTATTTTATCGAAGCGCTGGGTGCAAGGATGTGCTGGGGCGTGCCCGGCAGATCGTGGCCTTTGATTCGGAAAAAAATGTGTACCACTTCGGCCAGGACGGGCTGGTGATCGTCAGTCATGTGCAGGCCGGGGATCAGCGCTGCCGCCTGGTGCTCACCGGCACCGGCTATACGGTGGCGGATCAAACGGAGCCGACGGCGCGGGGCACGCTGTCGCGTCTGTTGATGGGGCGTACCGGATTGGTGGTGCTGGCCATTGTACTGATTTTTGCCGCTGCGGTGGCGGCGTTTTCTTTCTTTACCAGCCGCACCATTGTGCGCCCCATTCAGAAGATTGCCCGGGGAGCGGACGCCATTGCCGGCGGCAATCTGGATTATCAGATCGACTATGACTCTACCAATGAGTTGGGCCAAACGGTGGAGAGCTTTAACGCCATGCGCCTGCGGCTGAAAGAGACCATTGAGAGCCGCGAAAAAAGCGAGCAATTGCGGCGGGAGATGACCGCCGGCTTTGCCCATGATCTGCGCACTCCGCTTACCAGCATTAAGGGCTACGCCGAGGGGCTGCGGGACGGCATTGCCAACACGCCGGAGAAGCAGCAGCGGTATTTGCAGACCATTTACGACTCCGCTGTGCAGACAGAGAAAATTCTCGATGATCTGCTGGCGCTGTCCAAGCTGGAGCTGGGCAGCACAGGCAACGATCGCTCCATTGTGCAGCTACAAGCGGTGCTGGATGATGCTGCGCCGGAGCTGACGGCTTTTATGGAGGACCGCGGCTGTACCTTTGCGCTGGAGAATCACTGCCCGGCAGATACGCAGATTGAGATCGACACGGACGCTTTTCGCCGGGTGTTTTTGAACATTCTGGGCAATGCGGTTAAGTACGCTCGCCCGGGTGTGCCCGGTCGGTTGGCATTGACGGCCACCGCCTATGATCGGGTGGTGATCCTGGAATTTGCAGACAACGGCATTGGCGTGGATAAGGATCAGCTGCGCAAGATTTTTGACGCCATGTACCGCACGGATCCGGCCCGCAGCCAGGTGAGCCAGGGCAGCGGACTGGGGCTGGCAGTGTGCAAGCAAATTGTAGAGCAGAACGGCGGCTCCATTTGGGCCCGCAGTCATACGGATGCGGGGCTGTCGATTTTTATTTCGTTACCCAAAAGGGAGCGTGTTGCAGATGAAGCAGATATTGATTATTGAGGACGACCCACGCATTGCCGGGCTGGAGCGGGATTATCTGGAGGCGGCAGGCTTACAGGCATCGGTGGCAGCGGACGGCCCCTCCGGACTGCGCACGGCGTTGGATGGTCGGTTTGACCTGATTTTGCTGGATATTATGTTGCCGGGAATGGATGGACTGGAGGTTTGTCGCTCCATTCGCCGGGAGCAGAATGTACCGATTATCTTAGTCAGTGCCAAGAAAGAGGATTTGGACAAGATCAAGGGCCTGGGCGTTGGTGCGGATGACTATGTGGTTAAGCCCTTTTCCCCCAGCGAGTTGGTGGCCCGGGTGCTGGCGCATATCAGCCGGTATGAGCGGCTCACCGGCGACGGCGCTGCGCACCCGCCGACCAAGGACGCAGTGCTGGAGAGCGGTGCCCTGCGGTTGGATCCTGCCACCCGCCGTGCTTGGTTTCGGGAGCAGGAGGTGGCGTTGACCAATAAGGAGTTTGAGCTGCTGTATTTTTTGGCCGGCCACCCGGACGAAGTCTTTAGCAAGGAACAGCTGTTTGATCGGATTTGGCAGTACAACAGCTTGGGCGAGACCTCTACCGTCACCGTTCATGTGAACCGGATTCGAGACAAATTCAAGGAGCTGGATTCTAATTTAGATCTGATTCATACAGTGTGGGGTCGTGGCTATCGCTTTGTCCCCGCTGCGGTGTAGATGAATAAACCAAATACCCCTGAACCGAAGTGTTGGTTCAGGGGTGTTTGGTATTAGTCTAACAGTTTGGCTCCCTTGGAGCGATTGCATTTCCAGCATAAAGTTTGCAAGTTGTCTACACTGGTCATACCGCCTTTTGAGATGGGGACGATATGGTCGATCTCCAGCAGCAAGTGTGGCTCTTCCTCAACACTGACGCCACATTTTTGACAAGTATAATGGTCACGCTGTTTAATGGATTCACGCAACGCCGGAGTCATCAATGCACGCTGCCCTGCGGCAGACTTTTTGAACTTGATGGTATCAGACAAATATTGTACAAATTTCTCCAAATTTGGAATATCCATAACAATGTCATAGGCAAAAGAACTGTTGCCGCCAGAGCTGGTGTATTGAAATGTGTACTTGGGAAAGTACATGTTGCTCAGGTCAATGTCCTGAAAACCCAGTTTGCGCAATAGCCGTCTGCGCGAAAATTTCATAATGATTTTCGGAATGTCATTTTGAATTTGTGCGAGTATATCATTTCGCTGCTGTACCAGTAGTTGCTTACCTTGCTCAACGGCGGAAAATTTGTTTAAGACGGACTCAAACATTTCCAAAGTGTTTTCGTTCGGCTTAATATTGAAGTATTTGCACAAATACTTGAACGGCTGATTTTGTGCATTGCTGCAAACCTGGCGAGAGCAGTTATATACAAATTTGGATTGTTTGCGGGCATTGAACGCTGGGCGACGGTAATTCCATTTGCTGTTGTTTACAAAAGTTGCCTGACCGTAGTCTATATGTTGTATTTCTGAATAGCAATCTTTCAGCGTTTCGATATGTTCGTTTAGCGCATTGCAATCATTGGTGTAGCTGGAAATGCGCTCTTTAATGGATAGAAATTTTTGGCTTTTGTAATACACGCTTTGGTAAATCAGCCAAACGATCAGCAGTAGAGGAATACCAAAGCAAATAAAGACTGTAAGAATGAAAGAAATGGTGTACGCAGCAGTTTCCATAAAATTATCCCCCTAAGAATAAAAAGTGCGCAGCAAAGCCACGCACAAAAAACGCATGGTTTGCTGCGACACAAGTGATTCTGCATAAGGCATGCGAAAATCCCACGCATTTTTATCGAGAGATAAAAAAAGCATGTCCTGTATGCAGAAAAAATATTCACTTGTGTCGCAAGGCTATTGTACCATGAATCTGCTGTGTTTGCAACTAAAAAATTATTGAGATAAAGAATGACCGCACCATTTCCGGTGCGGTCATTTTTGTATTTTTGTTTTTGTCACACAAACACAAAGTGGATCAGGAGCATATAGCCGATGGTGCCCACAGCGATGCTCAGGAGGGTGTTTTTGCGCCACAGATGCACCCCGGCGGTGAGCGCCACGGCGATCAGCTGGGGCACAATGTAGTTCACATTGCCCTGCTCAAAATCCTTAAGACAATAGACGATGAGAATGCCCAGGATCGCTACCGGCAGCACATTGCCCAGGTACTGCACGAACTTGGGCACCTGCTTTTTGCCCCCAAACAGGGCAAATGGAAATAGGCGGGTGGCAAAGGTACAGACGGCGGCCACCAGCACCATGATCAGCAAATGGGTGTTGGTCATTTGGCAGCCCTCCGTTCCGGATCAAAGAAGGGGCGACCGGCGGACAGCACCGCCACGGTCAGCACCAGGGAGGGAAGCAGGAATTTGTCTGCCCCGAAGATCAGCAGGCACAGAATGCCGGCGCACAGCCCCAGAGCGCCGATCAGCCCGGCGCGACCCTTTTGGTTGCGGATCAGGTCAATAAAAATCACCACAAACAGGGCGGTCATAGAGAAATCAATGCCGGTAAAGTCCATGGGCAGGGCGGCGCTGAGCAGCGAGCCCAGCACGGAGCCGATGATCCAGTACACATGGTCAAGCTCGCCGATGAGAAAGCGCGCCCGGGGCTCGTCCACCCCATCCGGCACAGACAGGATGGAGGCGTTTACCGAGTAGGTTTCGTCCGTTAAAGTAAAGATCATAAAAGGATAGCGCCAGCCGCCGGCCTTGAACTTTTCAATATAAGACAGGCCATAGAACATGTGGCGGGTGTTGATAAACAGCGTCATCAGTGCGGTGGTGGCCAGCCCGGCGCCGGAGGAGATCAGCGACACCAGCAGAAACTGGCCGGACCCGGCATACACCAGCAGCGAGATCAGCGCTGCCCACACCCAATTGTAGCCGGCCTTAAACAGCATGATACCGAACGCTGCGCCTAAAAACAAGTAGCCGAACAGCACCGGCAGTGATTGCTTGAACGCAAAGCGCAAAGTCGCGCTTTTGTTATATTTCATAATTCCCTCTCCGCATACATAAAATGTGCACAACGATTATACCACCTTTTGCGGAAGAATCAAGGGTGAAGTGCGGTGGCGTGGGGATTTGCAGCGCGTGCTTGCGTCTTTTGTCTATCGTACCGTATTTGATTTGATGCTTGGTAGGGGCGGCAATCTGCCGCCCGCAAATTCCTCAGTCAGCTGCGCTGACAGCGCCTAACTGGCGCCCGTCCCCTTTGTCGCTGCGCGACATCTCCCCGCACTGCGGGGAGTCACCCTTTACAAGGGAGCCTAAGGTGTTGTAACCGATTTGCCTCCCTTGCAAAGGGAGGTGGCTGCGAGCTTGCGAGCAGACGGAGGGATTGGACGGCGGGAGCAAGCCCCCGCCCTACGGCAAGTAAAACAAAAAAACTGCCCCTTGATTTTCAAGGGGCGATGTTATTATACATTCACTTTTCCGTGCCCAGCAGGGCGGTGTATTCCCGTGGGGTCATACCGAATCGGCGCTTAAACAGGGCGATAAAATGGGATTGGGAGGAGAAGCCCAGGCTGTAACACACCTGCTCGGCGGCGCAGCCCTCCCACAGCAGGGTTTTGGCCAGCTCCAGCTTTTGGGCGGTCATATAGGTGCTCAGATTTACGCCCAATTCGCATTTGAACAGATGGGAGAGATAGTCCGGCGACAGGCCGCAGTGGGCGGCCACGGCAGCCACCGTCAGCTTGCGGTCCGGGTTTTTGTTGATATAGGCAATGCAGCGGCGCACATGGGGTGAGTAGGTCAGGTCCTTTTGCGCCCGGCTGACCATATTGGTCAGTTCAATGGCGCCGTCCACAATGGCGGCGTGCACGGTGCGCTTGGTGCTGGCCGCGTCAATGCGGCGAATAAAATCGTCCGAATACGCATAGGCGTTGCTTTCGCCCAGTCCTCCTTGAATGGCGTAGCGGGTGGCCAGGGTGATAAAGCTGACAGCCATATATTTTTGCTGCTGCAAGTCGTTCTCTGACATTTGGCCTACGGTAATATTTTGTATGCCGATCTGCCCCAATTCGTAGATCAGCTTTTTCAGATCACCCCGTTGCAGGCAGGAGAACAGGCGCACCTCGTCCCGGTATGGGGTATGGTGCAGTCGCTCCAGCGCGTGGTGCCCGGTTTCTTCCTTGACGCTTTTCGGGATCACCCGAATACTCATTAAAGATGCACTATCCATTTGAATTCCCCCTAAGTGCAGTATAGCTGCCCGGAGGCTGTCCGTCAACCGGGGCGGCGCAAGTCGATGGGGATTTGTTGTATTTTCGCGGCTTTTTGATAGACAAAATAGGGGGGTGTGCTATGATAGCGTTGGAAAGGAGTGACCAAAATATGAAAAGTAAGACCAAGACTCTGCCTACCGACGCGGTGCTGCGGGATATGCTGAAACAAGCCGGACTGGACAGCGCGGGGGTGCAATTTCGGCTGCTGGGGGACGGTATGTTCAACGCCGTTTTTGCAGCGGAGACAAACCCGCCGGTGGTGATGAAGATTGCGCCCAGACCCCAGGTGCCGGTGATGACCTATGAGCGGGATATGCTGGCCACCGAACTTTACTGGTACGATCAGATCCGGCAGCACACGGAGATTACCGTGCCGAATATTCTGTATAGTGACCCGGCGGGCAACCTGTGCGGCGCGCCCTGGGTGGTGATGGAGCGACTGCCCGGGGTGCACCGAGACAAGTGCCCGCTGCCAAGTGCGGAGAAACACCGGCGCACGGCGGAGATGTTGGCGCAGATCCATAATGTGTCCGGCACGGGCTACGGTTATGTGCAAAATGGACTGTATGAGAACTGGGCGGACGCTTACATTTCCATGATCGAGAACCTGCTGGCAGATGCCCGGCGTATGGGCAAGACCAGCCGCCGCGGGCAGCGCCTGCTGGCGTATGCCCGGCAGTATCGGGCGGTGCTGGCGACGGCACCTTGCGTGATGGTGAATTTTGATCTGTGGAGCAGCAATATCCTGTGCCATACGGTGGGCGGACAAACCCGGTTTGCCTGGATCGACCCGGAGCGCAGCCTGTGGGGCGACCCGGTGCTGGACTTTTTGCCGCTGGAGTCCTTTACCGCGCCGCTGGACAAAAAGATTTTGTCCTTGGCAGCCCACAACGCCCTTTGCCGGGTACCGGTGCAGGTCAACCGAGAGACCCGGCTACGCTACGCCTTTGCCCAGGGGTTGCTGGCGTTGATCCAGGAAGTGGAAAAATATTATCGCTATACGCCCTTGAGCCAGGGCTGGATGGTGGATATAGGTGGTGCTTCTGTGGCTTACAAGGCGGCCTTTGCCGCTTTGCGCCGTGGGTAAGGGCGGGCGCCAAAAGGCGCAGGACAAGGCGCAGGCGCTGACCACTGCGCCGGTGACCGGCCGTCTGTTGCGGCACCTGCCGTACACTCTGGCTTCGCTGCTCTTTAGTGCCTTTTATAATGTGGCGGACACGTTGTTTGTCAGCCACGGGGTAGGCGACCTGGCGGCTGCGGGAATCAGCGTGGTCTTTCCCCTGACGGTTTTGCAGGGCGCTATTGCCCAAATGGTTGGCGCCGGTGCCGGGGCGATGGTGTCGCCCTGTTTGGGGCAAAAGGACTACCGGGCGGCAGGCCGGGTCACAAAAAGCGCCATGGCGTTCTTTTACACCACAGCGCTGGGGATCACCTGTATTTGCTTGTTGTTTCGCACGCCGCTGCTGCGGCTGTTCGGTGCCACGGCAGAGATCTTGCCTTATGCTCGCACCTATTTTACTATTTTGGCGGCGGGCAATGTGTTCTCCACCGGGTTTTCGTCTATTATACGGGCGGAGGGGCGTATGGATTACAGCCTTTGGATCTGGCTGTTGCCTACCGGGGTGAACTTGCTGCTGGATTGGTTGCTGATCTATCGGCTGCACCTGGGCATTGCCGGTGCGGCCTGGGCCACGGTGATCGCCCAGGCGGCGAGCTTTTGTATGAGCGTATTGTTTTTCACCCGGTTTTCCTGCCAGCAATTCCGTGGCGTGCGGGCGGATCGCGCCACCGTGGGGCGGATCTTGACTCTGGGGCTGCCCACCTTGGTACAAATGGGCAGTCTGTCTGTTGTGCTGGTGGTGATGAACGGTTTGTTGGCGCCTCGGGCAGGCACAGTAGGTGTGGCGGCCTTTGGCTATGTGAGCCGGTTGGCGGAATTTGCCTTGGCGCCGTTCTCCGCTCTTTGCTTGGCAGCAGCGCCTATTATCGGCAGCAGCTACGGCGCCGGACTGCACTGCCGGGTGCGCCAAACGGTGGTGCGCACGGTGCAGTTGGGATTGGTGTATGCGGTGGTTGCTGTGGCAGTGTGTTATGCTTTGAGCGGAGCGCTGCTGGGTATTTTTACTCGCGATCCGGCGATCGTGCAATTTGGTACCCACTGCTTGCGGCGGTTGGCACCGGCTCTTTTGTTCTTGCCGCCGGTACTGACGGTGAGTGCCTATTTCCAGTCGATAAACCGAGCCAAATCGGCGCTGGTTACTGCCGGTGCGCTGCCGTTGTGCCTGTGCGTGGGTGCGTGCCTGGCGGCACCCCTGGGCACCGGGGCTGTTTGGTGGGCCGTGCCCATTGCTGCCGCCGTTTGCGCCGTATTTTGCGGGGCGCTTTATATTCGGCAGGCAGGGAAAAGAAAGCGTCGGGCTTTGTAGCTGGTGTGATGTTGTTTGTAATTTTCGGTAAGGGGGCAGATTGCCGCCCTTACGGTTTTGGATATACAAAATAAAAAGGAACGGCATTGCCGTTCCTTTTTCATTATTTATCTATACCTAAGAGAATGTCTACTGCATTTTGCAGATTTGGTTTTTCTCTGTAAGCGGTAATGACTTGGCGCTCGTGCTCGGTCAAGTTTTGTTCCGGTGTCGGCAAATCTAACAATTCGCTGGGTGAAACCTCCAGCGCACGGCACAGCTTGGCCAAAATATCTGCGTTTGGGCGACAGGCGCCTTGCTCCCAGTTGGACAGGCGACCGCTGCTGATATGCAAACGGTTGGCCAATTCGACTTGCGTTAGGCCGCGTGCCTCACGGAACTGGCGAATTCTGGCACCGATTTCATACTTCAAGACCATCACCTCTGTATTGATTATACACAACAAAATTGAAAATTCAACACCGTTTTAAAGAAATATTGTAATTAAATGTTGACAATAAAGAAAGTCTTTATTATAATTGTATTGACTACAGAAATTCTTTAGAATGGTGATGGATATGTGCGTTTATGAACGAGTGCGATTATATCTGCGCAAAAATCATATCCATCTGCACACCATTGCCAAGCAAAGCGGCATGTCCGGGGTGGCGTTTTATGCAATGCTGCACGGTTGTCGCCCTTTGTATGCGGACGAATTGCGAGCCATTTGTTTGGCACTGCAGGTGCCGCCGGAGACTTTTATAGAAGGTTGGCAGTCAAGAATAGAAAGTTGGAGGGAAAGAGAATGAGCGATCAGGTACAAGACTTGAAGAAAGCGCTGAATTTAGAAGTGTTTATCCGGGACAAAAAGGACGAACTGAACCGGCTGGAGCGGGAGCAATTCAAACAAAAGCCGGATCCCCCGCAGCACCAAACGATCCAACCGGCGTATCCGGAGAAACCAAAGCCGGATTATGGATATTATTTGCGGCACTATAACACGAAAGCGACTCGGGTACTGAAAATATATCATGTAAAAAATGTATCATCGGCGATTTTGGTATGGTTTGTTATTCAAATTATGCTCTCTGTCGTTAACTTTATTGCCAATCGTATTCCAATTGAGACGGTTAGTCATATCGTAAATGGAATTGCTTATTTAGTCGATTTGGCACTGATTATTCCGCTTCTGATTTTCTTCTTTTCCAGTCGATTTGATTACAGAAAGAAAAAGGAAGATGTGCGCAGCGCTATGGCGGCGGAACAGCCGGACTATGTGGCGGCTTGCAAGGCGGCAGATGAACAGGCTGCCCGGGCTCAGCAAGAAGAAGACGCACGATATGCGGCGGCAAAGAAAAAATACGAAGAAGAAACTATGCCCCAGTATGCGCAGGCGCTGGATGCTTGGACAAAACGCAAGAATGCTGAACTGATTAAAGGGCAGCAAGAACTGGATGCGGCGGTACAGCAGCTAATGGCTCATTATGAGCAGACCAAAATACTGCCTCTGTCTTACCGGCGTATTGATGCTATGCAGCACATTTATGATACCGTTTCTACATCCAACTGCACTATTCAGCAGGCCATTGACCTGTACGATCGGCAGGAACAGTACAAACTGGAGCAGCAGCGACTGTATCAGCAGGAAGAGGCTAATGAGTTGCAGCGAGAGGCCAACGCACAAGCCGCGGAACAGGCCAGACTGATGGAAGAGCAAAACGATATTGCAGATCGTGCCAGAAAAGAGGCCAATATTGCCGCAGTGGTCGGAGCCGTGCAGCGCCACAGTATCAATAAGAAGCTGAAGGAAGTAAGTGATCCAAAGAAGTAAGTAATCCAAAGAAGATAAAATAGAAAATCCCCGAGCTGCTGCCCGAGGATTTTTCTGTTTGGCTGTATTTAGCACACCGGTTACCTTGCTCCCTTAGTCGCTGCACTACATTATCTCACTGCACCTCAGGGAGTCACCCTTTACAAGGGGGCCTAAAAGGTTGCAAAACAAAGCCTCCCTTGTAAAGGGGGAGGGGTTGGACGGCGGATGCTGTTTTTGGAACAAGCCAAACAAAAAAACGCGCCCCTTGCAACAAGGGGCGCCAAAGGGTTTGAATTATTCTTTTTCTTTCTGTTCTTCCCGGGGCAAAATGTCCTTTCGGGCGGGGGTGAAGAATTCTAGCCAGCGGGTATCCCGATAGACCCGGCAAAAAGCGTGGGGCACATTGCCGGGCACCTGCACAATGTCGCCGGCGTGCATACGGCGCACTTCGTCGCCCACCTGCATATCAATCTCGCCCTCCAGTAGGTAATCCACCTGGGTGTGTGGATGGCTGTGGGGCGGCTGGGCAGTGCCAGCCTTGCACTCCATTAAGACGAACATATAGTTTTTGTCGCTGCACAGCAGCTTCCGCCGGGCGGTGGGCATCAGCTGCTCCCAGGGCAGATCCTGGTACGGGTTCAGTTGCATAGGAATATCCCCTTTTCGTTAGGATAACTTCACTATACACCCGGGCAGGAATTTATGCAAGAAAAAAGGTGTTGACTTTAACGCTTTTATGTGCTAAACTAAAATCATCATAAATTTACCGAGAAAAGGGGTTATTACAATGAATAAGGTTGTGAAGAAGATCGCTGCCGTGGCGCTGTCCGGGCTGCTGGTGGCTTCTGTATTTGCCGGTTGTTCCGGCGGCAGTGCCAAGGACACTTATACCGTAGGTATCTGCCAGTCCATGCAGCATCCGGCACTGGACAAGGCTACCGAGGGCTTTAAGAAGGCGCTGACGGACAAGCTGGGCGACAAGGTGACTTTCAAAGAGCAGAACGCCGCCGGCGATTCCACCCTGTGCTCCACCATTGTTAACCAGTATGTGTCTCAGAATGTGGACCTGATCATGGCCAACGCTACGGACGCACTGGTGGCTGCCCGCACGGCAACCAACACCATTCCGATTGTGGGTACCTCCGTCACCAGCTACGGCGTGGCTCTGGGTCTGAAGGACGAGACTGCCACCAAGACCGGGATCAATGTGACCGGTACCGCCGACCTGGCGCCGCTGGATAAGCAGGCCGCCATGGTTAAAGAGTGGGTGCCGAATGCCAAGAAAGTGGGTATTCTGTACTGCTCAGCGGAGAAGAACTCCAAGTACCAGGCTACCGTTGTGGGCGCAAAGCTGAAGGAAATGGGCCTGGAGGTGAAGGAATACACCGCTGCGGACTCTAACGAGATCGCTTCTGTGACCAAGCTGGCTTGCCAGAACAGCGATGTACTGTATGTTCCCACAGACAACACCATGGCCTCCAGCGCCAAGACCATTGACAACATTGCAAAGCCTGCCGGCGTACCCATTATTGCCGGTGAGGAGGGCATTTGCTCCGGCTGCGGTATAGCCACTCTGTCCATCAGCTATTACGACATCGGCTACAAGGCCGGCGAAATGGCTTATGACATTCTGGTTAACGGCAAAGACCCGGCAACCATGGACATTGAGTTTGTGCCGGAAAACAAGTTGACAAAGGAATATGACGCCGCCCGCTGCAAGGCACTGGGCGTGAAGGTGGTAGACGGCTACAAGGCAATCGAAAGTTAAACATTGCCACGATGCCGGGCAGCAGAAATGCTGCCCGGTTTTTTGTGTGGTTGATTAGCGTGTGGTTCGGTGGTGGAGAGATTGGTGTCCTCTACTTGATTTTTTACGGCGGATTTGGTAAGATAGGACTACGCTTTGCGAATTTAGCACTTTAAATTGAAGGAGATTGTGCAATGAGCGGATTTTTAGCTTCTTTGCCCGGTGCTTGTGCCCAGGGTATCATCTGGGGTATTATGGCAGTGGGCGTGTATTTGACCTTTAAGGTTCTTGATTTGGCCGACTTGACGGTGGACGGCAGCTTTGGTACCGGCGGCGCCGTGCTGGTGGTGTGTACCATTGCAGGGATGAACATTTGGCTGGCTATGCTGCTGGCGTTCTTGGCCGGGTGTATTGCCGGACTGGTTACCGGTATTTTGCATACCAAGTTTGGCATACCGGCGATCTTGGCAGGTATTTTGACCCAGCTGGCGCTGTATTCCGTAAACCTGCGGATTATGAGCGGTCGTGCCAATGTGGCGCTGAATATTGATGAATACGGGATCTTGGTATCCCTGCGGTATATTCCCAAATCCATTCTCGTCGGCGGTGCTTTTGCGCTGGTGATCATTGGGTTACTGTACTGGTTCTTCGGCACGGAGCTGGGCGCCGGTGTGCGCGCCACCGGGTGCAATGAGGCCATGGCCCGCGCCAACGGCATCAACACCGGGTTCAACAAGGTGCTGGGACTGGTGCTCTCCAACGGCATTGTGGCATTGTCCGGCGGCCTGCTGGCCCAGTATCAGGGCTTTGCGGACATTAATATGGGCCGTGGCGCTATCGTTATCGGCCTGGCGGCTGTGATCATCGGCGATGTGATCTTTGGCAAGCTGTTCAAGAACTTTGCTCTGCGCCTGCTGGCAGCGGTGCTGGGCGGCGGGATCTACTATATTGTCATTCAGTTGGTGCTGCAAATGGGTCTGAACGCCAACGACCTGAAGCTGTTCTCCGCTTTGGTGGTGGCGCTGTTCCTGGGCGTGCCGTACTGGAAAGGGCAGCTGAGCGCCAAGCATGTAAAGACGAATAAGGGGGGCAAGGACAATGCTTAAAATCACAGGTGTACAAAAGACATTTAACCCCGGCACCATCAATGAGAAAAAGGCCCTTTGCGGCATTGATCTGACCTTGAACGAGGGCGATTTTGTAACGGTAATCGGCGGCAACGGCGCCGGCAAATCCACGATGCTGAATATGATCGCCGGTGTGTATCCGGTGGACTGCGGTTCCATTGTGATCGACGGCAAGGATGTGACCAAACTGCCGGAATACAAGCGCGCCAAGTTCATCGGCCGTGTGTTCCAGGACCCCATGACCGGCACGGCTGCGGATATGCAGATCGCCGAGAATTTGGCCATCGCCGCTCGCCGTGGCAAGGGGCGAAGCCTGCGTTCCGGCGTTAGTAAAAAAGAAAAGGTTCAGTATGCAGAGATGCTCAAGGAGCTGGATCTGGGGCTGGATACCCGCCTGACCTCCAAGGTGGGCCTGCTCAGCGGCGGTCAGCGCCAGGCGGTGACCCTGTTGATGGCCACTTTGAAGAAGCCGAAGGTGCTGCTGCTGGATGAGCACACCGCAGCGCTGGACCCCAAAACCGCCAAGAAGGTGCTGGATCTGACGGAGAAGATCGTGGCCCGAGATCACCTGACTACCATTATGATTACCCACAATATGAAGGACGCCATTGCCATCGGCAACCGGCTGATTATGATGAACGAGGGCAAGATCATCTATGATGTAAGCGGTGAGGAGAAGAAAAAACTGACCACCAAGGATCTGCTGGATAAGTTTAAGATTACCTCCGGTGAGGAGTTTGACAACGACCGGGTGCTGCTCTCTACCGAGGCGGGGGAGTAAGTCCATCAAGCAAAACAAAAGACGGAACCATGTAGAGTGGTTCCGTCTTTTTTGCGCTTTTTACAGGGGGACACCCGGCGGCGATTGTCTATATCCGGATCTCGTTGCCCGGCACACAGTCTTACTATACCACGCGCATACCGGCCGGACTTCAGAAAAGCCACCGGGTTTATTAGAAATACTGCGATTTTCGCCCCACCGCCGGTAAAATAAAAAGCAGCCCGGTGGACTGCTTTTTATTTATGGAATTTTGGTAATCGGTTCCTAAAGCAATTGGTCCAGGCGGGCAAATAGCCGCTTTTGACGGCCACTTTTTGAGAGCTTATATTGGCAATATCCGTGGTGTAATAGGGCACCACACCTCGAGCCAAAGTCTCTATGGTCAGCATATTCACCAGCTTTACCTCGATGCCGTTGCCGCGATAGGCAGGGCGCACATCCACGCCAATCTGCCACATTGTCTGGCTATCTGCGCTGACACGGTTCCTGCTTTATTTATCAGGTATCTGGCTATAACAATGGTTTTGTTGTTATTGTCCATTGTACTGCTTAAATACGGTGATTTTATCCGGAACCTCATCTGACACGGTGATTTCTATGTTGAATGTATTTCCCTTATAGTCATTTTCGTATGTATAAACATTGTCGCCGTCGGAATCGTAATTGCTTGAAAGTTCGTTGCCGAGTCTTTTGCTCCAATCCGTTTTTTTTGAATTCCCGTCCAAACCAAAAGCAGTGTATCGGTTGCGCGTATCGTCGGTGTAATTTATGGCGATGCTGTAAATATTGTTCGTGCCGTATTCACACATAATCACAATGTCGCCGAAAGTGTGCCTTGTGTAAGAATCCAAATTCTTTTCAGCCTCGGTTTCATTACCCAAAACCTTTTTTGCATCCTCTAAATCACCCGAAAATAAATCGCTTATTTCCGTCTTTTCAATTTGTGCGGATGTTGTTGTATTTTCCGTAGTGCTTTCGGTTTGATTCAGATTGATTTCAATGGATTTATTGCCTGCTTTTTCACCAGTTTCCTTGGTCTTTTTATACAAGTCCTTATCCATTTTCAAAATGTTGACCTCAAATAGAGTGTCTTGACTGGAAACTGTGACAGTCTTTAATCCGGCAAAAAATCCGTTGATATACCATCCAGTTGTTTTTTCGTTACACATGCTGTTATATATAACTTTATACACTTCATCTATTTGGCTTTCTTCAATTCCTTCATACGCACATAACGCCAATGCCGTATTTAATGCCATGTTGCCGTATAGGTCATCTTTGCCTTGACCATTACTAAATACAGTGGTGACATCAATTACGGGGCGAACATCAATAATCTTGCCATTGAGACAGTCAATATAGAATCCCATAATGTGATTGTTATTTGCAGTATAGGTATATGTTATCACATCACTGTCTTCATGTTCGGTTTTATTGTCATATTTATAAAAATTGTCAGCGTTTTCGGAGTCTACTTCGCTTTTGTCGGCTAAACTTTTAAGAAGGCTATTTATTTTGTCGACGAAATCATCGGGCGATTCATCATAATAGTAGTATATTCCGCTGTTTTCCGCGATTTCGGTGTCGCTTTTTATCCATTTTGAAGCTGAATCTGCCGCTTTGTCTGTGCTGTCGCTGGATGGCATCAGCATTGCTATTGCAACCAATAATATATTTATCCCTAAAAAGACACCAAGACAAATTAAAACAACCTTTTTTACTTTTTTCTTTTTCTGAGCTTTTGCATCAACATCATTTTCAACTTGAACAGCAACTTTGTTTTTGCAGTTTGGGCATTGTATGTCCGTGTCATTCATCATCGCTCCGCATTTTTCGCAGTATTTCATATATTGACTCCTATAATAAATTCATGGCGTATTGTAATGCAATAAACCGCAAATCACTTTTTGCACTTCCAATGCTTAATGTTACAATTCCTGAGCTTTCGTTATAGCTGAATATCAGCGTGCCCGAATTGCCGTATGATTCGTTTTCGCATTTTTTTGCATAAAAAACTTACTAAATTTCTGATTATCTTTTCATAAGTTGGTAAATGCCGATATATCCCGTATTTTAGGGCTTTATCGGTATTTTCTTTTTGGAAGATACCTTGCATAAGCTGGCATTTACCAGCATGAAAATGCAACCAAAAGTAGTAAATGAGTAGTAAATATAAGCTCCGATATTAACAAGCCAGTCTTTCCAGTTCCGCTTTTGCAGATTGAAATGTACCGTGTGCGTAATAGCCAAGTGTCATGGTTATGTTAGCGTGTCCCATGAGATATTGCAGGGTGTTTGGGTTCATTCCTCTATTTGCCATATTCGTACAATAAGTATGCCTGAATGAATGTGGTGTGATGTTCGGTAACTTATCCGTGTGATACTTGTTATATTTCTTAATCAATCCTCGCACCATACCCTCATAGTTTCCTGCAACTTTAGGCAAGCCCTCACGGTTTAAGAATAGGAAATTGCTGTAACCACCTACAATCAGCGGTTGTGCTTTTCCTCTGCTCTTTAGTATTCTTTGGATTGCTTGATAAGCCCGTTCTGTCAATGGAAGTTCCCGTTTTCCGTTTTTGGTCTTTGGTGTTTCAATATAGTAGCCTATTTCGCTATCTTTCAATAGCTGGTGGTCTATATTGAGTATTCTGTTCTGCATATCAATATGCGTCGTCAGTCCGCAAAATTCAGAAATACGAAGTCCCGTTTCCAGCAGAAGCACAACCTCATCATAATACTTGCTGTAAATCTTGTCCTTTTCCATAAAGGCAAGCAGGCGTTCTTCCTGCTCTGGTGTAAGGATAACTTTCTGCTCCGTATCATCTTCCAGAACATCACTTAGCTTAAATTCAAACGGGTTCTTTCTGATACAGTCGTCTTGTATCGCCATGTAAAATGACGCTTTCAAGGAACGCTTATAGTTATCAATCGTTTTATAGGCATATCCTTTTTCACTCATTCTGATAGCCCATTCTTTAGCGTCCGATTGCTTCACAGTATCAATCGCCCTCATACCCAACGGGTCGTTTTTCAGAGCGTTCATAAGATACTGTCGTCCTTTTTCAGTAGCCCTTTTGATGTTCTTTCTTTGGCTGTTCTTCTTGTCGTAGAGCTGGCAGACTGTCATTTTACCGCCGACTGTGTCGATACCGTCGTTAAGGTCTTTTTTTATCTGTGCTTCTTTTTCCCTCAACGATATATCATCACGCTTTCCAGCAGGTGTCTTGTCTGTCGGTACAAGTTTCCAAGAATAGACAAATTGTGGCTTTCCGTATATATCGGTATATTTATAAACGTATCTTCCGTCTTTTCGCTGGCTCTCTCCATTACGCAAATTGCGATTTTTACCGTCTTTTCGTTTTACATTAGACATAGTGTAAAGCTCCTTTCCGTCATGGAATGAGCCGTGATACGCTATATTTATTATACCATATCTACGGCTCAATGACATTAGATTTCGTCCAATGTATCTATGATTTTTTCAAATTGTTTTCGCTTAATCTGAATACGGTTACCGTTCACGATAACCCAGCCAGCGTCAATATTTTCTTCGGCTAATTTACGCAATTTCTTTTCGCCAATGCGGAAGTATTTGGACGCTTCTTCAATCGTCAGCGTATATTTTTCCCAGATAGGCACATCAGTATTGTTCATAATCTATGCACCCCCTTTACTGTGTGTCATTTTTTACAAGCAGGCAGACGGCTTTGGAAAGCTCCGTTAGTATCTCAACTATTCCCATTCTTGTGGGCAGAACCGCACCATGCGGACGTATCATTATTCTGTGAGGATAGGTCGTGGCAAAACGACTTTTCCAACAGTCGCTCTCGGATCACTGCGTGGGTCGCTCGCTTTCTTTTGAAAAGGTCGTGGCGTACAGTCCCCGTGGCTCGCTATCTCACAAACGTATCTGTCTGCTTTATTCAGTTGTCAAAGAGCTGTGGCGAAAGCGTGTTGCTTTCATGTAAAAGCAGGGGCAGAGCAGGAAAGAGGGGATTGAACAAATCATGCTCTGCGGTTACTGCTTGTTATTCTTCGGTTTCTAAAGGAATATCAAAGTCCAAAATCATTTTGATAAGTGCTTCTCTGATACGTCCTTTTAATTCCATGTCTACGACTATGCAGACATTACCATATTTGTCGTAGAACGGACGCAAACAACATTTTGATATGTACGGGTCATACAACGCCAGTATCTTTTCAATCGCATTTACGTTGCCGTCCACAGCCGACGAAATAAGGTAAAATGACGGGCGTGTGTTATTCATCATTCATGTTCTCCTTTAATTTTTTCTTGATTTCTTCAAGTGAGTTCTTCCTACTGCGGAACGACGTTGAACGGTTAATCTTTAATCTGTCGCCGATTTCTGTATCGCTCATGCCTAAGAAGAAATACATCAACAAGATTTCTCTGTCTTTTTCAGACAGATACTTAATCGCTTCTGCTAAATCATCATCAAGGACACGAACCTCAATACCACATACATCAAAGGCGGTATAATCGCTTTCGTATTCGTCCCAGACTGCCAGCTTTTCTACGACGATTTCTGGAAGTTCACAATAGGAAATTTCCTTATTTCTTCGTCGCTTTAATTCTTTGCGATAATTACGGACAATGCCTTTCACTACACGTTTGAGCTTGCAGTCAAATTGACATTGTATTGTCTTTTGGAAGTCCGACGGTTTCATATCATCACACCCCCTTTCCGTTATGACGTGAAAAGTGTTTATCCCTCTTTCCGCACCATATCTGTACAGCAAGGTGTGATTTGTTGCATGATTTTGAAAAAAAATGAAAAAATTTTTTCGGGTACAAAAAAAGCCCGCACAAAACATATAGTCTGTACGAGCTATTAAAGCTGTGAGATATTCAGTTGTTAATAAAATGCTGTTAGGTAGTGTATGACCGTATAAGATTATGCTTAAAACTTTCCATGACACAAGCCCCCTTACAGCACTTGATTTCTATTAAACTTTTGTCTTTTTTGTAATCTTGTAAATATATTCTTCTGGAGTAGGGCGTTTATTTCCAAAATACTTTCTGAAATTCTCCTGCACTTCTGGGTCGGTGCTGTTCATAGCTTCATCAATCGTCGCTTCAATATCAGCTCGAACATCAGCTAATGACACACCGCCAGCTTTTGCACCAGCTTTCAATGCTTTTTTAATATCTCGTTTTTTAAGTCCTATCATAGTATTACCTCGTCACAATTTACTGAATGTTTTAGAAATGTTTTTCAAAATGCTTATATAGAATAATCCCTAAAAATGTTTGCAGTAGGAATAAACCAAATATAATGCCTATAATCCATGCTTCAATATGAAGTAACGCAAGTACAAAAGCAACAAACAAGTACACGAAAGTCATTAACTGATATACTAAAGAACCAGCTTTCATTCTTAAAAATATTTTTCTTTCATCAACATTATTGATGTGATTTTCTCTATTTATATTTTGTAATTTTTCTTTATTTTTTGGCATTTCATAATAACAAATTTTCAATAATTGAACACCAGAAGCAAAAGCTAAACCGAACCCCATTGCGTAAAAAAGTGTAGCGTAATAATCAGTATCAATAACGAAATATCCAAAACATATAAAGATTATACCTATAATAATCTCAATGATAAATGATAATTTTTTCTTCATTGTTAATTCCACCTTTCAAAAGACTACATTTTCTGTATTAAAAAAATCGTTTTATGGTTGTTCAAATTATCCTGAATGTAAGTTTACTTTAGCTGAACATTTTAGAAAGAAAAAACTAACCAAAACGAATGTAAAAGAATTACTGGAGGGAAAAGAAACCCTGGTAAAAGGAATCAAAAACAAAGAGAAAAAGCCCTACAATGCCGTTGTAAAAATTGGGGAAAAGGGATATATTGATTTTATATCTTTCTCAAAATAAACATAAAAGCCCTTTAAAGAGGGCTTTTATATATTAATCACAAATCACTTATCACAAATCACTTATCACAAATCACAAGTGATTTGTGATTGTTGATGATAAAATAAGAATAAGAAGAAATAGAAAGAAGTGAGTGATTGTGGGAAATTTAGGCGCACAAAAAGAAAAACGAAATGATACACCAATCAGTGCAAAAAAAGATATAATGGGAGATAAGACGGTTCGTGTTCGTGCTGACTTGCACCATATCATAAAAATCGAAACAGCAAAGAATGGCGGAAACGTAAAAGAAGTTATGGAAATAAGACTTAGAAGCAAACTTAAGAGTGTGTTGATATTGCAGTATCTTAAAATTTTGTGTATAATAGGAATTGAAGTTAAATTAGATGCTAAAAATTTGTAATTAAGAAGGAGGGATTCGTCATGTTGGTATTCCAAATGCGTAATGTAGATAAAACATCTACTATTTTGAAACAGACTAAAAACAGTGATTACGCAGATAAATAAATACGTTAGATTAATTCCTACCAGTGACTAATCTTATGACTTTTTAAACAGATAACTAAAATTACAAACAAATCGTTTAACTTCTGTATTTATTTACAGATGTAATCACTTCAGGAGTGATTACATGAACAAAAATATAAAATATTCTCAAAACTTTTTAACGAGTGAAAAAGTACTCAACCAAATAATAAAACAATTGAATTTAAAAGAAACCGATACCGTTTACGAAATTGGAACAGGTAAAGGGCATTTAACGACGAAACTGGCTAAAATAAGTAAACAGGTAACGTCTATTGAATTAGACAGTCATCTATTCAACTTATCGTCAGAAAAATTAAAACTGAATACTCGTGTCACTTTAATTCACCAAGATATTCTACAGTTTCAATTCCCTAACAAACAGAGGTATAAAATTGTTGGGAGTATTCCTTACCATTTAAGCACACAAATTATTAAAAAAGTGGTTTTTGAAAGCCATGCGTCTGACATCTATCTGATTGTTGAAGAAGGATTCTACAAGCGTACCTTGGATATTCACCGAACACTAGGGTTGCTCTTGCACACTCAAGTCTCGATTCAGCAATTGCTTAAGCTGCCAGCGGAATGCTTTCATCCTAAACCAAAAGTAAACAGTGTCTTAATAAAACTTACCCGCCATACCACAGATGTTCCAGATAAATATTGGAAGCTATATACGTACTTTGTTTCAAAATGGGTCAATCGAGAATATCGTCAACTGTTTACTAAAAATCAGTTTCATCAAGCAATGAAACACGCCAAAGTAAACAATTTAAGTACCGTTACTTATGAGCAAGTATTGTCTATTTTTAATAGTTATCTATTATTTAACGGGAGGAAATAATTCTATGAGTCGCTTTTTTAAATTTGGAAAGTTACACGTTACTAAAGGGAATGGAGATAAATTATTAGATATACTACTGACAGCTTCCAAGAAGCTAAAGAGGTCCCTAGCGCCTACGGGGAATTTGTATCGATAAGGGGTACAAATTCCCACTAAGCGCTCGGGACCCCTTGTAGGAAAATGTCCTAAGTGTGGCAACAATATTGTATTAAAAAAATCGTTTTATGGTTGTTCAAATTATCCTGAATGTAAGTTTACTTTAGCTGAACATTTTAGAAAGAAAAAACTAACCAAAACGAATGTAAAAGAATTACTGGAGGGAAAAGAAACCCTGGTAAAAGGAATCAAAAACAAAGAGAAAAAGCCCTACAATGCCGTTGTAAAAATTGGGGAAAAGGGATATATTGATTTTATCTCTTTTTCAAAATAAACATAAAAGCCCTTTAAAGAGGGCTTTTATATATTAATCACAAATCACTTATCACAAATCACAAGTGATTAATCACAAATCACTTGTGATTTGTGATTCTTAATGATACAATATTACTATACAAAAAAAGAATGGGGCGTAGTTATGGAGAAGGAAAAACTAAAAATACTTGAAGAATTAAGACGTATTTTTATCTAAATAACGAGCTGTTATAACCCATGTAATTTGTCCGATAGCAATAACTCCTGCTATCGAAAAAAACACAACTTTACTCATATATCCCATAAAGACAAGAGCAAATAATACAAGAACCAATAATGTAAGTGTTACTTTATAAGCATTCGCAAGAGAAGCATTAGTAATTGCGATATTTCTTTCATCATTTTCTAATATTTGCATTTCTTTTGTTGGCTTACTGAATATATCACAACCCATAAAAATCAATATTATTCCAATAAGCGTTGTACCATAGACAACCAAATCTGGACGAGGTACGGGCAATAGTTGGTGTACGCCTAAACCATAAGTTAGTAAACCACCTAAAAAGATTATTACACCGATAAATAATTCAACTTTTTGTATCTTATGTTTCATTTGCTTTCCTCCTCATAAATAAATATTTCTTCAATACTCATTTGAAAGTACCTTGCAATTTTAAAAGCTAAGATAATAGAGGGATTGTAGCGTCCATTTTCTAAAGAGCCTATTGTTTGACGAGATACTTCAAGAGCAGTCGCTAAATCTTCTTGTTTAATACCTCTTTGTTTTCGTAATTCTTCTAAACGATTTTTCACAACATACCCCTTTCTTGAACAAATGGAATGTTTGCTTTCCTTTTCTAATCTTATGATACTCCTGCAAGTAAAGAATGTCAAGCAAACTTTCCATATTTTATTATCCTACAATCTTCCAGTTGCTATCCTTATGTAGCACAAGTTCATACTGCGATATTTGTGTAGCCTTTGTCTGATTATCAAGGAATTTCACAGCAACTTTGACTTTCACATTGTCCCCGTCCTTTGTAAAGATAGGGTTTACCAGTTCAGCATAAATGTAGTCCCTGCCGATAGGCTCAAGCACATTTCCCGATACATAGTAGGCAAGCTCTTTTTCTGTGGCTGTCGGGTACAGCTTAAAGAATGTTTCAAGAAATGCAGTAGCGTCATTGACGGTATCAGCGTCTACACTTGCATTTGCTTCTGGTGTCTTAGGCTCATAATCTGATTTCTCGATTGCTGGTGCAAGGGTAGGGTTCTGAACGATTACCATATCCCCGTCAGCGTCTACATGGACTTTTACGGTATAGGTTGCTTTCACATTGCTTGTCTGTTCTCCCTCTTTTATCTGCTGATCCACTTCGTAGGTAGCAGAAAAAGTGTCCGTTCCCGACTGTTCAATACTCCATACAATCACATCTGTAACTGTGGAGCTGGTCGGTATATCGGTTCTAATGGTATCCACATTCAAGTCCTGCAATTCCTTTGTCAGATAACCGCTGATTGCCTGCGTCCTTGCTTCAATCGCTTCTTTGCTGTTACTCCATGTGTAGTAGGGCTTTGCAAAGTTCTTCACAAAATTTTCTATCCCGTTGGTGTCCTGCAAGCGAAGCTCTATGATTTCTTTTTCATGGGTCGTGTGCTGGTCGATAGCCGTAAAATTCTTATACGCCCCAAAGCTCACGCTTGCGATAAGCACCACCCACAATGCAATCACGGATTTTTTATGTGTGCCTACCTTGAAAGTACGCACCTTTTTTTCTTTGGGTTCTTTGATAGTTTCTGTCTGTTTCTTATTCTTTCTAAACATGATGAAATCCTCACTTTCTATTGTTTTACTCGTCCTGCACCGATTAAGTGCTGTTGCCAGTAACTACTACTTAGGTCTGCATATCCTATCGGGTCGCCTGCGTGGTACATCTGTGTCGGCGAAACAAGAATACCGACGTGTGTTACATAACTTCCAGCGTTATAGGTAGAATGGAAAAATACCAAGTCCCCAGCCTTTGCCTGCGAAAGTGGAAGATGTTGGGTTGCGTCATACTGTGCTTGTGCGGTTCTCGGTAAGGAGATACCAGCTTTTCCATAGCACCATTGCGTCAGTCCCGAACAGTCAAAAGAAGTGTTGGGATTGCTACCGCCATACACATATTTCCAGCCTTGATATTTTAACGCTTCATTCATGACCTTTTGTGCCAGCTCTCCCGATACCTGCGGAACAGTTAAATACTGATTGACTAATTCGACGTAAAATTGATTGCCATACTGATACCGCCAACCCCCGTTCTTCGCAACGGCTATCGGGTTGGTGTAGGTTACTTTCTTTCCACCCGATTTCTCACGGGCGAAGCTCTCTGCAAGGTTAAAGGTGTGTTTCTTTCCTTTTCCTGCCACATATCCCACATAACCACCGCCATAGTTATAGGACTGTATCGCTACATTCAAATCGTCGATACCTTGATTTTTACAGGAAGAAAGCAGGGACGCAAAATACTTACACCCCTGCTTGATTGAGCTTTCCGTATCTAAAGAGTTGGGCGGTAAACCAAGACTTTCTGAACTCTGCATAACATCTTCTGCCGTACCGCCACTTTCTACTTGAATGATAGCCAGTAGCACGTTGACATACTCGGAGATACCGTTTTCTCTGGCGTATTTTTCCACCATAGGCTGATGTTTCAAGACTTCTGCGGATAAATTCATACCCGTAATGCCAGAAGAAAAGTTGCTGTTCTCGTCGTCGCTGTCCGCACTAATGAGGACACCAAAGAAAAGGACTATGGAAAAGAGGATAGGAAACAGACTGCCAATAAGAGCGATATGTTTCAGTTTCATTTTTTCTTCTGTCCTTTCTTCGTTACAAGGTTACGGTTCTTTTCGGTATGTTCCGTTGTACGCTTTGATTGTTCAAAGGTCTGTTTCTTTGTAGTACGCTCTGCTTTGTAATTCTGGCGTGTTTCCTGCGATACTACTTTTTCTACATTCTGCCTATGTACTGGCTGTGCAGGCTGGGTCGCTTTCTTATCAGAAGCACCAGAAGATAACGGACGCTCTTTCACAACATTTGTCTTGACTGGTTCACTTGCTTTTGAAGTGGTCGCTGTGGCAGGACGTTTCACTTCCTGCATTTTTTCCGCACTCGGCTTTGGAATGGTTGAAGCTGTGGCTGGTCGCTCATGGGGACGGGTAGCTCCCGTTGTCGCTGATCCGTCCGTCTTTCTTTGTCTTGCTTCTTGTGCCTTTTGAAGCTCCATACGTTTGTCAGCGATATTCTGTCTATGCTGTTCCTGCTTTTCCAAGCGTCCCGTCTGTCTGGACTGCTGTTCCTGCACCATGCCACGCTTGAAGTCTGATACGCTGGACTTTGCCTTTTCCTTTGCGGAATACACCGCATAAGCGGTCTGTGTCGGCATATCCTTGATATTCTCTTTGACAGCGTTAGCCTTGTCTTTCACTTTATTTTTCGTATCTAAGACAGCACCCACCTTTGAGCCTGCACGCTGTCCCATGCTGGAAGTGGTATTGCCCCGATTTTCTTTAGAAGCCGTATTTTTTCTTTCGGCTCTCTTGCCAGCAACGGCACTTCCAGCTACCGCACCAGCCACACCACCCGAAATACCGCCAGCACTTACCGCCCTTGCAATACGGTGTTCCATACGCCTAGCCCTATGTCGCATAAACAGATACGGTCTGCGGAAAATTCTTCGTCCCATGTTTTGACTGTCGCCAGCATTAAGTGAGAACATACTCATTAAGTCGCCCAGTTTCATATAGATACCAGCAAAACACACTATCTGCAAGAACGCCACCATAAAGAACGGGTAGTCTGTGGAGATGTTATAAAACATACTGGAAATGCTGAACGCCACCGTTACAATGAGCGTTATTCCTGCCCGTGTCATTATGGTATTAAATACCCTCACGATTGCCTGCTTTGCCATGCTTTCATAGCTCGGTATCATGGAAAGTAGAAAGCTGATAGGTAAAAACATTGCAAAGATAATAAAGAGTATCTGGCTGAACAACATCATACCCGTAAGCAAGAATACAAATATCGTGATACCTAAGTTAAAGAATAGCAGGAAGAACACCATACCTAAACGGTTTACGACCTGCGGTATCGTCAGATTGTTGTTGTCATTGTCCTCGATTTCTGTTTTCACGACTTCCTCTCTGGTCTTGCCGTCCTCGTCCTCTGGACTTACTGATACCAGAGCTTCTACACGGTCTGTCCCGATTTCCTCTGCGTTGCTGTTACCAAATTGAAGCAAGAGCCACGGCTGTTCCACTTGAATGGAAAACAAGCTGTCCCGTATCAAGTCCACGCTGTCCTTGCCCTCGCTGTCAGAGTTGGGGAGCATGATTTTTGTTCCCAAGTCCAAAGAAGCGGTACTGATGTCTGATGAAAATTCATTTATCTTCTTGATGTAATCGGGAGCGTAGGCAATAAAGGAAGCGGACAACACGAACACCACCACAAAGTTAATAACAGCGTGAAGTGCCTTGCTGGTTTCGCGTTTGATAAGTCCCGTATAGGCAACATAAAGTCCCACTATTAAGATAATGAGAAGCAGGAAACCGACATAGAAGCCCGTAGAAGAAAAGCCGTTCTCGGTAACGCCTGCAAGGGTCTGTATGCTTTGTCCGATACTGTCTGCCATATCGTTAATAAAATCAAGTTTGTATGCTTCCTGCACCACATAGCCCGTAGCATTGCTTAAATAAAGGCTTATCGTCCAGACAAAATTGGTAATGCAGTAAAGTCCGTACTGCACCGATTTTCCGATACCGTCCAGCCAGTTCCATGGCAACCACGACCAGCTATTATCCACATAAAAATCAAGCTGGTAATTCGACAGCGGATATTTTGAGTAAAGATTTTCTGCGTTTATGGTATCGTCCACAAGCCCCGTCGCATGAGCCACCGTCCCCAGAAGTGAGAGCAGGATAAGGGAGAGTGCCACGACAAACAGAGCCATTTTGAGAAAGTGAAGTATCTTCCTTTTTGTGAACGCACCTTTTATCCTTTCTTTCATCACTCCACCTCATTTCTCTGTACGGGCGGTCTGGTATCAAAGGCGTGTAGCAGTTCTTCAAAGACTGGGTGTATCTGCACCACACCGACACGCCCGTATAAGTCCTGCAATAAGCATTGTCCGTTCTCCAAATCACGCAAGCGTTTCTGGTTGTTCTCGTCGTCCTTGTCGATACCGAAAAATTCTAAGGTCTGCTTTATCTCGTTGATGTCAGTAGAACGAAAGGCAAACTTCAAGCCGATATTGTTTTTCAGACTTTCCTTTGACACGTCGCCAGAAGATTGTGTAACAAAATAGACGCCTGCCTGCATAGCTCGTCCAGCACGCACCAGCTTATTTGATAAAGTTTCGCCTTGTGCCACATTTAAGAACGCCCACGCTTCGTCAAGGTCTACAATCTTAAAAATGCTTCTGTCTGAATGGATAAAATCAAGGGCAAAGGTACTAATCACAATCAGCATAGACACCGACAATAATTCAATGGTCGTGTATTCCTCAAATGTTGTATCCTTATCTGGTAATACTAAGTCCGCTACTTGAATGATATTGAGTTGGTTATCCAGACTGATTGCATTTTCCACCGTACCGTCTGAAAACAGCAGGTGTGCAAAGTCGTAGTCCGTGAAGCTGTCGATATGTTCTGCGATATTTCTTGATATGGGTGTATCTTCACGGCGTAGCTCGTCTATCACATGGAGCAAGCCCCGACTGTCGCTCTGGGTAACGGAGCGTACCGCCTTACGAAGTACAGGGAATTTTTCGCCGTCCCTAGAGGAAATACCCGTAAGGAATGTTAAGATGTCGATTGCCAGACTTTCAGCGTCTTTTACATTCTTCATAATCACGAACGGGTCAAGAAGTCCTGCATTGTCCTTGTCGCTGGTAAGGTTTACGATATTGATTTCATGGGCGATTTCTGGGAGCGTTTCTTTCCAGTTGCCCCTCTCAGCTTTGGGGTCTAAAATGACTGCTTGACCGCCAAACAGCACCGCATAATATACCAGAAGATTGTTGCAGAATGACTTTCCACCGCCAAGCGAACCGACAAAAGCAGAAGCAAGAGCGTTTGTTACTGTACCTTTTACACCCTGCGAAGCTAACGACGGTTGCAGGTACACATTTCTTCCCGTATCAACGGAATAGCCCATATAGATACCCGTAGTTTCCCCTAACTGCTGGGTCGCACCAAAACCAAGACCTGCCAAGAAATCTGATTTTACATACTGCACGTAGTCATTGATATATCGCTTGCTGGCAGGAAGAAATTCAGAATGAAGCCCCAGCATATCCCCAGCAGGACGCACCAGCTTTACATTGAGGTCGTCGTAAAAATCTTTGACTTCATCACAACGGCGTTTTAATTCGTCCAAATCATCAGCCGATACACGCACTACATAAGAGAGCTTATACATACTTTCTTTTGTCTGGTCTAAGTCCGTTTCCAGCTCATCCACGCTGTCTAATGCGTCCACCACATTTGAGCTTGTTTCACTTCCTGCTTGATAAGCGTGATTGTCAAGGTCTTTCAATTCCTTTTTCTTGTTGCGGACGGTTGTTAATGCTTTACGGTTCTCCACGATTTCTACATTCATAGAAGTATCAACGGGGAATGTGAATTGCTGTTGCTGGAAATAGAAGATTTCAGACGACGGAAAATCAAGCTCGCCAACAATCGCATTGACGGTAAAGTAGGACACATAGCTTTCCCTGTCCTCATGTTCCAATCGCAAATACCGCTGGCTTTCCTCAATCACACACCTTGTCGGACGGATAAGGTCGTAGTATTTTATCAGCGTTTCTTTCTGTAATTTCTTCTTTGGTAGCTGGTACTCATAATCTTCATAGGCGATACCGTCCCTGCCGTAAAGATGTTCCATGAGATACCCAAAATCATGGATTTCCAAGCGACGCACCTTAAAGCGACGGGAGATTTTATTTTCCAGCAACTTTTCCATTTTCATATAACGGTTGATTTCATCATTCGGCATGGAAACAAAGTCATTCATCAGCGTGTGGTTCACTTCATGGAGAAATTCCTTGAATGTCAGCCACGCCGATTTTTTGATGTTCTTCAGATTGAGCTGTTCTTCCGTAACCATGAGCTTAAAGCCAAGAAAAAAGCGGTAGTCCACTTGATTGTCCCCAATCATTGATACTAACGCTTCGGTCTGTTCGTCTATCTTCTGGCAGGCAACTTCCTTTAATTTCCCCGTAACCAGCTTCTTTGACTGCTCCTGCATACTTCGTATTGAGCTTTCCGTTGCAATCTGCAACGCATGAATTTTTCCCTCACGGGACTGTGCGATAAGCTGTCGGAAACTGTCATGCACGATAAATTTCTGCTCTGCGGATAGGAAAGAATAGTTGTATGGTATCAGCTCATAATAAGCAAACACCTCATTGTCCTTATTCCAGACAAGGTTATTGTCAATATATTTTATCGGGAACATAGTTCACACTCCTTACTGCCGTGATTGTTTCATTGAGTATCTGCTTATGCAGTTTTACGGCTTTTCCTGCATAAGTGATTTTCGGTCGCAGGGCATAGGTTATCTGTGATTTCAAAAAGCTGTACGGCTTCTTTCCGTCAAAGGTTTTCTGCGACATAAACCATGTGAGAGCAACGGGAATACCAAAGTATTTGAGAAATGCTCCCTCAATCATGGAAAGTGGGGGAATATCCCCAAACAGAATAATGAGAAATTCCGTAATCACAAACCATGTAATCTGTGTAAAGGTAACGGGAAAGGGTAAGTTAAAGTCATTGATTGCATACAAGACTTTTTCCACGTTCCAGATACCCGTATAAGATTTAATCTTTTTCAAGTTCTTTCAGCTCCTTTCGTAAGTTTCTAAATAGAAAAGGACAGCCATTTTCAGACTGTCCCTTAAAGAGAAATACGCTGTCAGTAACAACAATGCTTGTCGCTGATCTTCCAGCGTTAATATGGTATCTCGCACATACCTCGGCTTGTTTCAATAAAGCAACCGCCCATATCCAAATCTCGCCCGTAGGCTTCATAGTCAATGTAATTCTGTAAGCTGGGTGGAATGTCCCCAAGTGCCTGCAATTCGTCTATGTAGTAATAGGCAACGTCTGTCATAGTTTCACAGTCGGGATAATAATAAATATCGTCCTTGTGTTCCACGACTTCTTCCAGCGTCCCGTAGTGGCTGATAAATTCGTCCAGACACTCTACAATATAGTCGGGAAGTTCCTCTATCATTTCATACATCTCATTGAGTTCTTCAATGGAAACATACTCGCCAATCGCAATGGGGAAGTTGTCGGTATCATGGATAGCGTATTCCTCATACTGTTCATTCAAGCCGATTTTTTCTTTCACATCTTCCTCGTCAATGGGGAACGTGAACCAAGCACCGACTAAATAGCCCTCATTGTATTTGCCAAGATTAGCAATGTAAACCGCCATATCATCAATCATAAGCACCACCTCATTTCCTACTCTGGCAGTTCAAAGATACCGTGTTCTGTTACTAAAAATTTCCCGTGTTCCTGCAAGTGAGAAGCGTAGGCTTCAAAGTCAAAGTAATATTCTTGACAGTCCTCGGATAAATGCTTAAATGTCGGGTCGTTCATCAGCTTTTGCCTTGCAACATCTATCATGCTTTTGCAGTCGGGATAAACCGTAATCACGTTCCTGCAAATATAAAGTGCTTCTAAATTTTCATACACGGTAAGAAGTGATACATATTCTTCCTGCATATCGCTTGAAAGCTGGCGGTACATAAAATCTAATTCGTTGAGCTGGTACACGCTTGTATGTTCGTGGACTTCATCAGCAAAGGGCAGTACCTTTTCGATAATGCGGTAATCCCCACTTTCTGCACCGACACCTAACTTTTCTTCAAACTCTGCAACATCTATCGGCAGGTCAAACCAGTATGATGTTGTTTCTTCGCCAGTTGTTCCTTTCGTTTCCACCAGCACCCTTGTTTCCTGCATTGTTCCTCACGTCCTTTCTGTTGTTTCATCACATCTTGTAAGGTCTGGTACGACATACCAAACACATATTTAGAAAAATCTTCTAACTGTCTTTCTTCATAATCGGCAGGGTTCAGTCGTTTCATTTCCTGCCACACCTTACGCTTGTAAGAGGGCAGGTCGGAAATATAATCACAGCCGACTTTCGTCTGCATATCCTTAAAAATATCGCTCATTTCATCACTCCAATCTAAAATTTAGGTAAGAAAAAAGCAGTCAATCCTAAGACTAACTGCTTTGTGTGTATGGATATGAAATTGTCAAACTGGGATTTATCAATATAAACTACCATGGAAAAATATAATAAAATACCAAAGTACTTAATACAATTCCGACAATATACATTTTTCTATAGTTTACTTTTTTGAAAAATATTATGGTAAACACAACAGCTCCTATAATATCCATTAACAACTGAAATAGGAATGTTTGATGTTCCAAAAAATAAATAAAAACTGCTATTGTTTCAGCAAATAATGCTCCTACTGGTAAAGAATATAATACTGAACTAAAAATATGTTCCCTATTCCAATAGTACAGAATAAATGCTGCTATTGCACAAGCGATTGACCAAACAGTAAACAATATGAATAGCCCAAAGCGGAATCCGCCGGAAAACATAGGTATAAACATTCCTAATATTGCTTGTAAAGCATAAAAACTTAATGTCATTCCAAACATATACAAGAACGAACTAATTCCTGCACAAATATTTGAGGTGCTTAACATAACGATGATAGTATTGGTAATAATCCAAAAACCAAACAATGTTTGAGGTGATGAAAAACTCCATAGTGTATCTGCGGGAAAATAATCTAACAGTCTACATATACACCCTACTAATATACCAATTACAAATATCGCTGTATAAGACTTATATGTATTTCTTAGTTTTATATTTGACACAATAGTTTTCCTCCTAAGTTCAAATTCATATTTGTCGTTTTCTTCATATCCATATTATATCACTCACATATTAGCACTACAATAAAATTTTATGCACCGATAATCTTGTTGAACAGCTCTAACAGTACATCTTTCACACCGCCGGCATTGAATACCAAGCCGACAGCAATCAAGGCAACTACCAAGAAGCCAATGAGCTTTGAAAACTCACGCTTGAACCCTAAGTAGATACCGATAACCACAATCGCCATAAGCACTAAGCTCTGTGCGTTTGATAAAAACCATTGATATAAATTTTGTCCGAAATTCATTTAATTGTCCTCGCTTTCTTTTAATTGTTCCATTTCATAGTCAGCTTCTTTGCCGACATTCAAAATACACATCAAGACTACGCCGATACCCATTCCCATAGATACCAGCAGGAAGTCTTTTAATAATACCCACATTTTTTATCACTCCTAACTTTCTACTAAATCTTTTGCAGGGGTCGTCTGCTGTTTGATTATCATTTCATGCTTTTCTGTGAGCTTTGCCTGCTGTTCGATTGTTTCCATGTAGTCTGTACCGTTTCCCTTATCAATCTTTTTCAGCATTTTTAAGGTCGGTGCTACCTGCCGTTGTACCCACCGCAATGTGCGGTCTAAGGTGTAAGGCTCTGGTTTTGTCGTCAGCTTCAAGCTCTGTCTGTTATCGCCGATAAACCAAGCCCAGCGGTCATTGAGCTTCCAGTCATTTTTTCGCTTGTCGGGTTCTTCATCAACAAACCGCACATACTGATTGATGATAGAAAAAGCGGTCTGTTCTGCGTCATAATAGGTCAGTAAATCTCGTACCGCATAATAGGCTCGTTCATTGCGAAGCCGTATTTCAAAACGGTTGATAATGTCGGCTTCTTCCAGAGGTGTCCCTAACTTGACGTACTGCTCATAGTCCTTTTCATAGATACAGAAATACACATCTGATTTCAGCGACCCAAGATAAAGGGTACGCCCCATATATTCTCTGTCGTCCTCTCTGTGCTTGATAAGCTCGCCCGACTGGTAAAACTTATAGCTTCTGGACTTTCCGATATATTCCCGTTTCCTGCATTTTTCCGCAAGCTCTGGAATATCCAAAATGCCCGTATGGTCGTTGATAGCAAGGTCGATACGCTTCATCACGCCACCGTCTATAAGTGCGTCCATAAGAAAGTCATACCAGCTTCTTTGCTGTGCCAGCAGGTAACTTTCAAACTGCCTGCAACCACGCCCCTTTAACTCTAAAAGGACACCTTTTTCTTCGTCAGCCGACGTATAGATAAAGATGTCCCCTAAAGAGTAATGCTCCGTATAACTGTAACGCCCGTAATTTTCATGGAGCATATAGTTGATATTCAGTTTTAATATATCTTTGATGATGTGCTGTATATCCAGCGTGGGAAAACGAATTTTCACATAATCAAACAGCATGGTAAGCGGTGCTTCTGGATTGAACTTTGCCAGTTCTTTATGCAGAGTATTCAGAAGTTCCTTTGACGGCTTCATTTTTCCGCTTTCTATCTTGTTGAGATATTCTCTTGTGATACCAGACGCCACCGCCAGCCTGCCTTGTGAGATACCGTAAGCAATCCGTTTTTCCCGTAATTCTTTTATCCATTGTTCTTCATTCAGAACCATACCCCCAATCTGTCAAGTGTGAAGTTTTTTAAGGCGACTTCACAGCCGATTTTTGCTAGGAAACCATGCGATAAGCCTTATGTTTCCTGTGTTTTTCGTCTATTGTCTATTTGCAAACGTACCCCTCTGTTAGATACCGAGGGGTTTTACCTGCTGGCGTGGCTTACGCCACACCAGCAACGGCTAGTCCGTGCCGTCGCCTTTCGCTTCGCACGTCGCCGTCCCGTCCTGCCTTGCTTGTGAAAGAAAGCCGATAGTCTGCAAAAAATCATGTCCTTTTGGAACTAAAGGCGTGTAAAACTCACTTATAACGCTTGTTCCCACATCACAATAGCCACGTCCCTTGATACGCTTCTGAAAAAATTGCTTTTTCACATCTGAACCGAACAGCATACCGTAACCTAATTCGCTGATACGCCCCAAGCCCACACGGAAATTGAAGTTATCTCTGATACCGTCCGAGAAATACTTTGCGTCTGGACGCTGGCAGGCAACGATAAGGAAATAACCTGCTTGTCGTCCTAACATAACGATTTTCTTTAACTGGCTAAGTAAGCTCACACTTTCTTTCGTCCCCAGCATTTCAAAAAATGCTACATATTCATCAAAGATAAGAAAGCAGGGTGGCAGTCCCAGATAGGCATAGTTTTCGCCCGTCTTATAGTTCGGGTGTTGCTTCATTTCCTCACTTCGCTGTACCATGCCCTCATAAAAGGCATTGACACAGTCTATCATTTCTTCTTTGGTGTGATACACATTTCCCATAACTGTTCCCAAGTCCGCAAGGTCAGCGTTCTTCGGGTCTAAGATATAAAGGACAGCGTTTGTATGCAGTAAGGCTTCAATGAGCGTCAGCAGAAAATAAGTTTTACCACCACCAGTCCCACCAGCAATCAGAGCGTGAGGGAGTGCGTCATATTCCCAGACAAGATTTTTCATCAATCTAAGACAACCGTTTTCTGCCCGTACTTCATCAATGGTAATGCGGTTCGCTATCATATCATAAAGCAGGGTATATTCGATATAGCCGTCATGCAGGGTCTTGTCGGTCAGCTCACAATACAAGCCACTTTCCAACTTATCCTCCAACCGTAAAAGCTGGTCTTGATATTTTCCCAGCGTAATTTCACAGCGGATATGAAGAAGTCCTTTTTCCATTTGATAATAAATCTTTGGAAACCAGACGATTTTTTCCCTTGATCTGCTTTGCAGGTCAGTAAAAAAACCGCTGTCTTGTACGGTATCGGCTTCATACCACTTATTTTCCAGTATCATTCTTGCCAGCTTTTGACGGTGCAGTAGCTTCTTGAAACTGTCGTAACAGAAGCGGTAATACAGAAAAGCGACCAATGCACAAACACCAGTCGCTATCAGTATGGTTATGAAGTTGTAAAGGGAAAGCGTAAAGCCATTGTCTAATAAGCTGAAATGTTCCCAGTCGGTACGCATGAGCTGTTTGCTATTCAGTAGCAGGAGAACTGCCACGAACACAAACAGAAGCGTCTCTATGGAAAAATGATAAACAAGGTGCTTGTCGCTGGCTCTGATACGGTGTCCTTTGTTCCAAATCATACGCATAAATCAATCACTCCTTTCTGGGTATGAAAAAAGCAGTCAATCCTAAGACTAACTGCTTTGTGTGTAGGGATATAAAATTGTAAAACTAAGATTGCATTTCAGATATGGATTTGAAACCCCTCATAGCTGAATATACCATTCCCTTGTTTTAATTTCCCTTCATTTGACAAGTTGTGAAAAGCTGTCTCTATCTTGTCAATTATAGTAACTGGAATAGATAAATGATGATGTCCTGGCAAAATTCGACTTATCTTTAAAGATTGAATTTTTCTAACAGACTTCCAAAATTCTTGTGGGTTTGTTGATGGATAAAAAGCATCAAGGCAACCGCTATATATCAAATCGCCGGAATACAGATATTTTCTATCCGCTTCATAGAAACAACAATGTCCGGGAGAATGACCGGGCGTGTGAATAACTACCAACTTTCTGTTCCCTAAGTCAATACAATCTTCATCATGTAAAATCATTTGCGGAACCCCTTGAAAAATCTGATATTTCTCTACCTTAAAATCCGAGGGGAAATCACATGGATTGCACATAATATTGTTTTTTACCACTTGCAAAGGTATAGGGAATTTGACCGATAGCCATTCTTTTTCTGCTTCATGAACTGCAATAGACCGAAAATATTTATGTCCACCGATATGATCCCAATGAACATGAGTAGTGATTACTGTAACGGGCAGTTTCGTCAATCCATCAATAACCTCTCTGATGTTGGAAACACCTAAACCTGTATCAATCAGAATGGCTCTTTTTGTCCCACACAATAGATAACAATGTGTTTCTTCCCAGTGTTTGTATTCGCTGATGACGAATGTATCTTGGTCTATTTGTTCGACGGTAAACCAACTGTCCATATACTATTCTCACTCCCTAAAAATTTTAATTTGTCGCTTTCTTCATACCCATATTATAACAGTTCCGTATATCCTCTACAACGAAAATCTATTCAGCAAGTCTATTTTTTCGGTTGTCCCTGCGGTGTATGGTTCTGTGTATTGCCTGCGTTCTGGTTGCTTTTATTCTTCAATACAATATCCTCTGCCTTTACATACCAGTCCACATCTGCACCCGTATAGGTTTTTCTTGATACCGTATCGGCTACTGGATTGACAAGCTCCACAACCGCATTGTACGGAAATTCCCTTAACGGTACTTCTGGCGGTACGGACACGGGGATAATTCCACCATGCAGACTGCACTTCAAATCATAGATACGCTTTTTAAGCTGGGTACTCGGTGTCCCGTCCTCATTCTGCAAGAACACATCTCGCACCGCTGTAAATTTTAATTCTCCAAATGTTTTCTCTTTGTCAATAACAAACCCGTTTGATAATCTCATAAATTCTTCACTCCTTTACTTTTCTTCAACTGCTACAATATCATCAGCAAGCAACACATAATCGGTATGTCCCATATCCCCGATTGCGTAACCTCTGCCATATAACTTCGGATTGACAAGTTTTACTTTCTGTTCATACTTGAAATGCTTTTCGCCAGCCTGCACGGGAATTTCTACCACAACATTTTCGCCTTTTTGTACGTCAGAATAAAGGTTATAGCTTCGTCTGGCTAAGACCCTGCGGTTATTTTTATCTCTTTCAAAGACTGGCTCACTTTCGCCTGCAAATTCAAGAGTTCCAAAAGACTGTGCCATATCTGGCACGACATATTTCATTTCCATAGTGTTTTACCTCATTTCTTTCTATTTTTGATAAGTTTTTTGATTGTGATTTCTTATTCTGGCGGTTTGGGAAGTACCAGCAATCCCCCAGATAGTAAAGGGTAAAATCAATGCTTACGCACCCTTGACTATCCGTGTTCTTGCAGGTAAGTAGCAGACAATCCAGAATAAGCGGAAGTCTGCCGACACGGTATCGGCGGAGAACGTGATTTTTCTTTTCTCATACCGTTACCGCCTTATGATTTCTTCATTTTACGGCGTTTGCAGAAGAAGATACCTGCCAGTCCAGCACCAGAAGTCAAAAGAAGTGCAAGCAGTCCGTAAAGGTTTGTGCTATCGCCAGTTTTTGGACTGTCTGTTTTATGCGGTGTATCTGGTGTCTGTGGTGTTTCGGGTTTCTTTGGTTCTTCTGGGACTTTGGTTTTTTCCTTAAAGGTAATCGTCTGTCCCTTATCCTCAATATCCTTATGCTCGGTAACTTTCTTCGGCTCGTCTGGATTGCTTAAATCGTACAATTCTTCAAAAGTTACAAGCTGTTTGCCGTCAAGAGAAGTAGCGTCAAAGGTAAAGGCAACTTCCACTTTCATAGTTTCGCTGTCAGCAGTAAAAGTGTAATCACTTTTCACACGTTTTCCATTGATAAGAAGCTCTGCATTTTCTTCTTTCAACATCTGCCAGCCCACAAGTTTGTACTGTGTACCGACTTCTAAGCCCTCTAAGATTACGGTATCAATGATTGTAACGTCTTTTCCAGCTTCAAGCTCTTTGTTGCCGTCCTTATCCGTAGCAGTCGTATGAATTTTGACGATACGCTCTGTGATAAGTACCGTCTGTCCGTCGTCCTCAATGTCTTTATGTTCCGCAACTTTTACGGGTTCGTCTGGATTGCTTAAATCATACAATTCTTCAAAGGTAACAAGGTTTTTGCCACCTAAAGCAGACGCATTAAATGTATAGGAAATTTCCACTTTCATTTCTTCATCATCAGCGACAAAGGTATAATCATTTTCCACACGTTTTCCATTGATAAGAAGTTCTACATTTTCTTCTTTTAACATCTGCCAGCCTTTTAACTGATACTTTGTGCCTTTTGTAAGTCCGTCTAATTTGACAGTATCAACAATCGTAATCTCTTTTCCTGCAAGGATAGTCTTTTCGCCGTCTTTGCTGGTCGCTGTGGTATGGATAGAGATTTCTTTTTCGTATTCATCAGTCAGCGTTCCTAAATCAATCACAAGGTTATTTCTTGATACCACGATTTCAAAAGGTGGGATAAGTTCAAAACCTTTGTTACTATCAGAGCGTAATTCTTCAATGATATAGGTATCATAAGGTAACGCACCTTTGCTGTCATCTGGTTCAGAAGTTCCAAACCACACACCGTCCTCACTGGTCTTTCCTGCGTTTGTATTGTGCTTATGAGAAGCCCATTCAGCAGAAGTGGAGAATTGCCCGTTATCATCAGTTACCACGACATGATTTTCGCCCGTCATCTTGCTTGTGATCCTAAAGGGAACATTAGCAAGACGCTTGTGTGTACCTGCACCGATTTTTACACCCTCAATATCTCCACGCTTAATCTGATTATAGATAGAATGAGCTTCGTCGGTTAAGTCCACGATTTTTCCATTTTCTGTGATTGTAAAATCAATCGGCTTTGCACCGTCAGTTAAGTAACCGTCGGGAGCTTCACTTTCAACGATACGGAATTTTCCATAAGGTAAAAGGTCAGAAGAAGTAGAAGCGACACCCTCAATATCGGTATGGATTGTTTTTACCACTTCATTTTTCTTGTATAATTTGCCCTCAACCAATACCGCATTATCATTTAAGGAAATGATGTCAAAAGCAGTATCTTTCAAGGTAGCACTTCCTTGTGGCTTTGTATCGCCCGTTTCTAAATCTCGTTTCTGAATTTTCACACCACCACGGATAACCTTGTCTGATACAGAAAACTGGTTACTTCCAGTAAGTACGGCAAAGTCGCCGTCCTCGGTAATCTGTGTTACATATAAGCCTTTTATCTGTTCGGACTTATCGCCAGCCTGCATATATGCACCGTCTAACAAGTAGCCGTTTGGAGCTTTCGTTTCCTCAACGGTTAGCGTTCCAAGTGGAAGAACCGCCTTGCCGTCCTGCATATAGAAGCTATCGCCAGATACCTTGTATGCGTCCGCTAATTTTGCGATGTAGTGAGTTGTCCCGTCGCTGTCTGTTTCAGCGATTGTCTTTGTAACCCATGTACGAGTAGCTTCGGCAGGGAGATTGTCTTTATTATAGAAGCCTGCATAATACTTCCATGTAAATTCCGCACCTGCTAAAGAAGCGTTCCCTTGCGGATTGTCTTTCTGTGTTTCCATATCAATCTTGAAAAGCTCAATCAAAGTGTCCGTTACTTTTGGCGTATCTGATACTTTCAAAATTGCTGTCTTTCCAACTTCAACCTTTAAGGAATATATGGTTTTATCTACTTTATATCCTGCTGGTGCGGATAACTCCTTGATATAAACTGTGCCAGCCTTTACCTCTACAACATCTGTATTTCCGTTTTCATCAGTCGTAAGGGTGGCAAGCTGTTTCGTACAGTCCTTATCAGAAAAGACACCATAGGTTGCACCTGCAATAGAGTAATTCCCGTTACCGTCGGTAATGCTGGTATTACTGGAAGTCTTTTGCAGTTTCGCATTTCCGACATTCAGCTTCGCCCAGAATTGTCCTAATTCCTGCCCCTCGCCAGAGTAGATATAACCGCCACATTCATAGCGTCCTTTATTTTCTTTGATAAAGGCTTTTGCACCAGAGAAAACTTCGTCCTGTGTTGCCTTTGGAATTTCATCATAAGAAGCTCGCACGTTATCACATTGCCAGCCAAAATGTACGCTCAATCTCTGCCAGACTACACATTGTTCCAACAGATAGACTTGTTTGTAGTTCAGTTCCTTGTGAGCTTCGCCATACTGTTTGACATACTCTAAGGATAACGCCACATCTGAAATCTGGTCAGCACTCATGCGTGAGCTTGCGTCAGCTCTGGTCTTGTAACCGTTCTTAAAGTTTGTGTTAATGTCGATACAATAGGCAGTTTCGCCCTCGACTTTCATATAGCCCTCATTGAATGTCGAACCGATAGAACCGTCATTCATTACTTTTTCAATGATACCGACACGCTCTGCACTTTCCGTCCAGTATTGCTTACTTTCTGCATGGACGGGTGTAGTCGGTAAAGCAGTAACGACAGTTGCAAGAGCTAAGAAGCCCGTACACAATCGTTTTAACATCTTTTTCATAAATCTAATGCTCCTTTCATTTTGGGTAATAAAATAGCCGTCCAATAAGAACGGCTGGAAATAGAAAAGGAACGTCATGTTAGGCGTTCCATAGTCTATGAGTTATTCAATTTTTTCTTATTTTAATACTGATGTGCTGTACCATATCTTTGCATATCTAGGAAAACTTGCGTATCAAGGCTCATTCAATGGTAGTAAATAAGTAGTAAATTGATGTATTTGTTCCCTTGAAAATGCTGATAGATACTGTGTTTTAGCGGATAATCAGATTTTTATTGTGTTTTTACAATACACAATATTCTCCTTGATTCTTCTTGTGGACAAATACACTATTTTTCTTTATTATGGTGCATATCCACTTCAGAGCAAGTTGTACCGAAAATTTTGCAACGATAATCGCCGGCTTTAGTGCCAAGAAATAATTCCTTTTCCCAGTTATGGTCGCACTTTTCACCGCACCAATTTCTTTCCAATTTGTCAGCTTCATCCATTTGAATCATTTTTCATTCTCCTTTCCAATGTAACAACAAAGTTAAAGTATTCCTATTTTTTAAAGTGTAGTAATATGTGACTTATACATCAAAATAATGTAGTCCATCGTAAGTCAAGTCGAAACCGACAGCATACATACTCATATATCGCACATTATTGATAAGTCCTTCATTTTTCAACTTATCAATAATCATTCGCCCATCTTTATCAATGGGAATACAATTAACCGAGTTGAGTTGATTTTTCTTTTCGATTGCTTTCTTTAGAAATTCTTCAAAATCTTTCATACACATTCCTCCAAGCAATGTACAACATAATCTGCATTATGTTGTAATCTGTCTGCTCAAACGACTCCTTCAAAGCGAAAAAAGTCAAGAAATCGCAACAAATTAAGCCTTCTCCTTATTGTTAAAAAAGGTATGAGCGAAAGGGCTTTGTTGTCATGTCTATTTTATTTAACAATACTTTACAATTCGTCAATATTATGCTATATTTTATGTGTACAGTTGTGTTTTCTGTGCTAAAAAGAAATTTAAAACAACATAATGCAGATTATGTAGCAAGTCGCCGAATCCGGTGGCTTTTTCTATATGATCAAGTGCATATTTTCCATTCTTTTGCGGTGTTCCGTGCCGGTGGAAATGATATAAATTCGAGTTGTATTGATACTGCTGTGACCGAGAATATCCGCAAGTTTCGCAATGTCTTTTTCAATCCCATAAAATGTGCGTGCAAACAGGTGGCGAAGATTATGCGGAAACACCTTTTGCGGATTTACATTTGCATCTTTGCACAAGGCTTTCATCTCTCGCCAAATGTTCGTGCGGTTTATGGGTTTACCGTTTTTCGTTACAAAAATCATACCGCTTTTTATTCCTTGCTCTGCTGCATAGCGGAGCAATTTTTGTTTTAGTTCTTTCACGATAAAAACCGAGCGTGTTTTTGCCTTGCAGTTTACGATTGCCTCGCCACATTTTACCGCCTCAACCGTGATGTATTGTAACTCACTGACACGAATGCCTGTTGCGCAAATCGTTTGAATAATTAAATTCAATCGTTCGTTTTTCTTTTGTTTTGCCGCTTGGCACAAGCGCTTATATTCTGCTCTCGTCAGTTCTTTTTCTTCCGAGCAAAATACTTGCTGTTGAAGTTTTAGTGATTTCACTCTCAAATCAAACCAATTCAAAAATGCAAATAGACTGTTGATACTTGCAAGCATTGAGTTCACACTGCGTACAGCATAGTTTTCCTGCAAATGATTTTTGTAGGCAATCACGGTTTCTTTTGTAATGACCTCGTTTTGTGCATAAACCGAAAACGCTTTCACATCACGAATATATTTTTCAATCGTTGCCGTACTTTTCTCTTGCAGCTCTAAATTCTTTCTAAAATCATCAATAATATCTGCCGTTAAAATTCGTCCTTCCATTGTATTTACCTCCGGGTGTTTTTTTACATTTTACCCGAAACGCGTAAAAACAAAAATTGCCACTTTAAAAAGCAATAATACAAAAATAAGGCAGGGATTACCCCCTGCCTTTCTGCCGTTGTTTGTAGTTAAATATAAAAAAGCAGCCCGGGGGCTGCTTTTTGCCATGCATTATATATTATAGGTCATTAGGGTTTGGATGAAGTGGGTATCCAGGAAATTACGCTGGTAGCCGGTGGAGAAGCCCTGGTTCTCCAGCGCGTCTACCAAGCGGCGGGAGAAGGTGTCGTACACCAGGACAAACTGTTTTTCGTCCGCCAGGTCCTGTGCCTCGGACACCAGCTGCAAAAGTTCCTGCTTTTGGGCGGCGGCGTTGCCAAAGAGCGTGAGCACCTGCACCGGCTTTTCCCTGGGGATCATCACGCCCACGATATTGCGGGTTACATTCCGGTGAGATTGGATCCGCCGGAAACGGTCGCCGGAGAGCATGGACAGGGTGCCCATGGACGGAGAGCGGTACTCCGGTGCGTTCTTGGGCAGCAGCACGCCTACTGCGTGGGCCGGATCGCTGACCAGCACGGTGCCGGTTTGAATCCAGCGGGGCAGGTTGTGCTCCATATAGCGGGTGATGAATTTTTCCCGCTTGTCCCGATCCGGACAATAATACATCATCAGCGGGTGCGACAGCAGCGACGCCCCTAAGAACTCCACCAGCGGTGCTTGTTCTTTTTTATTCCAATGGGACAGCTCCATTTTTCCTTACCCTTTCTTATGCTTCCGTCTTTTGGCTATGCTGCCGGCGCAGTTTGCGCACCACCAGCAGGAACATCACCACGCTCATGGCGGTGCACACCAGGTCGGCCACGGCCTGGGACCAGATAATGCCATCCAGACCAACCGTCTTATTCATTATAATCAACAGCGGGAAATAAATCAATCCCTGTCGGCTGAGGGACAAGATCATACTTTGGGTGCCCTTGCCCATGCCCTGGAATGAGAAGTTCAGCACGAACATACAGCCGATCACCGGGCCGGAGATCATCAAGGCACGCAGCATTTTGACCCCATAGTCGATTACGGCCGGATCGTCGATAAACACGCTGACCACCTGGCGGGTAAAGATAAAGTATATCACGGTGATTACTGTGCCCAGCACAATGTTGCAAACGCAGGAAAAGCGAATGCTGTGGCGCATACGGTCCAGTTTGTTTGCCCCGTAGCAGTAGCCCACCAGCGGCTGCACGCCCTGCGCCAGTCCCAGCTGCAGCATCACCACCAGCATATTGGCCTTCATGGTAATGCCCATGGCTGCTACCGCGTTGTCGCCGTACGCCTGCAAGAAGACATTGATGAGCATGTTGGAAATGCTCATCAGCAAACTGTTAATGGCGGCAGGCAGTCCAACGGTAATGACCCCGCGGGCAATGCCGCCCCGCACCCGATAGCGGCCGGGGCTGATGGATAAAATGGACTTGCCCCGCAAAAAGTAAATCAAGAAGAATACCACGCTGACCACATTGCCGATGACGGTGGCAATGGCAGCGCCGGCTACGCCCTGACCGGTGCCAAAGGGCATGGCCAGACCAAAGAGCTTGTCGCCCTTGTTCAAAATAAAGATCGGGTCCAGCACAATATTGACCACCTGACCGATAATGCTGCCGATCATAGATACCCTCGCGGCGCCCTCGCCCCGCACCAGGTTGCCCAGCATCACAGAGGACACAATAAAGGGAGAGCCGATGGCCACATACTTCAGATAATCGGCGGCGTAGGTAAAGGTGGCGTCCGACGCGCCCACTGCGTACAGTACCGGCTTGCGGAACACCAAAAACAGCACGGTCATCACCAACCCAACGCCAATGGCACTGTAAACGCAAAAGCTGCTGATGGTCTTGACCCTCTCTGTCTTTCCCTCGCCCAGAGAGCGGCTGACAAAGGCGCAGCCGCCTACACCGAATAGGTTGCCACAGGCGATAAACAGCAAAAACAGCGGCATGGTCACCGATACGGCGGCCACCATATTGGCGTTGCCGGTCTGACCCACAAAGAATGTGTCTGCCAGGTTATAAACGATATTCACCAGCATGCCCATCATGCTGGGCAGCGCCAAAGTGCGCACGGCCCGGGGTACGCTGTAACTTTCAAAAACTTGGGTATTGTCTTTCATTGATCTTTTATGCCTTCTTCTCGTAGAGCGCGTTAGCCAGGGCTGCCATTTGAGACATGGTCAGCTGTTCGGCCCGCGCGGTGGCGCTCAGTCCTAAAGATTGGAACAGCGCCGTCAGTTCTGCCTTGGGCACGCCCAGGGCGGCGTTCAAACTGTTGGCCAGGGTCTTGCGCCGCTGCAAAAAGGCGCCCTTGACCACACGGAAAAAGTAGCCCTCGTCCGTCACCTGCACCGGGGGCTGCTGCCGCCGGGTCAAGGCAATCACCGCAGAGTCTACATTGGGGCTGGGGTAAAAGCTCTCTCGCCCCACTTCAAACAAGATCTCCGCCTGCGTATAGTATTCCACCGCTGCGGATACGGCACCGCAGTCCCGGGTGCCCAGGGGAGCGCATAGGCGCTTGGCCGCCTCCAGTTGCACCATCACCACCAGCCGTTCAATAGGCAGATCGCTTTCCAGCAGGCGCATCAGCACCGGGGTGGTAATGTAGTAGGGCAGGTTGGCGCACACCTGCAAGCGGTCACAGCCGGCGAACCGGTCGGCAAACAGCGACTGCAAGTCCATTTGCAGCACATCGCCGGGCACCACCTGCACATTGGGGCAGTCTGCCAGGGTCTCGGCCAGCACATCCGGCAGGCGGCGGTCCAGCTCCACGGCGGCTACTCGACCGCACACGGCAGACAGCTCTTTGGTGAGCACGCCGATGCCCGGCCCGATTTCCAGCACGCCGGTACGGTCGTCCGCTTCCAGAGCTGCTGCCATACGGGGACACACGGAGGGGTCGATCAAAAAGTTCTGCCCCAGCGCTTTGGAAAAAGTGAAGCCGTGACGGGTTAATATTCTCTTTATTGTATTATAATCATATAAATCCATACAACCGCTCCTCTAACGGTTGCCTATTCTACCACACTTCGGCAGAATTTACAATAATATGCTTGACTTTTTGTGCAAGTGTGCTAAAATACATCATAAGCCGCCTAACGATAGGCGACTAAATGAATAAAAAGGAAGTGCCTGCATGGAGCTGAAACCCTGTCATCGCCGTCCGTTGCGACCGGATGAGATCGGTCCTCGGGTGATGGAACTCTCTAAATATTTGCGCAAGAATTTTAATGCCGCCGTAGCGGAGCAGGGCCTGTTTTCCGGCCAGCAGGATATATTGCTGCTGCTGATTCGGCAACCGGGTATGACCCTGGGCCAGCTGAGCCGTGCCCTGGGGGTGGCCAGCGCTACCGCCTCCGTGTCTGTCAAGCGCATGGAAAAGGCCGGGTTTATTGAAAAGCGGGTGGACGAAAAGGACGCCCGGATTGTGCGGCTGTATCCCACTCCGGTGGCAGAGGACGCGCCGAAAAAGATTCACCAAAAAATGAACGCCATGGAGCAGGTGCTCACCGCCGGTATGAGTGAGGAACAGGTCCTGACTTTGGCCGGCCTGTTGGAGCGTGCGCTGCAAAATGTGGGCAAAGAAAACCCGTAAGTGTGAAAGATAGAGAAGAAAACAGAAAGGAGAACCGAATGTTAAAGAAGTTATCCAAATATATGAAAGGGCTGTGGGGACTGGCAGCCATCAGCGCCGCCGGTATGATCGTAGAGGCTATCTGCGAGCTGGCACTGCCGTCCCTTGCCAACAGCATTTATCAAAAGGTGGACACCGCCGCCTCGCCGGAGAGCGTGCGTACTGCGGTGATCCTCAGCGGCTTGGCCATGCTGGCGCTGGCACTGTTAGGCTTTTTTGGCGGTGTGGTGACCATGAAGACCTCCGCCAATGTGAGCCAGCGGTTTGCCTACCGGCTGCGAGGGGATATGTACCGCAAGATCAGCCATTTTTCCTTTAAGAACATTGACCAGTTCTCTACTGCGTCGCTGACTACCCGTATGACCAACGATGTGACCACCTTGCAGAATGTGGTGATGATGTGCCTGCGGATTTTAGTGCGTGTGCCGGCGTTGGCGGTGGTGGCCGCCTGCTTTGCGGTGTCCATCAATCCCAGAATGAGCGCTATGCTGCTGATCTTGCTGCCGATTTTGATTGTGGTGGTGGCCTGCATTTTGAAGTTTGGCTTCCCCATGTTCCAAAAAATGCAGAAGAAGATCGACAACGTAAACCGGGTGGTGCAGGAAAACCTAATCGGTATGCGTGTGGTCAAGGCCTATGTGCGGGAGGACCGGGAGAAAGACAAATTCCATGACGCCTCCGATGATTTGGCTGCCCAGGGCGCCAAGGCAGCGGGCCTGATTGTGACTGTGATGCCGGTGATGATGCTGATGCTCAATGCCGTAGTGGTCTTTGTGTATTATAAAGGCGCTTTAGAGGCCAACGCCGGCGTGATGGAAGTGGGCCAAATCTCCGTCTTTGCTTCTTATGTGATTCAAATTCTGATGAATTTGATGATGATCTCCATGATGCTGCTGCAGCTGGCTCGTGGTAAAGCCTGCGGCGACCGTGTGGTGGAGGTGCTGGATACAGAAATTGACATTACCAATCCGGAGAACCCCTATTTGCCGGAGAACCCCAAAGGGGGCGTAGAGTTCCGGGATGTGAGCTTTAAGTATAATACGCAGGGCCACGGGGACGATATTTTGGAGCATATCAGCTTTACCGCCAAGCCCGGCCAGATCATCGGTATTGTAGGCGGCACCGGCTGCGGCAAGAGCAGTTTGGTGAACCTGATCCCCCGGCTGTATGATGCCACCCAAGGGCAGGTGCTCATTGACGGGGTGGATGTGCGTAAGTACGACCTAACCGCTTTGCGGGAGATGATTGGCGTGGTGCTGCAAAAGAACGTGCTTTTTAGCGGCACCATTAAGGAGAATATCCGCTGGGGTAAGAAAGACGCCACAGACGAGGAGATTGTGGCGGCTTGTCAGGCAGCGCAGGCCCATGACTTTGTGCTGGCCCAGCCCAAGGGGTACGATACGGATTTGAGCCAGGGCGGGCTGAATCTGAGCGGCGGTCAAAAGCAGCGGCTTTGCATTGCCCGCGCCATGATCAAGCACCCGAAAATTTTGATCCTGGATGACTCCACCTCCGCCGTAGATACGGCAACGGAGGCCAAAATTCGGGAGAGCTTCTATAAAGATTTTAAGGACACCACCGTGTTCATTATTGCCCAGCGGGTCAGCTCCGTGCAGGCTGCGGACCAGATCCTGGTATTGGACGACGGCCAAATCAAGGGGATCGGTACCCATGAGCAGCTGCTGGCCGACAACGAGATCTACAAGGAGATCGTAACCACACAGGCGAAAGGAGTGAGCGAATAATGCCGGGTCCCAGAAGAACGGATTTTAAGAAACCCAAGAATGCCAAAAAGACCTTTGGCCGCATTTTGCAGTATGCGGGCAAGAGCAAATTTATGTTGCTGGCGGTATTCGTGATGCTCATTGCCAGCACGGTATGCTCCGTAGGTGCCTCCTACTGGCTGAAGCCTATTTTGAACGACATTGATGCCTCCATCCGGGCAGGCAATTTTGCCACCGTGGGTGTGCAAAGCCTAATGCGTAACCTGGCCATTGTGTCGGCGCTGTATATTGGCGCGTCCCTTTGTACGTACATTCAAAGCAAGGTGATGGTCAAGATCGCCTACAAGACCACCAACCTGATCCGCAAGGAGCTGTTTGACCACATGCAGACTCTGCCCCTGCGGTTCTTTGACACCCAGACCCACGGCGAGATCATGAGCCGCTACACCAATGATGTGGATAATATTCAGATGATGCTGGAGCAGTCTATGGTGCAGCTGGTGTCCTCCGCCTTTACCTTTGTGGGCATTGTGGTGATGATGATTGCCCTGAGTCCGCCGCTGTTTTGTATTTCGCTGGTGTTTATGATTATTATGCTGGTGACGGTATCTAAGATCGGCAAAAAGAGCAAGCATTACTTTCAGGCGCAGCAGGCCAATTTGGGCCAAATGAACGGCAATATTGAGGAGTCCGTTGAGGGCATGCGGGTCATCAAGGTATTTAACCATGAGGACCAGGCCATTGCGGGCTTTGAGCAGTACAACGAGGCGTTTCGCTCTGCGGCCACCAACGCCAACTTTTATGCGGGGCTGATGGGCCCGGTGTCCAACGGAATCAACAACGCCGGTTATGCTCTGATCGCTTTGTTCGGCGGGCTGCTGGCCCTGACCGGGCGGCTGGACATCGGCACATTCTTTACTTTCCTCAGCTATGCCAAGCAATTTACGCAACCCATTAACCAGATCGCCAATCAGATGAACACCATCTTTTCCGCTCTGGCCGGTGCGGAGCGAGTGTTTGAGATGATGGACACTGCCTCCGAAGAGGACCAGGGCACCGTGACTTTGACGGTAACCGGTGCCGGGGAGGAGAAACGGTGGTACTGGCAGGACGGCGACCGCCGGGTGCCGGTGCATGGGGCTGTGGAATTCCACCATGTGACCTTTGCCTATGTGCCGGAGAAGGTGGTGCTCCATGATATTAGCCTGTACGCCAAAGAGGGGCAGAAGATCGCATTTGTAGGCTCCACCGGCGCAGGCAAGACCACCATTACCAATCTGATCAATCGGTTTTACGATATTCAGGAGGGCACCATCACCTATGATGGTATTGACATTTGCCGGATCAAAAAGGACGATTTGCGCCGTAGCTTGGCGATGGTGCTGCAAGACACCCACCTGTTTACCGGTACGGTGATGGAGAATATCCGTTACGGTCGGCTGGATGCCACCGACGAGGAATGCATTGCCGCAGCTAAGCTGGCCTCTGCCCATTCCTTTATCCGGCGGTTGCCAGAGGGCTACCAGACCATGCTCACCGGCGACGGCGGCAACCTGAGCCAGGGTCAGCGCCAGCTGCTGGCTATTGCTCGGGCGGCAGTGGCAGACCCGCCGGTGATGGTGCTGGACGAGGCCACCTCCTCCATTGATACCCGCACAGAGAAGCACATTGAGCACGGTATGGATCGGCTGATGGCCGGCAAGACCACCTTTGTGATCGCCCACCGGCTCTCCACGGTGCGGGAGTCTAACGCGATTATGGTGCTGGAGGACGGCCGCATTATCGAGCGGGGCGACCACAACGCCTTGATGGCCCAGCAGGGTCGCTATTACCAGCTGTGCACCGGTAAGGCCAAGCTCAGTTAAATACAAGTTCATTCGGTAGGGTGCGGTGCGATACTGCACTCGCTACGAAACAGTCCCCCGGACTGTTTCTCCCAAATGCTAACGCATTTGGAGCCTCGTGTCTCTTGCACTGCGTGCAATTCACTCATCGCACCCTACAAATATTTAACCTTTCTGCCTCCCTTGTAAAGGGAGGTGGATGCGAGTTTGCGAGCAGACGGAGGGATTATATATTTATCCCCTCAGCCACTTCGTGACAGCTCCCCTTAATGAAAATAAGGGGAGCCTTTTTGTTTGTAAAGGCTGGGGGATTCGCTTTTGTTTTTTACATTTGTCGTATTTCGTTAAAAATTTGGGCAAAGGGTGGAGTTCGGCTATTGGAAAACCGTGTGTCGGTGCTACAATGAGGGCAGAAAGGAAGTGGCACTATGAACAAAGTGCTGGACAAATTCTTTACCAAAGCAGACAACGGCACCGTGCGGCTGTATGATTACGATGTGACCCATTTGTGGCTGGCGGGGCTGGTGTATGCCCATATCGGCTACTGGGTGGAGAACCTGTTTCGCCTGGTGTCTAAGGGCGTTTTGGACTCCCGCAATCAGCTGCTGCCCTTCCTGTTTTGCTACACCATTGCCATGTGGGCCATGTACCTGGCCCTGGGCACCACCAATCACCCGCGCTTCTTCAGCCACCGGGTACTGGAGGGCAACACCCGCCGGGATAAAATATTGGCACGGATCTACTATTTTACTGTGGTGTTCCTGTTTGTCTTTTTCGGCGAGATCGTGGTGGGCAGCATTTTCGAGCAGGTGTCCGGCATCTCCCTGTGGGATTACAGCGGCATTCCCCTGCATGTGACCAAGTACACCAGCATTCCTACCTGTACCGCCATGAGCCTGGGCGTGGCTGTCATTATGGGCAACTTCTTTGAGGGACTGATGAAGAAAATTCAGCGTATTCCCTACCGCACCACGGTGCAGCTGGACTATGTGCTGGGGACGCTGATTCTGGCGGACTGGCTCATTATGATGGTGAGCATCAATGTGTTTAAGAAAGCGCCGGCCTACTGGTCTGTGCAACTGTTGAGCTTCAAAGATCTGTTGGCGCTCTTTATAAAATAACAATAAACAACCCCCTGTGTGCTTTGCTTTTTGCCACCGATTATGGTATAGTGAGTGGACAGGGGGGTTGTTATGCCGAATTTTACCAAGATAGCCATTCAGCAGTCCTTTCTGCGGCTTCTAAGCCAAAGACCCATTACCAAGATTACGGTTAAGGATATTGTGGAGGACTGCGGTATCAATCGCAATTCGTTCTACTACCATTTTCAGGACCTGCCCCAACTGCTGGAAACGGTGATCATAGAAAGCGCGGATGAGATCATCTCTCGCATACCGGAGAGCTTTTCTCTGGAAGAGGGACTGACGACGGTGCTGGAGCGGCTGGTGGAGAACAAGCGGGTCATTCGCAACATTTGGGTGTCGCCGGATCGGGCGTTTTACGAGCAGAATTTAATGCGGGTGTGCAATTATGTGGTCAGCCGCTATATTGCCTGCCGCTCGGTGGACCTGCTGCGTACCCTGCCGGAGGAGGAGCTGGCGCTTCTTGTGGATTTTTGCCAGTGCGAGCTGTTCGGCCAGGTGACCAACTGGCTCAATCAAAATATGGTCTATGATATTGTGGCCCATGTGCAGGCTCTGTGCCGGCTGTTCGAGGGCAGTATTGCCCAGGCGCTGGAGGCAGCGCCAATGGAGGCGTAAGAAATTTTTTGTTCACAAATGCGGCTACATTTTGTGCTCGGTGGCAGCCCGGTGCGCCCACAGCCCCAAGGGATAGCAACTATGGCGCGGGGCACGGTTTTGTGGGTCAAAGAATTTTGAAAAAAGACTTTACAAGCGATTACCAAGATGATATAATCAGAAATGAAGTTAGAATATCTATGGCAGAACTATATTCTCAAAGAGGTGTATGAAAATGAAAAAGATTCTTTCCATCCTGCTGGCTGCTATGCTGGCATTCTCTGCACTGGGTGCCACTTCTATGATGGCTTTCGCTGCGTCTAACACCGTGGCCAGCCCGGAGCACACCACCAGAGACAATGACAAGATCGGCCAGGTAAACGGTAAGGTCAGCGACGATGTGGACTATGAGGTAGATCCCACCGATCCCACCAAGATCAGCTTTACCTACACCGGCAACGGTGACTTCCAGAATTGGCAGTTCCCGGGCATGACCGAGGGCAAGGACTACAAGGTGATCTCCGTAGACGGCAACACCATCACCATTCAACTGATCAACGGCTATGAGGGCGATGTAATTGGTAACGCCATCGTAAACTTCGAGGGTGAGACCACCACCAAGAAGGCGCCCCGGAAGGACAAGAAGAGCCGTTCTCCCAAAACCGGCGCAACCATGGCTACCGGCCTTGCACTTGCCGGCGCAGGTGCAGCAGTTCTGGCTGCCATGAAGAAAAAACAGGACGCTGAATAAGACGAACTGCAAAAGCCTGTTTGCCATACGGTAAACAGGCTTTTTTTAATGAAATACGGCGACAATGCCAAGGAGCGACACCCAAGCAATGGATAATCAAAAAGAACCGAAAAAAGAGGAGAAGCGCAACACCGGGCGGATCATACTGCTGATCATTGCCTTGGTGTGCCTGATTGCCGGGCTGGCCTATATCGGTGTGGATCTGTACCAGCAGTACACCGCCCGCCAGGAGGATCGGCGCAGTCAGAGTATGGTAACGGAAGCGCCCAGTACCACCGGCGAGAGCAAAAAGCCCACCAATCCGGTAAATTTCAAAAAGCTGCAAAGCCAAAATGACGAAATTTACGCTTGGATCCAGGTGGACGGTACCGAGGTGAACTATCCCATTGTGCAAAGCACGGTGGATGATGAGTTTTACCTGACCCACAGTGCCTATGATAAAAGCTGGCTGGCCAGCGGTGCCGTGTTTACCCAGTCGCAGAACACAACTACCTTTAACGACTCGGTGACCCTGGTGTACGGTCATAACGGCTTTAGCGAGAGCATGTTTACCTCACTGCATAAGTTTGAGGACAAGTCTTTCTTTGACAGCCACCCGTATTTTTACATTTATATGCCCGGCCACAAGCTGACCTACCAGATCATCTCTGCCTTTAAGTACGATGATCGGCATATTATGAACAGCTTTTCTTTCCAAGATGTGACGGTGCGCAGTGACTTCTTTGCCATGCTGCAAAATCCGGATTCTGCCTTGAAGAATGTGCGCACGGACCTGAAGACCACTGTGGATAAGGACAGCCATGTGGTGATCCTGTCCACCTGCTTTACCGGCACCAGCCAGCGGAGCAGCAGATACCTTGTAAGCGGAGTGTTACTGAAGAATGAAGAAACCGATTGATCCCAATTTGGAGCGCTTTGAAGACAGCGTGTTCTCCCTAACCGGTGGCGATGATACCTCCGGCGTAAGTTACCGCGCGCCTCAATTTGAAATGAAAGAGACTTCGGCTGCCGCAACCCCCGGCGAGTACCACGCCTCGGAGAACCACCGCCAGCGGGCGGAGGCCACAGGCGCGCCGGTGGAACCGGCGCCCGGCGGTGAGGAACACCACCATCATCACCATAGCGACAGCCATAGCCACAGCCGTCACGGCAAGCACCGTCGGCACCACCATCACCACCATCACCATCATCACCGGCACCATCGGCTGCCCAAGGGCGCCCGGGTAGTGATCGGCATTTTGGTGGCACTGTTGATTATCGTTGCCCTTGTGGTGGGTGCGTTCCTGATCCTGAACTACGACGGCGAGAAGAAGATGACCAATACCACTGCCGCCACCGACTACCAGGAGACCATTGAATATAAGGGCCACACCTATGTGTATAACGAGAATGTGGTGACCATGGCGTTCCTGGGTGTAGACAAGCGAGAGCTGGGCAAGGCGGAGAACCATACTTCCACAAACGGTATGGCGGATACGGATATTGTGGTTGCCATTGACAAGGTCAGCGGCAAAACCTCTATGATCGCCGTGCCCCGCGACACCATGGTGGATGTGGATGTGTTTGACAAGGACGGCAATTTCAAAAAGACCAAGGAAATGGAGCTTTGTATTGCCTATGCTTACGGCGACGGCTTCGGCACCTCCTGCAAGAATGTGACCAAGTCTATCAGCCGTATTCTCTACAATGTGCCCATCGATAAGTATTTTGCCTTGGATCTGAACGGGATCCAGCCCATTAACGACTCTATTGGTGGGGTGAAGGTGCAGTCCCTCTACGATCTACCGGACTACGGGGTCAAGAAGGGCGACACCGTGCACCTGACCGGTGATCTCACCGAGGCCTATGTGCGTACCCGTGATATGGATGACCTGAACGCTTCCTTAAATCGTACCCAGCGCCAGGTGCAGTACCTGAACGCCTTTGCGGACAAAGTGCGAGGCAGCGTCACCTCAGATTTTAGCGTCATTACCAATTTGTACAATACCGCTTCCGATTATTGCACCACGGATCTGACTGTGTCCAATGTGACTTACCTTGGCTCTTTGCTGCTGCAAAAGGGCGTTACCGACTTCCAGTCCTATACCTTGGAGGGGAAGATGAAAGCGGTGGACAATAAGGAATTCAAGAATTATGTGTACGCCGGTTTTTACCCGGATAAAGACAGTTTAATGCAGACGGTGCTGGATGTGTTTTACACCCGGATCCGATAAGGTCGAAAAAGTGGGGGCTCTGTGGAACAGGGTCCCTTTTTGCCACTTATAAATTTGGAAAAACTATTGAACAGCCGCCGTTTAAGTGTTAAAATACAGATGAAATCTTTTTGAAGGAGTTATCATTATGGACCAAGCAACCAAAAAGGCGCTCCAGATCTACGCCGCCAAGATCCGTCTGGGCATTGTAGACAGCACCAACAGCGCCAAATCCGGGCACCCCGGCGGCAGTTTGTCCTCCGCGGATGTGTTCGCATATTTGTATGGCAAAGAAATGCGTGTGGATCCCAAGAATCCCAAGTGGGCGGATCGTGACCGCTTTGTTTTGTCTAAGGGTCATTGCGCCCCCGGTCTGTACAGCGCCCTGGCATACAAGGGCTTTTTCCCGCCGGAGGACCTGACCACCCTGCGCCATATTGGCTCTTATTTACAGGGTCACCCCAATATGAACACGGTGCCCGGCGTGGATATGAGCACCGGCTCTTTGGGTCAGGGCATCAGCGCCGCCTGCGGTATGGCCAAGGGCGCCAAGTTCCTGGGCAAGGATGATATTCGGGTGTACACCCTTTTGGGCGACGGTGAGATCGAGGAGGGCCAGGTTTGGGAGGCCATGATGTTTGCCAACCAGTACCACCTGGATAACCTGTGCGTGATCATTGACTGGAACGGCTTGCAGATCGACGGTCTGTGCAAAGATGTGATGTGCGCCGAGCCGATTGATGAGAAAGTAAAGGCCTTTGGCTTTGATGTAGTCACCGTTGACGGCAATGATTTTGACCAGCTGGAGAGCGCTTTTGATGCCTTCCATAAGAGCACCAAGCCCTTCTGCATTTTGATGAAGACGGTGAAGGGCAAGGGCGTGTCCTTTATGGAGAACGAGTGCGGTTGGCACGGCAAGGCCACCAACCCGGAGGAATACAAAACGGCAATGGCAGAACTGACTGCCAAGCTGCAGGAATTGGAGGCGTAACCATGGCAGAAGTAAAGAAGATCGCAACTCGCGAGAGCTACGGCAACGCCTTAAAGGAACTGGCTGCGGGCGGCGCCGATAACCTGGTGGTGTTGGACGCAGACCTGGCCGGCGCAACCAAGACCGGCATTTTTAAGAAAGCCTATCCGGATCGCCACTTTAACTGCGGCATTGCTGAGGCGGATATGATGAGCGTGGCCGCCGGTTTGTCTACCATGGGGCTGGTACCCTTTGCGTCCAGCTTTGCCATGTTCGCTGCCGGTCGTGCCTTTGAGCAGGTGCGCAACAGCATTGGCTATCCCCATTTGAATGTAAAGATTGGTGCTACCCACGCCGGGATCAGCGTTGGCGAGGACGGTGCGTCCCACCAGTGCTGTGAGGACTTTGCCCTGATGCGGGTGATCCCCGGTATGACCGTGATTTGTCCGGCAGACGATGTGGAGGCTCGGCAGGTGGTAAAGGCCGCCTATGAGATGGAGGGCCCGGTGTATATGCGCTTTGCCCGCCTGGCTACTGAGGTGTTCCACAACGAGGATTATCAGTTTGAGATCGGCAAGGCCGAGGTGATCCGCGCGGGCAGCGATGTGTCCATCATTGCCTGCGGTCTGATGGTGCCGGAGGCTATGGCTGCCGCAGAGCAGCTGGCCGCCAAGGGCATTTCTGCCGAGGTGATCAATATGGCTACCATTAAGCCCTTGGACGAGGCTGCCGTTTTGGCAACTGCCAAGAAGACCGGCAAGGTCATCACCGTAGAGGAGCACAGCATTATCGGCGGTTTGGGCGAGGCCGTTTGCTCCGTGCTTAGCGAGCAGCTGCCCACGCCTGTGCGCCGTATCGGCGTTAACGACGAGTTTGGCCACAGCGGCCCCGGTGCAGATCTGCTGGTGCAGTTTGGCTTGTGTGCCGACCATATTGCCCAGGTGGCTGCCGACTTTGTCAAATAAAATCAAGTCCAAAAATACCGCTTGCGACCTCGAGCCGCAGGCGGTTTTTTGTTGCAAAACGGGCGGTTCTATGCTACTATGAGCTTGCAGGCATATACTGTTATTGCAGTTTGGCATACAAGGAGGAATTTTTATGAAACTTGCCATCGTGATTCTTGTTGTGGTGGTACTGCTGGTGCTGTGGCTGGCAGGCACTTACAACGGCTTAGTGAAGAAGAAAAACGCTGTGGAGGAGGCGTTCTCCACCATGGATGTGTACCTGAAGAAGCGGTGGGATCTGATCCCGAATTTGGTGAATACTGTAAAGGGCTACGCCGCTCATGAGGCCCAGACTCTGCAAAATGTGGTCGCCGCGCGTGCAGGCAGCTATGCTGCCCTGTCCACGGAGGAGAAGTTGAAAGCCAATGCAGAGCTTTCCGGCGCCATTGCCGGGTTCTCTGCCGTGGTGGAGCAGTACCCGGACTTAAAGGCCAACCAAAATTTTTTGGATCTGCAAAACCAGCTGCGCCAGGTGGAGGCAGATATTGCCAATGCCCGCAAGTATTATAACGCTACGGTCAAGCAGTTGAACAACAAGATTGAGATGTTCCCGTCCAATATTGTGGCCGGTCTGTTCCGTTTTGAAAAGCGCAGTATGTATCTGGTGGACGACGCCGCCCAGCGGGAGAATGTGAAGGTAGAATTCTGATGAAGAAGATCATCACTTTGTTACTGGCACTGGTGCTGTCCCTGTGCGCCCCGGTTTGCGCCCTGGCAGCCACGCCGGACGAGTCCGATTTTTTGTCCCGGTACGCCCAGGAGCCCTATGTGATCACCGACTGCCAAATGCAAGTGGTGGTCAGTGAATACAATGTGCTGGCGGTAACGGAGACCTATCAGGTGTATTTTAATGAAGCACGCCACGGCATTTATCGCTACCTGCCCTTGCGCAACCAGTTGACCCGTACGGACGGCTCTACCGCCGTGGTCACTGCCCGGGTCAGTCATGTGGACACCGGTGCGGACGAATGCAGCCATGAGGTCAGCAACGACAAGTACGTGCTGCGCCTGGGCAGCGAGGATGAGACCATCACCGGCCCCCACACCTATACCATTCGCTACAACTACGACTTGGGGCTGGACACGGTAAAGAACGCGGACGAGTTGTATTATAATCTGGTGGGCACCGGGTGGGACACCTATATCCGCCGGGTGCAGTTCTCTGTGACTATGCCGAAGGATTTTGACCCGGCCAAGCTGGGCCTGAGCACCGGCAGCTACGGCACCGCCGGAACCCAAAATGTAACCTACACCGTGCAGGACCGTACCATCAGCGGTACGGTCACGCAGGCGCTGGAACCGGGTGAGGGGCTGACCTTGCGCCTGATCCTGCCGGATGGGTATTTTAAGTTCGATGATACCAAGTATAACCTGACCATTGCTATGATCGCCGTTTTGCCGGCGCTGGCAGCGCTGATCGTGCTGGTACTGTTTTTGAAGTTCGGCCGGGATAAGCGCTATGCGCCCACGGTGGAGTTTTATCCGCCGGAAGGGCTGAACAGCGCAGAGGTGGGTCTGTGGTACAAGGGCAAGGCCACCAATGAGATGGTGCTGTCCCTGCTGGTGTACCTGGCGCAGCGCAATCATATTGCGATTCACCCCGGCAAGCGCAAGCGAGACTTTGTGCTCACCAAATGTCATGGCTATGTGGGACAAGATACCAATTTGGCAGTATTTATGGACGGTCTGTTCCCCGACGGTCGCACCCGCACAGATAATAAACAGCTGAAAAACCATTTTTATGAAACGGTGGGTACCATACGGGCCGACCTGAACAGTACGGAGAGCCGCAGTCGCTTTTTTGACAAAACCAGTATTTATTTGAAGCGGTTGTCCTTTGTACTGCTGGCGCTGAGCGCAGCCGGCGGCGCCTATTTCAGCCACCGGGCGCTGGACGATTCTCTGACTTTGGCACCGAGTATTCTCTATGCTATGCTGGCGGGCACCCTGTGTTTGGCGCTGGGGCTGATCCCCGCTTGCTGTATGCTGCGGCGCACGGATGAGGGCGCCAAAACCCTGGCACTGATTCAGGGCTTTCGCAGCTTTTTGGTAACGGCGGAGAAAGAGAAGTTAGAGGCGCTGGTGGAGCAGGACCCGGAGTATTTCTATCATATTCTGCCCTATACTTACGCCCTTGGGGTCAGCGACAAGTGGATCAAGAAGTTCGAGTCCATCGCCATGCAGCCGCCTCGGTGGTATAACGGGACCGATGTGTGGAGCTATGTGCTTTTTGATCGTATGTTGCGGGATACCCTGCGGGCAGCCAACGACAGTATGGTTTCTCAGCCCGGCGGCAAAGCCGGTTCCTTTGTGAGCGGAGGCGGTGGCTTTACCGGCGGCGGTGTTGGCGGCGGAGGCGGCGGCAGCTGGTAACACCGCTTGCTGTTGTCTGTTGTAAAGGCAGCCACTGCCGGAGAAATGGATGTACGCGCTACGAAAGAATAAATACAAAGCAGGCGCACCCGCCGGGTGCGCCTGCTTTTATGGTGGAGATGGCGGTAATCGAAACCGCGTCCGAATATACGCCTGCAACGCTTTCTACGCATATAGTTTGTCGCTGGGGGTTCCCCTCACGCTTCGCCGGCAAACAGACTGGGCGCTACGGTAGTTCCTAATTCCTGACGGGGGCCGGAACGCTCCTCCGTGCAAGTTCGCCACTAAACGACGCTCTCATCCCTGCCGTGGCCCTCAGAGCGAGAACGCTGGCTGCAATTAAGCAGCCAGAGCTACTGTTTTATGATTGTCAGTTCAATTTAAGGTGTTACTTTTTAAGCGGTGCAACTCCGCTATGCGCTTACGGTGCTTCTTTATACCCGTCGAAATCCTTTCATCCCCATTTTATCTATATTTTGGTGCGGTTAGTCCCGCTGCCGATCCTTCAGTGCACGGTCAATGTCTCGCTGAGAGGCCTTTTTGGCAGCCACTGCCCGCTTATCATAGAGCTTTTTACCCTTGCACAGGCCGATCTCCAATTTGGCGCGGCCCTTGATAATATACAGCTGCAAGGGAATGACAGACAGCCCCTGCTGCTGGCTGTCTGCAGCCAGGCGGAGGATCTCTTTCTTATGCAGCAGCAGCCGCTTACGGCGCATAGGATCCCGGTTGAAAATATTGCCGTGGTCGTAAGGGGAAATATGCACCCCTACGGCATACATTTGGCCCTCGTCAATGCTGCACCAGCTGTCTTTCAAATTCACTTTGCCCTGGCGAATGGACTTAATCTCCGTGCCGAAAAGCTCCAGTCCCGCCTCGTAAGTGTCCAGCACAAAATAGTCGTGGAACGCTTTTTTGTTGCGGGCAATCACTTGCTTTGCTTCTCCCAAAGCGCCCACTCCTTTCTGTTTTTGTTAAATCAGGCTGCGCCCCTCCAAGGCTCTGGATAGGGTGACCTCGTCGGCATACTCCAAATCTGCGCCCACCGGAACGCCGTAGGCCAGGCGGCTGACAGTAATGCCCATGGGCTTCAGCAGCCGGCTGATATACATAGCGGTGGCCTCGCCCTCTACGGTAGGATTGGTGGCCATAATGACCTCCTCCACCGTGCCGTCGTTCAGTCGCGCCAGCAGCTCCTTAATGCGGATCTGGTCCGGACCGATATTGTCCATAGGCGAGATGGCGCCGTGGAGTACATGGTAGGTGCCGTTATACTCGTGGGTGCGCTCAATGGCGGCCACATCCCGCGGATCCTCCACCACGCAGACCACGCTTTTGTCCCGGGCCGGGTTTTTGCAGATGGGGCAAAGCTCCTCCTCTGCCAGATTGCAGCAGATCTTGCACTGGTGGATCTTGGTATGGGCTTCGGTAATGGCGTCGGTAAAAGCCCGGGTTTCTTCGTCTGACAAACCCAGCACATAGAACGCCATGCGTTGGGCAGTCTTGTGACCAATGCCCTGCATACGCTCAAACTGGTCTACCAGATTTTGCAGTGCGGCTAAATTATATCGCATACCGCTTACCGATTAAAGACCGGGAATGTTCAGCCCGCCGGTAACGGCAGACAGCTCTTTTTCCGAGTCCTCGTCGATCTTGCGCATGGCCTCGTTAATGGCTGCCAGCAGCATATCCTCCAGCATTTCCACATCCTCCGGGTCTACCACTTCCGGGTTGATGCCGATGGCTTTGATCTCGTGCTTGCCGTTGGCGGTTACTTCCACCATGCCGCCGCCGGAAGAGACCACATATTCTTTCTCCTCCAGTTCGGCCTTTTTGGCCTCAATGTTCTCTTGCATCTTCTGGGCCTGGCGCAGCATGGACTGCATGTTCTGCGGTCCGCCGCCCATACCCTGGGGAAGTCTTGCTTTCATAGTATGCTCCTTTAATGTTCTTCGATTTGAATATGATTTTCCCGTGCTTTGCTCAGCAGGTCCTCTAACGGGTCCCGCCGGGGCGCTTGCTCGGTGGATTTTTTCTTAAACAAACCCAGCTTGTAGTTGTGGCCGGTGAGCTCGTGGAGAGCCGCGCGAATGGCCTTGGCGTGGGTGGAGATCTTGATGAACTCCTTGATGGTGGGATTGGGACTGTCGATCAGGAAAAACTCGCCCCGGGTGTAACCCTGGGAGCCACTGAGCACGCCAAACAGGGCAATGTCTGTGCGGTGTAGAATTTCCATCAAATCCGCCCACTGCATAAACAGTTTCTGCTCGCTGTCCGCTGCGGGGGCGGGGGAAGGTGCCGCGGCTGCCGGTTCCAGAGGGACAGGCGGTTCAGGCTGTACAGGCGCAGGCTCCGGAACAGGTGCAGATACAGGTTCCGCAGAAGTCGCAGATATAGGCTCCGGCTCCGGCGCAGGTGCTGCCGCTGCGGGCGTGGGCTGCGGGGTGGGTGGCGCAGTCGGTTGTGCCGGTGCAGGGCGCGCCGCCGGAGCGGGGGACTGCACGGTCTTGACCGGTGCGGCAGGCACGCCGTTTTGCATCGCTCGCTCCAGAGCAGACAGGCGCTGGTTGATAGAGTCCGAATCCGCCTCCAGCTTTGGCTCGCACAGGCGGACAAAGGCCATTTCCATCTCAATCCGCGGGGTGGCGCCGCCCTTGATCTTTACCAAAGTAGACTGGAACAGGTCCAGCCCACGGAGAATTTGGGCCAGGGTAAACTGCCCGGCACTCTCCTCAATATGCTTGTATTCGTCATCGGTACAGATGATCAGCTCGCGGCTTTTCTTCACCGTTTTGACCATCATAAAGTTGCGGAAGTGATTGATCATCTCCACGCACAGCCGTTCCATATCATAGCTGTTCTCATGGAGCTGAGCCAGCTCTCCCACAGCAGCGCTGCTGTCCCGGGCCAGTACGGCGTCAGACAGGCGATAGAGCGCCTCGCGCCCGGCCAAACCGGCCACTTCGCTGACCAGCTGGGCAGTAATCTGCTTGCTGCGCCCGGCGCATTGATCCAAAATGGACAGGCCGTCTCGCAGGGCACCGTCTGCAATGCGGGCGATCAGGGTGGCAGCATCCGGTGCCAGTTCCATGCCCTCCAGTCCGGCCACCTGCTGCAAGCGCACCGCCATAGTCTCCGGCTGAATACGCTTAAAGTCAAAGCGCTGGCACCGGCTGAGAATGGTGGCAGGCAGCTTGTGCACTTCTGTGGTGGCTAAAATAAAGATCACATGAGCAGGCGGCTCCTCCAACGTCTTGAGCAGGGCATTGAATGCCCCGGTGGAGAGCATGTGCACCTCGTCGATAATGTAGACCCGGTACTTGCCGCGGGTGGGGGTGTAGTTGACCTCCTCCCGCAGGTCGCGGATATTGTCTACGCCGTTGTTGGAGGCGGCGTCGATCTCTACCACATCGTAGATGGTGCCGCTGTCCAGCCCTTTACAGATCTCGCATGCGTTGCAAGGCTCGCCGTCCACAGCGTTGGGGCAGTTTACCGCCTTGGCCAAGATTTTGGCGCAGGTGGTCTTGCCGGTGCCGCGGGAGCCGGTAAACAGATAGGCGTGGGAAATGCGACCCTCTTTGATCTCGTTTTTCAGCGTGGAGGTCACATGGTCCTGGCCGTACACATCGGCAAAGACCCGCGGGCGGTATTTACGATATAAAACCTGGTACATAGGGACCTCCTGAATAATGAAAAAGGCAGAGCCGCCATAGGGTATAATGTAACGTACAGACTGGTCTGCGGCGCACAGAAACATCCACTTATTGCTGCTCGGTTCCCCGCCTGACAAGGTTCGTAGCATCCCGTCGCACAGGGCCCATACGCTACATTATAAACTATGGGCAGTGCTCTGCCTTTTGTGCATTACAGTATAGCACAGATCTACTCTGAAATCAATACCTTTTCGATCGCACCGTAATAAATGGCGTGAAAATCGTTTTGCGCATAGTTCTGCATAATGCCGGAGTCCAGGAACTGGGACGGCTCAAACGCGCTGACCGCCACCTTGCGGCACACCAGCACCAGCTTAGCCTCCTCAAAGTAAGGGGCTTTTTCGTAGTAGCAGGGGGTCAGGCCGGTGGCCTCTACCTTGTTGATCTCCCGCCCGCTTTTGCTGCCGCAAAGACGCAGGGCGTCCTTGTACTGCTCCGGGTAAAAACTCAGGGTAAAGTAGTTGTTCTCGTCCAAAAACTTCTTTGTATAGCGCTGGGGTCGAATATAAATGGTGGCCATATCCTTGCCCCACAGCTCGCCGATACCGCCCCAGCTGACGGTCATGGTGCCCAGCGCATCGCCGCGCCCGGCGGTGACCAGCGCCCATTCGTCAGCCAGCAGGTGGACCAGATTTTCTTTTACTTCGCGAATATCAATTTCTTTCATTGCCATAAAATTACACCTCATTTATATTATAGCATAAAGTCCGTTTTATGCAAGGGAAAGGCGGTGAAAAAGAAAAGCGGCGCTCCCATGAGCACCGCTGTTTTCTATGATTTTTACAGCTTCAGCAGTTTTTTGGCGTTGTTGTAGAATACATCCTCCTGCTCCTTCTCCGTCAGGCCGCTGGTCAGCACCTTTTGGATCTCCACCGAGGGGTGGTGGAAGGGAGAGTCAATGCCAAACATAATGCGATCAGTGCCTACGGTTTTGTAGGCCTCGGCAATCTTGCAGCCCATGGGCATACCGCTCATTTCCAGATACAGGTTGGGATAGCGTTTGGCCATCTTAATGGAGGCGTCGATATACACCCCATGGCCGTGGCCCATGTGGATCATGGTTACCGGCACATCCGGGTATTGCTCGGCTAGCAGGGCAATGCTCCAAGGCAGGGAATACGGCGGGTGGCCGCAGTGGATAAACACCGGGATCTTGTGCTCCCGGGCAAAGTCCATTACCGGGTACACCACCGGATCGTCAGCCACAAAGCTGTCAAACAGGGGCTGCATTTTAATGCCCATAAAGCCCTCGTCGCACACATAGTGGTGCAGCTTCTCCGGTACATTGTCCAGCAGGGGATTGACCCATACAAAGGGCACGATCTTGTCCGGGTATTTGTGGAACGCCTTGGCCACCGTGTCGTTGTCCCGGAAAGACGCGCCGGTGAGAAAGGTCTTTTCAATTTCGTACTCATCCATTTGTTCCAGCAGCTTCTCTGCGGTAAAGGCCACGCCGGCCCAGCCGCCAAAGGAACCGATATGAGAATGTGCGTCTATCTTCTTCATGCCGCTTTGGCCTCCTTACCTGCGCCGCCGGCCATACGCTGTAATTTGGCACCTGCGCCGCTCTTGGTTAAAATCACGACCAGTACGCCGGCAACCGCAATGCCTACGGCGGTCTGGATCGCCAGTTCCGGCAGGGTGGTCAGTGCGTAGGTCTTGTCATACATCAGCACCTTTGCCAGGGTGTATGCGCCGATCTGGAACGCACCGCCCGCAACGGCACCTACGCCGTAGCCCAGCAGGCTGCGGTGCATGGCTTTTTCTGCGATCAGGCAGCAGATGGCCACGGCCAGGCATTTGATGATAAAGGTGGGAGCCATCCAGGCGGCATAGCCCAGGGCCAGATCAGCCAGGCAGGCGCCCAAACCGGCAGCGGGGGCTGCCTTTTTGCCGCCCAGCAGCCAGGCGGCCAGGAAGATCATCATATCGCCCAGGTGGGTGTAGCCGGTACCCAGGGGGATCTTGAAAGTGAATGTGAATACAAACACCAGCGCGGCCATCACGGCGGTAAAGGTGATGTAACGGACATTGACTTTTTTAGACTGTTGCATACAAAGTCTCCTTTTCTTTTAAGATGTGTCTATTTTACGACCATGGTGTCCCCTTTTCAATATACAAAATACAGAAAAATTCCGTGTACAGTTGGCGTAGGGTTGACATTGGCCGCCCGGTGTGCTACCATACCCGGACAAACGGATGTTGTGTATAATAATATTGTAATAAATAAAAGGAGACGCGGATATGGAGCAAAAGAACGCCCTGTTTGAGCAAATGCCGGTGCGTAAGGCTTTCTTTAAGCTGGCGCTGCCGGTGGTGCTGAGTATGGTGGTGTCGCTGGTGTACAATATGGTGGACACCTATTTTATCGCCAAAACCGGCAATGCCCACCTGGTGGCCGGTGTGGCGCTGGGTTCGCCGGTGTTTACCCTGATGATCGCCGTAGGCGATATTTTCGGCCTGGGTGGCAGTTCTTTTATCTCCCGCTTGTTTGGCCAAAAGCGGGACCAAGACGGCAAGCGACTGAGCGTGTTTTGCTTTTACGGTGCGTTGTTTACCGGCGTGGGCATTACAGCGCTACTGTTGCTTTTGCGCACGCCGCTGCTGACGGCGCTGGGCGCCCAGGCAGACACGGTGCAGTACGCCCGGGATTATTATACCTGGATCGCCGTCGGCGCGCCGTTTATCATTTTGTCCTTCACCCCGTGTAACCAGCTGCGTACCGAGGGATTTGCCAACGCGTCCATGATCGGCTCTGTTTTGGGCGCTGTGGTGAATATTGTGCTGGATCCGGTGTTGATCTTTGGCTGCAAATTGGGGGCTGCCGGCGCGGCCATTGCCACGGTGATCGGCTATGTGTTTACGGATCTGTACTATGTGTGGTTCCTGGTACGGCGCAGCCGCCATTTGTCTGTGAATATTCGGCTGCTGCGAGTGAGCCGCCAGGAGGTGGGTCAGGTGTTTGCCATCGGTATACCGGCTTCCATTACCAATATTGCCCAGAGCTTTTGTATGCTGATCACCAACCGGTTTTTGGTGCCTTACGGTACGGATAAGGTGGCGGCCATGGGCATTGCGCTAAAGGTGAGTATGATCGCCGTGCTGGTGCTCATCGGCTTTGCTTTTGGGGTGCAGCCGCTGATCGGCTACAATTACGGCGCCCAGAATTACCGGCGGCTGCGCCAGGTGCTGCGCTTTTCTTACCAGTTTACGATTGGGCTGGGTTTGGTGCTAACTGTGATTGTCTTTGCTGCTGCGCCGCTGCTGATCCGCCTGTTTATGCAGGACGGCAGCGTGTACGACCTGGGGGTTGCCATGCTGCGGCGGTTGTTGCTGGGCACCGCATTTTATGCCTTTACCCTGGTGACCACTTGTGTTTTCCAGGCCACCGGCAAGGCGGTGGGCGCCTTCGTGCTGTCCATTAGCGGTCAGGGCGTGATCTACGGTCTTGTCATTTGGGCACTGAGTAGTATTTGGGGCTATGATGGAGTGATTGTTACCCAGCCGGTGGCAGATGTGCTCACCTGTCTGCTGGCGGTGGTGCTGTATTTCACCTCCCTTCATCGGGTCATTCGCAAGGGCGTGGCGGAACAAAAGGAACCTTAAATCGTGTGTTTACATTTTATTCATAGATTGTTAACGAATTAGACAAAAATAGACATCGTTCCTATGGTAAAGTTAAAGTATCGTATTATGCGAGGGCAAATTGGTCTTTGCATGCCTGTTGCTGCATAAATTTTGCTGTGCAGGATAGGCTGCCTTTGGGAGAGGGTAGCGGCGTGCCGCTGTGGACCGATGCGCTATAGGAAAGGGGTATTTTTATGGATCTAAAACACATTATTGATCAAAAAGACCACTATGCGGACTACATGGTGGATGAGATCACCCACATTTGCCGGGATTTTGAAAAGCGCGAGCCTGGCTCTAAGGGTGAGCAGCAGGCCTGTGAATACATGGCCCAGGTGCTGAAGAAAGACTGCGGCTGCCAGCGGGCAGATGTGGAGTCCTTTAAGGAGAACCCCGGCTCGTTCTTTGGTTGGATTTACTTTACCATCACCTTTGTGTTGGCGGCCATTGTTTGCTTTTTCTTCTGCCCATTGTTGTCTGCGGTGCTGATTGTTGTGGGTCTGTTCATTGTATTTATGCAGTTTGGTCTGTACAAAAAGCTGGTTGACCGCTGCTTCCCGGAAAAGACCGGCCATAATGTAACGGCTGTGAAGCAGTGCACCGGCGAAGTGAAGCGCCGTATTTTCTTTAACGGTCACCCGGACGCGGCCTGGGAGTGGCCGGTGAACTACAAGCTGGGCGGCGTTGGCTTTGAGGGTCACGCCATCATCTGCGGCGTAGGCGCAGTGTACTATTTGGTGCTGTCCATTATGTATATGGCACAGAAAGGCCTGACCTTCTCCGCCATTGATCCCCATTCCGGCCTGTTTAAGGCGGCTATGTGGGGGCTGCTGTTTGTGCCGTTCTTAGTGGGACTGTACTGGATGTGGAACAAGAACCGCATTGTAGACGGCGCCAACGATAACTTGTCCGGCTGCTATATGGGCATTGCTGTGATGAAGGCGTTGCAGGACGCCGGTATTACCCTGGAGAACACGGAAGTGGGCGTGATCCTGTCCGGCTCCGAGGAGGCCGGTCTGCGGGGCGCTAAGGCATGGTGCGAGCAGCACAAGGGCGAGTTTGACGATGTGCCCACCTTCATTTTCTCTTACGACACCATTCACGATCCCAAGTTCCTGATGACCAACTATCGGGATCTGAACGGCACCGTGAAGGCAGATAAAGATGTGTCCGACCTGTTTATGGAGGCAGCCGCCGCCATTCATGTGCCCTGTAAGAAGGGCTGGGTGCCCCCGCTGGGCGGCGCTACCGACTCTGCGGCCTTTGCCCAGGCCGGGTTCCGTGCCACCGGCGTTACCGGTTTGAACCACAAGCTGGAGGACTATTACCACACCCGCCGGGACACCTACGACAACATGAACAAAGAGGGTCTGGCCGGCTGCTTTGCCGTCAGCGTAAAGGCGCTGGAGATGTTTGATAACGGTGCCAAGCAGTAAGTCTATACATATCATATAAGAGAGAACGCCTGTTCCGTTTGGTGCAGGCGTTTCCTTTTTTCTTTGTCAAAGTTCATTCTTGACAAGGGTAATTGAATTTGCTAAAATAAGCACCATCGAGTAGCAAAAAAGCGTAAGTCCGGATAGGACTTGCGCTTTTTTTGTTTGCCGATTTTGGCAAAGGAGGTAATGATTTATGCCAAAAACAAAAGGACAGGGTTTGGTGTTTGGAATTTTGATGTCTGTAACCATGGCCTACGGAATGGAAGTGTACAATGTAGCGCTGAAAAGCGGCGTTTTGCAGCATGTGGGCGGCTTTAGCGATATGCGCAATACCGTGTTTTTAGATGCGCTGAAGGAAGCGTCCTATATGTGCCTCTTTGTGTTTTTATTTTCTAACCTGTGGGGGAATCGGTTGGGTGCCAAGCTGGCTGACAAACTGGTCAGCCCCCAAGACAGCCCGTTTTTGCAAATGCTGGCCCGTTCCTGCTGTACGGTACTGGTTATGTGCCCTACAATGAGCCTTGTGGCGACTGTGTTATTTCAAGTGATTTTGGGCCATCAACCGGTGGTGCAGCTGCCGGCCATGTGGGTAGGTACTGTGTTGAAAAACTTTCCCATGGGGTTGCTCTGGAATCTGTTTGCAGCCGGACCGGTGAGCCGTGCGCTGTTGCGGCAAATTTTTCATAAGCATGGGGAGGCAGAGTAATGGAAGACAAAGAAAAGCTGTGGACCAAAGATTTTGTTTTGGTTATTATTATCAATTTTTTGGTGTTTTTGAATCACTTGATGATCCTGTCAACCTTTCCGTTTTTTATTGAGCGTTTGGGATATTCGGACACGGTATCCGGCGCCTGCGCTACGGCATTTTCGCTGGTTGCCGTGTTGGCACGGCCGTTTGTGGGGTGGCTGCTGGACACCGGCCGCCGCCGGGTGCTGCTGGGTGTGGGGCTGATTGGTATGGCACTGATGCCTATGGGGTATCTGGTGATTTATACGGCATTGGCTTCCCTTGCTTTGGCAATTCTGCTGCGTATGGTGCATGGGCTGTCGCTGGCGTGTGCGAATACCTCTACCTCTACGATGGCCACGGATATTTTGCCTCGCTCCCGCTTTTCGGAGGGTATGGGTATGTTTGGCATGGCTACGGCGTTGGCCACTGCCTGCGCACCGGCTATCGGTGAAGCGCTGATGAAGCGGGGATTTGGCGCGCTGTTCGGCGTGGCTGCCGGCTGTATGGTGCTGTCTTTGGTGTTGCTGTTCTGTTTGCGTACCAAGCCGCTGCCGCGGGTAAAAAAACCGCTGCGCCCGGGCGATTTAGTAGAACCGTCGGCTTTGCCGGCGTCTGTGGTTGTGTTGATTTTTTTGTTGACTTATGGTGCGCTGGAAAATTATATTTTGAAGTTTGCTGCCGCACAGCCCGGAATTACCGTGTCCGGCGGACTGTTCTTTACGGTTATGGCGGTACTGCTGTTTCTCTCTCGTGTGACAATCGGCAAATTGGCGGACAAACGGGGCGAGGCGCTGTTTGTGTATAGCTGCAACGGGCTGATGCTGGCGGCGTTGCTGCTGTTGGCACTGGTGCCGGGGAATGTTACCTTTTTAATAGCGGCGGCGCTGTCCGGCTATGCCTTTGGCGGCATTGAACCGGCGCTTCAATCTATGGCGGTACATACGGCACCGCCGCAACGGCGAGGCGCTGCCAATTCTACCTTTCTATGTGCCTATGATATCGGAATCGGCCTCGGCGGCGGTTTGGCCGGCTTGCTGATTGATCGGGTGGGCTATGGCTCTATGTTTGGCGTAATCGCCGTGGCCAATGTGCTGTCTGTGGCGGTATATGTACTGTGGGGGCGGCGGCATGCGTCCTCTATGACCCGTGCCATCTGTGCCGGCGAAAAAAAGTAAACGAATACAAACAAAGAACCGGTCGGGACCTGATGGTCTCGGCCGGTTTGTGATTTAGGTATTATTCCTGGGTGGGTTTTTCTTTACCCGGAGCGCCGCAGCACTTTTTGTACTTCTTGCCGCTGCCGCAGGGGCAGGGATCGTTGGGGCCTACCTTCTTGCCCTTACGCACGGTGGTGTGGGTGGCGGTATCGTCCCCACCGGCAGAGGTGGCAGTGACCTTAGCCACGGCCTTGCGCTCTACATCTTCCCGGCGACGGGGCACCAGGGTCAGCAGCATGCGCACGGTGTTCTCCCGAATGGCGGCGGTCATCTCGTCAAACATATCGTAGCTCTGCATACGGAATTCCACCACCGGGTCACGCTGGGCGTAAGCCCGCAGGTGAATGCCCTGCTTCAGGTCGTCCATGGCGTCAATGTGGTCCATCCACAGCACATCTACATTGCGCAGCAGCACCATGCGCTGGAACTCGGTGAACATCTCGTCGCCGATCAGCTCCCGCTTTTCTTCCAGCCGCTTCAGACCCCGCTGGGTCAAGGTATTCACCACATCGTCCACGGTCAGCTCATCCACATTCTGGAAATCTTCGTCGGTGGTGAGCCAGCCCTTGTACTTCTCTTTCAGTCCGGCGATATTCCAGTCTGCCTGGGTCTCGCCGGAGCAGTAGTTGCCCACATTCTCGGCAATGTTGGTTTCCAGCATACCGCGGATCTTCTCCGTCAGGTCAATGCCGTCCAGCACCTGGTCACGCTGCTTGTAGATCAGCTCACGCTGGCGGTTCATTACATCGTCGTACTGCAAGGTGTTCTTACGAATACCAAAGTTGCGGCCCTCTACCTTCTTTTGGGAGGACTCTACGGTGCGGGAGATCATCTTGGACTCAATGGGCATATCCTCATCGTCGGTGAGCCGGCTCATCATGGCCTGCATACGCTCGCCGCCAAAGAGACGCATCAAATCGTCCTCCAAGGACAGATAGAACTGGCTCTCACCGGGATCACCCTGACGACCGGAACGGCCGCGCAGCTGGTTGTCGATACGGCGGGAGTCGTGGCGCTCGGTGCCCAAAATGTACAGGCCACCGGCTTCGCGCACTTTGTCCGCTTCTTCCTGAATTTCTTCTTTATACTTCTTTTCCAGATCCTGGAAAGTCTTGCGGGCGTTCAGGATCTCCTGATTGTCCGTCTCGGCAAAGCCGGTAGCCTCTGCAATCAGCTCATCGCTGAACTGCATCCGCTTCATCTCTGCCTTGGCCAGGAACTCGGCGTTACCGCCCAGCATAATATCCGTACCACGACCGGCCATATTGGTGGAGATGGTCACTGCGCCGAATTTACCGGCCTGGGCAATAATCTCTGCCTCGCGCTCGTGGTTCTTGGCGTTAAGCACATTGTGCTGGATATGCTCTTTCTTCAGCAGCTTGGACAGCTGCTCGCTCTTCTCAATGCTGATAGTACCCACCAGCACCGGCTGGCCCTTTTCGTGGCAGGCCTTGATCTGCTTGATCACGGCCCGGAACTTGCCCGCCTCGGTCTGGAAGATCACATCCGGGTGGTCCACACGGATCAGCGGCTTGTTGGTGGGGATCTCCACCACATCCAGCTTGTAGATCTCGCTGAACTCGGCAGACTCGGTGGAAGCCGTACCGGTCATACCGGACAGCTTCTCATACAGACGGAAGTAATTTTGGAAGGTAATGGTGGCAAGCGTCTTGCTCTCGTGCTCCACCTTAACACCCTCTTTGGCCTCAATCGCCTGGTGCAGACCCTCGTTGTAGCGACGGCCCAGCATAATACGGCCGGTGAATTCGTCTACGATCAGCACCTGACCGTCTTTGACCACATAGTCAATATCCCGGCGCATGACGCCGATGGCCTTGATGGCCTGGTCAATATGGTGCAGCAGGGTGGTGTTCTCAATATCCATCAGGTTGTCTACATGGAAGTAGGCCTCTGCTTTCTTCACGCCGTCCTGGGTCAGGGTGGCGGTACGGGCCTTCTCGTCTACGATAAAGTCGCCGTCATAGGTGGCCTCCGTGTCCTGCTTCTCGTCCATTTTGGCAACCTTCACCATCTTCAAGGTGCGGGCAAAGGCGTTGGCCTGGCGATACAGGTCGGTGGATTGCTCGCCCTTACCGCTGATGATCAGGGGGGTACGGGCCTCATCGATCAAGATGGAGTCTACCTCATCTACGATGGCAAACACATGGCCGCGCTGCACTTTTTGCTCCTTGTACTGGACCATATTGTCTCGCAGGTAGTCAAAGCCCATCTCGTTGTTGGTGCCGTAGGTGATGTCGCAGTTGTAGGCCTCCTGGCGCTCCTCATTGGTCTTTTCGTGAATAATCAGACCTACGCTCAGCCCCAAGAACCGGTACAGCTTGCCCATCCACTCGGAGTCACGCTTGGCCAGGTAGTCGTTGACGGTGACAATGTGTACGCCGCGGCCGGTCAACGCGTTCAGATACGCGGGCAGGGTCGCCACAAGGGTTTTACCTTCACCGGTCTTCATTTCCGCGATACGGCCCTGGTGCAATACAATGCCACCGACGATCTGGACGGGGAAGTGCTTCATACCCAGCACACGCCAGGCAGCCTCACGGCAGACGGCAAAAGCGTCCGGCAAAATGTCGTCCAAAGTCTCGCCGTCCGCCAACCGGGTTTTTAAGACGGCGGTTTGTGCGGTCAGCTCTTTGTCGTCCATGGCCTGGTACTTCTCCTCCAGGTCCAGCACTTTCTGCTTGGTTTTGCCCAGGCGCTTGACTTCCTTTTTAGAGTAATCGCCAAACAGGGCAGTAATGAGTTTGTTTGCCATTTATTTTTCCACCTTATTGTGTATTTTCCAAAAATGATTTTGAAACGGTGCCTGATTTTTGCAGGCGTTAACAATCATTGTACCACAATTTGGCAAGATTGTCACTAAAAATATTATTTTTATATAATAATTACGGCACCAAAGGTCAGTTGCTTGTGCTCTCTGTGGTGCTTTTGCTGCCGGTGAGTCCGGAGGTCAGGGACTTGACCGCTTGCAGCGCACCGCCGGAGACGGCGTTCTCCGCTGCGTCATCAAAGCCCAGCATCAGGTTCTTTTTGCCGGCGGTAACGGTTAGGGTCACACTTACCGGGGCGGACTGCATCTTGGCAATGGCAATGCTGTCCGTCAGGCTTTTTAGGGAGGTGTTCAGCCAGGTCTCGTTATTCAGCAGCCCCAGCATTTGCAGCGCAGAATACTTGCTTACCAGCGCCTTGGTGAATGCCGACGCAGTGTCTTTTAAGTCCTTGTTGCGCACGCTGACGGTGACGGTCTTGGCGTCCAGATCTATGCTCTCAATGTTATATTCCAGGTTCTTGAACAGTGCCTTGCCCAGGTCCGCAAATTGGTCGTGCTTGTTGGCATAAGAGATGATCACGGACAGGGTCTTAGAGTCTACATATTTTTCCAGCTTCTTGGTATTAAAATCTTTCAACGCTGAAAACGCTTGGTCCACGGTGGCGGTTACATTCTTTTCCGTCATGGCGGTGGAACCGGAGCAGCCGGCAAAGGAGAGGGCCAGCAGCAGCGCCAGCACCAGGGAAAGTAATTTTTTCATGGCGATGTTCCTTTCAAATTGCTTATAATATTATACAGAATACCGCCGCCTTTTGCAAGAGCCGGAGCGCAGTGTTTACACCCCGTTCAAACACCGGCGAAAGTCGAGAATGGGAACTTTAACGCAAATATTGCATATTGAAAGCATATATGGTATAATCTACAAATAAATACACTCCATGTTGCGCACCGGGGCGTTTTTTCTCCGGTGGCAGCGCGGATTTTGATAATCAAAGTGAGAACGGATCTTATGGATAAAAAAAGCAAAAAAAAGTGGTTTGGTCCCACCAAGATCAAGCGGCTGTTTGATATTTGCGCCTCTTTTTTGGCGCTGGTGGTGCTGTCGCCGCTGTTTTTGGTGATCTGTATTGTAAACCTGTTTACCCCGGAGTGCTCTGTGTTCTTTAGTCATGAGCGGCGGGGACGGCGGGGCAAGCCCTTTACCATTTACAAGTTCCAGACCATGAAGAACAACACCCCCAACTGCGCCACCGGCGAGTTGGAGAACCCGGAACAGTACATTACAAAATTCGGCAAATTCCTGCGCAAGACCAGCCTGGACGAGTTGCCCCAGCTGTGGAATATCCTCAAAGGGGATATGAGTTTTGTGGGGCCGCGGCCGCTGATCTCCAGCGAAATGCGCGCCCACCGGCTGCGACTGGAATATGGGGTATATCGCTTTCGGCCCGGGCTCACCGGCTGGGCCCAGATCAACGGGCGTGACAGCATTTCTCTGTTGCGCAAGATGAAACTGGACAAGGAATACTGCGACAACTGGAGCCTGAAACTGGACCTGATCATTTTGCTGCGCTCCGTGGGCGCAGTGGTTAAGCAAGAGGGGTTCCACGAGGGCACCTATCATCGCCGATAAGGCAAAGAAAGTATTAACATTCCAGGAGCGGAGATACGGATATGGAAAGAAATTTTGTTGACGGTTATGTAGAGTGGCAGGCCAACCCGGAGATCACCGGGGTAAACCGGCTGCCCCAGCACGCTACCTTTATGCCCTACGCCAGCTTTGAGGAGGCGCAAAAGGCAGAACGCTATGCCTCCTCTCGGTGCAAGGTGCTAAACGGCAAGTGGAAGTTTAAGCTCTATAAAAACTATGCGTACCGGCCGTCGGACTTTGCCCAGGTGCATTACGACACCCACAACTGGGACACGGTGCAGGTACCCGGCTCCTGGCAAATGCAGGGCTACGACCAAAGCCAGTATTGCAATGTGCGTTATCCCTGGGAGGGGCACGAGGATATTTGCCCTCCGGCAGCCCCCACCAAGCACAATCCGGTGGGCTGCTATGTTAAGCGTATCCATGTAGGCGCCGATCTGCTGCAAAAGCGGGTAGTGCTGTGCTTTGAGGGTGTGGAGAGCGCTTTTTATCTCTATGTTAACGGCCAGCGGGTGGGCTACAGTGAGTCCAGTTTTAATCGGGCTGAGTTTGATGTGACCCGCTATCTGCAAGAGGGATCCAATGTGATCGGCGTGGAGGTGTACCGTTGGTGCACCGGCTCCTGGCTGGAGTGCCAGGATATGTGGCGCCTGGGCGGTATCTTTCGGGATGTGTATCTTTATACCACCGAGCGGGAGTACATTCGGGACTTTGTGCTGAAAGCCCAGCCGGACGGCGAGATGAAAGACGGCTTTGTGGAGGTGCTGGTGAAGACCAACGGCGCCTACGAGGGGCTGTCGCTGGATATGAGCGTGCTGGACGCAGCGGGCAACACCGTGGCGCTGGATTGCCAGTACGCCAATGAGGACCACCGCACGGTGCTGCGGGCCATTGTGGCCGGGGCAGACTTGTGGAGCAGCGAGCACCCGGCGCTTTACACCCTGGTGCTGACCTTAAAGAACAACGGTGCGCCTATTGAATATATTTCTACCAAATTCGGCTTTCGCAAGGTGGAGATCCTGGACGGCGTGATCCGTATTAACGACCGGCGTGTGGTGTTTAAGGGCACCAACCGCCACGAGTTTGACTGCCGCACCGGTCGGTATATCACCGAGGAAGTGATGCGGGACGATCTGGAGAAGATGAAGCGGGCCAATATGAACGCGGTGCGCACTTCTCATTATCCCAACTGTCCCCGGTGGATGGAGCTGTGCGACGAGTACGGTATTTATGTGATTGATGAGAACAATATGGAAAGCCACGGCACCAACCGCTCCACCATCATTGGCTGCCCCCAGATTCCGGACTCCCGACCGGAGTGGGAAAAGGCGTGTATGGATCGGATTCAGGCGCTGTATGAGCGGGACAAGAACTGCACCTGCGTGGTGTGCTGGTCCATGGGCAATGAGAGCCTGGGCGGCGAGACACCTAAGAAAATGTACCGCTATTTGAAAAATGTGGATGATACCCGCTTTGTGCACTTTGAGTGCCACGGCGACCCGGAGGAGCAAAGCTTGTCCGATGTGCAGAGCAAAATGTATGCCAAACCCCAGGAATGTGAAGAATATGCTCTGACCCGGCGGGACGGTCGGCCGTACCTGCTTTGCGAGTACACCCACGCCATGGGCAATTCTTGTGGTTCTACGGACGAATATACCACCCTGTGGGATAAATATCCCTGCCTGCAAGGCGGCTTTGTGTGGGACTGGGTGGATCAGAGCATTCTCACCAAGGACGACCAGGGACGGGAATACCTGGCCTACGGCGGCGATTTTGGGGACGAGCCCAACGACGGCCATTTCTGCGGCAACGGGCTGCTGTTTGGTGATCGGCGGATCACCCCCAAGTATTACGAAATTCAAAAGCTGTATCAGTATGTGGACTTCTGTGCCGTGGACCCGGTGCGGGGCCAAGTGGAGATCAAAAATAAATACCTGTTTACGGATTTGGCTGATTTTGAACTGTACTGGTGTCAGTGCAGTGATAAAGGCGTGTTCCGGGACGGGGTTGTGGAAGTGCAGCTTGCGCCCGGTGAGAAGAAGGTGCTGGACCTGGAACTGGGTCGCCCCTGCAACACGGAATTCTATTTGAATTTGGAGCTGCGCACCAAGGAAAAGACCCTGTGGTGCCCGGCGGGCTTTGCGGTGGCCAAGGAGCAGTTTGTCATTGACGCCTTTGCCAACACATACGATGAATTGGTGGCGGACGCACCGCTGCTGGTGGACGATACCTACGGCTCTCTGCGGGTGATGAGCGATGATGTAAACATTCGCTTTGAGCGCCGGGAGCGCAACCAGCTGGTGAGTATTAAGGTAGGCGGCGAGGAGCTGCTGCAAGGACCTATGCGCTTTAACTTCTGGCGGGCGCTGACGGATAATGACCGAGGCACCCGGGCCGGTTCTCGGCTGGGCTGCTGGCGAGACGCCGGCGACACCCCCGGGATTTACAACAACACCAAGTGGTCTATTGAGAATTACAAAATTTTGGACGGCGGCAAAAAGGTGGTTGTGGTCAGCGGTGCTACTGTGTGCACCCAGCCGGAGTGCAAGGGCCAGGTGGTCTACACCATTACCTCCAAGGGTATGGAGGTGGATATGCAATTCTTCCCCAATGACGCTTTGCCGGAGATCCCGGAGGTGGGGCTGCTGTTTGAGTTACCGCCGGATTTTGAAAATCTGACTTACCTGGGTGCCGGGCCGGAGGAGAACTATATTGATCGGTGCAACGCAACGCAGATCGGGCTGTACAACACCACGGTTACCGACCTTTATACCGATTATTTGAAACCCCAGGAGTGCGGCAATCGCACTGGTGTGCGCTACGCCACCCTGGTGGGGCAGAAAAAGGTGTTTAGCCTGGTGGCGGAGCCGGTGATGGAGCTGAATGTGAGCCACTGGCTGCCCAAGGAGATTGAGAATACCTGGCACGGCAAGGATCTGCCCCCGGTGACCAAGACCGTGGTGCGCTGCATTGCCCGGCAGCAGGGCGTAGGCGGCTACGACAGCTGGGGCGCCCACTGCAATGAGAAATACAAGAACAAGACCGATAAGACCTATCGCTTAAAGTTCCAGATCCGGTTTTAATCACCAGTAATCGGCCGATTCTTAAAAAAAGATAAAGTTTTACAGGACATTACGCCCTTTATTAAACTTATGGCTTGACTTTTTGATTCCTTAGTATTATATTTGATACACAGAATTTGACTGAAATTGCAGGAACTGCTGCCTTTCGGCGGCATACTGCGTATAGAGAGGTTAAGTATTATGGCTTTCAAAGAAACAGTGACGGCTGTTGTCGTAAAAAACGCGATCAAGTATGCGCGTAAGGATTTTGATAAGAACGCACCCCGCATTCTCAGCCTGATGGAGATGGCGGATGTAAAGAAGGTTAATCGTTCCACCTATGCCGGTCTGCACAAGGTGCTGGATGACCCGAATAACAACTGGATGCGCTTTGCCAGAGATTTGGTTTGCAATACAGATGAGCATGTGCTCAATCAGCTGGTTCAGCCGCTGATGAATGTAGCCATTAACAGCTACACCAAGCGTATGGCTGCCATTGAGAAGTACGGCTGCAATGTGCCGTGGGCAATCCTGATGGATCCCACCGCTGCCTGCAACCTGAAGTGCACCGGCTGCTGGGCTGCCGAGTACGGCCATACCAGCTCTCTGTCTTACGACGATCTGACCCGTATTATCACCCAGGGCAAGGAGCTGGGTACATATATGTATCTGTACACCGGCGGCGAGCCTACCATGCGCCGCAAGGATCTGATGCGTATTTGCAGAGAGAACCCGGACTGCGCATTCCTGAGCTTTACCAACGGTACGCTGATCGACGACAGCTTTGCTGATGAGATCCGCGAAGTAGGCAACTTCTACCCGGCCTTCTCTATTGAGGGCTACGAGGAGGAGAACGACTTCCGTCGCGGCGCCGGCACTTTCCAAAAGTGCACGGCCGCCATGAAGCGGCTGAAAGATCGGGGCGTGCCCTTTGGCGCCTCCCTGTGCTACACCAGCAAAAACACCGATGTGCTGGCCTCTGACGAGTATATGGACTGGCTCATCGACCAGGGCGTTAAGTTTGCCTGGTTCTTTACCTATATGCCCACCGGCAACGGCGCGGTAACCGATCTGATGGTTAGCCCGGAGCAGCGTGCGCTGATGTATAAGAAGATGCACGAGTGGCGCCACACCAAGCCCATTTTTGCGCTGGACTTTTGGAACGACGGCGAGTATGTGCAGGGCTGTATTGCCGGCGGCCGCCACTATTTCCATATTAACTCCAACGGCGACTGCGAGCCTTGCGCCTTTGTGCATTACTCCAATGTGAATATTAAGGAATGCTCCGTGTTGGACGCGCTGCAAAGTCCGCTGTTTATGGCGTACAAGCGCAACCAGCCGTTCTCTAACAATATGCTGCGCCCCTGCCCGGTGCTGGATAACCCCGGCGCCATCAGCAAAATGGTGGCAGAGACCGGTGCTTATTCTACCGAGATGCAGCACCCGGAGTCGGCCAACGAGCTGTACGACAAGACCATCGGCGCTGCCAAGGCCTGGAAGGTGAAGGCAGACGAGCTGTTTGACCGTGACAAGTTCATTGCCAAGCATGTGAAGGACGAGAATATGTACAACTTCGAGAAATCCGACGACGAGCGGGAATTCCAGGAGTTTGAAAAAACCGAGGCATAATCAGAACGGGCGCGACGCACGCTGTACTGTAGAGGTACGGTGGCGGCGTGCCCGATTTTTGCCATAAGAAGATAGGAAGAGTATGCTTTTTTCAAGAAAAAAAGAGTTTGGCGGCACCTATTCGTATTTGATTGTAGGGCTGGGCAATCCCGGACCTAAGTACGAGATGACCCGCCACAACGCGGGCTTTTTGGCGGTGGATCTGCTGGCGCTCCAGGAGCATGTGGATATTAAAAAATTAAAGTTCCACGCCCTGGTGGGCGATGTGCGCCTGGGCGGAGAGCGGTGCTTGCTGATGAAGCCGCAAACCATGATGAACCTGAGCGGCGACGCAGTGGCCGAGGCGGCGAATTTTTATAAAATTCCGCCGGAGCGGGTGCTGGTGCTGTTTGACGACATCAGTTTGGATGTGGGTCGTACCCGGGTGCGCCGTAAGGGCAGCGCCGGGGGACACAACGGCATAAAAAGTATTATTGCCCGGTTGGGCAGCCAGGACTTCCCCCGGGTGAAGATCGGCGTGGGGCAAAAACCCACCCCGGCGTATGACCTGGCGGACTGGGTGCTGGGCCGTTTTCCCAAAGAGCAAGAGCCGGCGCTGAAGACGGCGCTGGAGCACGCCACGGCGGCGGTGCGGCTGCTGGTGGAGGGCAAAACGGATGAGGCCATGAACTTGTATAACCGCTGACAGCAAAAGCCCTGCGGGGCAGAATAGGAATGAAAGAATGTCTTGCTTTTCAGGTATACTGAATCAAAGTGATGCGTTTGCCAGCCTCAATCGGGCGTGGACCACCGGGTCCCGACCAGTTGGGGCCGTTGGTCTTTCGGAGACCGGTAAAGCGCTGGTGCTCCACGCACTGTATGAACAACAAAAAAAGCCCCTGCTGGTGCTCACGCCGGACGAGGCCTCTGCCGTTAAATTGACGGAGGATCTGCGCACCCTGCAAGGGGATGTGTTGTTGTACCCGGCGCGGGAGATGAACTTTGTGCAGGTGGCGGGTGCCAGCCATGAGTACGAGCTGCTGCGGCTGGATGTGCTGTCCCGCATGGCTGCGGGGGCGTACACGGCCGTGGTGGCGCCGGTGGCAGCTGCCTGCCAGCTGACCATGCCCCCGGCGGAGCTGCTGGGGCGCACCCGCACGGTAAAGGTGGGGGATGATGTGCCCCCCGGCCAGCTGGTACAGGCGTTGGTGGCAGCGGGCTATGTCAGGTACGACCAGGTGGACGGCACCAGCCAGTTTGCTTTGCGTGGCGGTATTTTGGACATTTTTCCACCTGGGCGCACAGAACCGGTGCGGCTGGAATTCTGGGGCGATACCATTGAGAGTATGACCGCCTTTGACCTGGCTACCCAACGGCGGACGGAGGCACTGGACAGCCTGCGGATCACCCCATCGGCAGAGGTGCTCTTTGCCGATGCGGAAAAAACCGCCAAGGCAATAGAAGCGCTGGCTGCCGGGCTGCGGGGCAAGGCCACCAAAGCCCGGGAAAAGCTGCTCACAGACGCAGACACCCTGCGCAAAACCGGCACCCTGCCTTGTAAAGATAAATATTTACCCCTTGTGTATCAGTCAAACGGATTGTTTGATTATTGCAACGGTCTGCTGGCGGTGTGCGACTCGGCAAAAGTGAAAGAGAAGTGCAATAACGCCAATCGGCTGCTGCAAGAGGATATGAAGTGGCTGGTGGAGCAGGGCAGCCTGTGCAAGGGGCTGGACCGGTATACGGTTGATTTTGACACGCTGACGGAAATTTATACAGAAAAGAAAGCGCTGTATCTGGACTCCATGCCTCGGGGCAGCTTTGACACCCCGGTGGGGCATTTGTCCGACTTCCGGCTGCAAACCCTGGGGGTATGGAGCGGCACCATGGCCCAGCTGACGGAGGAGCTGCGCCCCTTGGCGGAGAAAAAGTACACCATCTGCCTGCTGGCAGGTACGGAGCGGGCCGGGCGCGCTTTGGCCACGGACCTGCAAAGTGAGGGCTTTTCCGCAGAATTCTACCCGCGCTTGCCGGAGCAGTTCCAGACCGGCACGGTGCATGTATGCCCGGGCAGCCTCAGCGGCGGGGTGCAAATTTCGGATATTCGCTTTGCCCTGTTTACCCACGCCCGCACCGGGCAAAGTAAAAAGAAGCACAAGCGTGCTCGGGGCAAAAACGCCATTCACTCCCTGGACGAATTGCAAAAAGGCGACTATATTGTGCACAATGTGCACGGAATTGGCGTGTTTGAGGGCATTCACTCCCTGGAGCTTAGCGGGGTGAAAAAGGATTATATTAAAATCAGCTACGCCAAGGGCGACACCCTGTATGTGCCGGTGACCCAGTTGGATTTGGTGTCCAAGTACATTGGGCCTAAGGAAGATACAAAGGTGAAGATCAACCGCCTCGGCTCCGGCGACTGGCAAAAGACCAAGGCCAAGGTGCGCGCCTCTGTGCGGGATATGGCCAAGGAGTTAATTGCTCTCTACGCCAAGCGGATGAGTACCCCCGGCTATGCCTTTAGCCCGGACGGGGATATGCAGCGGGACTTTGAGTTGCGCTTTGCCTATGATGAGACCGACGATCAGCTGCAAAGCGCGGCGGAGATCAAGGCGGATATGGAGCGGCCGTCGCCTATGGACCGGCTGCTGTGCGGCGATGTGGGCTTTGGCAAAACGGAGGTGGCTCTGCGCAGCGCCTTTAAGTGCATTGCAGACGGTAAGCAGTGCGCCATTTTGGTGCCCACCACGGTGTTGGCTATGCAGCATTACCAAACGGCTATGCGCCGGATGGAGCCGTTTCCGGTGCGGGTGGAGATGCTCTCCCGCTTTGTGTCCCCCACTAAGCAAAAGCAGATATTGGAGGATCTGGCGCACGGCGGGGTGGATCTGCTGGTAGGTACGCACCGGATTATCAGCAAGGACATTCGCTTTAAGGATCTGGGGCTGCTGATTGTGGATGAGGAGCAGCGCTTCGGCGTGGCACAAAAAGAGAAGATCAAAGAGAAATTCCCGGCGGTAGATGTGCTGACTCTGTCTGCCACTCCCATTCCCCGTACCTTGAATATGGCTATGAGCGGCATACGGGATATGAGCGTGCTGGAGGAGGCTCCCGGCGACCGGCACCCGGTGCAGACCTATGTGATGGAGTACGATTTTGGGGTGCTGACGGAGGCCATGGAAAAGGAACTGGCACGGGGCGGTCAGTGCTACTACTTGCATAATAATATTGATACCATTGAGCACACGGCGGTGCAAATCCAAAAGGCACTGCCCGGCGCGCGGGTGGGCATTGCCCACGGTCGTATGACCGAGGAGCAGCTTAGTTCCGTTTGGCAGCAGCTTTTAGACGCCCAGTTGGATGTTTTGGTGTGCACCACCATTATAGAGACCGGGGTGGATATTCCCAATGTAAACACCCTGATTATTGAGCACGCAGACCGCATGGGACTGGCCCAGCTGCACCAAATTCGCGGCCGGGTCGGGCGTTCCTCTCGCCGGGCGTTTGCCTACTTTACTTACACCCGTGGGCGGGAGCTGACGGATATTGCTACCAAGCGGTTGGAGGCCATTCGGGAATACACGGAGTTCGGCTCCGGGTTTAAGATTGCTATGCGGGACCTGGAGATCCGCGGTGCCGGTTCTCTTTTGGGCAACCGCCAGCACGGCCATATGGAGGCGGTCGGATACGATATGTACTTAAAGTTGTTGGAGGAGGCCGTGGCGCTGGAGAAAGGCGAGGCGCCTGCCCAAAACGAGGAGCAGGAGTGCCTGATCGACCTGCCGGTGGACGCCAATATTCCCGAGGCGTATATCCCTGCCACCAATCAGCGGATCGCCATGTATAAGCGCATTGCGGACATTGCCGGCGACGCAGACGCCAACGATGTGTACGACGAGTTGACGGACCGGTACGGCAAGCCGCCCCAAAGTGTGTACGGGTTGGTGGAAATTGCGCTGTTGCGCAATCGGGCGCTGGCGTTAGGCTTAACGGAAATCAGCCAAAAAAACGGCGCGGTGCTGTTGTATTTCAGTAATCTGGAACCGGCATGGATCCCGGCGCTGAACAAGGGTATGTACGGCCGGGTGCTGCTGTCTGCAGGCAAAAAGCCCTATATCGCCTTAAAACCACTGCCCCAGGAATCGGTGGTAGACACCCTGCGCACCGCCATGGAAATCATGGAGGCGGAGAGCCGGGCGGCCAAAGCGGCAAAAACAGAATAACCCCTTTGTATAAAACAAAACACCTTGGCGCATACTACTGCCGAGGTGTTATTTTTATGGCTACATCAAAAAAAGATAAAAATGAAAGCAAAAATCTGCGGACCCTGTTCTCGGTGATCTGCCTGTCCATCATCGCTCTGGGACTGATTGTGTATTTCTCCTCCCAAGGCAGCGGCAAGACCCCGGTGGGCGAGCCTACTTCCGTGACGGAGACCACTTCGGCGGCTGCGGTGCAGCACCGGGTAGAGGGTGTAACGGAGACCGCCCCCGCCACTACGGCAGGCACCACGGTGGCTGCCACCCGGGGCACCACCACTACGGAGCCGGCGTCCATGCAGCAGTCGGATACCAATATGCCTTACAAGAGTTTTTACAAATATCCGGTGTCCGAGAGCGTGCAGCAAAGCTACAATGAGGAGCTGACATTTAACCGCACCATGGGGGACTACCGTGCCCATGCGGCAGTGGACTTTAAGGCCAACAAGGGTGCCAAGGTGACCGCCATCAACGACGGCCTGGTGCTGTCCGTTAAGACGGACGCCCTGCTGGGCAAGGTCATCACCATTGACCACGGGGGCAACCTGGTGGCCCAATACTGTGGTATGGATGCAGTGAATGTGTCTGCCGGAAATTATGTGACTCTGGGTCAGGATTTGGGCACCCTGGGCACCGTACCTTTTGAGGCGGAAGAGACGCCCCACCTGCACTTGATTACCACCATGAACAAGGAGACGGTGGATCCGCTGAAGGTGATGAGCAAGACCAAGGATTGATAAAACGGAATAAGTAAGCAGAAAAAGTCGGTGTTTTTTACCGGCTTTTTTCTTTTTATAGAGCCTTTCGTCTATAACCCGGCGGTTTTCAAGGGTATAGGTGAAGGGCGCTTTTTCGGTGCGGCGCCCTTTTGCAGGAGGTGAGCCGATGGGCAGACGAAAGAAAAAGAGCATACGGCAGGAATACACCGAGGGTTTAAGGCACCTTGCCTTTGGCGAAATACAGGATGCGGTACGGCTGCTGTATGCCCCGGAGGAGCAGATCTTGCCGGCGCTGGGGGAGATGGATCTCTTTAACATCAGCGAGATCAAGCGCCCTAAGGGCGGCGGTATGGAGATCAAATTCTTTGATCGGCTCAAGGCGCTGGAGAAGCTGCAAGCCCTGGAGGCGGCTGAGGGCAACACGGCGGCTGCCTTTTACCAGGCACTGGAGGCCGGTGCCAAGTGCGTTTGGCAGGAAGGGGGCGCCGGGGATCGTGACAGCGTTTAAGCCCTTTTCGCCCAAGCAGATGCAGGCACTGACCTGGTGGTGCCCGGGGTCGCCCCACAGCGGCAAAAGCGGCATTATCTGCGACGGCGCCGTGCGCAGCGGCAAGACCCTGTGCATGAGCCTTTCCTTTGTCAGTTGGGCGTTCTATCGCTTCCGCGACACAGCCTTTGCCCTGTGCGGCAAGACGGTCGCTTCTCTAAGACGGAATGTGCTCACCCCGCTGACGGAGCAGCTGACGGCGCTGGGCTTTACCTGCACTTTTAAGATCAGCCGCAGCGAGCTGACGGTGTGCCGGGACGGACGGGAGAACCGCTTTTATCTGTTTGGCGGGCGAGACGAAAGCTCTGCCGCTTTGATCCAGGGTATGACCCTGGGCGGCGTGCTGCTGGACGAGGTGGCCTTAATGCCCCGCTCCTTTGTGGAGCAGGCGCTGGCCAGGTGCTCTCTGGAGGGGGCCACCTATTGGTTTAACTGCAATCCGGAGCACCCCTATCATTGGTTCTATAAAGAGTGGATCCAAAAAGCGGCGGAAAAGCAGGTGTTGTACCTGCACTTTCAGATGACGGACAATCCCTCTCTGTCTCCGGCGGTGCTGCGGCGGTACAAGCGACTGTACAGCGGCACCTTTTACCGCCGGTTCGTAGAGGGGCGCTGGGTGGCGGCAGACGGACTGGTGTACCCCATGTTTGACCCCAAGCGGCATGTGGGGGCGCCGGCATCGCCTGCCGGGCCCTGGTATCTCTCTTGCGACTACGGCACGGTCAATCCCTTTTCCCTGGGGCTGTGGTGCCGAGACGGAGATGCCTGGTGCCGGGTGGCGGAGTATTACCACTCCGGTCGAGCCACCGGGGTGCAACTTACCGACGAGGAATACTATGCCCACCTGTGCGAATTGGCGGGAGATCGGCCCATTGCGGCACTGATCATTGACCCCTCCGCCGCCAGCTTTGCAGAGACGGTGCTGCGCCACGGCCGCTATCCGGTACTGAAGGCGGATAACGATGTGGTGGCGGGCATTCATCGGGTGAGCCGGGCACTGCAACAGGCGCAGATCAAGATTGCCCCCGGGTGCAAGGACGCATTGCGGGAGTTCTCCCTGTACCAGTGGGACAACAGTCTGCGCCGGGACGCACCGAAAAAAGAAAACGACCATGCAATGGACGACATTCGCTACTTTGTTTCTACCGTATTGAACGGTGAGGAGCCCGGCGGCGTATGCGCCCTTGCGGTAGAAAGGAAGTGATGTTTTGGGACGCTTTCGTTCCAAAGCGGGCGCCAAAAAAGGAGCAGGGGACTGCTGTGCGGTGCAGACCGGGCACCCGGCGGGTCAGCCCTTTTGCAGCTGGCAGTCCTACGGAGCGGTGACGGCGGACGCTGCGCTCTATCGCAATCTGCGAGAGAACATTCCCATTTTGGACGCGGCCATCGGCAAGCTGGTGCGCCTGACCGGCGGGTTCAGCCTGGACACCGGCAGTGATGGGCTGAATGCGCAGTTAAACCGGGATTTGTCCGGGATCAATGTGGGCGGCAACCAGCAGGGGATTGAGGCTTTTATCGCCACTTATTTGGATCAACTGCTCACCTACGGCAGCGCTGTGGGCGAGATGATCACCGACGGGCGGGAACTGTATGCTCTGTATAACGGCGACACCCGCAATTTGGAAGTGCGCCGCGCGGGGAACGGGCTGGATCTGTGCTTTTTCAGCGGCGGAGAGCCGCTGCCCCGGCCGGAGCTGCTGCTCTACTCCGTGCTGAACCCGGAGCCGGGGGCTGTGGCAGGCACCAGTCTGCTGCGGGGACTGCCCTTTGTGAGCCGGATCTTGTTGCAAATTTACAACACCATCGGCCAAAACTGGAGCCATGCCGGTAATCTGCGCTATGCGGTGGTGTACCGACCGGGCAACGACGCGGCGGACCGTGCCTATGCAGGGCAGCGGGCACAGACCATGGCCCGCTCCTGGCAGGAGGCTATGGACGCTTCGTCCGTGAAGGACTTTGTGGCGGTGGGCGATGTGGATGTAAAGGTGATCGGCGCCGACAATCAGGTGCTGGAGAGCGAGATTCCTGTGCGCCAAATGCTGGAGCAGATCGTGGCCAAAACCGGGCTGCCGCCCTTTATGTTCGGTCTGTCCTGGTCTACCACCGAGCGGATGAGCCGCCAACAGGCGGACCTGCTCACCACGGAGCTGAAGAATTATCGGCGTATTTTAACCCCGGTGATCGAGAAGATCGGGCGCACCTATTTGCAGTGCTGCGGCAGCGGCGCTCCCTTCCAGGTGGTGTGGCAGGATATTACCCTGCAAGACCAGACGGATACGGCCCAGGCCCATTTGTATGAGGCCCAGGCGGAGAAAATCAAAAAGGAGACGGAGAAATTATGACCGGCGGTTATGTAGAAAAGAGTTTTGCACCGGCGCCGGCGGATTTAGAGGCCATCGGCGCCTTTACCCGCCGCGCGTTTGCGCCGGAGGAGCTGTATGTGTTCTCCGTGGTGCTGTGCAACAACGATGTGGATCGGGATCATGAAAAGTTTACCCGTCGGGCGCTGGAGGAACTGGGTGCCCTGTTTGTGGGCAAGACCGGGATCTTTGACCACTCTATGAAAAGCGGCGACCAGGCGGCACGCATTTATGCCACGGCGGTGGTACCGGTGCCCGGGCGCAAGACTGCGGACGGCGAGAATTTGGTGACCTTACAGGCTAAGGCCTATATGGTGCGCACCCCCGGCAATGCGGAGCTGATCACCCAGATTGACGGCGGAATCAAAAAGGAAGTGAGCGTGTCCTGTGCCATGGGCAGCGCTGTATGCTCCCTGTGCGGTGCGGATCGGCGCAGCGGCGGGTGCAGCCATGTGCCCGGCAGAAGCTATGACGGCAAGGTGGCCTTTACCGTGCTGTCCGACGCCACGGACGCTTACGAATGGAGCTTTGTGGCCGTGCCTGCCCAGCGAGAGGCCGGTGTGGTCAAGCACTATGACAGCAGCAAAGGAGACAAGACTGTGACAGAGAACGATGTACGCAAGACCCTGCAAAACAGCAAAGGCGCTGTGACCCTCACCTGCGACCAAGCGCGAGCGTTGGCGCGACAGCTGGACACCCTGGAGCAGGAGGCCCAGTTGGGCAAAAGCTACAAGCAGGAGCTGGCTTCCCAGGTGGTACGTCTGTGCGCCGGGGTGCTGCCTCAGATGGAGCTGGGCGTGTTTGAGGGCGTGGCCCGGGTGATGACTGCCAAGGAGTTGCAGGCCTTTAAGGCCGCCTTTGAGGCTGCCGATCGCCGTGCCAATATGCCGTCGCCCCAGCTGGCGTCCGGCGGCGAAAAAAAGAGCAACAACCAGGCTTTTGTAATTTAAGGAGGAAGAAACCATGGCAATTTATTTTGACGGATTTGACGACAAGATGCTTAGCTTTTACAGCGAGTCCGGCCGGGTGGGTATGCTGGCATACCCGGTGGCCAATAAATATGTAAAAGAGTGCGACAGCAAAAGCCCCAACTTTATGGGCTTTGTACGCAATGTACAGGGCAACCTGGTGGGCGTGCAGCTGGGCGGCTATGTGGAGTGCAAGTTTACCGGCATCGCGCCCACGCCCGGCTACTGCGGCCTGATTGCCGACGGCAGCGGCGGCGTAAAAGTGGACGAGGAAAAGGCGGCAATCAAGCGCCTGGTCCTTTGGGCAGACGCCACCACCGGCATGGTCGGTTTTATTCTTTAATACAGGAGGTAATGTAAGATGGCTTATGATAATCTGAAATTGGAAAAGGGACTGTACACTACCGGCAAAAGCTTTACCCAGGCGCTGGAACAGATCGACCCTTCGGAAAATTACGCAGGCACCCCGCTGGAAGGGCTGGACGCCTATCAGCGCCAGCTTAAGCGCTTTGACATTAAAGTCAGTGGCATCGGCTCCGACACGGTGTCCAAATTCTTCCAGACTTCGGACTCTGCGGCGCTGTTTCCGGAGTATGTGAGCCGAGCGGTGCGCCAGGGTATGGAGCAGGCGGATGTGCTGCAAAAGATCGTGGCCACCACCACGGTGATTGACGGTATGGACTACCGCGCCATTGAGAGCGTGGAGAACGGCGAGCGGTTGACTGCCGCCGAGGTGGCGGAGGGTGCGTCCCTGCCTACCACTACGGTGCAGGTGAAGGATACGCTCACGGAGATGCACAAGCGAGGTCGTATGCTGGTGGCCTCTTATGAGGCGGTGAAGTTCCAAAAGCTGGATCTGTTTACCGTGACCCTGCGCCAAATCGGCAACTGCATTGCAGAAGGGCAGCTGCTGGACGCTTATGCGGCGCTGATCGGCGTGCATGATAGCGGCATTACTTTGGAGGGCGGTCTGACTTATGCCGGGCTGGTGGATCTGTGGAACGCTTTTGAGGGCTTCAATATGACCACTCTGCTGGTGAGTGCCCGGGATACCGCCTCCATTTTGAAAATGACCGAAATGCAGGATGCAATCGCCGGCAACGACTTCCACGCCACCGGTCGGGTGGTGACTCCGCTGGGCGCGGAGCTGATCAAGCACAAGATGTTCCCCGACAATACCATTTTGGCGCTGGATCGTACCTGCGCACTGGAAAAGGTGCAGGCCGGTGATGTGGTCACCGACTTTGACAAGCTGATTGATCGCCAGCTGGAGCGGGCGTCCATCACCGCCATTGCCGGGTTCTCGCCCATCTTCTCCGGCGCCGTTCAGATGCTGACCCATGCCTAAGCCAAACTGTATGGATATACAGGCGGTCACAGAGCGGTTGCAGCTGCTCTCCGGAGAGACGGCGGAGCAGCTGACCCAGTGGGCACCGGTGATCGCCTCGGCGGTGCGCATGGTGGAGCTGCGTATGTTTGACGGGACGGATCCGGCGGACGAGCGACTGATCCACCTGGCAGCGGTGAAAGCGCTGCGTATGCTGGAGCAGTCCCGGTGGTTCCAAAGCGGCGACGATGTAACCGCCTTTACCGCCGGCGATGTAACGGTGCAGCAAAGCGGCCAGCACAAGGCATCTGCCCTGATGCTGGAGGATGCGGAGCAGGCGTGTAGAGGCCTGCTGCGGGACGACGCCTTTGCCTTTCTCAGCGTATGACACCGGCTGCACATATCATTAAAAATCAGTTGACCCGGGCAGGCAACAGCGCCTGCCTGGTCACCGAGGCGGGTCGATCCCTTCCGTTTTTCTGTACTCTGCAACAGACCTGGCGGAAGAACAAGTCCAATTTTACGGATCGGCAAACGCCCATTGGGCGGGTGGACAAGGATTTTTACCTGTACATCGGCCCCTTTGATCGGAATATCCTGAAACTGCCGGAGGACGCGGTGCTGGAGACCGGTGACCGATCTTATTATTTTATCAAGCGGGAGGCGGTCTGTATGGGCGGCCAGCTGCTGTATTATACCGGCGTGATGAAGCGCTTGCAGGAGGGGAGTTATGAAGTGGACAACGGATCCGGTGACGCAGGTACTGGCGAAGCTGCGGGATAGCGCTGCCCTGCAAGGGGTGGACTTTTGCCGGGCGTATCCGGACCAAATGAAGCCCAGCCGCCTGCTGCGCCCGGTGGTGGCGGTGCGCCTGGCGGAGATGGACGGCACCAGCGACGCAGTGGGTGAGGAGAGCCGGGCCGGTCAGATCGCTCTGTGCTTTGATCTGTATGCGCCCCCGGCTGCCGGTACTGGGGCTCTGCAACAGGTGCTCTCCGGCATTTGCCGCACGCTGCTGGATCGGCGGGTGTGTGCGGTGTCGGCCGGCGCGCCCCAGGCGGACACGTACACCGGCTGCCTGCACCTGCGAGCCACCTTGACCTATCGGGAGGATTTAGAAGATGGAGACGGAGAGTATGAACGAACAGAATAATGCCTATATTGAGGCGCTCAGCGAGTATCTGCGCCTGGACGCCCGCCGGTATGACGGCGGGGAGGTGTAGATATGCAGGCACTGATGCGCATGCGCTTTGGACCGTACACCTTTTTGCAAAATCCCGCCCAGCTTCAGGTGGAAAATCGGGCGCTGCAACAGGAGGAACGGCTGCTGTCCGGCGGGGTCTGCGTGACCCCGGCCGGGCGCCGGGCCACGGTGATCACCGGCAAGGGCTGGTGGTACGGCGGCCGTGCGCTGGAGATGGCCCAGGTGCTGCGGCGGCTGCTTTTGCCCGGACAGGCCCACTGGCTGTTCGCCCCCGGGGCGGAGCCTATGCGGGCGTATTTGACCCGGTTTGATTACACTTGCACCACCGCCCGGGACGGGGTGCAGTACAGCTTTACTTTTACGGAGGACTGTGACCCAGCGCCCCGGTATGCTCCTTACGGCAGCACCCGGGTGCGGCAGGGGGAAAACGCCTTTGACATTGCGGTGCGCACCGGTGTGTCGATAGACACCATTGTGGCACGGAACCGCTTGGCCTCGCCCTTTGATCTGACCCCCGGGGAAAAGGTGGTGTTGGCGTGACATTTGAACTGGAATTTTTGGACGGCAAGCGGGCGGTGCCCCGGCAGCTGCTGTCTTACCGCTGGAGCGGCGATGTGACTGCCGGTTGCGACGGACTGCGGCTGCACTTTTTGTGGGACGACGACCTGCCGGAGGTGTACCGGGTGCGGGGTTTTGCGCCGGACGGTGCGTGCTGCTTCTTTGGCTATGCGGACCAGCAAAAGCTGACGGTAACCCCCGGGCAACGGCGGGGCTTTGTGTATGCCCGCTCCTCAGCCTGTCTGCTGCTGGACAATGAGGCGCTGCCCATTAGCCTAAACGCACCCAATGTGGACCAAATGGTCCACCATTACGCGGCACCCTTTGGCTTTACAGCGGCTTTGCCTGCCGGCACCGCCCCGGGGCAATATACGGTGGAGAAGGGCACCAGCTGCTTTGGCGCCTTGCAGGGCTTTATGCAGGTGCTGGGCGCCAAGGGCGTTTTTGTCGATCCGGAGAACCGGCTGTGTGTTTACGGCAGTGAGACACCGGTGACTTTGCCCGGGGATCAAATCACCTCGATTACGGCGGTGACCGAGCGGGGAGAAGCGCCGGGGGTATATGCCTATAAAATTGCCAGCGCGGAACCGTACTGCCGCCGATTGGAGGCCGGGTATTTTGCGGACAAAAAGATCAGTCGTCGCCGCTATGTCAATGTGGCGGCCTATCCGCCGGAGCAGCGCCAGCAGGTGCTGCTGCGCAAACTGGAGCAGGCGGCTGCCCGGTATCGGCGGCTGGAGGTGGTGCTCACCGGTGCCCATCGGCTGCCGCTGTATGCCCCGGTGGTGCCAAAGGACGGTGTGCCGGACAGCGCCGGGTTCCGTATTTTTCAGCGGGAGATCACCGGCACCGCTCGGCAGGTACAGACCCGGCTGGTGCTGTGCTGCCAACCGAAATTGGAGGCGATGTACTATGTGGCTGAATGAGCGTGCCCGCCAAACCGGCGGCGCCGGATATGAGTGCGCCGGGGTGACCCTGGGCGGCAGTCAGGTGGAGACGGTGGCCTCTGCCCATTTGCGGGAGACCCCGGTGTATGCTCCTTACGGCTATGCGGCCAATGTGCCTGCCGGTGCCCAGGTGCTGCTGCTCTCCGGCGGAGAGGACGGCGCAGTGGTTGCCGGCGCTCGTATGGGCAACGCCGATCTGGCGCCCGGCGAGGTGGAGTTGCGCGGCCCCGGCGGCGCGGTGGTGCGCCTGTGCCGGGACGGTACGGTGCGGATAAACGGTCTGGTCATCAATGAAAAAGGAGAAATCGAACCTTGATCTATGCAGTGGAAAACGGCGATTATGCGGTTACGGATCATGTTCCTCGGCGGCTGGACACACCGGAGAATCTGGTGCAGTCTTTGCGCCTGCTGCTGACGCTGCCCCGGCAGGGCTATTATCCTCGGCCGGTAGGCGGGGTGGGCGGCTGCGGGGCAGATCTGTTGCCGGACGAACTGCTGGCGCTGGGTCGCCGGGCCGTCTGTGATGTGCCCGGCGTGCTGGTGCTGGGGGTGCGCACCGCAGACGGCAGCGCGGTCTTTCGTCTGTGGGTGCGTGAGGAAGAACGGGAGGTGACGGTTGCCCTATGAGAGCGACCTATCAAGAAATAACGGACAAAATGCGGGCGGCATTTTTCGACGCTTGCGGCGAAAAGCCGGAGGATCTGCCGGAGCTGGACGCCCGCTTTCGCAGTGTGGCAACGGAACTGTATGCCCTGTCGGTGTTTGGCGACCATGTGCAAAGCCAGGTGTTTGCCGATACGGCACGGGGTGCGGATCTGGATCGGCACGCGGCGGATGTGGGCTTACAGCGCAAGGGTGCTTCTGCCGCCGCCGGGGTGCTGACATTTTCGTTGGCGCAAGCAGCAGAGGCGGCGGTGACCGTACCGGCAGACACGGTGTGTTCTGTGGCCGGGCAGCCCTATTTGCAGTTTGCCACCACCAAGGCGGCTACCATTCCTGCCGGAGAATGGACGGTGGATGTGCCGGCCGTTTCTCTGGGCAAGACCACTGCCCATAACGTGGAGCCGGGGTGCATTACCGTGATGGTCAATCCTCCGGCGGGCATCCGCTCGGTGACCAACGCCAATCGGTTTTCGGGCGGCGCGGCGGTAGAAACGGATACCGCCCTGCGCCAAAGGATTTGTCAGGTGCAGCAGGTGCCGCCCAATGGGGTGAACACCGCCTGCTTGTCCGCAGCGGTGGAGCAGCTGGATCGGGTGCTGTCGTGCAAGGTGTGCCCCGGCGGTTCCGACTATATCGTTACGGTATATGTGCGCAGCCGTCAGGGTCAGGTGGACGACGAACTGCGCCTGGCGGTGACGGAAAAGTTGGATATTCTCACGCTGGCCGGGTGCTTTATTGATGTGCAGGAGGCAAAAAAGCAACCGGTACAGCTGGTGTGCTCGGCGCAAATTTTAGCAGGAGCGGACCCGGCAACGGTGCGCTCTGCACTGGAAAATCAGCTGAAAGAACTGTGCTCCGCTCGGGTGATCGGCGGCAGCTTGCATCCCTCCGCCCTGGCGGCAGCGCTGCAAACGGACGGCCTGTGCGGCACCCCGGAGGTGCATGCGGCAGGTGAAAAGGGCGGCGTGATCCCTTGCAGCACCGGCGCGTACCTGGAGGTGACGGCGGTGGAGGTGACCTGCTATGTTTGAGACGGTGCTGGGTCGTTTGCAGGCACTGGCGCAGGCAGAGGGCTTTGACCCGCAACCGGGCACGGTGATCGACGGCGAGCTGCGAGCCTACGCGGCGGGGATCGCGCTGGTCTATGATCAACTGACGGACGCCCGGGAGGGCGCCTTTGCCGCCACTGCTGCCGAAGAAAATCTTTGGCGCTGGCTGACGGTTCGCGGTTTGCTGCCGGGCGATACCCTGCAAGAGACCCGCCAAAAGCTGCTGGCGCGGCGGCAAATGCCCTGGGGCGATTTTTCTTTAGCGGGCTTTCAACAGGCACTCAGCGATCTGTGCGGCGCGGGGGCAACTTATCATTGCACGGACGGCAATCTGGAACTGGTGATCCCTGCCGCCGGGCGGGTCCATTTGGGTCGCCTGCTGCGGGACTGGGTTCCACCTTTTCTCTATGCCCATTTGTCGGGCAGCGGGCGCACCTGGAATGCGTTGGACGCAGACGCGGTGCCTTATGCCGTCTTTGACCGGGCAGCGCTGCCCTTTGATATTTTAGATACGGAGGATTAACATGAGCAGTACCAACAAAACCACCAACTTAAAACTGAATGACTGGGTGGGTACCGATGTGCCTCAGCGAGAGGATTTTAACGCGGATAATCAGCGGATTGATAAGGCCATTGGCGACCACACCGGCAACACCGCGGTGCACATCACCCAGGCGGAGCGGGACCTGTGGGGTCTGCCGTTCTACTATTACAACTATTTCGGTAACGGCAAGGCCACACGCAAGGTGGAGGTCCCCAGCCCCTTCCGCCCTCGCTTTGCCATTGTCTTTGCAGACGGTATGGCGCCCTCTGTGTGCAAATTCTCCAGCAGCGCCAACTACCACTATGTGGCCTTTGCCAGCCAGACCCGCGGCACCATCGGCATGACGCTGGATGACACCAGTTTGACGGTGAACCAGTCCGTGTCGCCGGTGACCGGCCAGGAGTATGCTTGCCTAAATCAGAACGGCACCACCTATGCCGTCTTGTTTTTTCGGTAAAGATCCCCTTTCTTTTTTGGTGAAGGTGTGCTATACTGAACATAGACTCGGTGCGGTGTACCCAATTTTGCAGCGCCGGGCAAGGGGGCTTTACCATGTCTGTAAAAGTAATTACCGTTGGTCGAGAGTTCGGCTCCGGCGGGCGCTCCGTGGGCAAGGCTGTTGCTGCGGCGCTGGGCTGGGATTATTATGACCAGGAGCTGGTGCGCCATGTGGCGGAGAAAACCGGTTTTGCCGAGCGCTATATTGAGGAGACCGGCGAGTATTCCGCCAGCAAGAGCCGCTTGGCCTATGCCTTTTCATCCGTTGGTTCGCCGGAGGTGATGAACGGCCTGTCTGCGTCTGATTATTTGTGGACGGTGCAGCGCAAGGTTATTCTGGATTTGGCAGAAAAAGGCAACTGCGTGATCGTGGGCCGCTGCGCGGATTATATTCTGGAGGACCGGGACGATGTGCTCAATGTGTTTGTGCACGCCGGTAAGGACTACCGGGCCAAGCGCATTGTGCTGCTTTACGGCGAAACGGATAAGCCGCCGGCCAAACGCCTGGCGGAGAAGGACAAAAAGCGCGCGCTGAATTACCGGCATTATACCGGCCGGGCGTGGGGCGATGTGCACAATTACGATCTGTCCTTGGACTCCGGCCGCCTGACCCCGGAGGGCTGCGTGGAGATTATCACCCGCGTGGTGCAGGAGAAGAACAAGTAAATCGGTACAGCAAAGCGCACGCGGTTTCTGCCGTGTGCGCTTTTTGTGGGTTTGCGGTTGTTATAGGACAATCTTTTGTCAACGCCCGGCGGCGTTGCCACCTCCCTTTGCAAGGGAGGCAAATCGGTTTCAAAATCTAAGCCCCCCTTGTAAAAGGGGGAAGCGGCGCAGCCGCAGGGGAGGTTCGCCGCAATCGTCTTACTTCTGGAATTGGCAAGCGGCAGGTTGGCGCAGCATTTCTTCGGCAATTTCCTGTACAAAAAGTCTCTTTACATTTGACGGGGAATAGGCTATAATGAGGGCGCATTGTATCCGTAGAGAAAAAACGAACTTTCTCGGGGCGGCGCACGGTTTGCGTGGTGCGCGGCTTGGAACAGTAGCAGAAAGGAAAATCGAATATGAAAGTGAACGCAAAAAAGATCGCAGGCGTAGGTCTGCTCACGGCCCTGGTGGTGGTATTGCAGCTGCTGGGCTCATTTATTAAGTTCGGCACCGTGTCTATCTCCCTGGTGCTCATTCCCATTGTGGTGGGCGCTGCCCTTTACGGTGTAGGTGCCGGCGCTTGGCTGGGCGGTGTGTTCGCCGTGGTGGTGCTGTGCCAGCCGGATACGGCGCTGTTCCTCAACATGAGCATTTTTGGCACCATTTTAACGGTGATGCTCAAGGGCATTTTGGCCGGGGCATTGTCTGGGCTGGTGTATCGGGTGCTAAGCAAGAAGCATAAGTACGCCGGCGTGATCTGTGCCGCTGTGGTGTGCCCGGTGGTGAATACCGGGATCTTCCTGCTGGGTTGTCGATTGTTTTTCTTTGACTGGATCTTGCAGAATGCAGGCGGCGCCAATGCGTTCATTTTTATGATCACCGGCTTTGTGGGGCTGAATTTCGTGGTGGAATTGGCTGTGAATGTGGTACTCAGTCCTGTGATTGTGCGGCTGGTGAATATCAGCAAAAAGCAGTTAAGTTAAGAGAAAGAAGGTGCGGCTATGATTCTGGCCATTGATGTGGGCAATACCAATATAGTCATGGGCTTTATCGAGGGCGATACCATTGTGGACAAATATCGCCTGTCTACGAGCAGTAACGAGACGGCGGAGGAGTATGCCATCAAGCTGCACAGTGTGCTGGATCTGATGCACCTGGAGCCGTCTGCGCTGGAGGGCGCCGTACTGGCTACGGTGGTGCCGCCCCTGGCTCGCACCATCTCTAAGGCTGTGGTGTTGGTTACCGGCAAAGCACCGATTTTAGTGGGTCCCGGAGTCAAGACCGGACTGAATATCAAGACCGATAACCCGGGCGAACTGGGTGCGGATATGGTCGTGGGCGCTGTGGCTGCCATTGCCAAATACCCGGCACCCATTATCCTTTTTGATCTGGGCACGGCCACCACTGCCTCTGTCATTGACAAGAACGGCAGTTTTATCGGCGGGGCGATTCTGTGCGGAGTCAAGACCGCCCTGAGCGCCCTTGCCACCGGTACGGCCCAACTGCCTCAAATTGATATTGCAGCGCCGGCCAGCGCCATTTCCACCAACACGGTGGATTGTATGCGCTCCGGCACCGTGTACGGCACGGCTGCCATGATTGACGGCATGGTGGCGCGCTTTCAGCAAGAGCTGGGTCAACCGGCTAAGGTGGTGATCACCGGCGGGCTGGGTGCGGCCATTGCCAAATACTGTACCGTGGACGCTGTGGTGGATCGGGATCTGTTGCTGGACGGTCTGCGTATCGTGTACCAAAAAAATCAGAAATAAAAAACGGCGCACAGGGCGACCTGTGCGCTTTTTACATGAAACTGCATACAATATATTGGAAAAAAAGAACCTAAAGGAGGGGCATTATGGCTGTATTTCGTCCGTTTCGGGCATTTCGTCCGCTGCCGGATTATCAGGCGCTGATTCCGGCGCCGCCCTATGATGTGCTCACTGCCGCCGGGGCGCGGGAGCGGGCAGCGGGCAATTCGCTGTCCTTTTTACATGTAGATAAGGCAGAGATTGACCTGCCGCCGGAGACGGATCCGTACAGTCCGGCGGTGTATGAGAAAGCCCGGGAGAACCTGCTGGCGCTGGAGCATACCGGCGCGCTGGTGCAGGATCCGGCGCCTTGCTTTTATATTTACAAGCAGGTGATGAACGGCCGCGCCCAGGTGGGGCTGGCAGGTTGCGCCGGGGTGGATGATTACTTAAACGGCGTGATCAAACAGCACGAGCATACTCTGGCCGCCAAGGAGGCGGACCGAATCCGCCATGTGGACACCTGCGACGCCAATACCGGTCCCATTTTCCTGACCTATCGCCGCTCCCCGGCGGTGGAGTTGGCGCTTTCTACTTGGATGAGCGAACACACCCCGGTGTATGATTTTGTGCAGGATGATGTGCAGCAAACGGTGTGGGTGGTGGATAGTGCGCCCCTGTGCGAAAAGCTGCAAGGGTTGTTTGCCGCCATCCCGGCGCTGTATATTGCCGACGGCCACCATCGCTGCGCCTCCGCAGTAAAAGTGGGACTCAAGCGGCGGGAAGAAAAACCGGATTATACCGGGCAGGAAGAATTTAATTTTTTCTTGGCGGTGGCGTTCCCGGACAGCGAGCTGGAAATTTTGCCTTACAACCGGGTGGTGCGTGACTTGAACGGTCTGTCACCGGATGCACTGATTTCCCAAATTGAGCAGCGGTTTATCGTAAAGCACAGGGATGAGCCGGTAGAGCCGGAACAAAAGGGCACCTTCGGTATGGTGGTGGATCGGGAGTGGTACACCTTGCAAATCAAGCCGGCGCTGGTGCCGGATGACCCGGTAGGCGCTTTGGATGTGTCGCTGCTGCAAGACAATTTGCTGTCGCCCATTTTGGGTATTAAAGACCCAAAGACAGATCCGCGTATTGATTTTGTAGGCGGGATTTACGGTGTGCGGGCGCTGGAGAAACGGGCCAAAACGGATATGAAGCTGGCGTTCTCGCTCTATCCCACCACCATTGCGGAACTGATGGCGGTGGCGGACGCCGGGCGCATGATGCCCCCTAAGTCCACCTGGTTTGAGCCAAAGCTGCTTAGCGGTTTGTTTGTGCATTCGCTCTCCACAGACGGAAAAAAGGCTTGACATTTGATTATAATATGCTATTATAGTTATCGGTAATTTGTAAGTTATTCAGTGAGAGTGGTCCCCGGGGACCGCTCTCCTGTTTTTGTAGGGAGGTTTTTCATTGGCAGGCAAGGGAAATGTGGTATCCCGTGTGCAGGCGTTGTGCGCCCCCATTGCGGCCGATCTGGGGCTTTCGCTCTGGGATGTGCGGTTCGTAAAAGAGGGCACGCAGCACTATCTGCGGGTGTTTATTGACAAGGACGGCGGTGTGAGTATGGACGACTGCGTGGCTATGAGCCGGGCACTCCAGGATCCGCTGGATCAGGAAGATCCCATTAAGGAGGCCTACACCTTGGAGGTCAGCTCTCCCGGTATTGAGCGGGAGCTGGTGCAGGACAGCCACTTTTTGCAGTATATCGGCGCGCCGGTACTGGTGCGCACCATTCGCCCGGTTGACGGGGCGCGGGATTTCTCCGGCACGCTGGAGCAGTATAATAACGGTGAGATAACCGTTCGCCTAACTTCCGGCAAAGCGCTGTGTGTACAAAAGAAGGATACAGCCTTTGTGAAGTTGGACGATTTTAATATAGCAGATTTTGAACAGGATTTTCAGGGATAAAGGAAAGGTGATCGGAAAATGAGTAAGGAATTATTTGATGCGGTGCAAATGCTGGCGCAGGAGAAGGGAATCCCGGAGGATTACCTGTATGAAAAAATTTCTGCCGCCATCGTGGTGGCTGCCAAGCACGACTACAACGGCAAGGACATTGTCCATTGCGACATTGACCCGGAGAAGCAGCGCTTTAAGGTGTATGTGACCAAGAATGTGGTTGAGGAAGTGGAGGACCCGGACACGGATCTGACTTTGGAAGAGGCCCAGGCCATCAAGAAGAGCGCCAAGGTGGGCAAGACCATTGACATTCCGCTGAAGACCAAGGAGTTCGGCCGCATTATCGCGCAGACTGCCAAGCATGTGATCCGCCAGGGCATTCGCGAGGCGGAGCGGGGCAAGCTGATGGAGGAGTTCCAGAGCAAGAATCAGGAGCTGATCTCTGCCAAGGTGCTGAGGGTAGACCCGGTCACCGGCAATGCCACCTTGGAGATCGGCAAGAATGAGGCTGTGCTGCCCAAGGCCGAGCAGGTGCCCGGCGAAGAGTTGGTAGAGAACAGTCTGATCAAGATTTTTGTTGTGGATGTAAAAGATGGCAGCAAGGGTCCCAAGATTATGATCAGCCGTACCCACCCGGGTCTGGTGCGCCGCCTGTTTGAGCAGGAGGTGCCGGAGATCTTTGACGGTACTATTGAGATTAAGTCTGTCTCTCGTGAGGCCGGATCTCGTACCAAGATCGCCGTATTCAGCAAAGAGGAAGATGTGGATCCGGTAGGTGCCTGCATCGGTCCTCGCGGCCAGCGTGTGTCCAATATCGTGGACGCTTTGGGCGGCGAGAAGATCGACATTGTAAAGTATAACGACGATGTGCCCACTTACATTGCTGCCGCTTTGGCGCCGGCTGATGTGGTTGGGGTAGAGATCTTGGATGAGGAAGCCAGAAGCTGCCGTGCCACCGTGCCGGATGATCAGCTGAGTCTGGCCATCGGCAACAAGGGGCAGAATGTGCGCCTGGCTGCCAAACTCACCGGCTGGAAGATTGATATTAAGCCGGAGTCCGGCTTTTACGACGGCACGCAGCAGTAAGCGGCTGCCTGCAAACAGGGAGGCGGAAAGATGAAAGCAAAGAAAGTGCCTGTGCGTATGTGCGCCGGTTGCGGCGGACGATTTGACAAGCGCGACCTGGTGCGGGTGGTGCGCACCCCTCAGGGGGATGTGCAGCTGGATCTCACCGGCAAGATGGCCGGGCGGGGCGCCTATGTGTGCCACGATCCTGCCTGCTTGCAGAAGGCGCGGAAGAAGCGGGCCTTTGAGCGGGCGCTGGAGGTGACCATCTCTGACGCGGTCTATGACCGTATGGAGGCGGAGCTGAAAGATGAATAACGCCAAGTGGCTTTCTATGTTGGGGCTTGCCCGCCGTGCAGGCAAGCTGGCTATGGGGCACGACCTGGCCTTGCAGAGCGTACGCGACGGCAAGGCGCAGCTGGTGCTGACGGCGCGGAATGCGTCGCCCCGGCTGGTCCGCGAGTTTGAGACCGCCGGTCAAAAGCGTGCCAAAGCCCCCCGCATGCGTGCCCTGCCCTGCACCATAGATGAGATACACTTTGCCCTGGGTTATCGGGCAGGGGTACTTACGGTGGAGGACGCAGGCTTTGCAGCACGCATTGAAGAATTATTGCAACAGGAGGAAAAGGAATGGTCATAAAAGTAAAAGTATCCGATGTCGCTGCCGGTTTCGGCGTACAGAATAAAGAAGTTTTGGATCTGCTGGCCCAGTGCGGCGCGGCCAAGAAGTCGCCGTCCACTGTGCTGGAGGAGGGGGAGCTGAACGCCCTCTTTGACCGCATTACCAAGACTCACAGCGTAGAGAATTTTGACAAGTTCTATGCGCTGCGGTCCAATAAGCCTAAGAGCCAGGCGCCGCAGCAGAAAAAGGAGAAGAAGCCCCAGTCCGCCGGTAATACGGAGAAGGACAAGAAGCGCCAGAGCCAGGCTGCTATTTTGCAGATGGCGGAGCAGGCGGCTAAGCGGGCTGAGGAAAAGGCCAAGAAGAAGGCCAATCAAACGCCCCAGGCGCGCACCAAAGGCGAGACTCGCCATGTGGACACCCGAGTGAACAATGTGGATCTGGAAAAGTACAATCAGAAGTACGAGGATATTGCCCCCGCTTCCAACATGGGCGATTACCAGAAGAAGCAGAAGCTCAACCAAAAGAGCAAGCAGTACCGCAAAAAGCGGCCCCAGGGTATGCGCGCCCGCTCCAAGAGAGAGACGGAGGCCCAGCGTCTGGCCCGCATTGCGGAGCAGCGTAAAAAGCAGCAGATCACCATTAAGGTGCCGGAGGAGATCACCGTGGGTGAACTGGCAAGTCTGTTGCGTATGACGGCTACCGAAGTGATTAAAAAATTGATGAGTCTGGGCGTGATGGCCAGCGTGAACGAAGTAATCGACTACGATACTGCAGAGATTGTGGCTACCGAACTGGGTGCCAAGGTGGAGAAGCAGGTTGTGGTCTCCATTGAGGAGCAGATCATTGAAGAGGACGACGAGAACGACGAGAATGCCGTGAAGCGCCCGCCGGTGGTTTGCGTGATGGGCCATGTTGACCATGGTAAGACTTCCATTTTGGACGCCATTCGTCATACGGATGTGACCTCTACCGAGGCCGGCGGCATTACCCAGCACATCGGCGCTTATCAGGTAGAAGCGAACGGCGAAAAGATCACCTTCCTGGACACCCCCGGCCACGCGGCCTTTACCGCCATGCGTGCCCGCGGTGCCATGGCTACGGATATTGCCGTGTTGGTTGTGGCTGCGGACGACGGCATTATGCCCCAGACCATTGAGGCCATTAACCACGCCAAGGCAGCGGGCGTTGAAATTATCGTTGCCATTAACAAGATGGATAAAGAGGGCGCCAACCCGGATCGGGTGCTGCAGCAGCTTACCGAGCACGAACTGGTGCCGGAGGAATGGGGCGGCAATGTGATTTGCGTGCCTGTGTCTGCCAAGACGAAGATGGGCATTGACAAATTGCTGGAGACCATTTTGCTGGTAGCGGAAATGCAGGAGCTGAAGGCCAATCCGGACCGTTCCGCCAAGGGTACGGTGATCGAGGCCAAGCTGGATAAGGGCCGCGGTCCCATTGCCACCTTGCTGGTGCAGAACGGTACGCTCCATGCCGGTGATGTGATCGTAGCCGGTATGGCAGTGGGTAAGGTGCGCGCCATGACCGATTATCGCGGTCGTAAGGTGAATTCGGCCGGACCCAGCGTGCCGGTGGAGATCATGGGCCTGGACAGTGCGCCTATGAGCGGCGATGGATTTAACGCCGTGTCCGACGAGCGGCTGGCCCGCCAGTTGGTGGAACAGCGTAAGGAAGCTGCCAAGGAAGAAGAATTCAGCGCCTTCCATAAGGTGACGCTGGACACCCTGTTTGACACCTTGCAGGCCGGCGAGCTGAAGGCCTTTAATGTGGTTATCAAGGCCGATGTTCAAGGCTCTGTTGAGGCTGTAAAGCAGTCCCTGCTGAAGATTGAAAACGACGAGGTGCGGGTTCATGTGATCCACGGCGCCGTGGGCTCCGTCAGCGAGAGCGATGTGATGCTGGCCGCTGCCTCCAATGCCATTATCGTAGCGTTCAACACCGGCGTAGACCCGGTGGCCAAGGAGAACGCAGACCGGGACGGCGTGGAGATCCGCAGCTACAATATTATTTATGACGCCATTGAGGAGATTGAGGCGGCTATGCGCGGTATGCGCGCCCCCAAGTACAGAGATGTGGACACCGGCACCGCCGAAGTGCGCGAGGTGTACAAAATTTCCTCTGCCGGCACCATTGCAGGCTCCCTGGTCACCAGCGGTAATATCCGCCGGGAGGGCAAAGTGCGCTTGGTGCGTGACGGCAAGCAGCTGGCCGATGTGCCGCTGAAGGGCTTAAAGCGGTTTAAGGACGATGTAAAGGATGTATCTTCCGGCTATGAGTGCGGCATCAGCCTGGAGGGCTGGGACGATATTCAGCCCGGCGATGTGCTGGAGTGCTATGTGGTCGAGGAGTACAGAGACTGAGTAGGAGTGCAAAATGCCCGGTTATCATATTGACAGAATTACAGAGGATATTAAGCGGGAGATCGTGGCAATCCTGCGGGAACTAAAAGACCCGCGGATCAGCGGTATGCTTACGGTAGTAAAGGTGAGCGTTACCAACGATCTTAGCTATGCCAAGGTGTATGTGAGCGCCATGGAGGGCATGGAGGCGGCCAAGGCGTCCGTTAAGGGCCTGACCGCCGCCCAGGGCTATATTCGCCACGAGCTGGGCCGGCGGCTGCACCTGCGCAAGTGCCCGGAACTGCGCTTTATTGCCGACGACTCCATTGAAAAGGGCTTTGCCCTTTGGGATAAGCTGAAGGAACTGGAACATGAGGATTGATGTAAAGGAATGTGCCCGGCTGTTGCTGGAGCAGGACGACATTTTAATTCTGACCCATGCCCACCCGGACGGAGACACTTTGGGCTGTGGCTTTGCCCTTTGCCGGGCGCTGCTGCAAAAGGGCAAGTTCGCCTATGTGAAGAACGAGGCAGACATTCCCCCCAAGTACAATTATCTTTTTGACGATATTGTGCCCATAAAGTTCACCCCCCGGTTTGTGGTGGCGGTGGATGTGGCTACCGAGGGGCTGCTGGGTGCCATTCAGGGCAAGTACCATATTGATCTGTGTATTGACCACCACGGCACCAACACGGATTATGCGGATCGGCTGCTGCTGGACGACGGTGCCGCTGCTGCCAGCGAGATCATCTACAAGGTGATCCGGGAGATGGGCGTGCCCCTGGATAAAGGCATGGCCAACTGCCTGTATACCGGCATTTCTACGGACACCGGCTGTTTTCGCTACGCCTCTGCCACGGCGGAGAGCTACCGCATTGCAGCGGATTTGATTGAAGCCGGGGCAGATAACGGCCGGATCAATCGAGTTATGTTTGAGACCAAGACCAAGACCTATGCCCGACTGGAACGGCTGGCACTGGAGTCTATGCGTTTTTACCTGGACGAGCGGGTAGCCATTATCACCGTGACCCAGGAGATGTACCACTTAACCGGCTCCAACGAGCAGGAGACAGAGGGGTTAGCGCCCCTGACCCGCCAGATTGAGGGCGTGGAAGTGGGCATTACCATTCGAGAGAAGCCGGACGGCACATGTAAAGCCTCTCTGCGCACCTTTGAGAGCGTGAACGCGGCGGAGATTGCCAAGGCCTTTGGCGGCGGCGGTCATCCCCAGGCGGCGGCTTGCAACCTGGATATGGATGTAAAGACCGCTCGCGCCAAGCTGGTGGAGAAGTGCGGGGAACTGCTGGTATGACCGGCGTTCTGTGTATTTGCAAGCCGGCGGAGATCACCTCTTTTGGCGTGGTGGCTAAGGTGCGGGGGATCACCCGAGAGCGCAAGGCGGGTCATACCGGTACGCTGGATCCTATGGCTACCGGCGTGCTGCCGGTGCTGTTGGGCGGCGCCACCCGCTTTCTTGACTATTTGCCGGACAGCAACAAGCGCTACCTGGCCACCTTCCGCCTGGGAGAGACAACGGACACCCAGGATTGTACCGGCACGGTGCTCACCCGCCGGCCGGTCACTGCGGATCGGGCGGCTGTTGAGGCGGCGCTTTCTGCCTTTCGAGGCGAGATCATGCAGGTGCCGCCCATGTACTCGGCGGTAAGCGTGGACGGTCAGCGATTGTACGAACTGGCCCGCCAGGGTAAGACCGTGGAGCGGGCAGCCCGCCCGGTGACCATTTTGGATCTGCGCCTGACGGCAGCGGAAGAAGAAAAAAATACCTATACCATAGATGTGACCTGCACCAAGGGCACCTATATTCGGACCTTGATCCACGATTTGGGACAGGCTTTGGGCTGCGGCGCGGTGATGACCGCCTTGCAGCGCACCTGCGCCATGGGTGTGGAACTGGCGGATTGCGTAACTTTAGAGCAGCTGCAAGCCCTGCGAGACAGCGGCGGTGATTTTGCCCCCTGTCTGCGCCCGGTGGACGAACTGCTGGCAGCGTATCCGGCCTTGCAGGTAACGGCGCCCCAGGCACGGCGCTTTGGCAACGGTGGTGCGCTGGATGCGGTGCGATTGCACCGGCAGCTGACGGAGCCCTATTACCGGGTATATGACCCGGCGGGTGTGTTCCTGGGGCTGGGCAGTCCGTCGGCAGACGGCAGCCAGCTGCAAGTGGTGCGCGTGATGGTAATGAGATAAATTTGTATGCAAGAGTGTGAGAACCAAAAGAGAATAACGGCGGTGGCTATCGGGGATTTTGACGGTATGCACCGGGCACATAATATTGTGTGCACCGGAGCGGAGCGGGTGATCATCTACTGCGTGCACAACCGCTTTTCCCTGCTGCAAAAGAGCATTTTCCAGCGTCGCTACCCGACGGCGGTGTTTGCGGATTTTAATGCCATTTGCAATATGGAAGGTCGGCAGTTTGTGGAGGATGTGCTGATCGGTCGATTTGGCGCCGGTATGGTGCTGTGCGGGTTTAATTTCCGCTTTGGCAAGAACGCTGCCTGGGATGCAATGCGTCTGCGGGCGTACCTGGAGGATCGGGGCATTTGGGTGCGTATCTTGGAGCACCAGGACTACCAGGGCGCGCCGATCAGTTCTACCCGTATTCGGGCGGCGGTGCAGGCAGGCGAGATGGAGCAGGCTGCGGCCATGCTGGGCTACAACTTTACTTTTGAGAACCCGGTGCTCCACGGCGACGCTCGGGGTCGCACCATCGGCTATCCCACCATCAACCAGCAGTACCCGGATGGATTGGTGCTGCCCAAGTTCGGTGTGTATGAGAGCCGCATTTCGGTGGGAGACACCTGGTATCGGGGCTTTACGAACCTTGGCGTGCGCCCCACCTGGCAGGTAGAGACCCCCTTGGCAGAGACTCATATTTTTGACTACAACGGCGACCTGTACGGTCAAACAGTGCAGGTGGAGCTGGTGCGTTATTTGCGCCCGGAACAGAAGTTTTCTTCCATCGGGGCGCTGCGGGAGCAACTGGATCATGATAAAAGCAGTATTCTTTGATTTTGACGAGACTTTGCAGGACCGTACGGCGGCCTTTGAGCGGTATATGGACGGCTTTTTTGCCCGGTTTTTTCCCGGTGTGACCGGTGAGGAACTGGAGGAGAAAAAGCACCAAATGCGCCAAAGCGGCAACGGCGGCTATGTGGATCGGGTAGAGTGGTACAAAGGGCTGATTGCCCTTTGGCACTGGACGGACGCCCCTGCGGCAGAAGCGCTGGCGGAACATTATGACCGCACCTTCGGCGACTGCTGCGTGATCTTCCCGGACGCGGTGCCTATGTTGCAGGCGCTGCGGAAGAAAGGCATTGTGACCGGCGTTATCACCAACGGCCCGTCGTATTTGCAAAATCACAAGATGGACGAAAGCGGCCTGCGGCCTTATCTTGATCTGGTGGTCGTCAGCGGCGATGTGGGGGTTCACAAGCCGGATCCGGCGCTGTTCCTCTACGCCTGTGACAAAGTGCAGCTGCCTCCGGCAGACTGTATGTATGTAGGTGACCACCCGGTAAACGACATTGCCGGTGCCCTGTCTGCGGGTATGCAGGCGGTGCGGATGAACTGGGGTTGGTTTAAGGACCAAGACCTGCGCGCGGATGTGCCGGTGATCGGGAAGGTCAGCGATGTGCTGCAATATGTGTAATGCCAATTGCCTCCACTATATGTAGAAATAGATGAAAGAACGCCGCCCGGTGTGCAAGTTTTGCTTGACAGGGGCGGCGCTTTCTGTTATACTACATAGGCTGTTCCGTGGAACAGTAATCCTTGCCGTGCACAGGATGTACGGCCAAAAGACCAGAAGGAGGTGCTTTAGAATGGCATTGAAGAACTATGAAATCGTATTGGTTTTCTCCCTGTCCAAGGGTGAGGAGGCTGCTCAGGCGCTCAAGACCAAGTTTACGGATCTCATCAGCAAGCATGGCACTCTTGGCGAAGTTGAGGAATGGGGCAAGCGCAAGCTGGCTTATCCGATCAACTACGAGACCGAGGGTTACTATGTGATCGCTCAGTTCAGCAGTGAGGAGTCTTTCCCGGCAGAGCTGGATCGTGTGATCAACATTACTGACGGCGTGCTGCGTTCTCTGATCGTCGCTAAGGGCGAGTAAGGGGGAGCACATGATCAATGTAGTGGCTATCATGGGTCGCCTGACCTATGATCCGGAACTGAGAACAACGCCCACAGGCGTTTCTGTCGTGCGTTTTCAGGTAGCTGTGGACCGCAACTTTCAGCGGGCCGGCGAGGAGCGCAAGGCAGACTTCATTGATGTGACCGCCTGGCGCCAAACTGCGGAATTCGTATCTAAGTATTTCCGCAAAGGCTCCATGATCGCTGTGGAGGGCTCTATCCAGACGGATAACTTCACCGATAAGGACGGAAACAAGAGAAAGAGTGTACAGGTCGTTGCCAGCAATGTGTCCTTCTGCGGCTCTAAGGCAGAGAGCGGCACTACCGGCGCAAACTCCAATCCCGCTTTTGCGCAACCGGCGCCCAGCTACGCCAGCGCAGATAACAGCGATTTTGAAGAGATCGTGGATGACGACGACGATTTACCATTTTAACGAAGGAGGAAACCAAGCATGGCTTACAATAAAGGCGGCGCTCGCAAAGGGCGCAAAAAGGTGTGCGTTTTCTGCGTAGAAAAGGTAGACGAGATCGACTACAAGGATGTGACCAGACTGAAGAAATTCACCTCTGAGCGCGCCAAGATCCTGCCTCGTCGTGTGACCGGCACCTGCGCAAAGCATCAGCGTGAGCTGACCACCGCTATCAAGAGAGCGCGTCAGATCGCCATTATGCCTTATACCGCTGACTAATTGCAGTACAGTAGAACCTCAAGTTTTTTACTTGGGGTTCTTTTTTATGCAATTTATAGAGCGGGAGATAAAAGAAGCGGGACGGCTGTTTGAGCCGTCCCGCGTGTTTTTGGATTCGCTTTTACCATTGGTATTTGGTCAGGTGGCCTTTAGAGGTCAGTGCCGGGTAGCCCCATTGGCGCAGCACCTCGTAGGTGCCCACCGCCACGGCGTTAGAAAGGTTTAGACTGCGGATCATGCCTCGCATAGGCAGCCGCACGCACCGGTCGTGGTTGGCTTTCAGCAGCTCCTCCGGCAGCCCCTTGGTCTCTTTGCCGAACACCAAAAAGGCGCCGTTTGGGTACTGCATATCGCTGTGGGCGATCTCCGCCTTGGTGGAGAAGTAAAAGAATTCTGCCCCGGCGTTCTGTTCAAAAAATTCCTCTTGGCTGTTGTAGTAGGTAATGTCCAGCTTGTCCCAGTAGTCCAGCCCGGCGCGCTTGACCTGCTTGTCCGTAATGGTAAAGCCCATGGGTCCTACCAGGTGCAGCCGTGCGCCGGTGGCAGCGCAGGTGCGGGCAATGTTGCCGGTGTTTTGGGGAATTTCCGGCTCGATGAGCGCAATGTTAAGCCTGTATTCCATCTACATATACCTCCGCTACATTCAGATTTTCGTCAACAAACAACAGATCGGCGTACTTGCCGGTGGCAATGGAACCGATCTGATCGTCCATACCGATGGCACGCGCCGGGTTGATGGTGCAGCTGCGCAAGGCGGTTTCAAAATCAATGCCAAAGCGCAGCAAATTCTTAAATTCCGTAAACAGGTCGGTAATGGAGGCGGCAATGGTACCGTCCTCCAGCACCGCATAGCGGCCGTTCTCTTTTACATACACAGTCTGGCCGCCCAACTCGTAGGTGCCCGGTCCCAGCCCGGCGGCGCGCATGCTGTCGCTGATGACGCAGGCTCGGTCCTGCCCCAGCAGGCGAAAGGCGTTGCGCAGCATAATGGGATCAATGTGACCCCCATCGCAGATCAGCTCACAGGTGACCTCCGACCGATCCAGTGCAGCCCCCGGCAGCCCCGGCGCCCGGTGGCTCATGGGCGGCATGGCGTTAAACAAGTGGGTCACATGGCCCGCCCCCGCGTCAAAGGCGGCGTTTGCTTCCTCTGCGGTAGCACAGCTGTGCCCCAGGGACACTCGGCAGCAGCCGCTGATCTGGCGGATCAGGTCGGCGCTGTCAAAGGCTTCCGGCGCCAGGGTAATCAGCTTTACACTGCGGCCGGAGGCGTCAAACAGGGCGTTCCATTCCTCCACGGTGCCCGGGCGAATGTAGTCGCCGTTTTGAGCGCCTTTTTTGGCAGGGGCAATAAACGGCCCCTCCAGGTTCACGCCCAGCAGGCGGGCGCCGGCCTCCTTGCCCATATAGCCACGGGCGGTGACGAGAATATCCGTCAGCTTTTCTCTGGGCAGGGTCATGGTGGTACCGCAAAAGGCGGTGACCCCGCACTTAGCCAGGGAGGCGCTGATCCGATCCATACTGCTTACCGTGCCGTCGGAAAAATCACCGCCCCCGCGGCCGTGTATATGAATGTCTACAAAGCCCGGCAGCAGGGTGTAACCCTGCATATCCCGACCCTCCTGCTCCAGCACACCGATGGCGGTAATGCGGCCGTTTTCCACCTGAATATCCGCCACATCTTTTTGGAACACTTCGTTATAAAAGGTCACATTCTTAAAAATCATTCTGCATTCTCCTTGGCAATTTCCGCAGCCAGCTTCGCCAGTTCCTCAAAGTGGCTCATTTGGCAAATGCGGCGGCGGAACCCGGCGCCACCCCGCAGTCCCTTGGTGTAGTAGGCGGCATGGTGGCGCGCCTCCATCATGGCGGTGCGCTCGCCCTTATATTGAATGGTGCGGTCAATATGGCGCAGCATAACGGCCATACGCTCATGAATGCCCGGCTCCGGCAGCACCCTTGTGTCTGTTAAATAAGCGTTGATTTGGCGAAACAGCCAGGGATTGCCCATGGCGCCCCGACCGATCATAATGGCGTCGCAGCCGGTTTGTTCCAGCAGCAGGGCAGCGCTTTGCACATCGGTTACATCGCCGTTGCCGATTACCGGAATGTGCACCGCCGCTTTTACCCGGCGAATACAGTCCCAGTCTGCGTGGCCGCTGTACATTTCTTCTCTTGTGCGGCCGTGTACCGCCACGGCGGCAGCGCCGTTTTGCTCTGCGATTTGGGCCAGCTCCACCACATTGGGGTGCGCCTTGTCCCAGCCCTTGCGCAGCTTCACCGTTACCGGCAGGTCAACGGCCTCTGCCACCGCGTAGATGATCTCACCTGCCAGCTGCGGGTCTTTCATCAAAGCGGAGCCTGCGCCGTTGTTTGCGACCTTGGGCGCCGGACAGCCCATATTGATGTCAATGGCTTGTGGCTCAAATTCCAGGCACAACTTGGCCGCCTGCGCCATCACCCGTGGCTCCGTGCCAAACAGCTGAATGGCGGCGGGGCGGTCGCTGCCCAGGGTCATCAACTCCCGGCTTTTCCGGTCGCCCATTACCAGCCCCTTGGCGCTGACCATCTCCGTGACCGTGTACGCGGCGCCAAAGTCCCGGCAGATCTCGCGAAACGCCCGGTCGGCCACCCCTGCCATAGGGGCCAAAAATGCCTTGCTATCGGGCGGTAAATTTGTAAAGTCCATGGTATCTCCTGCCTTTTCTGTCTTACTAATATACCACATAAGGAATTGTAATTCAAATCAAACTGTGATAAAATAAAAAACAGAGTGCGCCCGGGCGTTTGACCGGGGCCACAGCGCGATTTTTAGGAGGGCTTTCATGAATCTTTTGGTGCTGGACGGGAACAGTATCGTCAACCGTGCCTTCTACGGCATTAAGCTGCTGACCACCAAGAGCGGCTATTATACCAACGCCATTTACGGCTTTTTGAATATTCTGCTTAAGTTGCAGGACACTTGCCACCCGGACGGTGTGGCGGTGGCCTTTGATGTGCATGAGCCTACTTTCCGCCACAAGCAGTATGCGGACTATAAGGCCGGGCGTAAGCCCATGCCGCAGGAGCTGCGGGCCCAAATGCCTGTGCTTAAGGAACTGCTTACCGCTTTGGGCTACACCACCGTGGAGTGCCCCGGCTGGGAGGCAGACGATGTTTTGGGTACTTTGGCTGCCGCTTGCCGAGACAGCGGCGACGCCTGCTTTATTGCCACCGGGGATCGGGACGCTTTGCAGCTGGCCCACGGCGGGGTGAAGGTGCTGCTGGCGCGTACCAAAATGGGTCAGGCAGTGACCGATGTGTACGATGAGGCGGCCATTGCCGCCGAGTATGGCATTGCCCCCCAGGCGCTGATCCAGGTAAAAGCCCTGCAAGGGGACAGCTCGGACAATATTCCCGGTGTGGCCGGGGTGGGCGCCAAGACGGCGCTGGATCTGGTGCAGCGCTTTGGCACGCTGGACGCCATTTACAAGGATTTAGACACACTGGATATTAAGCCCGGCGTGCGGGAAAAGCTGCGGCGGGACAAGGATAAGGCATATCTTTCTTTGAATTTGGGCACCATTCGCACCAATGCGCCTATTGATGCTGTCCCTGCCCATTATGCCGTTACCGGCGGCGACCCGGCGGCAGCGGTAGCCTTGTTTCGCAAATTGGAACTGTTTTCTCTCATTGATAAATTCAATTTGGATCGGGATCTGGTGCCCGGCGGGGAGACGGAAGCCCCTGCCCCTGCCCACCAGCCGGAGCGGCTCACCTGTGTGGACGCGGATGATCTGCTGACCCGCTTGCGTAAGGCGGGGGATGTGTATGTGGTGCCCCAGATGGCAGAGGGCACGGTAACGGATCTGTTCTTCCCCCTGGGGGACACGGTGTTCGTAATGCCGGCAGACACACCGGAATTCGGCTATTTTGTGCGCACGCTGCTGGCAGAGGATACGGTGCGCATTTTTGGCTACAACACCAAGGAACTGCACCGCCTGGCACAAAAGCAAGGGGTGCGGTGCGGAAATATCTGCGGCGATTTGCAGCTGTCTGCCTATCTGCTGCGCCCATCGGACGCCAAGTACGATTTGGCCCAGCTGGCGCTGGAATACAATGTGCCGGTGCCGGCGTACCGCAACAGCCTGGATCAGGAGGAGCCGGCGGTGGCGCTGGCGGTGATCTTGCCGGAGCTGTTTGCCAAGACGGACGCTTTGATTGACGATGCCGGGCAGCGCAAATTGTTGACGGAAATCGAACTGCCCCTGGCCGGTGTGCTGGCACGTATGGAGTGCGCCGGATTTGATGTGGACAAGGCGGGAATCGAGGCATTCTCCAAGAAGCTGAGCACCCGCATTTCCACCTTGACGGATGCCATTTTTGAGGCGGTGGGTCACGAGTTTAATATCAACTCGCCCAAGCAGTTGGGCGTTGCCCTGTTTGAGGACCTGGGTCTGCCTTGTAAGAAAAAGACAAAAAGCGGTTATTCCACCAATGCCGAGGTGCTGGAGGGTCTGCGCTCTGCCCACCCGGTGGTGGAAAAAATCATGGAATATCGCACACTGACTAAGCTGAAAAGCACTTACTGCGACGGTCTTCTGAAAGTGATTGATACGGACGGGCGGATACACACCCGCTTTAATCAGGTGGAGACCCGCACCGGGCGAATTTCCTCTTTGGAGCCTAATTTGCAGAACATTCCCATTCGCACGGATCTGGGGCGGGAAATGCGCAAGTTTTTCATCGCCGCCCCCGGGTGCCGACTGGTGGACGCGGACTATTCCCAAATTGAACTGCGGGTGCTGGCGTCCATGGCTGAAGATCAGACGATGATTGATGCTTTTAACAGTGGCGCGGATATTCACACCGCCACGGCGGCGCAGGTGTTTGGTCTGCCGCCGGAGATGATCACCCCCCAACTGCGCAGTCGCGCCAAGGCGGTGAACTTTGGCATTGTTTACGGCATCGGCGCCTTTTCGCTGGCCAAGGATATTGGGGTCAGCAACAAAGAGGCCAAGGAATATATTGACTCCTATATGCACACCTATCAGGGCGTGGCGGCCTATATGCAGCGGATGATTGACGCCGCCAAGGACACCGGCTATGCCACCACGCTGTTCGGTCGGCGGCGGTATCTGCCGGAGCTGGCTGCCAGCAACCACATGCTCCGCGCCTTTGGAGAGCGGGTGGCACGGAATATGCCGATCCAGGGCACTGCGGCTGATATTATTAAGATTGCCATGGTGCGGGTGGATCGGCGGCTGTATGCCGAGGGAATGGAGAGCCGCCTGATCCTCCAGGTGCACGATGAACTGATCGTAGAGGCGCCGGAGGCAGAGGCCGACCGAGCACTGCAAATTGTAACGGAGGAGATGGAGCACGCCTGCGATATGGCGGTGCTGCTGCGGGCCGACGGCAAGATCGGCCAAACTTGGTATGATGCACATTAAAGACCACCAGCTGCAAATTTTGCCCTTTGCCCCGGCGCATCTGGACGGGGTGGAGCGGCTGGAGCAGCTGTGTTTTGCCCACCCCTGGCAGCGGGCGGATTTAGAGACCCAGCTGACCAGCCCCTGCGCTCGCTTTTTAGTGGCGGTGCTGGGAGATAAAGTGGTAGGCTACTTGGGGGTGCAGGTGGTCTGCGGTGAGGGCAGCGTCACCAATGTGGCGGTGGATCCCACCTATCGCCGCCGGGGTATTGCCCGGGCGCTGTTCGGCGCCTGCTTTGCCACCGGGGAACTGGATTTTTTGACTTTGGAGGTGCGGCCGTCCAATGAGGCGGCGCTGGCACTGTACCGGGAACTGGGCTTTCAGCCGGTGGGGCGGCGCCGGGACTTCTATACGGATCCGACGGAGGACGCGCTGCTGCTGACAAAAACCTTTAAGAAAGAGGAACCGGATGGGTAAAAAGAAAGACAAACTCTATAAATTAGAGCCGGAGACCAAGGCGATGATCGCCGCTGTGCGCAGCGCCGTGGAGGACTGCGCCGCCACCGGGCTGTATGGTCGGTTTATGGGCTTTGAGGAGAGTCACACGGCAGATGATTACCGCTTAACCGCCGTGTTCGACTGCGGCGAATACCGGCTGCGGCTGCGGTATCTGCCCTCGGTGATGCTGCTGACCGACAATTTTTTGGACATAGACCTGGACTACGGCGACGCCGGGCGCTTTACACTCTATGATGTGTTCAATGTGCTGGAGATCGAGGACTTTAACCAGTATTACCACAGCGGCTTTTCCACCACCGGCGAGGTGCCGGGCCTGGTGCGGGAGCTGCTGGAGGCGGTACATAAGTACGATTACGACTTGTGCCGGGCGGCAGAACCGCAGCTTTTGGCGCAGATGAAAGCCAACCGCCTGGCGGATATGAAAGCCGTGCGAGGCAAGCACTTTGACCCCAATGACCCGGATGGGGAAGAGCAGGAGATCTTGGGCATATTGCCTACGCACCCGATGGTTACCGCCGTGTCCGGCGCAACGGACAGCGCCAAGCTGCTGCGGCACTTGGAAAAGGCGGAGGCTAAGGGCCGACTGGACACCCTTTATGAACGCCGCCTGCTGGACTATATGCGCCGGGGCAATACGGTGGTGGACCAAACCGAGCAAGCCAAGCAGGATTTTGAGCGGCAGTATAAGCGCTGCGCCCGCAAGGTGAATGGGATGATTGCTGTTGTGGGGCTGATCGTGGCCATGGTGCTGGTGTTCGGCCTGCGTGCCCTGCTGTTCCGGGGCACCCGGCTGGTGGAGTACACGCTGCCCATCGGTACGCTGGAGATCAGCGTGAGCACGGCCAAATGTATTTTGTTCGGGCTGATCAGCGCAATCGGTATATTTAGTACCGGCAAGGTGCTGCTGGGCACGCCCTTGATGAAGCGCTTTTATCCCAAGGACGAAAAAAGCCGAGCCTATTATGCTCGGGAGAATGAGAGTGCCCGCACCGGCAAGCAGGTAGCAGAGGCTGTTGTAGGTATGCTTTTAATGGTACTGCTGTCTGTGTATGCGGCTACCAATAATTTTGGCATTGGCGCGGAATATGTGCGCTATTCCCCGGACGGCTCTCTCTTCCAGGTGGTGCAGGTGGAGAACCGGAACCTGCGGGTTTACAGAGTCGAGGGCGAGACGGACGAGGACGGCACATTCGCCCCGGTGGAGAACGGCTACGCCATTTCGGACGGCAAGGATCATTCCTACTATGTGGGCGAGTTGGTGCCCGGCGGCCCGACGGAGAAAAAACTGCTGGCCATTGCGGAGAAAAACGGCCAGACCATACCGACGGTCAAGACCCAAGAGGATATTAAAAAATGAGAATTTTAGGAATTGAAAGCTCCTGCGACGAAACGGCGGCAGCCGTGGTGCAGGACGGACGGCAGGTGCTGTCCAATGTGATCGCTACCTCGCTGGAGGAGCATAAGCTGTACGGCGGCGTGGTGCCGGAGATTGCCTCCCGCCGCCATGCAGAGAGTATCAGCGGCGTGGTGCGCCAGGCGCTGGCGGACGCCAATTGCGATATGTCAGGGATTGACGCCATTGCGGTGACCTATGCCCCCGGGCTCATTGGCGCCCTGCTGGTGGGGGTGAACTTTGCCAAGGGGCTGTCTATGGCTACAAATACACCCCTGGTGCCGGTGCACCACTTGCGCAGCCATGTGGCAGCCAATTACATTACCGGCGATCTGCAACCGCCGTTTCTTTGCCTGGTGGTCAGCGGCGGCCACAGCCACATTGTAGCGGTGGAGGACTACACCACTTATAAAGTGCTGGGCAAGACCCGAGACGATGCTGCCGGCGAGGCGCTGGACAAGGCCGGGCGCACCTTGGGGTTGCCGTACCCCGGCGGGATCAGCATAGACAAGATCGCCCCCACCGGGGACGAGAATGCCTTTGCCTTTCCCCACCCGCGGCTGGACACGCCCTATGATTTCTCGTTCAGCGGGCTAAAGACTGCGGTAATCAACACCGTGCACCGGATGGAGCAGAAGGGGGAGACCCTGCCGGTGGCCGACCTGGCTGCCTCGTTCCAAAAGGGCGTTACCGATTGCCTGGTGGAGAAGCTGGAAAAGGCCGCCACGGACTACGGCTACACTTCCATTGCCCTGGCCGGCGGTGTGTCCGCCAACTCCCGCCTGCGCCGAGAGACGGACCGCCTGTGCCGCCAAAAGGGCTGGCAGCTGCATTTGCCGGCACTGAAATACTGCGGTGACAACGGCGCCATGGTGGGCGCCCAGGGCTACTATGAGTATGTGTCCGGCGTGCGCGCACAACCGGATCTGAACGCTTATGCAACTATGCCAATTGATCGGCCGACTTTTTGAAAAAATTGTGAAAAAGTCCTAATTAGAAGCCGTATCTATTGAATTTTTTGCCGCTTTTGGTATAATGATAGTAACAAAAAATGCACTGATTTTTTGGATTTTTTGCAAATAACTTAAAGGAGAATAGAGTTATGGAAACAACTTTGACTTCCAACAAGTCCCTGCTTGCGTGGCTGGACGAAAAAGTGGAACTGACCAAGCCCTCTAAGATCGTTTGGATCGACGGTTCTAAGGAACAGATCGACGCCCTGAAGGCGGAGGCTGTGGAAACCGGCGAGATGATCAAGCTCAATGAGGAGCTGCTGCCCGACTGCTATCTGCACAGAACCGCAGAGAACGACGTGGCCCGTGTGGAGGACAGAACTCTGATCTGCTCCAGAAAAGAAGAGGATGCCGGCCCCACCAACCACTGGATGGAGCCCTCTAAGGCTTATAAAATGCTCTATGACATCGCTGCCGGTGCTTACGAGGGCAGAACCATGTATATCATTCCCTATTCCATGGGTCCTGTTGGTTCTCCCTTCTCCAAGGTCGGTATCGAGATCACCGATTCTATCTACGTTGTGCTGAACATGAACATCATGACCAGAGTGGGCAAGGCTGTTCTGGATGTACTGGGCGACTCTAACGACTGGGTGCGCGGTATGCACTGCAAGTGCAATGTGGATCCGGAGAAGCGCTGGATCTGCCAGTTCCCGGAGGACAACACCATCATTTCCGTGAACTCTGCTTACGGCGGCAATGTGCTGCTGGGCAAAAAGTGCTTCGCTCTGCGTATCGCTTCTTACCTGGGTAAGAACGAGATGTGGCAGGCTGAGCATATGCTGATCCTGGGTCTGCAAAAGCCCTCAGGCGAGATCAAATACCTGTGTGCTGCTTTCCCGTCTGCTTGCGGCAAGACCAATCTGGCTATGCTGATTCCGCCGGAAGGCTATCAGAAGAAGGGCTACAAGATCTGGACCGTTGGCGACGATATCGCCTGGATCCGCAAGGGCCCGGACGGCCGCCTGTATGCCATCAACCCGGAGAACGGCTTCTTCGGCGTGGCTCCCGGCACCAATATGAAGTCTAACCCCAACGCACTGAAGTCCACCATGAGCGGCACGATCTTCACCAATGTTTGCCACAATATGGACAACAACACCGTGTGGTGGGAAGGCCTGGATAAGAATCCGCCTACCAATGCCATTGACTGGAAGGGCAATCCCTGGAACGGCCAGACCAGCGACGAGAAGGGCGCACACCCCAACAGCCGCTTTACCGCTCCTGCAAAGAACTGCCCCTGCATTTCTCCCGAGTTTGAGAACCCGCAGGGCGTGCCGATCTCCGCTTTTATCTTCGGCGGTCGTCGTGCAAAGCTGACTCCTCTGGTGTACCAGTCCAAGAGCTGGAACCACGGCGTGTTCGTGGGCTCCGTTATGGGTTCTGAGACCACTGCTGCCGCTACCGGCGCTGTTGGTGTGATTCGTCGTGACCCCATGGCTATGCTGCCCTTCTGCGGCTACAACATGGGCGATTATTGGAAGCACTGGATCGAGATCGGCCAGACCCTGGATCCCGATAAGGCTCCCAAGATCTTCAATGTAAACTGGTTCCGTAAGGACGATGAGGGCAACTTCCTGTGGCCCGGCTTCGGCGACAATATGCGCGTTCTGGACTGGATCGTTGACCGTTGCGAGGGTAAGGTGGATGCGCAGGAGACTGCGATCGGCTACCTGCCTTATGCCAAGGATATCAACCTGGACGGCCTGGATATGACCGAGGAGCAGCTGGACAAGATCCTGGATGTGGATAAGGACGCTTGGGAAGAAGAGCTGAAGGGCGTTGAGGAGCTGTACGCAAAGTTCGGCGATCATCTGCCTAAGGAACTGGCCGACGAGCTGGCTACCGTAAAAGCCAACCTGGAGAAATAAGTTCCGATGATCAATCAAAAGAACGGGTACTTCGGTATCCGTTCTTTTTGCGTTTGTAAACCGATTTGCCTCCCTTATAAAGGGTGACTCCCCGCAGTGCGGGGAGATGTCGCGCAGCGACAGAGGGGATAAAATAAATTGAATTTCGTAGGGCGCGATGTTTTCATCGCACCGCATAAGGAATTCAAACAATCACAGGGCAGCCCTTTGCTCTTTCTTGCAATCCACTGTGGGATTTGGTAAAATGAGGGCGGAAGGTGAGATTATGAAAAAGATCAGTAGTGCACTGCTGGCGGCACTTTTGCTGCTGGCAACGGTGTTTACCGGCGCGCCGACGGCCATGGCCGCTGGGGTGAGCGTGAATGCCACGACGGTAACGGTATATTTTTTGAACCAGGAGTTCCGAGAAAAGATCAGCCAACCGGCAGCGTACCCCGCCAGCTTTCAGCTGAAGGTCACCGGCGCTGACAAGGCCGCTTACCGGGTAACGGCAGGGGAGTCCGCCACGGTCAGCAGTACCGGACTGGTGAAGCCGCTGTGCACCCGTTACTACTGGTACGGCAATGTGGGCAGCACCGCACCTACCCCTGGCAAGACGCCGGACCGGGTGACCGAGTCTTACACCGCCGGGGACAGCACCGTGCAGGTGACTGCCGGGGGCAAGACCTTTCGCGTGACGGTGCATGTGCAGAGCTATGCCCAGGTGTATGTGGACAGCGTGATGCAGGACTATATTGCCAAGAACCTGCCTGCCAATCCCACCGATTACAATAAAGCAGAGACGGCGGCCAAGTTTGCTGCTCAGTATGAATACAGCGCCAATTACAGTAGCTATTTGTCCATGGTGATTCTGGGCGGCGGCGATTGCTGGGCCAGTACCGGGGCGGTCAATCGTATGTGCAGCCTGATGGGGCTGCCCGCCTGGACTCGCAACGGCAACAAAGACGCCGGCGCAGGCAGTGGCCATGTGAACACATTGGCGCAGTGCGCAAACGGCACTTATTACCAAATTGAGGCCGGTTTTGACGCTACGGCGCCGCGCCCTTATGAGATCAAGTCCCGGACCTCTCTGTTTAGCTATCGCTCCTCTGCTGCAGGGGCGACGGTGTATCAGTATGACGGCAAGACCATGCCCACTACCCTCATTGTGCCGGACACGGTGGACGGCAAAGCAGTGGTGGGGATCGGCGACGGCTTTTTGCGCAATGCGGACAGTGTGACCCGGGTGGTGCTGCCAGAGACAGTCACTTCCATTGGCGACGGCGCCTTTAACAGTTGCAGCCAGCTGCGGCAGCTGAATTTGCCCGCCATGCTGGGCACGCTGGGGGCGTACGCCTTTACCCGGTGCCCCAAGTTGACCCGGATCACCAGCCGCTCCGCCGCATTCCCGGCGGAAAATGGCGTGATTTATAACGCAGACCGCACGGCGTTGCTGTATGCGCCGGGGGCGGTGTCAATGACCGTGCCCTCTACCGTGACCCGCATTGGCGACCATGCTTTTTACTACGGCGAGCAGTTGCAGTCTGTTACCTTGCCTGTCGGTTTGCAGTCCATCGGTAAGGACGCTTTTGCCGGTTGCACGGACCTGCAAACGGTGAAGGTGCAGGGTACGGCGCTGACGGAGATCCAGCGAGAGGCCTTTGCCGGTTGCCGCAAGTTAAAGTCCCTGACCCTGCCTGCCAGCGTGCAGACCCTGGGCGAGCGGGTGTTTGCCTATATGGCCTCGGACTTTGTGCTGTACGGTCCTGCTACCGGCGCGCTTGCTGATTATGCGGCGGCCAATAATATTCTTTATAATCATACCCACAGCTTTGCTTTGACTTCTACCGACCCGGCCACCTGCGAGAACGCCGGAAGCAAGACTTATACCTGCACCGCTTGCAGTGCCACCAAGACGGAGACCATACAGCCCTTGGGCCACCAGCCGGTGCAGGCGCTGTACCCGGCTGATTTTCAGTATGACGGCTCGGTGATGACCTATTGCATACGCTGCCACTGGGTGCTGGAGGATAGCCGCACCATTGCCCATGTCACCGAGGTGAAGCTGTCTGCCACTACCTATACCTACAACGGCAAGGTGCAAAAACCGTCTGTGACTGTAAAAGACAGTAAGGGCAAAGCCCTGAAGAATGGTACGGATTATACCGTCAGCTATCCCAAGGGCATGAAGAATGTGGGCAAATATACCGTAAAAGTGACCCTCAAGGGCAATTACAGCGGCAGTAAGTCCATGACCTATAACATTAACCCCAAGGGTACCAGCGTGTCTAAGGTGAAAGCTGCCAAGAAAGGTTTTAAGGTCACTTGGAAAAAGCAGGCGACGCAAACTACCGGCTACCAGGCGCAGTACAGCACCAGCAGTAAGTTTAAGAAAGCCAAGACGGTGACGATCAGCAAGAATAAGACCACTTCTAAGAGTGTGAGCAAGCTGTCCGCCAAGAAGAAATATTATGTGCGCGTGCGCACTTATAAGACCGTCAAGGTGAACGGCAAAAATGTAAAGCTCTACTCCGGGTGGAGTAAGGCCAAGAGCGTGACCACCAAGAAATAAGAAAAACCGGCGGATTTTCTCCGCCGGTCTGTTGCACCTTGCACAAGATTTTGCATAGCGGCGGGCAAGTTGTGAATAATATAACAAATCTGCAGACAGAGACCAATTTTTTCTTGCAATATAGGGGCAAATCGGCTATAATTGTATCGGTAAAAATATCAGACTTTTCTAAGAAGACAGATTAACTTGAAGGAGTTGTTATTTTATGAACGCACTGAACAAAAAATCCGTTGAAGATTTGGATGTTAAAGGCAAGCGCGTACTGGTACGCTGCGACTTTAATGTTCCGCTGAAAGACGGCGAGATCACCAATGACAAGCGTATTGTGGCTGCACTGCCCACCATTAAGTACCTGATGGAGCAGGGCGCCAAGGTGATTTTGTGCTCCCACCTGGGCAGACCCAAGGGCGAGTATAAGCCTGAGTTCAGCCTGGCTCCCGTGGCTAAGCGCCTGAGCGAGTACCTGGGCGTGGATGTGCCGCTGGCTGAGGACGAGAATGTGGTCGGTGAAAATGCTAAGAAGATGGCTGCCGACTTGCAGGACGGCCAGGTGATGCTGCTGGAGAATGTGCGTTACCGTGCAGAGGAGACCAAGAACGAGGAGAACTTCTCCAAGGAGCTGGCTTCTTTGGCAGACCTGTTTGTGAACGACGCATTCGGCACCGCACACCGTGCCCATTGCTCCACCACCGGTGTGGCTTCTTACCTGCCGGCTGCCTGCGGTTATTTGATCCAAAAGGAGATCCGGTTTATGGGCGGCGCACTGGCAGATCCCAAGCGCCCGCTGGTTGCCATTCTGGGCGGCGCTAAGGTGTCTGACAAGATTGGTGTGATTTCTAATTTGATCGACAAGTGCGATACCATCATCATCGGCGGCGGTATGGCTTATACCTTTATGAAGTACCTGGGCCACAACATCGGCACCTCTCTGCTGGAGGCTGACTGGGTGGACAAGGCCGGCGAGATGATGCAGACTGCCAAGGATAAGGGCGTGAAGTTCCTGATCCCCATAGACAATCGCTGCGGCAAAGAGTATAAAGAGGATACCGAGGTTTTGGTTTGCAAGTCCGACGATATTCCGGACGGCTGGATGGGCCTGGACATCGGTCCCAAGACCGAGAAGCTGTTTGCTGACGCCATTGACGGCGCAGGCACTGTGATTTGGAACGGCCCCATGGGTGTGTCCGAGTGGGACAATTTCGCCAGCGGCACTATCGCTGTGGCTAAGGCTATTGCAGACAGCGGCGCCATCTCCATTATCGGCGGCGGCGATTCTGTGGCTGCTGTGACCAAGCTGGGCTTTGCCGATCAGATGAGCCACATTTCTACCGGCGGCGGCGCTTCTTTGGAATTCCTGGAGGGCAAAGAGCTGCCCGGTATCGCTGCATTGCAGGATAAGGACTAATTGCTAAATCTATTTTTTCTATAAAAGAGGTAAGTGAATTATGAACAAAGCACTTCGTAAGGCCGTCATTGCCGGCAACTGGAAAATGAACAACACCCCCGCAGAGACCACTGCTCTGCTGGAGGAGATGAAACCCCTGGTGGCAGACGCGGATTGCGATGTAATCATCTGTGCACCCTTTGTGGATCTGCAGGCTGCCCTGGACGCCACCAAAGGCTCCAACATTCAGGTGGGCGCTGAGAACTGCCACTGGGCAGAGAAAGGTGCTTTCACTGCTGAGGTGTCCGCTCCCATGCTGAAGGCCATGGGCGTGCCCTATGTGATCATCGGCCACAGTGAGCGCCGCCAGTATTTTGGCGAGACCAACGAGACCGTGAACAAGCGTGTGCGCGCTGCCCTGGACAATGGGCTGAAAGTGATCCTTTGCGTTGGTGAGGTGCTGGAGGAGCGCGAGCAGGGTGTCACCTTTGAGGTGGTCGGCATGCAGACCAAGATCGCTTTGCAGGGCGTCAGCGCGGAAGAGCTGAAGAATGTGATCATCGCGTATGAGCCGGTATGGGCCATCGGCACTGGCAAGACCGCTACGGCGGATCAGGCTGATGAGGTGAACGGTTACATCCGTTCCGTTATCGCTCAGCTGTACGGCCAGGCTGCTGCAGATGCTTTTGTGGTGCAGTACGGCGGTTCTATGAATGCCGGCAACGCAGAGGAGCTGCTGGCGAAGGAGCATGTAGACGGCGGACTGATCGGCGGCGCTTCTTTGAAGGCCAAGGACTTCTCCGTGATCGTGAAGGCTGCTTCTAAATAAAAATCAATGGCTGGGGGGAGTTGCGGCGACGGTCGCTGCTCCCTCTTGCTTTGTCACTTTATCCGTGAAAGGAAGTTATTACTATGTCTAAGAAACCTTATGTGCTTTGCATTATGGACGGCTTCGGCAAGAACCCGTCCCAGCATGGCAATGCCATTGCCATGGCCAAGAAGCCCAATTTGGATAAGTTGATGGCCGAGTGCCCTTATACCTATATCGGCGCCTCCGGTATGGATGTGGGCCTGCCGGACGGCCAGATGGGCAACAGCGAGGTGGGCCACACCAATATGGGCGCCGGCCGCGTGGTGTACCAGGATTTGACCCGCATTTCCAAGGCGTTTGCCGACGGCGAGGCCTATAAGAATGCGGCGCTGGTTGGCGCCATGGAGAATGCCAAGGACAAGGCCCTGCACCTGATGGGCCTTGTGTCTCCCGGTGGCGTACACAGCCATATAACCCATCTGTACAATCTGCTGGAGATGGCCAAGGAACAGGGCGTTTCCAAGGTGTATGTGCACGCTTTTCTGGACGGCCGTGATGTGCCCCCCGCTTCTGCAGCGGAGGATTTGGAACAGCTCCAGGCCAAGATGAACGAACTGGGCGTTGGTAAGATCGCCTCTGTGATGGGTCGTTTCTACGCCATGGACCGTGATAATATTTGGGACCGTGTGGAGAAAGCCTATGCCGCTATGGTGTACGGCGAGGGCGTGCAGGCTACGGACGCGGTGGCGGCCGTGCGTGCGTCTTATGAGACGGTGGACGAGGACGGAAAGCACCTGACCGATGAGTTTGTGCTGCCCACCGTTGTTGGCAACGAGGGCCGTGTGCACAGCGGCGAAAGCGTGATCTTCTTTAACTTCCGGCCGGACCGTGCCCGGGAGATTACCCGCGCCTTTGTGGATCCGGCATTCACCGGCTTTGACCGCAAGGGTGGCGCCTTGAACCCCTATTTTGTGTGCATGACCCAGTATGATGCGGAGATGCCTTGCGTGCATGTGGCCTTTGGTCCGGAGAGCCTGGAGAACACCTTTGGCGAGTACCTGTCCAAGCAGGGCAAGACCCAGCTGCGAATCGCCGAGACCCAGAAGTATGCCCATGTGACCTTCTTCTTCAACGGCGGTGCAGAGGAGCCGTATCCGGGCGAGGATCGCATTTTGGTGCCCTCTCCCAAGATCTCAACCTTTGACCTGATGCCGGAGATGAGCGCACCCCAGGTGTCTGAAAAGCTGAACGAGGCCGTGCGCAGCGGCAAGTACGATGTGGTGATTGTCAACTTCGCCAACTGTGATATGGTGGGTCACACCGGCATTATCCCCGCCGCCGTTAAGGCTGTGGAGACGGTGGACGCCTGCGTTGGCAGCTTGGTTCAGGCGGTCAAGGATATGGACGGCGTGCTGTTTGTCACTGCCGATCACGGCAATGCAGACAAGATGCTGGACGAGAACGACGAGCCGTTCACGGCCCACACCACCAACCCGGTGCCCTTTATCGTGGTGAACTACCCCTGCACCCTGCGTGAGGGCGGCAAGCTGTGCGACATTGCTCCCACCATGCTCAAGGTGATGGGTCTGCTCCAGCCGGCAGAAATGACCGGTACCTCTATCGTAGAGTAATTTTAAGTCCCTTTGGCGGCGGTGCACTTGCACCGCCGCTTTTTCGTTTTATAAATGGTTAGCGACGAAGGGTTGCTGCAACCGGGAACATTGAATCGCTTTGCCATAGATTTAACCTTTACACCCGGGTGCCGAATGGCGTATAATAATGGCAAAGGGGAGATGGCTATGACATTAAAACAACTGGAATATGTGGTCAAGGTGGCGGAGTGCGGTACCGTCAGCGGGGCGGCCAAGGCGCTGTTTGTGGCCCAGCCCAGCCTGAGTGCCGCCATTCAGGAGTTGGAGAGCGAAATGCACCTGACCCTGTTCCACCGCACCAATAAGGGCGTGGTCGTGACCAAAGAAGGCGAGGTGTTCCTGTCTTACGCTCGCCAAATTTTGGAGCAGACGGCGCTGCTGGAAAGCCGCTACAAGGGCGACCCGGTGCGCAAGCAGGCCTTTTGTGTGTCTACCCAGCACTATTCCTTTGCGGTGAACGCCTTTGTGGACCTGATCCGGGAGCGGGGCGGCGACCGCTACGACTTCTCTTTGCGAGAGACGCAAACCTATGAGATCATTGAGGATGTGGCACAGCGCAAAAGCGAGATCGGCCTGTTGTATCTCAATGACTTTAATCGCACGGCGCTGCAAAAGCTGCTGCGGGGAGCCGATTTGGATTTTACGCCCCTGTTTACCGCCCACGCGCATGTGTTTCTCAGCAGCGATCACCCGCTCTCCGGTGCCCGGTCAGTGTCTTTTGACGATTTGGCGGAGTATCCTTATTTGTCCTTTGAGCAGGGGGACCACAATTCCTTTTATTTTTCGGAAGAGATCTTCAGCCCGGCAGTGCGCAGCAAAAATATCCGGGTGCGGGACCGCGCCACCCTGTTTAATTTGCTGATCGGCTTGCAGGGCTACACCGTGTGCAGCGGCGTGATCGACAGCAAGCTGAACGGCGAGAATATTGTAGCCGTGCCCCTCACCGGCGTGGCGCCCATGGAGATCGGCTATGTTTTGCCGGCCGGCGTGCAGCCGGGCAGCCTGTGCCGGGCGTATATTGAAAATTTGAAGCAGTATGTGCCCATAGACTGAAGCTATGGCAAACAACTGAATATCCGTATTTTACAATAGCGAAAACCTCCGTTATACTATAAGCAACGACAACAACCAAACGGAGGACAAAAATATGTACAGCAAGAACGCACCTTTTCGCTATGATTTTGTAGGCAGCTTTTTGCGCCCGGCGCCCATTAAGGCCGCCCGCGCCGCTTTCGCCGCCGGTGAGCTGGACGCTGCCGGGCTGAAAGAAGTGGAGGACCGGGAGATCCGCAAGCTGATCTCTCACCAAAAAGCCGCCGGGTATCACACCATTACCGACGGCGAGTTCCGTCGCAGCTATTGGCACCTGGACTTTATGTGGGGATTGCAAGGACTGCAGGAGATCACCCTGGACCACGGCTATATTTTCCACGGGGAGGAGACCACCCCCGGCTCTGTGCAGGTGGTGGGCAAGATCAGCGGCGAGAATCACCCCTTTGTGGAGCATTTTAAATTTGTAAAGCAGTTTGAAGATGACAACACCGTTGCCCGCCAGACCATTCCCGCACCGGCGCAGCTGTATGCAGAGCTGTTCCGGGAGGATAACGGCAAGGCCACCCGCGCGGTTTATCCGGACGATGACGCACTGCTTTCCGATATTGCCGCCGCGTATCGCCAGGTGATCGCCGATCTGTATGCCGCCGGTTGCCGCAATGTGCAGTTGGACGACTGCACCTGGGGTATGTTCTGCGACGCCGGGTATCAGCAGTTCCTGGCAAGTACCGGCGCTAAGCTGGAGGACCAGGCAGAGAAGTACCTGCAACTAAACAATGCTGCCCTGGAGGGCAAGCCGGCGGACCTGGTGGTGACCACCCATGTGTGCCGGGGCAATTATCACTCCACCTGGGCCAGCTCCGGCGGCTATGCGCCTATTGCACCCATTCTGTTTGCCAAGGCGCATGTGGACGGCTTTTATCTGGAGTTTGATGACGCCCGTTCCGGCGATTTTGCACCGCTGCAGTTTGTTGCCCCGGGCAAAAAAGTGGTGCTGGGCCTGGTGACCACCAAGTCCCCGGTGCTGGAGGATCCGGAGGCGGTAAAAGCGCGGATCGCCCAGGCAGCAGAGCTGGTGCCCCTGGAAAACTTGTGCCTAAGCCCCCAGTGCGGCTTTGCCTCTTGCGAGATCGGCAACAAGCTGACGGATGATGAGCAGTGGGCCAAGCTGAACCTGGTGCGCACCGTCGCCCGGCAGGTTTGGTAAGATCAAATTTATCAAAATCACACAAAACGGCAAGGGAGTCCTTGCCGTTTGTTTTATTTTTGCCACCAATTTGACCTTTTGTAGTGTAATCTTCCCCGGATTTTAATTTTTTTTATTGCAAGGCGGAGCAAAATCAGATACAATAAGGATAGAAAGGATGTGTGCCAATGAGCCAGATTTATACAATACCTTGTAACAGAAATGAAGATGTGTTTATCCACGCGATTCCCGGCCATTATGTAACCGCTTCCGCCCACCTGAATTACTATGTGGGCACCTCGGACATTAAGCATAATCGGGTGGTGTCTGTGGAGGCTGCCAAGCTGCTGGCCGAGTATTACAGCGTGCGGAATATGGATGTGGACACGGTGCTGTGCCTGTATGAGACCCAGGCGCTGGGCGCTTATATGGCTCAGGAACTGGCAAGCCCCAGTATGCTGGCGCCCAACCCGGACTTGCAGGTTTATGTGTTGGGTCCGGAGTATGACACCCAGGGCAATATGATCTTTCGGGACAATTTGCGCCGGATGATCCAGGGCAAGAATGTGGTGGTGCTCATCTCCTGTATCACCAGCGGCCGCACGGTGGAGCGGGCGGTACAGAGCGCCCGGTATTACGGCGGCAATGTGATTGGCATTTCCTCCGTGTTCAGCGCAGCCAAGGAACTGTGCGGGCTGGAGGTCAACACTCTGTTTACCCCGGAGGATCTGCCCAATTATTCTTATACAGCCGCCAAGGACTGCCCCATGTGCAAGGCCGGTCAGCCGGTAGACGCCATTATGAACGGCTACGGCTACTCCAAACTGTAAAATTTGGGTTGACAAAATCGGCGCGCGTGTTATAATAATCTTACTGAATATACAGTACCCACAAAAGACTGTGAAGCAGAAAAAGACCTGCGTTTTCCTGCACAGAGAGGCGGCGGACGGTGCAAGCCGCACAGGGAACATAGGTGCATAGCTCTCTGCGGAGTTGCTCTTCTGAATAGAAATCAATAGGAAGAGCCGTTTAACCTCGTTATCGGTTGAGGCATTGCTTGATGCCAAAGGGCAGATTTTTTCTGCTGAAGTAGGGTGGTACCACGCATAGATACTGCGTCCCTATCCATTGGGGGCGCAGTTTTTGTTTGTGCCTCCCCAACAGAGAAAGGAGAAACTGTGATGATGAACCAAGGCTACAAGAAGTATAAGCCCTTTACCCCCATTGATTTGCCGGACCGCCAGTGGCCCAACCATGTAATCGACCATGCGCCCATTTGGTGCTCGGTAGATCTGCGTGACGGCAACCAGGCGCTGGTGGACCCGATGAATTTGGAGGAAAAGCTGGAATATTTTAAGACCCTGATTGAAGTTGGGTTTAAGGAGATCGAGGTGGGCTTTCCCTCTGCCAGCGAGACGGAGTATGAGATCCTGCGTACCCTGATCGACGGCCATTATATCCCGGACGATGTGACCATTCAGGTGCTGGTGCAGGCGCGCCCTCACCTGATCAAAAAGACCTTTGAGGCCATTGACGGCGCCAAGAATGTGATCGTGCATTTTTACAATTCCACTTCCACTTTGCAGCGCAAGGTGGTATTTAAGACGGATATGGACGGCGTGATTCAGATCGCTGTGGACGGCGCCCGCTTGATCTATGAACTCACCGAGGAGGAGAAAAAGCGCCACCCGGAGATGAACATTCGCTTTGAGTATTCGCCGGAGTCCTTTACCGGTACGGAGATGGACAATGCGGTAGAGATCTGCCGCCGGGTGATGGAGGAGCTGCATATTACCAAGGAGAACCCCATTATCCTGAACCTGCCCTCCACTGTGGAGGGCTCCTCTCCCAACGGTTATGCAGACCAGATCGAGTATTTCTGCCGTCACCTACCCAACCGGGACGCGGCCATTATCTCCCTGCACCCCCACAATGACCGGGGCGAGGGCGTGGCTGCTACGGAGCTGGCGCTGATGGCCGGCGCCGATCGTGTGGAAGGCACCCTGTTTGGCAACGGTGAGCGTACCGGCAATGTGGATGTGGTGACCCTGGCGCTGAATATGTGGACCCAGGGGGTAGATCCTAAGCTGGATTTCCACAACATCAATGCAATCAAGGAAGTGTATGAGCGCTGCACCAAGATGCAGGTGCCGCCCCGCCAGCCTTATGCCGGCGAGTTGGTGTTTACCGCATTCTCCGGCTCTCATCAGGATGCCATCAACAAGGGCAAGATCTATATGGAAGAAAGCGGCACCCCTTATTGGGAGATCCCGTACCTGCCTATCGACCCGGCAGATGTGGGCCGAGAGTATGAGCCCATCATTCGGATCAATTCTCAGTCCGGCAAGGGCGGCACTGCCTTTATTTTGGCCAACAACTATGGCATCAAGATGCCTAAGTCCATGCACCCGGAGTTTAGCGCCGTGGTACAAAAAGCCTGCGACGAGAAGGGTAAGGAACTGAAAGCGGAGGAGGTCTTTGACCTGTTCCAGCAGGAGTATCGCAATGTGTGCGGCCCCTACCGCCTGGTGAATTACAAGATCAGCGAGGAGAAGAACGAGCAGGACGATCTGACCCATGTGCATTTCTCCGGCGAGCTGAAATACAAGGACAATGCGCCGGTGCAGATTGAGGGCAACGGCAACGGCCCGGTGGCTGCGTTCTGCGACGCTATGAACCAAACCGAGGTGGCCAGCTACCAGTTTGTGGATTACAGCGAGCACGCCATCTCCGTGGGCTCCGACTCCAAGGCCATCAGCTATATTCACTTAAAGAACCCACAGGGCAAGGACATTTTCGGTATCGGCGTCAGCCACAACATCGGTTATGCGTCCATGAAGGGCATTATCTGCGCCATCAACCGTGACCAACCGGATACTATGCGGGACGATACCATGCCCGGCATTTTTGAGGTTTGCTAAGACAGAAAGGGCAAGAACATGAAGAATTACAAAATCACCGTGTTGCGCGGTGACGGCATTGGGCCGGAGATCGTGAACGAATGTATCAAGGTGCTGGACAAGGCAGGGGAGAAGTTTGGCTTCTCTTTTGACTACAATGACCAGCTATTGGGCGGTTGTGCCATTGATGCCACCGGCGTGCCCTATCCGGCAGAAACGGCGGCAGCCTGCAAAGCATCTGACGCGGTGCTGCTGGGCGCTGTGGGCGGTCCTAAGTGGGACGACCAGCCGGGCAGCAATCGACCGGAAAAGGGTCTGTTGGCCATTCGTGAGGACCTGGGTCTGTTTGCCAATCTGCGCCCGGCCAAGATCTTCGCCCCGCTGAAGAGCGCTTCTCCTATTAAGGAGGAGATCATCGGCGACGGGTTGGACATTCTCATTGTACGCGAGCTGACCGGCGGCATTTACTTCGGCGACCGCGGCACTTATGAGGAGAACGGCGTGGTGGGCGCGTATGATACGGAGCGCTATACTTACCCGGAGATCAAGCGCATTGTCAAGGCCGGTTTTGAGTATGCCATGAAGCGGGACAAGCGGCTGACCTGCGTGGACAAAGCCAATGTACTGGACAGCTCCCGCCTGTGGCGTAAGATCGTAGAAGAGACCAAGGCGGATTACCCCCAGGTGGAGGTGTCCTATATGTATGTGGACAACTGCGCTATGCAGCTGGTGCGCAATCCCAATCAGTTTGATGTGATTGTCACTTCCAATATCTTTGGCGATATTCTGTCTGACGAGGCGTCTATGATCTCCGGCTCCATCGGTATGCTGGCGTCTGCTTCTCTGGCAGAGGGCACCTTTGGCTTGTACGAGCCTATCCACGGTTCCGCACCGGATATTGCCGGCCAGGGCAAGGCCAATCCGCTGGCAACCATTTTGTCCGGCGCCATGATGCTGCGCTACACCTTTGGCGAGATGGAGGCTGCCCAGGCCATTGAGGACGCGGTGGATCAGGCACTGACCCAGGCCCGCACCCCGGATATTTACGAGGAGGGCTTCCGTCCGGTGACCACCGCCCAAATGGGCGACTTGGTGGCCGGCCTGCTGTAATCGTTTGGTAAATCAAAGGACCGATACACGGTGTATCGGTCCTTTTTATGTGCTTGCGGCGTTTTATCATATTACATCGGTTATAAAATTCCTGTCGGGTGGGGACTTGCTCCCGCCGGTATTTATGCACATCCACATACAAAAGACCGCCCCGGATGATCCGAGACGGTCTTTTATGGATTCCGATTTTTACTTTTCCACGACTTTACCGCCGTTATTGGCAGAGGCGTAGCCGATCCAGCTGCGACCGGGGTTCAGTTTTAAGGGCTGACCGTCGGTGGTGGTCAGGGACAGCTTGCCGTCCTTTTTGCTCCACTTGATCTCGGTATAGGTGCCCTGAGAAGCGAGCACACCCTTGCCGCCGGCCAGATCGTAGTTACAGTAGGTCTCGCCCTTACCGCTGCCTTTGTAATTGGCCTTGGTGGTGTAAGAGGTGTTGTCAAACAGCACGATCAGGTTCTTCATCTTTACATCCGTTTCATAATCGGTGCTGTGGTACATTTTGTCATCGCTTTTATAGGTCCAGTCGCGGGTGCGGGTGCGATTAGAGAAGGTCAGCGCCAGTGCGTTGCAGGGATCATCACCCACGGCAGTTGCCTTTTTGTTAAAGTCGAAGGTGGTAAACTTGGCCTCGTTGACCTTGGTGCGGATCTTCTGCTCTTTCAGGGCAGAGGCGATTTTTTTGCCGCGCAGCACACCGGTGTGCTCGCTGGCTACATTGCGGGTTTGGTCTCTGGTAAACAGATCCACCTTGCCGCTGTAAGTCATCTGGTTAATGTGGTCCACATTGTCCTGGGCAAACACGGTGTTAGCGCCTACATAGCTGCCTTTGCTCTTGCTCTGACCCCAGTGGATAAAGACGGCGTCAAACATCTCGGAAAAGCGAATGTACGGCGGGCGGGCGCTGCGCATAGGGCCGATCTTGTCCGGCACAGAGGTATAGTCGGCAAAGAGCCACAGCATACGGGTCTCGCCGCCTTCCACTTCGCCCTCTACGATAATATCCGGGGAATTGATCCCCCACTGGGGACGGGCAGCCTGGGCGTTCTCTACCACCAGGGCCACCGGGCGCTTGCCTACCGCGTTCTCATTGTAGTCGTTCTCACCGGTAAAGGGGTTCACCACGGCCACCGTTGCCTGGGTGGTGGCTTCGGTAGCGGCATTGGTCACGCCGGAGGTTGGCTCCTCGTTTTTGCCACGTACCACGCCAAAGTAAATGCCCAGGGCCACGGCAATCACAACCACAACAGCCACAACGGCAATAATAATTTTCTTTTGCTTATCGTTCTTCTTCATTTCTTCCTCCGGATATTCATCGTCACCAAGGGGTCGGGTCGGGGGCGTGTAGGTTGCCTCTGCCCGGGTCTCCTCCGTGCCGGAAAATACATTGGTATATACATCTTCTCTGCCGTCTGCGGTGGGTGTGGTCTCCGGCATAGCGGAGGCGGCCGGTGTTTCCTTTGCTGCCTCTGTGGGCAGGGTGGGATTCTCCGGCAAATCCTTCGGCGCAGGCGTGGGGGCGTCTGCGTGGTCAAACAGCGGCATATCTACGGTCTGAGGCGGCTCCGGCTCTGGGGGCGCATCCTCTGTGTGCGGGTTTTGGTGGTTCCGAATTTCGTTCAGAATATCATCCAGCTCATCGGAATCATGCATAAAACTCCTCCTCTCACAACAATGTTGTCACCTTATTTTACCATAACTGCCGTCGGATTTCACTATATTTTTTGATTTTTATTGATTTGGCACGGGCATTATAGTAAAATAGGAGCCACGGAGGGACATTTTTATGGCAAAAACAATCCCTATGATCATTACGAATTCGGACATTTTGGTGAAGGATCGGGACACGGACGATTTTAAGACTTTCTCCCTGCCGGGCACGCCGGTGGTGGCCAATATTCCTTTTTATCATCATTATGCCGCCAAGATCAGCGAGACCCAGCATTATTTTAAGGAATTTATCAAGAGTATGTACGGCAAAAAGCTGTCCAAAAACATTTTGGCAATCCTGGTGCCGGACGATACCACCGCGCTGGAATCTATTTTTATCAACGAGCTGTTTCTCAATTCCGACGCCTGTAAGGCAGTGGCGCAGATGAAAATGGGACAAGCTCTCTCCAAGACAGACGAAAGCTATGTGAGCATCTCCAAATCCGGGCGCAATCTGGTGCTGCTGTATGTGAAGAACAACGAGGTAATCGTCAGCCGGTATTATGATGCAAACGGCTATGATCCGGCTGTGGTGAAGGCAGACGCTGCCCGATTGCATATTGATATTGAATACAAGCAAGTGCCGGTGTATGTGAATAATTTTAATATGAATATGGACGAGTTCTTGGATATGGGAACGGTGATTTCGCCTAAGGATTTTATGGAAAAAATTGCCGCCGTGGATGTGGCCAAGCTGTGAGTAAATACAGCGCCCCTGTGCAAACTATTACCGGTGCCGCGGCACCGATTGCACAGGGGTGATTTTTTATGGCGAAGAAGAACAAAAAGGAAAAACGGCAGAGAAAGGGTAAGGAAGTCATTGACCTGACCTCCTATATCAGCCCGGAGATGTTGCAGGCAGATGTGGACGGCAGCTACACCGGCGTGCCGCGGGAAACGTATTATGAGGACATTCCCGCAGAGCCGGTACAGGATGCGGACGATCTGTAAAGTGCAAAAAAGCGCATTGCAAGCCTTGCAATGCGCTTTTCTCTTTGTACTTATTTCTTCTTGAACTTGTCAAAAAAGCCTTCTTTAGGCGGGTTCTTGGGGGGCGTGTAGCTTTTATCAAAGGTACGCAGCAGTTCCTTTTGCTCGTGAGTCAGACCGGTGGGAATATCTACAATGATCTGTACATATTCGTCGCCTTTGCCCACACTGTTCAGCCGCTGAATACCTTTACCCTTCAGCTTAAACACGGCGCCCGGCTGTGTACCGGCAGGCATATTGTACTTCACATTGCCGTCCAGGGTGGGCACCTGTAATTCTGCGCCCAGGGTGGCCTCGGTAATGCTCACATGCTTGTTGTACCATACATTATAGCCGTCCCGGGTAAAGTTCCTGTGCTTCTTGATCCGCACTTCAATGTGCAGATCACCGGCAGGGCCGCCGTTCATACCGGCGTCGCCGTTACCGCGCACGGTCACAACCTGGCCGTCATCAATCCCGGCGGGAATGTTGATTTCAATTTGCCGCGCGGCACGCACCTTGCCCTTGCCGCCGCACTTTTTGCAGGGGTCGTCTACGATTTTGCCCCGGCCGCCGCAGCGGGAGCAGGTGTGCTGGCTGTTCATTACACCGAAGGCGGTGCGCTGCTGCACATTGACTACGCCGCGTCCTTGGCAGTCCGGGCAGGTCTTGGGACTGGTGCCTTTCGCCGCACCGGTGCCGCCGCACGCAGAGCAATCCTCGACCCGCTGGGTGCTGACGGTCTTTTTGCAGCCCTTGGCTGCTTCTTCAAAGGTCAGGGTCACAGACGCTCGCACATCCCGACCGCGCACCGGCGCATTGGGGTTGCGCCCGCCAAAGCCGAAGCCGCCGCCTCCACCGCCAAAGATGGAGGAGAAGATATCGCCCAGGTCAATGTCGCCGCCGTCAAAGCCAAAGCCACCGCCGCCGTAGCCGCCCTGTCCGGCACCGTAGTTGGGGTCAACCCCGGCAAAGCCGAATTGGTCGTATCGAGCTTTCTTTTGGGGATCGCCCAGCACCTCGTAGGCCTCGTTACATTCCTTGAATTTGGCCTCGGCCACCGGGTCGTCCGGGTGCAGGTCCGGGTGGTACTTCTTGGCGGTTTTGCGGTATGCTTTTTTGATCTCATCCTCCGAGGCGCCTTTGCTTATGCCCAGCACCTCGTAGTAATCTCGTTTTTCTTCAGGCATAGTAGCCTCCGTCGTTTAGATTTCAGTATAGATAACGGTATAGGCAGGCGGCAATACTGGTGTATTACCGCCTGCCGCCGTTCCTGAGAGGGGATTAGTTATCGTCCACCTCGGTGTAGTCTGCGTCGGTGTAACCGGCGTCATTGCCGCCCTGTGCTGCATCTGCACCGGGTGCTGCGCCGGGCTGGGGACCCTGCGCGCCCTGGGTGGCTTCATAGATCTTTTGAGACACCTCGTAGAACTTGTTGGTCAGGTCCTCTTCGGCGCTCTTAATGGCGTCTGTGTTGTCGCCCTTCAGTGCTTCCTTCAGCGCGTCCAGCTTGGTGTTCAGCGCGCTCTTGTCGTCATCACTGAACTTGTCGCCGTTCTCGCTGAGCAGCTTCTCGGTCTGGTAAACCATCTGGTCTGCGTTGTTGCGCAGGTCTACGGCCTCTCTCTTCTTCTTATCCTCGGCGGCGAACTGCTCTGCTTCCTTCACTGCCTTGTCGATGTCGTCCTTGCTCATGTTGGAGGAGGCGGTAATGCTGATGTGCTGCTCCTTGCCGGTGCCCAGGTCCTTGGCGCTTACATGCACAATGCCGTTGGAGTCAATATCAAAGGTCACTTCGATCTGGGGCACACCGCGGCGGGCGGGCATAATGCCGTCCAGGTGGAACATACCCAGGGTCTTGTTGTCCTTGGCAAACTCACGCTCACCTTGCAGCACGTGCACCTCCACGGAGGTCTGGTTGTCGGCTGCGGTGGAGAAGATCTGGCTCTTCTTGGTGGGGATGGTGGTGTTGCGCTCAATGATCACGGTGTTTACGCCGCCCATGGTTTCAATACCCAGGGACAGGGGCGTCACATCCAGCAACAGCAGGCCCTTTACATCGCCGCCCAGTACGCCGCCTTGCAGGGCAGCGCCCATAGCTACGCACTCATCCGGGTTAATGCCCTTAAACGGCTCTTTGCCGCTGAACTTCTTAATGGCTTCCTGTACGGCGGGAATACGGGTGGAACCGCCTACCAGCAGGATCTTGTCAATGTCGTTCATGGTCAGGCCGGAGTCGCTCATGGCCTGGCGAACCGGGCCCATGGTAGCCTCTACCAGGTCTGCGGTCATTTCGTTAAACTTGGCTCTGGACAGGGTGGTCTCCATGTGCTTGGGGCCGGTAGCGTCTGCGGTGATGAAGGGCAGAGAGATCTGCGCCGTGGTCATACCGGACAGGTCGATCTTGGCTTTCTCTGCGGCTTCCTTAATGCGCTGCATAGCCATTTTGTCGCCGGACAGGTCAATGCCCTGTTCTTTCTTAAACTCGGCAACCAGCCAGTCCATGATTTTCTTATCAAAGTCATCGCCGCCCAGGTGGTTGTTACCGGCTGTTGCCAGGACTTCCTGTACGCCGTCGCCCATCTCAATGATGGATACATCGAATGTACCGCCGCCCAGGTCGTAGACCATCACTTTCTGGTCGTTTTCCTGGTCGATACCAAAGGCCAGCGCCGCAGCGGTGGGCTCGTTGATGATTCGCTTTACTTCCATACCGGCGATCTTACCGGCGTCCTTGGTGGCCTGGCGCTGCGCGTCCGTAAAGTAAGCGGGTACGGTGATGACCGCTTCCGTTACCTTGTCGCCCAGGTAGCTCTCTGCGTCGCTCTTCAGCTTTTGCAGAATGATAGCGCTGATCTCCTGGGGGGTGTAGGCCTTGCCGTCAATGTTGACTTTGTAGTCGGAGCCCATGTGGCGCTTGATGGAAGCGATGGTACGCTCCGGATTGGTGATGGCCTGGCGCTTTGCCACATTGCCCACCATGCGCTCGCCGTCCTTGCTGAACGCCACCACGGACGGGGTGGTGCGGGCACCCTCTGCGTTGGGGATCACTACGGCTTCGCCGCCCTCAATCACGCTGACGCAGCTGTTTGTTGTACCTAAATCAATACCAATAATCTTAGACATAATGGAATACCTCCTGCTTATTGTTAATTTGCTGTTTTGACCATTGCCGGTCGGATGATCCGATCATCCATTTTATATCCCCGTTGAAAAACATCGGTAATGACATTTTCATCCAGGTTCTCATCCTCCACATGCATCACTGCATGGTGCAGGTTGGGGTCAAAGGTTTCGCCCGGGGCGCCGTAAGCGGTGACGCCCAGCTTCTCCAGGGTGGCAGTCAGACCGTCAAAGGTCATTTGCACGCCCTTTTGCAGGCCCTCAAAGTCCTGCTGGGTGGCGCCCAGCGCCCGCTCCAGATTGTCAAACACCGGGAGAAATGCCTCCACGGTCTTGCCGGTGGCGTAGGCGTAAGTATCGCCCTTTTCTTTATCGCTGCGCTTGCGGAAATTGGCGTATTCCGCCGTCAGCCGCAGCAGCTGATCTTTTGTGTCTGCCAGCTCCTTTTCCAGCGCCGCCGTAGGGTCGTCTGTTTGGGTCTGGTTGTTTTCTTCCGCCTGTGGCGGTGTGGTTTCGGTTTCTGTTTCGGCAGCGGCAGCCTGGGTGTTTGGCTTTTCCTCTGCCTGCTTCTTTTTAGCCATTGGTTATACCTCCTTCAGCAAGAAGATCTGTGGTTTTATTCATAACATACTGTGCCCGGGGCACAATGGTGGCGTAGTCCATGCGGGTGGAGCCGATCACGCCCAGAACCGCGCGCTGTTGGCTGTTGTAGTGCAGACTGCACAGCATGGTGGCTGTGTTTTTCAGCTCAAAGTACGGGTTCTCCTCACCGATAAACAGAGCACTGCGCGCCGGGGCGTCAGCAAATTGCTTCGCCAGGGTCAAAAAGCGTGGCCGGTTGGTGAGAAAGGTCAGCAGCTTATATACCTCGTTGCCCAGTTCCTCGTGAGAGAGCAAATTGGTCTCGCCGGCAAAGAGCAGGCTGTCCTGCCGCGTTTCCGCGCACAGGGCGCACAGACTGCTGAGCACCGGCAGCATATCAAAAATGCGGCTGCCCAGGGTTACGGCTGTGCTTTGCACCGTGGCAATGCTTACATCGCTGAGCCGGGTGCCGATGAATGTGCTGTGCATCACATCGTAAAAGGCGGCCATAAATCCGTCGTCCGCCGGGCAACTGAGCCGGCAAATCGAAGATTTGATACGCCCACCGGCGGTAAGCATGACCAACATGGCGCGGCCGCCTCCGGCAGGGATTAACTGCACGCCCTGAATCACATCGCCGGCGTCTGCCAGTGCGCAACTAAAGGCGGCGCAGTGGGTGGCGTCTGCCAGCAGATCCGCCGCATCAGCCAACAGGCGCTGGGCGTCTCCGGCGTTGACGGACAGGCGTTCGTCGATCTTGGCTGTCTCATAAGGGGACAGCGCCTTAGGCTCCATTAGGTGATCCACATAAAAGCGGTAGGCATTCTTGCCCGGCACACGGCCGCCGCTGGTGTGGCGCTGTTCCAGGTAGCCCAGGTTGCTCAGGTGCGCCATTTCGTTGCGAATGGTGGCGCTGGATACAGCGTAAGGCAAAAGGTTGCACAGAGTTTTGGAGCCGATAGGCTCGCCTGTCTTGATGTAATACTCAATAATCAGGCGGAGTATGGCGGCTCTGCGTTCACCAAGCATTCCTTTCACCGTCCTTTACTGTGTTAGCACTCTATGTGCCTGAGTGCTAACTGTCTTTATATTATATCCATTTTGTCGTTTTGTCAACACCTTTTTTGCAAAATTTCAAAAAATTCACGGCTTTTTCATTTTTTGTTTATGGGTAAGATCCGCCTGCCGTCTTTTTATTCTTATTGGTATAAAAAAAGAGCACCCATAGGGTGCTCCTTGTGTGGATTCTCTTTAAGTGTTATGCAGCAACGGACTTTTCCGCAGTTTGCATGGCCGCTTTTTGCGCAGCGGCGCGTTTTTCCGTATCTGCCTTCTTGGTGGAGTGGCTGGCAGCGGAAGCTTGCAGCAGTTTATCGTTTTGCACGATCTCCTGCGTGGCTGCCTTGCTGTCGTCGATCTCCAGTATACGGAATACCTGTTCCTGCTCTTCCGGTGCGGTTACTGCGGTTTTGGCGGCGGTGTACTGTTTGGGCTTGGGCTTGCTCTTTTTCTTGGCACTGCCCTGATAGGTGTAGATGAAGCCGTAAAAAGTCTGGCCGTAATGGTAGGTGTAGTCGGTGACGGTCTTGGTGTCAAAATAGGTGCCGCCGTAGTGGGACTCGGAAATGGTAATGCTGCCGTTCTTGTGGATCTGCTCCACCACGGCCACATGGTTGCTCCAAACCACCACTGCGCCCACCTTGGGCTTGCTGCCGTACTTGTAATAGCCGCCCTGCTTGTTAATGCTCCACCACTCGCCGGCGTTGCCGTGGGTGATCTTGGGGGCCTTGCCGTTCATCTCGTACACCCGGCCGTAGGCGTAGGCCACGCAGTTGGGCATACCGTAGCCGGTCTGGCTGTAACGGTTCAGCTTGCTGTTATAATAGGCGTTGTCTGAGGTGGGGGCAGTCAGCCGGGGCTTGTAATGGCTCCTTGCGGACTCTGCCGACACGGTAGACGGGAATACTATGCAAAAAATAAGCAGAGAAATAAGGGCTATGATTGCCTTTTTCATCAAAAACCTCCCTTTGTTGGGCCTATGCCACAACAACGGTGAGGATTGTAACACATTTGTAACTTTTTAATCTATGGTAAATCTATACAACGAATTTGTAACCATTCTGTAATAATTAAGCAACTTCCACAAACTTGCCCCTTTTCCCTTGACAAAACCGCCTTAGTATTGCAACACTTGTCTAATACTGCTCTTGAGTTGCATAAAATAGGACAAAAAAACCGGCGCCCTCCGTTCTGCCGCCGGGGAGCGGCAGGGGAGAGCGCCTGTGCGTTTGTTTTGCTTTATTATAATATATAACTTATAACATTATAATAGGCATGGCCGTTAAATGCGGGCTACGCCGTCCTTCCGTGCAGCTTCTGCCACAGCGGCGGCCACGGTGTCCTTGATCCGGGGATCAAAGGCGTGGGGCAGAATATACTCCGGTTTTAACTCTGCATCGCTGACCAGGGAGGCGATGGCATACGCGGCGGCAATCTTCATATTCTCCGTAATGGCAGCGGCGCGCACATCTAACGCCCCGCGGAAGATACCGGGGAATGCGACCACGTTGTTGATCTGGTTGGGGAAGTCGGAGCGCCCGGTGCCTACAATTTTGGCACCGGCAGCGGCTGCCTCATCCGGTAGAATCTCCGGCGTGGGGTTGGCCATGGCCAGCACAATGGGATCCGGGTTCATGGTGCGGATCATCTCCTGGGTCAGCACACCGGGTGCAGACACGCCGATGAAGATGTCCGTGCCCTTTACCGCTTCTGCCAGGGTGCCCTGTACCTTGCCCTTATTGGACACGGCGGCGATCTCTGCCTTGCTGGCGTTTAATTTATCGCGGCCTTCGTAGATGGCGCCGGTGCGGTCACACAGGATCACATCGCCCAGACCCAGGGTCAGCAGCAGCTTGGCAATGGCAATGCCCGCAGCGCCGCTGCCGTTGATCACGGCCTTACACTGATCAAGGGGCTTGCCGGTAATTTTTGTGGCATTGATCAATGCGGCAGAGACCACAACGGCGGTGCCGTGCTGATCGTCGTGGAAAATCGGAATATCGCAGCGTTCTTTCAGCTTCTGCTCGATCTCAAAGCAGCGGGGCGCGGCAATATCCTCCAGGTTGATCCCGCCAAAGGAACCGCTGATATTATACACCGTCTCTACAAATTCGTCCACGTCCTTGGTGCGTACACACAGGGGGAAGGCGTCTACGCCGCCGAATTCCTTAAACAGCACGCATTTGCCCTCCATAACGGGCATACCGGCCTCCGGGCCAATGTCGCCCAGACCCAGTACCGCAGAGCCGTCGGTGATCACCGCCACCATATTCCAGCGGCGGGTCAGCTCCCAGCTTTTGTTGTAATCTGCCTGAATCGCCAGACAGGGTTCGGCCACACCGGGGGTGTAGGCCAGGGACAGGGCGTCCTTGTTGTCCACCTTGGCCCGTGCCACCACTTCAACTTTGCCTTTCCACTCACCGTGGAGTCTTAATGATTCTTTTCTGTAATCCATAGTTACCTCGCTTATTCCCAGGGGAACTTGTACTGGGTCAGACCCAGTTCGTCCCGAACTTCCAAAATTTCTTTCTGCACAGAGTCGTTGATGGGCACACCGCTGTCCTTGCGCTGCTGCCAGATCTCCCACTCTTTTTCGCCGGCGGTGAAAATGCGGTCGGCGCCGGGCGCTTTTTGAGAGGCACGCACACTGCGGAGGATTTCGCCGGCTTTTTTGCGGGTCAGCTCCTGACCCAGGAAGTGATCGGTGTCAATGGCAATAAAGAAGTGACCCAGGTGATAGGGGCGAATGTTGCCGTTCTCGTCCTTGCCGTCCAGATCTTTGCCGTAGGCACCGTCTTGCAGCACGGCAGAGAGCAGCTCGATCACCATGGCGTAGCCATAGCCTTTGTAGCCGCCCAGGGCTTCGCCAATGCCGCCCAGGGTGGTCAGTGCCGCGTCGCCGCTGCGAATCTTCTTCAGCGCCTCGCCGCTGTCGCCGGAGATGGGCTGGCCGTCCCGCCCGATTACCGTGCCCGGATGCACGTCCTCGCCAATGCGGGCGTAATATTCGATCTTGCCGTTCTGGGTGATGGAGGTGGCGCAGTCGATGAGAAAGTCAAAGTCCTCGTCGGTTGGAATGCCTACGGTCAGCGGATTGGTGCCGAACATACCCTCCACACCAAAGGTGGGCGCCACAGAGGGGCGGGCGTTGGTGCCGGTGATGCCGATGCAGCCGGCCTTGGTGGCCATGGTGGCGTAATAACCGGCAATGCCGTAGTGGCAGCTGTTGCGCACGGCCACCATGCCCATACCGTATTCCTTGGCCTTATCAATGGCCATCTGCATGGCCCGATGGCCGATCACCTGACCCATGCCGTTGTGGCCGTCTACCACGGCGGTGGTGGGGGTTTCCTTTAAGATCTCAAACTGGGTCACCGGATTTTGGATCCCGGCTTTGATCCGATCCAGGTAAATGGGCTTAAACCGGTTGCAGCCGTGGCTTTCAATCCCGCGGCGGTCGGACTCCAGCAAAACATCCGTGCAGATCTTAGCGTCCTCTGCGGGAATGCCGTAGCCGATGAAAGCGTCTGTCACAAAATTGGTGATCAGATCCCAGGGTACAATGACTTTTGACATAATGGGTTCTCCTTGTTGTGAAATAGAATTTGGGTGCGGTTTTGCCGCAAAATAAAAAGAGGAACAAAGCACCCGTTGCCGCGCGCTTTGTCCCCCCTGATTAACTTGTGTATAAATCGGTATGTTTAGCGTTCCCAGTTTCTGGAGCGCTCTACCGCCCGCTTCCAGTCGGTGTACTTCCGGTTGCGTAGCCCCTCTTCCATGGAGGGCACAAAAATCTTGTCTACTTGGCGGTTGGCCTCGATCTCCGCCGTGTCTTTCCACACACCGGTAGCCAGCCCGGCACAGTAGGCAGCGCCCAGGGCTGTGGTCTCCACATTCTTGGGTCGATTCACATTTACGCCGGTCATATCCGCCTGCATCTGCATCATAATATCGCTGACGGAAGCGCCACCGTCCACCCGAAGGTCCTTGAGGATAATGTCGGAATCCTTCATCATGGCTTCCAGCAGGTCGGTCATTTGGTAGGTAATGCTTTCCAGTACCGCGCGGCATACATGGAATTTGTTGATCCCACGGGACAGACCGATCATGACCCCGCGGGCATACATATCCCAGTAGGGAGCGCCCAGCCCGGTAAAGGCCGGCACAAAGTACAGTCCGCCGGAATCTGGCACCATGGCGGCGAATTTGTCGCACTGGGGCGCGTTCTCAATCAGCCCCAGCTCATCGCGCAGCCACTTGATCACACTGCCGGCGTTAAAGGCGGAGCCTTCCAGCGCATAGGTGATCTTGCCGTCCAGTCCCCAGGCAATGCCGGAGAGCAGGTTGGAACGAGAGTCTACCCGCTTTTCGCCGGTGTTCATCAGCAAAAAGCAGCCGGTGCCGTATGTATTCTTGGCCTGGCCGGACTCAAAGCAGCCCTGGCCGAAGAGCGCACCCGGCTGGTCACCGATGGCGCCTGCAATGGGCACACCGGCAATGTCCTCAATGCCGGTGATCTTAGCCACTTCGCCGTAAATGCAGCTGGATGGCTTTACCTCCGGCAGCATGGACATGGGAATGCCCAGCTTTTCACATAAAAACGGGTCCCAACACAGCTTGTCAATGTCAAAGAGCATGGTGCGGCAGGCATTGGAGTAATCGGTCACATGCACTTTGCCGTTGGTCAGGTTCCAGATCAGCCAGCTGTCAATGGTGCCGAACAGCAGCTCGCCCCGCTCCGCCTGCTCCCGGGCGCCCTCCACATGGTCCAAGATCCACTTGATCTTGGTGCCGCTAAAGTAGGCGTCGATCAGCAGACCGGTGGTGCTCTTTACATAATCGTTCAGCCCCTGCGCCTTCAATTCCTCGCACAGGTCCGCCGTGCGGCGGCACTGCCACACGATGGCGTTATAAATGGGACGACCGGTCTCCTTCTCCCACACCACGGTGGTCTCTCTCTGATTGGTAATGCCGATGGCAGCGATCTCCTTGGGATCCACCGCTTCCTTGCGCAGCACGGTCAGTATGGCGCTGATCTGGCTAAACAGAATTTCCATCGGGTCGTGCTCTACCCAGCCGTTCTCCGGATAGTGCTGGGTGAATTCGTTTTGCGCCTTGGCGACGATCTCACCCTTTTTGTTGAAAATGATGGCTCTGGAACTTGTGGTTCCCTGGTCCAGGGCCAAGATATACTTCTTTGCCATAAAGATTCCCCTCTCCATGTCGGTAAGACCGTGCATCGCCGGCGCTTTTTCCCCTAAAAAAGCGGAAAGGCAGATGCACGATCATCTGCCTTTCTATTTTACTTGAATTTCAGTGAATTGTCAATTCAAACAGGGCAACTTTGATAAAAAATCCACACTTTTTGCCGCAATTTTTGACAGGAATTGACAAATGGTGAAAAATGCAAATCAGATGTGATCCTCAATGTAGTTGACAATGTCGCCCACAGTCTCGATCTTCTCGATAATCTCGTCCGGTACTTCAACCTTGAACGTATCTTCCACACTCATCACGATGTCGATGGCGTCCAGACTGTCGGCCCCCAGGTCGTCTACCAGCAGGCTCTCCATGGTGATGTCCTCCGGGTTGCACTCCAGCTGCTCCACCAAAATGTTCTTCATTTTATCCAGTACCATAACTGCTCATCTCCAAAAAACTGTTGTTAATACAAGTCTTATATGCTATCATATTATATAATTCCTATAAAAAAGTCAATGCTTTCGGCAATATTTTTTTGGGCCGGGAGCGGAAAGGGCAAAATCATGACGCACTATGCACTGATCGGTCACCCGCTGGGTCATTCTCTCTCTCCCCAAATTCACCGGGCGCTGCTGGCTGCCGCCCACCTGGAGGGGGACTACCGGTTGTTGGATATTGCACCGGAGGATCTGGCGAACCGGCTGCCGGAACTGCAAACGCTGCGTGGATTTAATGTTACCATTCCCCACAAGCAAGCAGTGCTGTCGGCTATGGCAGAACTGGACGAAAAGGCGGCGCTCTTTGGGGCGGTGAATACGGTGGCGGTGCGGGACGGCAAATTCTACGGCTACAATACGGACTGCTACGGCTTTTTGCGCTCTCTGTCCGCAGCGGGCATTCCGCTGGCCGGACGCGTGCTGGTACTGGGCACCGGCGGCGTGGCTCGTATGTTTGCCTTTGAGGCGGTGCTGGCAGGTGCGGCGGTGACCCTGGCTGCCCGCACACCGTCGAAAGGTTGTGCCTTGGCGGCGGAAATTGCCGAAAAATGCGGCCGCGCGGTGACGGTGACGGATTTCAACAGCGTGACCGGTGACTGGGATCTGATCGTTAACGGCACTCCGGTGGGGATGTTCCCTAAGGTGGACGCTTGCCCGCTGGAGCCGGGTGTGCTGGCCCACACGGCTGCGGTATTTGACGCCATTTATAATCCAATGGAAACCCGGCTGCTGCGCCTGGCTCGGCAAAACGGCGCCAAGGTGGTGAACGGTCTGCCCATGCTGGTGTGGCAGGCAGCGGTAGCCCAGGAGATTTGGAATGATGTGACCTATACCCCTGCCCAGGTGCAGCGGGTGATCGAGCAAATGGAGGAACTGCTGTAATGAATATTGTGCTTTGCGGCTTTATGGGCAGCGGCAAGACTGTGGTGGGCAAAGAGCTGGCCAAAATTATGGGTCGCCGGTTTGTGGATACGGATCAGATGGTGGAGGCCCGCAGCGGCGTGTCTATTCCGGCTATTTTTCAGGTGCACGGGGAAGACTATTTTCGAGAGCTGGAGCGTGCAGCCTGCGCAGAGGCGGCAGAGATTCCCAACTGTGTGATCTCCACCGGCGGCGGGGCACTGACCTTTGACGAGAATGTACGGACCCTGCGCACCACCGGCAAGATCGTGCTGCTGGACGCGTCTTTTGATGTGATCTGTCAGCGGGTGGGCAACGGCGCCAATCGCCCTTTATTTCGGGATCCGGTGCAGGCCAAGGCGCTGTATGACGCCCGCCAGGCCAAGTATCGTGCAGCGGCAGATTATGCAGTGGACGGCGACGCCTCTGCCCGCAAAACAGCGCTGACCATTGCCGATCTGTTTCGCTAAAGGGTACATTTTGTACCAAATTCGCACTTTAAGTTGAAAAATGCGGCGGCGTGTGTTATAATGCCTTAGTTATATCCGGTGTTTGGCTGCGTTAGGCAGCGCAAAATTATTGCCGCCCTGAGCGGATCGAGGTGTATCTATGCCGAAGGTAAAAAAATTAAAGCGCGCGCTTGCGCACGATACACGGGTGTTCCAAAAGTATCGAAACCTGCTAATGGAGCTGACCCGTAAGAATATTAAGTTAAAGTACAGGGACTCCTGGATCGGTATTTTGTGGAGTTTTTTGCAGCCGCTGCTGAACATGATCGTGCTTTCCGTGGTGTTCAGCGGAATCTTTGGCCGCAGCAACAAGGGCGTGATCTGCTACCCGGTATTCCTGTTTACCGGCCGGTTGATGTTTGATTTCTTTACATCTTCCACCAAACAGGCGATGACCTCCTTCCGCCGCAATGCGGGGATCATCAAGAAGGTCTATGTGCCCAAGTATATGTATCCGCTTAGCTCCATTCTCTCTTGCTATGTAACCTTCGCTATCTCGCTGCTTTGCCTGGTGAGCGTGTGGATCTTCTTTAAGCTCACCGGAATCAGCAACGGCCACGCCCTGCACCTAAACGGCTACGCGGTGCTGTTCTTTGTACCCATGTTTATTTTGCTGGTGTTCTGCACCGGCGTGGGTATGATCCTGTCCGTGCTGTCCGTTTATTTCCGGGATGTGGAGTATATTTGGGATGTGCTGTGTCACCTGCTGTTTTATATGGTGCCCATCATTTATCCTCTGCACCGCATTACCTCCGACTGGATCGTGGTGCTTATTAAGATCAACCCACTTTATTCGATGATCGAGCTGTTCCGCCAGTGTATTCTGTATGGCCAAATGATGACCTGGAATTTGCTGCTGTATGCCTCGGTGGTATCGCTGGTCACCCTGGCTGTCGGGCTGTTCGTCTTTAATAAGTGTAGCGACAAGCTGATCTTCCACCTGTAAAGGGAATGAATAAACCCCATTGCCAATCCTTGGCAATGGGGCTTTTTATGTTATTTTGCAGTTACGCCGTAGTGCTTCCGTATGTCGGCGGTGAATTTTTTGGCGTGGTCCAGCGCCTCTTGGGAATAGACCAGGTAATCGTATTCTGTAACCTGCTGAAAGGTCAGCGGCGTGGTTGGCAGTGGGCGGGTTTGTGTGCGATCCAGGCAAAAGCTGTACAGCGTGGCGTCCGTGGCGTTGGTGGTGGCCTGGTATTCTCGGCAGGGTAGGGTGCGTTGGTACAGGTCCATGTATTCCATAGGACGGACAAACAGCAGGTATTTGTGCCCTACAGCCAACGGCAGAGCGATGCCGGTGTCGCAGTGCAGCTTGCCGTCGCTCATTTTTTCCATGGACATGAGTAGATACAGCACCACCGTGTTGCCTGCCTGCTCCCGATCGGTGGTCTTTAGCACCTTGGCGGTGTAGCGCAGATTGTTATAGGTGGGCTGCATACCGGTGATCTCCACTTGCAGGGGGATCCGGTCTTGCAGCTGCTCCACCGCTGTGCTTATGTCTAACATTTCGGCCGCCGCATCATAATCAGCCCGGTTGTCTGTGGGCAAGTCGCAAACAGCCGCCGCCACTTTTTCCGGGTCCTCCAAATCGTGGGCGCGGGTGGCCCGCAGCACAATGCCGAATATTACGGCGCACACCAGCAGGATCAGGCAGCCCAGCGCCAGTCCTTGCTGCATGGTCAGTTGTTTTTTACGCAAGGTGCCCCGCCTCCATTCGCAGTATTTTGGTGCATAGGTGCTCCAGACTGGCTCGGTCGTGGCTGGCGATCACAAAGGTGGTGCCTGCCTCCCGGTTCATACGAAGAATTTCTTCTTCCAGCACCTGTACGCTGTCATCGTCCAGCGCGTTGGTGGGTTCGTCCAGCAGCACCAATTCCGGTTGGTTCATCAGCGCCTGGATCAAGCTGACCTTTTGGCACATACCCAGCGAATATTTTTTCATAGGACGCCGATCCGTGGGATCCAGCCCAAAGCGGGTGAGCCAGCCGTCCAGTTCGCCGTCACTGATCTTGTGATCGGACAGGTCGTTGAGCATTTGCAGGTTTTGGCGGCCGCTTAGGTATTCGTAGAGAAATACATTCTCGATCACCAGCCCTACATGGGGCGCATAGACCCCGTTGCCCACCCGGGTGCCGCCTACGGTGGCTGTGCCGGTGGTGGGGGTCATCAGCCCGGCAATGGCCCGCAGCAGCATGGTCTTGCCGCAGCCGTTTTGCCCGGCCAGGCCGTAAATACCGCCGCTTTCCAGCGTCAGGTCTATGTGGTCCAGCACGGTTTTGCCCCGCAGAGTCTTGGTATAGTCTTGCAATATGATTTTTGGCATAGTCCACCTCACAAAATATCTTTTGTCTTTAGCACCCGGCCCCATAGCAGCAACCACACCGCCAGCAGTGCGCTGCCTGCGGCGTAGTAGCCCCACAGGGGATAGGCAAAGAGCGTTTCGTCCGTGGGAAATGCACTGCACAGGCACCAAAGCACCGGATTGTATTGGCGCAGCGGTACCGGTAGCAAAAACAGCGCCATTACCGCCAGCAAAAAGGCGGCGGCACCCAGCAGTACGCCTGCTTTTTCGCCCCGGGTCACGCACAGACCGGCGCACAGCACCGCAAAGCCAAAGAGCACCAGCGTGTCGCTAAACAGGCTGATCCCCATTAGTCGAACTGCGGCACCGGCAGGCAGGGCGTGGACGGCCACCGTGGCACACAGACCCTGCGTGCTGCAATACAGCAGGTTGTACAGCAGAGTTACTGCCAGCAGCCGCCCCATTTCTGCCCGGTAAAAGCGCAGATAGCGTCCCCGGCGGGTGGCGATGAATACCCCTTTTACTTGGTATTCCCGACTGAACAGCCCGCCCAGCAGGGGCACGCCGATGAGCAGGTGCAGCAGACTGCGCAGCACTTGGGGATCGGTGCTGTTCTCCGTCAGCATCAGCTCTGTTCCCTCCCGGGCGGTCAGATAGGCCGCAGTCCAGGTATTCGCAGGGGTCTGGTGCAGCTGGAACAGACTGTGCAGTCCGCCCAGCAGCAACCCCAGTGCACAGATGACCAGCGGGTATCGGTTGTAGGCAAGGGTGCGCTTCATAAGCAGTTCCTCAATTTCTTTGGTACGATCAGCGCCGGTAGGAATGCCAGTGCCAGGTAAAAGGCCATACAGATGGCAAAACCGGCAGGGGTCTGGACGGTGGGGTTCATCCCGTATAGATAGCTGAGAATATTCAGCGGCCAATCCGGCGTTAAGATCAGCAGATATTCAATGCCCTGTACCACCAAAAACATGATGGTGTAGGTGAAAATGCGGTTGCGAACAAAAAAGGAGAATTGCCAGGCTGCCACCGCAAACAACCCGGCGACCAGGGCGGACAGCAGCATATAAAGTAGATAGTACAGATAAGGCGAGTACAGATACAGATGCTGGAAAAAGAAGTGCGGATCACTGACATAATTCCAGTATGTATAGTCTTGAAACAGATCCCAGCCGTAGCGCTGGGTGCCGTTTAAGGGAAAGGCGATCAGGCACAGCCCCATATTCAGCGCCTGGGTGGCAAATATAGGTAAAAAGCCGCCGCAAAAGACGGCGACCAGTTTGGAGCGATAGTAACAGCCAATGCCCATTTTGCCCAGCAGCGGCGCCAGTAGGTGATTGTTGCGCTCATACAGAGAACTGTCTGAAAAAGAAATGCAGGCCAAAATCGGGAACAGATACATAAAGTACGGTGCGGTAAAACTGAATCCGTGAGTAGAATACGCACTGTACGGCGTGGGCTGGGCAATGGCGTCCAGGTGAATGTTGCGTAGGCACATGGCCACAAAGTAGCCCACGGCATACAACACCCCAAAGGCCATAGCAACCCAAAATCCCGGCGACCGCACCAGCAGCCGCATTTGACAGCGCAAGCATTTTTTCATACGATCCGTCCTTTCTGACGGCAACCGTGCAGCAGTTGCTTTGCCTGTTCTTGTTCTATAGAATTACCCTTTATACCGGCGTGTATTGGTCGCCTGCCGGTCTGTCATAGGCAGTTTTTTAACTTTTTCGGTACGATCAGTGCCGGCAGCAGCGCCAGTGCCAGGTAAAAGATTATACAGAGCGCCATGCCGACATAGGTTTGGCCGCCGGGGTAATAGCCCAGCAGATACTCGTTGATATGCAGCGGCCAATCCGGCGTTAAGATCAGCAGATATTCAATGCCATGTACCACCAAAAACATGATGGTATAGGTAAAAATGCGGTTGCGAACAAAAAAGGAGAATTGCCAGGCCGTCACTGCAAACAGACCCGCTACAAAAGAGGAGACCACCATGAAAAAGAAGTAGTATAGATAAGGAGACGCGATGTAAAGCCGCTTAAAGAGGAAAAGGGGATCGTTGACAATGCCCCAGTATGTATAGTCTTGAAACAGATCCCAGCCGTAGCGCTGGGTGCCGTTTAAGGGAAAGGCGATCAGGCACAGCCCCATATTTAGTGCCTGGGTGGCAAATATGGGCAAAAAGCCGCCGCAAAAGACGGCAACCAGTTTGGAGCGATAGTAACGGCCAATGCCCATTTTGCCCAGCAGCGGCGCCAGTAGGTGATTGTTGCGTTCATACAGGGAACTGTCAGAAAAAGAGATACAAGAAAGCAACGGCAGCAGCATTAAAAAATATGGCGCTGTAAGGCTAAGCCCTTGATTTGCATACGCACTGTACGGCGTGGGCTGGGCAATGGCATCCAGGTGCATGTTGCGTAGGCACATGGCCACAAAGTAGCCCACGGCATACAACACCCCAAAGGCCATAGCGACCCAAAATCCCGGCGACCGCACCAGCAGCCGCATTTGATAGCGCAAGCATTTTTTCATGGGATCCGTCCTTTCCATGCAAATTGAAAAGTTCCTTCTATTATATAGTGTGGCAAAATGGGAAAATACGCCAAAAATATCCTATAAATTTACAAAATTCGATGAAAAGGTATAAAAATAGACGGCAAATAGCTGCCGTCTGATGATGGGGTTACAACTGATTTTCTTCTTGATAGGCTTTGCTTTGCTCCACATGGGCCACATCCGGAATGGGGGTGTGCATTTCTGTTTTGCCGTCCGGCTGGACGGTGGGGTTGGTAATATTTTCGCAGTAGCGGGCGGTGACCTCGCCGGTGGTCAGGGCGTACTTCTCGCGATAATCCCGGTAACGGCCGGGTGCGTGGCGCACCGGCGCGTCCCAGTTATTCAGGCTGTTTTCCGTTTGGGGAAAGTGGCGGTTATTCTGCATGGTTGCACAGCTGTGCCGCCACGGCCTTTAAGTCCTCCAGGGAATTGATCTTGGCGCCGGATTGAATGATATTCTCTTTTACGCTCTCCGGCAGGGCGTTAAAGTATTGGTTCATCTCCGGCGTTAAATGAAATAAATCGGGCATACTGAAAACCTCCTTCGGTTTTAGTATGCCCGTTTTTTGCGCTCATTTGTTGTTTGATTTTTCCAATTTTTGAGGCTTTTCGTAAGCGGCCAGCAGCGCACCCAGCAGGACCACCAGGGCGCAGAGTATGTCCTTGGTGCCGGGGACCTGGTGCAAAAGCAGGTAAGAGAACGGCAGCGACCAGGCGGCGTAAGTAATGTTCAGGGGCATGGCCTTGCCGGTGCCCAGCTTGCCCAGCGCCTTGTAGTAGCACAGATAAGAGGCGGTGCCGCACAGGGCGGACAGGGCGATGATCCACAGTGCTCGCGTGCCAAACAGCCCGGCGGTAAAGCCCCAGCCCTTGCAGGCCGGCAGCAAAACAATGGCATAGGTCAGCGCCGACACCGGCTGGCGGATTTGCAGTGCCTGGGCGTTGGTGACGGTGCTGCTTTGCAGTCCGTAGGTGCAGATGACCCCCTCCGCTGCCCAGCCGATACAGCACAGCAGTGCGCAGCCAAAGCCCAGTAGCTGTCCCTTTGGCAGCGCCGCGCCGGGGGTGTAGCCCAAAGCGATCACCCCGCCAATACTCAGTGCCAGACCGATCAGGCCGGTAGGGCGCAATTTTTCCTTTAAGAAAAAGTGGGCCAGCACCGTGCCCAGTGCCGGGTACAGTGCGGAGATGATGGCGGTGTACGCCGGGCCGATGGCGTTGATGGCCAGCACATAGCCGGTCATACCCACCGGGCCGCCCAGTAGTGCGCCCAGCGCCACAAAGCGGCCGCCCCGGGTGCGTAGCGCTTGCCATACTGCCTTGTATTGGCGGCGCAGCCCGGTATAGCCCAGCATCCACAGGGAAGAGCACAGGTCGTGCAAAAAAGTGCTGGCAAAGGGTGCCAGTATCGCTGCTCTGGGGTCGCCGGTAAACACCGGCAGCGCCAGAGCCATGCCCAGTATGACCGTGTCCAGCGCCCAAAGGGCGCCACCTGTCAGTCCGGTTAACATAGGCTCCTCCTTAGTCCAGTAATTCTGCCAAAATGGTGTTGGATACCAACATACCCCGGGGGGTTAGGGCAATGCGACCATTGGCGCGGCGCATAAATCCCCCGGCAATGTACGGCGCCGGATCGCGGGTGAGCCAGTTCTCCGGTATGCCCCGGTTCAGTCGCAAGCCTAAGAGAATTTGCTCCTCTCGGTCGCCGCCGGGGCCTTCGTCCTGCCAGATCCAGTCCCGGTCAAAGTAAAAGCGCCTACCGTTCCACAGGGAGTGGGCGCTGGGTCCCAGTCCCAAGTACGGCTCCAGCAGCCAGTATTTCAAGTTGTGGCGGCTCTCGTACCCCGGGCGGGCAAAGTTGCTGATCTCGTACTGGGCAAAGCCCAGTTGTCCCAGCCGCTCCACCGTTTGCAGGTACATTTGGCACACGGTGTCCTCCTCCGGCAGCGCCAGCTTGGCTTGCAGGCGGTCAAAGGGGGTACCCGGTTCGATCTTCAGCAGATAGGCGCTGATGTGGGTCACCTGCATACGCGCAATAAAGGCAAAGGTTTCCTCCAGGCTGTCCGGGGTCTGTTTGGGGGTGCCCAGCATCACATCCAGGCTAATATTGGTAATGCCTGCCGCCTTGGCTGCCGCTACGGTGCGGGCCACTTCCCCGCTGCCGGCACGGCGACCCAGGGCGAACCGTTCCCGATCCACGGCGCTTTGCATACCGATGCTCACCCGGTTGATCCCCGCCGCTGCGTACTGCTCCATATCCCCGGTCAGGTCCTTGGAGGGGTTGCACTCGACGGTGATCTCCGCCGCCGGGTCAATGGCAAAGTGATCCCGCACCGCCTGCAAAATGCCGGTGAGCACCTGTGGCTCCAGGATGGAGGGGGTGCCGCCGCCAAAGTACACGGTGTCAAAACTGCCGGTATAGTCTTGCATTTGCCCTCCCAGCTTCTCGGCAAAAGCGTCGGCGGCTGTCGGGGTGTACTTGGTGCTGTAAAAATCGCAGTACGGGCACTTGGAAAAACAAAAAGGAATATGAATATAAAGACCTGCGGCCATACTTCACACTCCTTTTTGCGTTCATTTTTGATTTATTTTTTGCGGCTTTCCGCTTTCAGTCGCAGGGATTTGTCCAAGATCATCTTGCGCAGACGAATGCTCTTGGGGGTCACTTCCAGCAGCTCATCGTCTGCCAGGAATTCCATGCTCTGTTCCAGAGACAGCGTGGTGGGGGGCACCAGTTTCAGCGCCTCGTCGGAGCCGCTGGCTCGGGTGTTGGTTACATGCTTCTTCTTGCACACATTGCACACAATGTCCTCGTCCTTGGCGCATTCGCCCACGATCATGCCCTCGTACACCTCTACACCGGGACCAACGAACAGCCGCCCTCGGTCCTGGGTGTTCCACAGGCCGTAGCCGCTGGTGGTGCCGGTCTCGTGCACCACGATGGAGCCGTGGGTGCGGGTGGCAATCTCACCCTTGTAGGGTTCATACCCGCCAAACAGCTGGTTCATAATGCCGTTGCCGTTGGTGTCCGTCAAGAACTCGCTGCGGTAGCCGATCAGCCCGCGGGCGGGGATCTTGATCTCCAGGTGGGTCATGCCGGTGGAGCGGGTGTCCATGTTCTCAATCTCGCCTTTGCGGGAGCACAGCTTCTCCATCACGGCGCCTACATAGGCCTCCGGCACTTCAATGATGGCCAGTTCCATAGGCTCCAGGGTCTTGCCGGTCTGGGGATCCTTTTTCAGAATGACCTGGGGACGGCTGACGGCGAATTCATAGTTCTCTCGCCGCATGGTCTCAATGAGAATGGACAGGTGCAGCTCACCTCGGCCGGATACCTTAAAGGTGTCCATACTGTCCGTTTCTTCCACCCGCATGGACACGTTGGTCTCCACTTCCTTAAACAGGCGGTCCCGCAGGTTGCGGGAGGTGACATACTTGCCCTCACGCCCGGCAAAGGGAGAATCGTTGACCATAAAGTTCATGCTGATGGTGGGCTCATCAATCTTTACAAAGGGCAGCGGCTCCACGCACTCCGGGGCGCACAAGGTCTCGCCGATGTTCAGGTCCGCAATACCGGCCACGCAAATCAGGTCGCCCATGACCGCTTCCTCTACCGGCACCCGCTTCAGCCCCTCAAATTGGTACAGCTTGGTGACCCGGATATTTTCCCGGGTATCATCCCGGCGGCACAGCACATAGGGCGCGTTGACTTTTACGCTGCCTCGCTCCACACGGCCCACGCCGATACGGCCCACATAGTCGTCATACTCCAAAGAGGAGAACAGTACCTGGGTGGGACCCTCCGGGTCGCCCTGGGGAGAAGGAATGTACTTTAAGATGGCGTCCAGCAGCGGACGCATATCGCCGCTGCGCACCTCCGGCTCTGTGCCGGCGTAGCCGTCCTTGGCGGAGGCGTAGATCACCGGGAAGTCGATTTGGTCATCGTCTGCGCCCAGCTCAATAAACAGGTCCAGTACCTCGTCTACCACCTCAGCAGGGCGGGCGCCGTCCCGGTCAATCTTGTTGACCACCACCAGCGGCGTCTTGTGCAGACCCAGCGCCTTTTTCAGCACAAAGCGGGTCTGGGGCATACAGCCCTCAAAAGCGTCCACCAGCAGCAGAACGCCGTCTACCATGGTGAGAATACGCTCTACCTCGCCGCCAAAGTCCGCATGGCCGGGCGTGTCTACAATGTTGATCTTGGTGTTGTTATAGTGAATGGAGGTGTTCTTGGACATAATGGTAATGCCCCGCTCACGCTCCAGGTCGTTGCTGTCCATGACCCGCTCTTCCACCACTTCATTTTGGCGGAAAGTGCCGCTTTGGCGCAGCATTTCGTCCACCAGAGTGGTTTTGCCGTGGTCAACATGGGCAATGATTGCAATGTTTTTTATATCTTTTCTTGTACTCAAAGTGCTCACCCGAATTCTTATTTATTCTTTTTGATATTAAAGCTGTCTCGCAGAGCAACGGTGCGGTTAAACACCGGTGCGCCGGGGGCAGAGTCCTTGTCCATACAAAAGTAGCCGTCCCGCATAAACTGGAACCGATCGCCGGCCTTGACCGTGGCCAGTGCCACCTCGCCGTAGCCTTGCTTCTCGGTCAGACTGTCCGGGTTTAGGTTCTCCTCAAAGGAGTTGACGCCGCTGTCGTCGCTGGGGTTCTCCACGTTAAACAGCCGGTCATAGATCCGGGCGGTCAGGGGGGTGTTCTCTTTGGCGCTGACCCAGTGAATGGTGCCGCGTACCTTGCGCCCATCCGGGGCGTCGCCGCCAAAGGTGGCCGGGTCGTAGGTGGCGTGCACGCAGGTCACATTGCCATTTTCGTCTGTGTCATAACCGGTGCAGGTCACCAGGTAGGCCTTGTACAGCCGTACCTCGTTGCCCGGGTACAGACGGCGGTATTTCTTGATGGGCTCGGCCATAAAGTCGTCCCGCTCAATGTACAGCTCCCGGCCAAAGGGCACGGTGCGCTTGCCATATTCCGGGTGGTCCGGGTGATACTCCACTTCCAGGGCCTCGGTCTTGTCCTCCGGGTAGTTGTCGATCACCAGTTTAATGGGGTCCAGCACCGCCATGGCTCGGGGAGCGGAGGTGTTCAGGTGCTCCCGTACGCAGGCCTCCAGCAGGGCAAAGTCCACCACGCTGTACGCCTTGGACACGCCGATGCGCTCGCAGAAGTCCCGTACCGCCTCCGGCGGATAGCCCCGGCGGCGCATACCGCTGAGGGTGGCCATACGGGGATCATCCCAGCCGCTGACGATGCCGTCCTGCACCAGCTTTAAGCACTTGCGCTTGCTGGTGAGGGTGTAGTTCAGGTTCAGCCGGGCAAACTCGATCTGGCGGGGCTTTTGCCCCTCGATCAGCTCGTCCACAAACCAGTTGTACAGCGGGCGGTGGTTTTCAAATTCCAGAGAACACAGAGAGTGGGTCACGCCCTCTCTGGCGTCCGACAGGGGATGGGCAAAGTCATACATGGGATACACGCACCATTTGTCGCCGGTGCGGTGATGGTGGGCGTACATAATACGATAAATGATCGGGTCCCGCATATTCAGGTTGGGGGAGCTCATATCGATTTTGGCACGCAGCACCTTGCTGCCCTCCGGGAACTCGCCCTTGCTCATGCGCATAAACAGGTCCAGGTTTTCCTCCACGGAGCGGTTGCGGTAGGGGCTCTCTTTGCCCGGCTCGGTGAGGGTGCCACGGTAGGCACGCATTTCCTCCGGCGTCAGCTCGCAAACAAAGGCCTTGCCTTTCTTGATCAGCTTGATGGCGCAGTCAAAGAGAAAGTCAAAGTAGTCGGAGGCATAGTACAGGTTGTCCCACTGAAAGCCCAGCCATTGAATGTCCTCTTTGATGGCGTCTACATACTCGGTGTCCTCTTTGGTGGGGTTGGTGTCATCCAAGCGCAGATTGCACACGCCCTTGTACTTTTCCTTTACCCCAAAATTGATGCAAATGGCCTTGGCGTGGCCAATGTGCAGGTAGCCGTTGGGCTCCGGGGGAAAGCGGGTCTGTATGCTGCTATATACCCCGTCCTCCAGGTCTTTATCAATAAAATCGTGGATAAAATTAGAGTTTTCTCTGATCTCCTCAGCCATGGTACTCCTCCTTGTAGTGCGCCAGTGCGGCGTTTAGTCTGGCTTGTGCGGTCTCTTGCCCCAGCAAAGCCAGTATAGCGTGCAGGTCCGGGGTGTTGGTGCGCCCGGTGAGCGCCACCCGGATTACGGTAGACACATCGCCTACATGGCCCTTGAACGCTGTGGGGTCCTGCTTGTATTCTTTCACATTGGGGGTGCAGCCCACCTGCGGGCACAACGCCTTGATCTTGGCAAACCAGGTGTCTTTGTCGTCTGCGGTGTCCACCAGGTCTTTGTACTGCTCCAGCACCTGTACTGCCAGTGCCGGATTCGCATTGCCGGTCAGGTCGTAGCAGGGGGTAAAGGTTTGGTCGTAGAAATAGCTGATGTAGTCCGCCAGATCGCTCCATTTGGCAATGTCCTTGCGGGGCTTTTTGCCGCCCCGGTCAATGCTGAGCACTGCCACCGCGTAGGCCGGATCGCTGTCAAACAGCGCGGCCAGTTCCGGCTGGTGCCGATCGGCCCAGGCGTGGGCCAGGTCAAACACTTCCTGTGCAGTCATTTTGCTGATGACGGTCTTGGACACATCCGTCAGCTTAGCCATATCAAACAGGGCGCCGGACACGCTCATTTTCTTTAAGTTAAAGGGGAAGTCTGCCAGGTCTGCTGTGGGGTTGGCACGCCGCCAGTCCTCAAAGTTGGAGTTGGCAATGGTCATCATATATTCGTTGACCGCTGCTGCCGGAATACCCATTTGGTCGTAGTAGGTAACGGCCGCTTCCGGGTCCTTACGCTTAGAGAGCTTGCGCTTGCCGCCGTTTTCTTCCTTAAGAATGGGGGCAATATGGGCGTATTTCACCGGGCGGAAGCCTAAGAGTTTGAACAGCTGCAGGTGCAGGGGCACAGAGGCGATCCATTCGTCACCCCGCACCACATGGGTGGTTCGCATCAGGTGGTCGTCCACCGCGTGGGCAAAGTGATAGGTGGGAATGCCGTCGGTTTTCAGCAGCACCACATCAATCACATTCTCCTGCATTTCGATTTTGCCTTTGATCAGATCGTCAAAGCGCACCTTGCCCTCCGGCTTGCCGGGAGAGCGCAGGCGCAGGGTCCAGGGCTTGCCGGCGTCTATATTGGCCTTGATTTGGTCGTAGGTCAGATCCCGACAGTGGGCGTAGGGACCCCAGTAGCCTTTAATGTCCTCGTTCTCCTGCCGGGCGTGCAGGTCTTCCAGCTCCTTCGGGGTGCAAAAGCAGGGGTAAGCCAGCCCTTCCTCCACCAGAGATTTGCCGTAGCACTGGTAAATGTCTTTGCGCAGACTTTGGGTGTAAGGGCCGTAGGCACCGCTTTCGCTTCCGTCGCCCATCACGCCTTCGTCCGGTGTAATGCCGTAGATTTGCAGCGCAGAGAGCATGGTCTCCACCGCGCCCTCTACCTTGCGCTTTTGATCCGTATCTTCCACCCGCACATAGAACACGCCGTCGGTGCAGCGGGCAGTGCGGTATGCCGCCGCGCAGGAAAACAGATTGCCAAAGTGCAAAAAGCCTGTTGGGCTGGGCGAAAAGCGGCTGACTCTGGCGCCCTCTTTCAGCTGCCGGGGCGGGTATTTGGCTTCGTAATCCGCCGGGGTCATGGTAATATGGGGAAAGAGCAGCGCTGCGATTTTTTCATTTTCCGTCATGATTTCACCTACTGTTCCGGCCAACGGGCGATAGTGCCGTTTTGCGCCGGATATAAAATTACAGCCTATTATGACATATAAATGGAAAATAATCAATATAAAAGGCGGGATTTTTCTTGAATTCTCCCGCTTTTTATGGTAAATTAAAATCAAATCTGCACCGGGAGGCAAAAAAGATGGCTGCATTACCCAAAGACCCGTTTATTTTGTTTAGCGTAATCAATACCAAATTGCGGGATTTTTATCCCAGCCTGGACGCTCTGTGTGCAGACTTGCAGGTGGACCGGGCGGCGCTGGAGGACCAGTTGGCTGCCATCGGCATGACCTATGACCCGTCGCAAAACAAATTTCTGTAAAAAACACTTGCAACCGCGCGCATTTTGTGTTATCCTATTGTAGCAATAAATCGAGGTGTGGCTCAGTTTGGTAGAGCACCACGTTCGGGACGTGGGGGTCGCAAGTTCAAATCTTGTCACCTCGACCAAAAAGGACGGCTTTTTCAGCCGTCCTTTATTTCTTTCTGTTTCCATTTTTGGCTTAGTTAAGCCAAATTTCCGCTTGTGTAAAAAATGAGAGAAAATAAAAAACTTTTGGCGTTGCAGTACTTATTGCAGTACTTGGTAATGCGAGGTATAGAAAAAGCCGGGCAGTTACTGAACTACCCGGCCTTTTTTTACATCAGCATTGTCGATATTGGAATTATGCGGATAATGTCACCATTTTTGGCTTTAATGCCAACAGAAAGTTGTTTGTAGCGCAGTCCATCATCCACTAAAACAGCTTCGATGCTCACATAGTCCGCAGTTTCAACCAAATCTTTGGTATCTTCCACAATCATTTTTCATTCCTCCTTTGTTTTTTGTTATACTACAAAGGAAGATGTGTTGTCAAGCGTTTTTCATTGAACTTGGTAAAAATTGCAACTTACTCACTTGCCTCTATTTTTAGCCCAGTAAAGTTCATAGCTTCAAAAATCCTGTTAATATGCTCGAAAGCTATGTCCTGTATTTCATCAAGGCAATGATCAAGAATATAATCTCTTAGCTCTTTTGTATCCTCCGGATGCATATTACATTCATAAATAAATTCCGCAGTTGCGCTTACGATTTTTTCAGCGTCCTTCTTATCCTTTTCATACACAGACGCATTAAAAGCCAGCAGTAGAGTATCATCATCCCCATTCAATGGGAATTTGGGTGAAACAAAGCACTCTATTGCCAATTCTTCTTTTCCATCCTTAATCAACTTAGTATCAACTGCAATTTGACTTATTTTGTATGCTTGCAATTTCAAATTATAGTTCATTGATTTACCCCTCCGCTCGTAATTAGATTTCTATTTATGCCATAAGAAAATCCATCTTCGCCTGATTTATAGGCATCTTTATCAATGGAAAATTGTGGAGCATGCTCTGTCCGAGACAGCCTTGATGGGACAAGAAAAACAACCATTGGATCAGTCGTTTTTTTCAATGAGGCTCGCAATGCCTCATTCACATACGCATTTAATGTCATATCGCGTTTGGTTGCTGCCGCCCATATATCCCTGTGCAATTCCGGACTTACTCTTACATTGAATGAGCCGCTAAAGCTTTTGTTTGGATCTTTGCCCTCCTCTTCGCAAAATTCCAAATAATCGTCCACCGCCTCTTTGAAAGCTTGTTCCACCTCGCCTGCGTTTTCGCACTCAAATGTGACTAAATCACGAATGCCCTCTATTTTGCCGAAAAGGATTTGGTCTTCTTGGCTATATTCCACATTCGTAAAATACCCTTTGTACTGAATAACATTGCTCATTTAATATCACCATTCCTTTCCATAGCAGCAATTATGCTTCTAATCGCAGCTTTTCTAACATACGCATCGGATCCATGAGGTTTGTGAAGAAATATTGTCGTTTTTTCTACATCATCCCTCTTTATAAATCCTACTCGAGAACCAGATGTTTTCCCTTTATTATTCTCACTATAACCGTAATGTTTCATGATTTTTCTTAATTCCTCATAGGTAAAATCACTTGGAACTAACAAAAACCGTTCCCAGAGCTTTTCAAACTGGCTCAATCTTTCCCACCTCTTTGCAACTAATTTGCAGTTGCATTCTATCATAAGAGTATGTGAAATTCAATAAAAACATGAATTTTTTTATCTTTTTGTCATATTTTTTGATAAAAAACAAAAGAAGCCCACCGATTACTCGGTGGGCTTTCTGCTTTACTTGATGAATTTACGGTCAATATCCTTTTCCCAGATACACAGCCAGCCGGAGGGACAGCGTGCCCACAGGTTGCCGGTGCTGAGTAGCTTGGTCTCCAGCACGGTGATGGTGGTGCCGGAGCGCAGCATAGCGTCTGCTTTCGACTTACTGCTTGTAGCGTGTCGCCGGCCGTCCGTGGTCAGATCCTTGACCTTCTTGCGTTCGGCAGCAGCACCTGCGCCCTTATAAATACCACGAACTGCTGTGGTGGTGTATGTGCCCGGCTTTATGGTGGGTGCCTTAGGGCTTGCCTTACGGTTGTTCACATCGTTTTCCGCATACACCGTCTTGCCACCTTTGGCGTTGGTGAACAGCCAAATGCCACTAATATCGGAAGCAAGGGCGGCAGGCTGTACATACACTTCTCGGGCGTTCTTCACTTTGGTGTATTTGCGCCGGTTGGCAGTCATGGTGAATTTGCCATCATACCAGTACGGATCTAATACGATCAGGTTACCGGACTTATCCAGGCCGCCGATATAGATATAATGCCCGCCGTTGGAGAACAGCTGCTTGCCGCCACCGCTGACGCATACAATGGCCTTGCCACCGGCTTTCAGGTGGTTCTTCAGGTCGGCAACGGTCTTTGCCCGCTTGCTTACGATGGAGTAATGCTTCTCCAGGTACACTGCCACCGTGTCCATATCGGTGCCATCTGCGGACCGTGCGCCCATCAATAGGCACTTCTGTGTCCAGGCTGCTGTGTCTAAGCCGGTAAAGCCGAAGTTATGGAGCACCATAAGACTGGCGCACACTCCGCAACCACTGGTATAGATACAGCCGGAAGTGCCGTATTTATAGGGGTGGGATTTGCTGGGATAACGGATAGACTTGCATTTTTCCGTGGTCTGTCTGCAATAGTACAGCTTACTCATGACTGACCGCCTCGCTTTCTGCGTTCTCTGACCGCTCCAGCGCAAGGGTTTCGTCCGCCTTTAGTGCAGCCTTGGTGAAGCTGTTGTTCTTCCACCAGGCGGCAAGGGAAGCCACCACGGCTACCACTGTTGACACAGCGGTGTACACCTCATCGTCACTGAACGGCAAAGGGTTCTTGCCAAAGGCATTCAAGAGTACATTCAGCAGAGATACCGCCAACACGACGGTTCTTGCGATTGTTCCTGCGGTTACTTTCATTTTTTAGTCCTCCTTTTGTTGTGGCTCCTCCGGGAGCGCAATAATCTCATTATAAAATCTGGTCATCATACCATTGCCGCCCAGGGCGTGGTATGCGTCATACACCTTGACCATGGCTTCCTTGGCGTACAGGGGGCAGTAGCCCCGCTCTGTGTGCTTGTCGTGCTGCCGTATGATCTCGGCGCGCAAAATGGACTGCAAGCCGTTTTCGATGGCTATGTACCGGGCTGTGGTGACTTCGTCAATTGCTTTTTTGCTCTTTTTTCTTGCAATCAATGAAGCAATCACAGCGGACACGGCGCTGCCCACCACCGTTGACACGGCAGCGGTCAGGGCGGCCGTGACGAATGCGCTATACATCGGTCTCACCCCCTTGCAAGGCGTTGATCTCTGCCCGGTATGCTGCCCGCTGCTTGCGGATCGGCGCATATTCATCTTCGGACAGCGCACCGTCCGTGTACTTCAGACAGAGGTAATCCGTCTCCGCCAGCTCGGACTTCAAAAACGCAATGCGGCTTTCTGTCTCCACATTCATTTTGCCACCCCCAATATTTCAACTTGCGTGCCTGCACCAATTGTTCGTCCATTGGTTGGGAAAGCTAACGACTTAATCGCACCGTGAGCCTCCACATCCTTGAATATGTTGAAGTTAACCTTGTTACTAAGCCATATACAGCCTTTTTCCATGACATCAGCTGGGTTGAAGCCACTTGACTTATCTGATTTGTTTTGCATTACACGCACCATGTCAGCAGTCAATTCAACCTCTGCAACAACGAAGCTTCCCTTATCTTTTGCAACATCGAAACGAAACGCATTGGGTATGTAAGTCTCAGATGTGTACGAATTCAAATATACAGTTTGGTCTCCGGCACTACTATTGGTAGTAGTTCCAACGCTAACCATGCGCAACTTAATTTTTCTGCACGGCTTAGACAAAATCCAGTTTTGCTTGTCCGTTGTATCGGCGTCAAATGTCTTGGAAAACACAGGCTCCCAGGTCTCAACGGAGCCGGTGTCGCCCGCAGTCGGCAGGGTAACCGTCCCACTGCCGTCTGTCGCTCTGCGTAAGATGGCCAGGCCAAAATCAGATTGTGTGACTGTGGCACACTCCACGCCATCCTCTTCAAAGAAAGACACCAGCGCCCCGCTGCGCAAGGTCAAGGCATGATCGCCGCTCTTAGCATCGTCAGCGTGCAATGTAATGGTGCCATGTGTGTCATAATCCACATTCAGCACATAGGGGCAGAACTCAGAGATGTTCCACCATTCGTGTAAGGTGACCGCATCGTTCGCCGCTTGCGCCAGAGTGCCCACCCAGCTGGTAAGTTTGGCTTGCAACTCATCACTTAACAGGTTCTCTGTGACCGTTTTTAGAGCCAGCCGCATGCCGGTTATTGCACGCGGCTTAATATGCTTGCCCTCCACAGACAGGGACTCGATCTTATCGCCGGTAACGGCACCGTCTGCCAGCTTGTTCGTAGTCACAGAGCTATCCGGGATCTCCACCTTGGCGGCAATATTGGCCTTGTCCGTGTCCGTCAGCACATAGTCCTTGCCATCAGCGCCTGCCGGTCCAGGATCGCCCTTTGGCCCTTGTTCGCCCTGGGGGCCTTGCTCACCTTGTGGGCCTTGCGGGCCCTCTGCGCCCGGCTCCCCTTGGGGACCCTGTGGGCCCGCTGCACCATCTTTTCCCGGTTCGCCCTGCGGTCCTCGCTCTCCATCTTTACCAGGAGCGCCCTGGGGACCCGTGTCACCCTTTGGGCCTTTAATGTTCACCGGTTCCGGGTTGTCCTTCCCGCCGTCATTGGTCCAGCTGATCTCGCCCGCTGCGGACACGCTGGGCGTATAAGTGGTGCCATTCACACCCTTACCAATATCCTTGAGCAGTGCCTGCACCTTGGCATAATAAGACTCCAACTCCGTTGGATCAGGCGTGTCTGCCTCCATAGCCGCCGCGTCATAAGAACCCGGGCGCACATAAAATACGCACGGCTCCGGGCTTATACGCTGCACCAACTGCTTGCCATCCACAGCATAGCCGTAAACGCCCAGGCGGCACATTCCCTCTTGCAGCGGCGGGGCGAAACACTGTCCATCCACCACAGTGGCAAACTGGCCGTTCATGCACACCCGCACGACCAGATCGGCGTATGCCGGGTCCAGCTCTACCACACAGCGAATCTGATTGACATTCTCAGCTGTCACCGGATCTTTGTTTTGTAAGATCACCGCCTGCTGGGTGACCTTAATATTTAATGTCTGCATAAAATCCTCCTTTTTGACATAAAAAAACAGCGTGCCTAAGCCGCCGTTTGCAGTTGACTGCAATTTGTATTTTACATGGGAATCACCTCCTGTTTTCTTGCAATCTGCGGGGAAGTGTGGTATGGTGGGGAGTGAAAGGAGAGATGGAGATGAAGTCTAAGGCCAAAGTGTGGATCCTTGTTGTGACCGTTGTAATGGCGGTGGGGGTCGGTATCGGTGTGTGGGTGCACTATGATCGAGTGCATGATCAGGAGACAGCCAGTCTGGTAGATCACGCTGTATCCAGTGCACTGGCTGGTGTTACTACACAGCCCACAGAGACCACTACAGAACCGGCAGCCACAGAGGCGACCGCAACCACAACAACTACAAAGCCCACAACCACTAAGAAGAAAAAGAAGAAGCATACTACCACGCAACCGCAAGTAGTGTATCGCACCGAAAGGAATGGCACAGTAGCCCCAGCCGCAATAAGAGAAACAACCGAATCAACGGTGCCGAAGCGTCCTGCTGACGCGCACTTTGATCCCATACCTTCTGACGATGGATATTACTGGGACACAGCTTATTCTCGAGACGATCCGTTAGAAGAAATATATGTCGATGAAAGCGGCAGGCATTTCTATTTCAAAAAGGGCGATAAATCCACTCCAAGAATATATATTGACTAATAACTCTAAAGCGGCTGTTCCAGTGCGGAGCAGCCGCTTTGCTGTTTATTGCAATTTTGCTTTCAGCGCGTCCACTTCGGCTTGCAAAGCGTCCAGTTGCTTCTTTTGATCTTGGATCAACTTAAGCATTGCCGGTATCATGATACGATCTTGCCAGCTTTCAGGTCTCCCTTCACTGTCATAGATCACTGCGTTGGGGTAATGCTTGTCCAGATCCTCTGCAATAACGCCGATCTGCGTCCCGCTGACCAATTCGTTGTCCTTGTATTCTGGCTTGTAATTGTACTGGCACACCTGTACATCGTAAAGACCGTTTGGATCCAGCACAGCGTCTTCTACCGGTTTGATATTCTCTTTGTATCGTTTTGATGAGTTTGCGGTTGTAATAACGCCGCTTGTGTTTACAACCAGTGGAATGGTTCCGCTTGAAGATTTAAAACTCAGTCTAATATCGTCTTGTACCGTCAGTTTGCCTCTGATTGTCGTGGCGTTATCAATCCATATACTCTTCCCGACAAGGTATAAAACATTATCGCCACCATTCGCACTAAGCACAAACCCGCCTTTTGATTCAATCGTATCACGGTACGCAGTGCTTCCGCTAAGCGTCCAACTCACTTTAGACAGTACAAATCTGGTTTCAACCGAATCTTTCGATCCCGCTTGTATACACAAGTTGCCATTCTGCTGCATTCTTAAGCAAATATCTCCGCCTTCTAAATATGTTTTGGCTCCGTGCTCATACTGACCGTATCCAATTACAAGGCTGTTACCACCAGATGCAGCATTAATGATTTCATATCCGGCAAGATCATATATTTTTTTGTAGAATTGTACATCGGCATCAAATTTGGTTTTCCCTTCCACCGATAGGGCCCCGCTTACATCTACCGAACCATTGCATACCATATCGCCGCCCATCGTTACATACCATGTACCAGTATATGAACCGTTGCTGTTCTTTTTTTGTGCAGAAAACACCCAAGAGCCTTTGGTAGTTGGCTTTTGAATGTATGCACGATAACTACCCAAATCCGCATACAGTTCTCGGTCGGTGATGTTCCACCCGGCGATCGTGCCTTTATCCGCAAGGATCTCAATACCGGAGAGTCTACCGGCTGAAATGTCCGTAGCATTCAGGTAATACTGGTTGGTTTTTTTGTTGTAGTACACCGCAAAGTCCTTAAAGGGGCCTTGCAATCCGGTGGTAGAAACAGCCATGCCGTTCTTATTCAGCAGCAGGCAGCGTCCTTTTGTCTTGCCCTCCGCTGCCGGGTACTCTCCGATATAAAGCGCGTCTGACACACCATCGCCGTCCCGGTCGATCAAAGCAGCGTAACCACCAACTGCGTTCGTGATAGAATCCGTGGCGTCCTGAATGCGCTGCGCCAACGGCGCTGTGACCTGCTGCATAGCCTTAGAGATCATGCGGGATAGAATGCTTCCGGCAGAGCTGCCCTCCTGTTCTGAACGGGCATGGGCGACCACATCCATAGTGACGGAGCCATCATAATCATACTCCACACCCATCAAGGGGATATGGTGATCGCCGGTATCGTCCCGGTAAGTGATCACATCGAAACTATCCAACGCCGGATTGGCCGTGAGCAATGTCATACTTCCCGGTCGGTACTGTATGCCCAGGTCAAATACAGTCTCACCCTGGTCGCCATCATCTATGTAGATCATATCAGATACAGCACCAAATACTTTTTCCGCTTGGGCCTGGGTGGTGATCAGTGGGTTGTCGAAATACAGCACCTCGCTGTTGACCGACAGACTATCTGGTGCAAGAATATTCTTATTCCCATTGTTGCAACTGATCCCCAGGTAGGTTTTGTCCGTCTCTGCCAGTGAAACCTCTGTGACCGTGTCATCTGTCACCGCGTATTCTGCCGTACCATCATATACCTGGGCGAAAGTATCTACTCGCAACTTGCCTTCTCGATCAAAGACGGCAGCACAGCCGCAGAACCCAGCCACATAACCGATGGCATCATTCACATTATAGGCAGTGACCTGCTGCTTGCCATCCTCATCTGTTTCCGTACCGCAGAGCAAAGAAACATCTACCGTGCCAAAGCCGGAGACCTTGCTCTCCACGCCGGCAGCCAACTCAAAGTTACCCTGGCGTGCCAGGTCTTTTAAGATTGCCAAAGGGGTCTGCTGACCGCTGATGGCGGCAGAATACGGCATAGAAAGATCATACATGTGGTCGTACATTTCCAAAGTGGTACATTCGCCGGACCGAGTGACCTTTTCCGGATAAAACACGCCCATTGGCACCCACTCCACTGCACCGTTGACCATACAGCCAAAGTACACCACGGTTTTCTGCCCGCGAAGCACGGCACCGGCGGGCACAGCCCACAGAACGCAGTTACACCCACAAGCGTAGGACTTTGCCAGCGCGTAATCGTCATGGCTGATACTGCGGTCAATATTCAGCTCCATAATGTTATTTTGCTCATTTGGGCTTGTAGGATCCGTCTCATCGTTGTAGCCAAAAATGAAATTGCCACATTTAACCTTCACATAGATCCGTTCCCCGTTTTTGATGGCCTGGTTAAAATCAGTGCTTGTCTTGTACATAAAATACTCCTTTAGCGCTCGATGGCATCTACTTTGTAGTTGATGAAATACCGGCAATCCCTGGCACCGGAATAGGCTGTCCAACTGGGCGTACCAAAGTAGCAGTTGAACGAAAACACCGTATTCCCGGAAGTATCCTCCAGTTTAATAGAATGCCAGGGCTTACTCGCATTGTTGATCACGCCGTTTAGTTTGTCCAATTCCGCCCGGGTCAAGGGTGGAAAGGACAACTGCCTTGTTTTTTTGACCTGAACGATACTGCCGTTCATATAAGCCGACTTGGAGCGGCCTGTGTTAGAGGACCACACCTTTTCGTCTGAACAGGATATGGCATTGAATGATGGGTTTGGCATTTTTGTGCCGTCAATATATAGTGGCATACCGTCCCTCCTTACGCTGTGGCCGTAACCGGGTCACGGCCTTTCTTTTCTGTTTGGTTCACATCGTCCAGCACCACCGTGCTTAAATGCTTACCGCCCACATATATTGGGATCGTTACATTGACCGCCTGCCCGCTGGTACCCAGCATTTGCACCATCATTGCGGCTACCTTGCTGATCCACTGGGTGTTTCGCTCCAAAGGCACAACAGCCTCGGCACCTTTACCTTCCAGCAGACCGACCTGGCCTTTTTTCAGCACGCCGCCCTTTTCCAGCTCTGGGATAGTGGGTATAGAAAACAACTGGTACTGGCCGTTGGTCACGCTCACGCCCAGGGCGCTAAGCACATTAGACAGTGTGCTGCCAACGCTGATGTTCAGCTTGTCGTTGATTTTGTCGATCATGTTGTTGATCAACCCGATTGCACCGTTCAGCGGACCCTTGAACGCATTGGTGAAGGTCTTTTTCAGGTTTTTCATACCGTTTTTCAGTCCGTCTACGATCTTGCCACCAAGCCCTTTCACCTTGGTCACAATACCGTTTTTGCCGGTAAAGAAGTTGACCAGGTTTTCCTTAAATTCGCTAAACTTCTTGCTGACCTTTTTCCATAGGTTACCGATACCATCGAAAAGACCTTGGGAAATAAATCCGCCCTGTTTTTTCATAACCTTAGACGGCGATTTGATCTCAAACGCTTTTTGGAAACCATTGATAAACGGTTGGAAAATGTGTTCCTTAACCCACTTCCATGCATCTCCAATGCCGTCAATGATGCCGTCCCAAATGCCCTGGGCCACATTGCCGCCGGCTTCTTTGATCTTGTCGCCAAAATAGGACTGTATACCGGACACAGCGTCAGAGATAAGCTGTCCCAGGAATGCACACAGGCCGCCTAAAGCTGCACCAAGCGATTCAAACAGAGCGCTTGCCATTCCACCAAAATCAATACCGCCTATGAAGTTTTCCAGCGCCGTAGCCAGCCCTCGCCAGTCCAAATTTTCCAGAAAGCCTGCAATGGCCTTGAATACACCGCTGATTGCATCGGACAGAGTCTTTGCCACCTGTCCCCAGTCAATGGTGTTGAATATACCGTTCAGGTTTTTAGAAAAGCCTGCGCCAAGAGCTGCAAAATCGAATGTGGTCAGGAAGGTGTCCAGTGCACCAAAGACGGTGTTCACACCGTTACCAACAATTTGTCCGGCACCCTCCCAGTCGAAGTCACGGATGAAGCCGTTTAGGCTCTTGGCAATACCGCAGACAGCGCCGTTGACTTTGTCCTGTATGCCTTTCCAGTCCAGTGCATTGATCTTGCTAATAATCTTATTACAAGAACCGGCGATTTGTTCGCCGATTCCCTCAAAGTCGCAGCTTTTCCACAGGTTCTTGATTTTCTCCAAATAAGCGGAGAACTTGTCGGACGCTGCCGGCGTATTGGCTGTAGACGCACCGGACGAACTACTGTCTTGCTGATCATCACTAACCTTAGTGATTTGGTCAAATCCGTACAGTTCTTTCTGCGCTTGAGACAGCTTTTTCGTCTCTTTTGTGGTCTTGCCCACAGCGGTGGCCGTGGCATTTACCTGCGAAGCGATCCCCACAGATGAAAGCAACCCACTAATGGCATTGGCAACACTCATGGCATAGGGCATGAGCTTTTCAAACAGCCCCACAACCACATTGATGGCCGGTGCCAAAGCATTTGCAAAAGCATTTTTCAAGGCTTCTACACGGTTATTCAGAGTCTCGTTCTGACTTAAATATCCGGTGATCACCGAGCGCAGCTCGCCGAAAATGTTTTTACACACTTTCAGCCCCAACGATACCACACCTATACGGCGGATAGACTTGACCACATTCAACAGGGACTTGCTGGCCGTACCGGAAGAAGCACGCATATTTTTCAGGTGACTATGCACCTTGCCGAAAGCGGCGCCCGCTGCAGATCCGATATTTCCAAATATGCCCTTTAACCCGGAGAAGCCCTTTTTCAGTTTCCCTGCTGCGGAAACATCACCGGTTTGCTTGAGCTGCTTGCTCATACTCTTAAGCGCAGGAGCATTTCTGGATATGGACGATTTCAAGTTGGAAAAGCGGTTGCTTTCCGTTGCTATATCCGCATTGGTTTTGTTGATCTGTCCCGTGGTCTGTGCCATTGCACTCTTCGCTTTGAGAATCTGCGAAGAGGTTTTGCGGATTTCATTTTTCAGCTTGTCCAGCGTATCCGTTTTTAAATTATTCGGATTCAGGCCAACCTCTTTCAGCTCGCTGTCAAAGACTTCTAAATCGTTCTTTATACGATTGATAGCCGCCCGCTGCTGTTCAATCTGATTGATCGTCATGCCGCTGGTCGACGCTGTTTCCATTTTGTGGATCCAGTCTACCATCTCCTGATACTGACTGCTTACACCGGCGATGCCGTTCTTATAGGACTTCAAAAACTCCTGCTGTGCCCGGTAAGTGGCTGTTACCTCTTTTAAGCGGCTGGACAACTGCTTGTATGTTTCGTCCTGACTGTGCAGCTGATCTTTCAGCTGTCTGGCTTTTGCCGTATACTCGGATATTTTCGCAGCACTACTCATAGCGGCCTGCACATTGCGCTCTTGGCTCTTAATAAGCGTATCCACCTGCTTTCCCATCTTCCTTGTATCAGAAGAGGCGGAAGACATTGCCTTGGCAGTCACCGTCTTAATTTTATCCGTCACGCCGGACAGCTGCTTCAGCTCGGCTTGGAGAGAGGCCATGCTCTTTTTGTACTGGCTAATATCCGCAGTAAATCGTGTTACCAATTCCTGATCCACAAAATCACCTCCTTTTCTTGTTTTTCAATCGTTAAAACTGATCAAAGTAGGCCATTGCTTTGGCCGCTTGAATATCCAGCACATCATCCTTTGTCCAATATGGGAAAAGGTCATACACTGCGCCCACATCCTCCCCGGCAACCGCAGCAGCGATAACCCCGGCTTGGATATAGGCGATTTGTGACAGATTTTGATACTGCCTTTTCTCAAAATCACGATGGAACAGAATGTAACGCTTTAGTTCTCCATAGGTCATGGCGAGAATAACAGAGAACGACAAGCCATAAGCGTTGGCCTCCAGGATCATATCCTCCGTTGTGCAGTAATTACTCCCGAAAGGAAGTGGACGGCTTGTCCTCACTCTCTGTGGACTTCTCCACGCCGTCAAACGCAGCGTTGACCATCTTTTCAATGCCGGCGGAGAGCTTCTCGGCCTGCGTATCGCTCAGTAGACCGGACACATTGGCCAGCTGAAAGAGAATGCTTGAAAATGCGTCCACGCCGCTAACGCCGCTATCCACCAGCGCGTCATACAACGCCTCACCGGTCAGATCGCCGTTGGGATCATCGTTAAAATGCAGTGCCTCATCCAGCACAGCCAGCAGCCGCTCCGGATCACTGGAAGCGCTCAGGATTACATCCAGGGCGTCCTCCTTAAATCTATTTTTCAGTCGCAGCTGGGCAGCCACGGTCAGGCGCAAGTGCACCGTCTCGTTTGCAGTCAACTGCAAATCGTATGTTCTGGTTACAGTATGCTGATTATTCATTGCTTACCTCCTAAAAATGAGGGAGACGGTCTCCCGCCTCCCGAATAATCGATTTACGCGGCGGGAAACTCTCTGCTCCAGTCGCCGTCCAGCTTGTACGAGACAGTAGCCTCCATCAGGCTGTTTACGCCCGGTCCCTTAATCGTCAGGCTGGGCACACCAGAGTTGTTAAACTTGGTGTCGTCCGGCAGCTTAACCATAATGGGTACGGACACACCGGCGTCCTCCAAAGCTGCCAGCACCCGATAATCCGATGTGGCGTCCTTTGCGTTGTACAGAAAAGTCACCTCAAAGGCGTCTGCTTTCTTGCGAATACCGGTAATGCTGTGTTCCACATCATCGTCATAGCAAGTGGCGTCCAGTTCTTCCCGTTCGCCCTTGGTCAGATCGCCGATTTGGGTGGCGTAGTTCAGGCACTTGGCTGTGGGGCCGGTATAGTTGGGATATACCTCAATGCCTTTGGACGCAAGGCCGCGTTCCGGCTTTGTTTCGTTCATATAAAATCCTCCTTAATCTATCAGTCGATTGGTTCTTGTATCAACCCGACGGCCGTAACGCAATGATTTGCGCAAATAACCGCTGGGGTCGTGTAAAAGCGCGTCCGAGGACGCAAATTGTCGGATCAGGCCCAGCGAGGTCAAAGCCTCGTCTACCTTTTCCGTCATTTCCAACAGATCCGGCAAGGCCACAAACCACAGATCCACCTGATAGGCGATCACATCTACGCACGCCAGTTCCGTACCTGTATTGGTGATCTCATAAAATGTGATCAGGTTACCTGCCGGTTTGCTCTCCGGAAATGCCATCTTAATGTCATAGGGAATGTCCGACTGTACGGATTTTAAGGTATCCCGGATCACTGCACGGTAGTTTTTCACTTGATCGCCTCCTGTATAGCCGTACCATAATGCTCTGCAATCACCGGCTGCATTTCCTGCATGCCGTAATACATAAAGAGCGCCGGCAAGCAGCCTTTTAACCTGCGAAATCCGTAGCCTGGTATATACGCAGTCCAAGGCTCATGCTTACGCACAATACCCAGCTCACTGTCCAGCGGTGTACCCTTTTCGTCACCCACAGGCCCGGTTCCGAATTCCACATAGGCCGCATACTGCATATTGGTACGACTGCCTGCGGTTACGCTGTCGCCGTTACGCTCGCAAAAAGCGGCGATAGATTCCCGCAGCAACCCGGTATCCTCCGGGCACTTGCTCCGCTGGCGGCCGGCCATATCCTCCGCGTCCTGCAGCATTTGCCGTTCCAGCTGATTCAGCAGTCTATTGGTGCTTTGCTCAATGGCAGAGGCATAGGCTCCCAGGTTTTCAATCTGCGTTTCCAACCGTCGCCCTCCTTTCTGTTGCGTTGGCCGTCAGCAGCCTATGGTGCAGAAAATGCTGCACACTGTCCACCTCCAGCCAGCCGATACCATCCACCTGCACCAAATCTCCGGGCTGTACGGCCACATCACTGTACAGCACAGCCTGGTAGCTTGCAGACGACACCCGCCCGCGTTCTTCTATGGGAGCGGCGGCAGACACCGGCTGCCAGCACAAATACAATACAGTTGGCACAGCGGTATAGGTGCTCTGCTCAAAGTCGTAAGCACTGTCTCTGATCGTCTGTGCGGAGAAAATCCGTGATTTTACAGTCCACGACTTAGGCGTTTTCAGCTTCACCAGTATGCACCTCCCTGTATCTGTTGTACGGCTGCAGCAGCTCGGCAACGGCCGCCTCGCGCTCCGCAGGGGTGGTATAGGTCTCGCTCTTGGACACGCTTCCCTCTGTGTAAGAAGCGCTTTTCACACCGTAGTCCTGCTCCTGTAAGAAGCCGTTTAGGTGTATATAGGCGATTTTGGACAGCGTGGTCGCCGTCACGGCAAGCGGCAAGGTGCGGACACCAAGATACGCCAAGCAATCGTCCTCGGCCATATCCAAGAACAGCTGCAAATCCAGCTCTTCACCGGCGTGTGCGTACCAGGCCTCGCATATCTTGTCGTAACGCCCGGCAGCGGCCCGCAGCAGCCGCAGAGCCTTGCTTTTCATCTCATCAGTCAAACATATCACCCCCATAAGAAAAGGCGCCTTATTTGGCGCCCTGTTTCATGTTTTCTTTTTTCTCCGGCAGTTTCCAACCGGCATTCAAGTATGCCTCCAGGCAGTTGCGGTCAATGACCACTTCGCTTTTACCGCTTACAACGGTTACCTTTTCCATTTGTACCTCCCCGGGCTTAGCCCTGCACCTTGACGATCATATTCTTGTCCAGCGTGGTCACGCCGTACAGAATATCAAAGGATACGGTGTCGATCTTGTGGGTGCTGTCGTAGTCAAAGACCACACGCACACCCAGGCCGTCCGCAGAAGCCACATAGGCGTTCTTGTTACCCATCGGCAGATCCATAGGACGGGTCACCAGTGCCACGCCGTTGCGGTGGAACCCTACGGAAGTGGGCGCAGAGATCACAGTGGCATCCTTTCCAGACAGTGTAGCGTGCAAGGACTGGTCAATAGCCACCTCGGCCACCGCGCCGCTGGCAGCCGTAGCGTCTGCGGCAAAATGGTACACATAGCCGTCCACAATAAAGCAGTCGCCCTTTTTCACATTGGCAGTAGCAGCAGTCACAGAGGACAGCGCCACCTTGCTCTCACCGGCAGTACCACTGACCTTATAAGTCTTGGCAGTACCAACGGCATTGTCCAGATAACCGTAGGGATACGGTGCGTTCTGGCTCATGTAGGTGTCCATGGTGTACACCTTACCCAGTTCTGCGTCCCGCAGGGCGTTGCCGTCACCGGCATAGGACACCTTGGACAGGTTGTCGTCCGTAGCATACAGCACCTTGTGCGAGGGGTTCAGTACCAGGCGGCGGTTCTGAACCGGCACACCGGCGAAGTCCAGATAGCTGCCCACCTTGGCAATATCCTTAATGGGCTTGGTTGCGCTCTCTCCGGAAGCGGTCACGGTGCGACCGGCGCCCTCTACGGCAGTCGCCAGTACATCTGCGTCCACCGCGCTGGCGATGGCGGTCATGGCCGGTTCGATCACCTGGGCAGAGAAGTCGCGCAGATCCAGGGACATTTCCTTAGAAGTGATCTGCACAGTCACATCGCGCAGCCGGTCCATCTTCACGGGTACACCGCCCTCGTTCAGATCCTGGGGATCCACAGCGCCGGTAAAGTTCTTGGCTACAAACTTGCTGGGGCGGCGGGCGGTAACCGTGTCGCCAACCTTCACAAATTCGTTCTCATAGTCCCGGTGGACCAGGTTAGCCATCACCAGGTTGTTTTTCAGTACCATCAGTGCCTCATTGGCAATGACATTGGGTGTTAAAATCGTATTCGGCATTTCTTATTCCTCCTATTAGCCGTTCTGTTTTCTCCACGCCTCATAGGCGCGGAAGTCTGTGGGCGGTACATTGTCGCCCGCTGCTTCCTTACCTGCCGGCGGCAAGTCCTTGCCCCGCAGGTTGGCGGTTGTGGCGGCCTGTACTGCCTCTTGAAATGCGGCGTCAAAAATCTCCAGGTTCTTTTGCGAGGCAGTGGCGTCATTCCCGGTCAGGATTGCGGCAAACTGCACAGGCAGCTTACGCTGGAGCAGCTCAGCCGCAACAGCCGTTTCCAGCTGCTTCTTGGCAAAGGCTGCCTTTTCCTGTTCAAATGCCTGGCGATCCTTGGCCAGGTTATACCGCTCTCGCTCCTCTTTGTTCATACTGGATAGTTTTTTGGCTTCGTCCGCCTGCTCTTTGGCGCTTTCTTCCCACTTGGCTCTGGCCGTGGCAAGCGCCTTGCTGACCCTGCTGTCAAATTCACTTTGGAATTTTTTGTCTTTCAGCAGTTCGTCAAAGGTCGGAGTGGTGTTGCCCCCATCGGAGTTGGCGTCGGTGTCGCCCGCTGCCCCCTCTGCGTTGGTGTCTGCTCCATTTTCGCCGGTATCTTCGGCAAACAGCTGGAGGTTCAGCGGCAGGCGTGCGCACACCCGGCTCTGTTCTCTGCTGTTTTCCATCTCGGCATTGTGTTTTGTCATTGCTGACTCCTTTCCCAAACCGTGCGCTGCCGGTTCGTTAAATGATATATTCCCACAGGCATTGCCTGTAAATGGGTATAAAAAGAGCAGGGCTGCATAGCAGCTCTGCTCACTTTGGGTTATTTATTGCTTTTTTTGTTCTTTGAATAGCCTTTCATATTTTTCCAATATCTGTCCATACTCCTGTCTGATTTCTTCTCGCAGAGCTCGCATTTCCGGTGTGTTGCACTCGCCCCTGGATATTCCGGGGTGCGCCGCCAACCATGCTTCAGTAATTGCTTTTCCTCGAATTCTGCTTTTTCGGCCAAGTTTCAACAATTCAGCCTTTCGAGCTTCGTAAAGGTCTACCTTTTCCATCGCATGTACACTCCTCTATTTAAGATACGACAAGCTTCCTCTATTTGAATATGCAACGCGTTTTCAGCAAAATCTGAAAATCCCATACCGCGATCAATCATAATTGAATAGGCGTTATCTTTTGCTTGCGCATTTGCTTCTTCCCACTCTTCCAGCGTCACACCGTCCATCTGTTCCAGGCGGTAGCGGTATTTATGGTCAAAGGCTTCCATCACGCTGGTGCCATCGGCAATCATACTGGGAACATCCGCCTCATCACTGAATGAAAACTGCGTTTGATCCGCCGGGTGATTATGTATATTGTAACTGCCTTTCATGGAAATGTCAACGCCGGTTAAGTCGATATAATCCGGCTGGTGACTGGTAACGGAATACACTTTGCCGGTGCGGTCAATGACCAGCATGTGCTCCTCGTCGGCACGCTCGTACTGTGTAATAAACCGATCCACATAGGCATTGCGTTCCTGCTCAGACTGCGGATTGATTTGGCCAAGATATACAGCTTCCGCCTGTTCCTCCACCGCCGGTTTATCTACGCCGTTTGCGCCACGAATAACGCCGCCGTTTTTCTCCACATACTTCTCATACCACTGGGCGTAAGTCATATCCGCCGGTACAGTCATAGACTTGCCAGTTACCGGATCCCTGGCCCAGCGGGTGCCGGGGCGGTTACTCACCACCGGCACAGTAATACTGCGGCAGAAAGGGTGCATAGGCGGCAGGTTCTCGCCTGCTTTTGCCTCTTCCACCAAAAAGGTCTTGCCGTCCAGCTGGCGGCAGACGGCGGAGGTGCGCAAATCCAGAGTGGCCATAAACCGATACCGGATAATGCCCGCTGCTTTATAGCCCTCTAAAAAGCCCTGATTGGAGAAGTGATTGACCTCTGTACGGATCAGGCGGCTGGCGCAATAGCGTTGCCCGCTGTCGCTATCTGCACCTATGCAGTCCTCCAGCAACCGCTCCTCCATATCGTGCAGGGTCATACCCGTCATACAACCCACCTCAATCGTGCGCTGCAAGCGCTTGCAAAAGGCGGCGTTGTTCTTCCACACACGATCGGAATAGTTTTTGCCGCTCCACTTATGGGTAAGTGCGGCCTGTACACGGCGGTCACTGATCAAGCGAAAGTCATATAGACCATTACGCTTTTGGTCGTTAAATATAGTGCGGTAGTATGCTTGTTTGAGTGTATCTGTCAGTCGCGCTTTCGCCAGCCGTTCCTCCCGCACGCCCATGGCTACGGCTTCCGCACGAATAGCGTTCTGTAAAGCCTGCAAACGGCTGATACGGTCCGCATAGGCCGGTGCGTCCAGCATAGCGATCAACTCCCGCCGTGCCTGTGGTTCCTTGGTGTGTTGCAGCTGTTCCAACAGGCGCTGGCGCTCCTCTGCGGTTTGGCCAGCACTCAGTAGCTGCAAGGCATAAGCCTGGCTGATCTGACCGTTTTTAACATACCGGCGGAGAATACGCTCAATTTGCTCGTTGAGCTGCTCTACACCCTGTGCGTACATACGGTTGACCTCCACCATTGTAGCGGTGGTGCGCACTTGCAGCAGGTGCTCCAGGTCAACCGTTCGCCTTTTCCAATACTCTGCTGCCTTCATAGATTAAGCGTCCTTTTCTTCGTCTTTCTGCCGGCCTGCCGTGTCTTTCTCTTCGTCCTCGGTCTTGTCCTCGTCCTTGTCCTCTGTCTTTGGGGCAAAGCTGTCCATATACTGCTGCTGGTTCTCCTGCTTTTGCTGTTTCATGTTCTCCACGGCTTCCGCCGGGTCCTTAACAAACCATAGCAGGGACAGCAGCGTCTGATCGTCAACCAGTCCGGCATTCTTCAAGGTGCACACCATAGAGACAATCTGCGCCTCATCAATGGGCAGCGCCACAGTAAACACCATATCCACATCATCTACGGACACCGGGTCTATACCGTTATGGGCCAGCCAGTTGTTGTATAAGGTCCAGCGTTTCTTCAGCCCCGCCTCCATGGCGCTCATCTTGCTTTTTACCAGCAGGTGCAGGGCAAGCAGCTTGAGCTTTAACGCCACGCCGCTGGCATTACCGGCAAAGGCCTGGTCTGTCATATCCGGGGTTAGGGTCATCTTGTGAATATCCGATACCAAGGTATCGTCCAGTACCTTCATGGAGTTTTCGTCAAAGGTCTTTTGTATGTATTCCAACCGGGCGTCCTGGGGAATGCCGTCAATGAGCCGGTCTCGCTTAGCTGCTTCCATGGTGTCCTGGGGCAGAACCGCGCCGAATGCTGCCAAGATGGAATTGACAAACTTACGCTTATCTGTAAGCCGGTCGGACAGCAGCTCGTTTCTGGCGTCAATCAAGTTGGCCACCTGTTCAAAGTCGCCCTGCCGCTCCTCGTTGTTCTCATAACACACCACCGGCACACCGTCAAAGAAATGGGGCACAGGCGCGCCCACCGGGTTGTACACATAGTTTTCTTTATCCAGCGATGTGCTTTCGTACTGCTGATACTGGGTAGTCGTATAGACTGTTACCGCATAGTACCGGCTGCGGTCTGTGCGCTCCCGCTGCTCAAACCACAGCGCAAACAAGTCTTTGTGCTCCACAGTATCATCTTGCACCAGCACGATCTGATCCGGCGCATACACTGCGGATCGCGGGCGTGGTTGCTCCTCTGTGCTGGCATATAGCAGCTCACAGCTTTCGCCGTATATACCAATTGCCTTGCCAATCCGCTGATCCACGGTGGCAATGTTTTGGCTGTGATAAGCGGCCATAACGGCAGAAATGTCAATTTCCTTGCCGCACAGATCGCACAGGCCGTCTTTGTTTTCGTCCACAGCGTTATGCCGGATCAGGTTGCCGCTTTGCCGATCCAGCTTGGCCTCCACCGTAGACACCAGGGACAGCTTGGCCTGGCTGTCTTTCTTGTCCTTGTCGTTACAGTCGTACTTTACCGGCTCGCTCAGGAAATAGCCACGGATAATATCCACAATGTACTTGGCATAGTTAGCCTCGGCCCGCACATCGTTCTCGTCCTCTCCTCGGTGGATTTGCGGCACGCCAATATATCGGCCATAGAGGGCACGGCAGCGCCGCGCATATTCGTTTGCCCGACCGACCACATAATCAATCACGGCAGACGACAGTACGCCCTGTTCCGCCTCCGGCACATCCCGCCGGTTCATGTAAAGTATCATATTCAAGTCCTCCTTGTTACGATCCGCCCCAGCGCCGTGCTTACAAAATAGCGCATGGCGTCCATGGCGTGGTCATCCTGTTTGATCGGCTCATCCAGCCCCGCCTCTGCTGCCTTGTCATTCCAGCGGTAGGCGTAAAACTCTGCAATGGTGCGGGTGCAATCCTTGCTGAACAGCAGATCCGCCCGCTGCAGCAATGTGCACACGGTACGGATTCCATCCAGCACCGCGTTATCCGCCTTTAATACCTTGAGCCCCCGCCTTTGCAGTTCTGTAATGAAAGAGGCCGCCGAAGGGTCAACCACTACGCAGGTATACGGCGTATCGCCGATAAAGGCCATCATCTCGTCCGCATACTCTGCGTCCGTTCTTTGTTTATGGTTCTCTCGCCCGGAATAGTAATATTCCTTGGTGCATAGCCATTTGCCATGGTATTTGCGCCACATCAGGAACACCGTAGGGTTTAGCGTACCGTAGTCCACACTGATATAGGCAGAACCTTGCAGTTCGTTATCCGGCGGCAGCGGAATACAGTGCCGCCTTTCGTCAAACATATCGTAGATCAGGCCCTCTGCCACTTTCCATTCGCCCAGAATGTACCGGGCATAAAAAACGCCCGCATACATCGTTCTGTACCGGGCTTTGACCTCCTCTGTTAAGGACAAATTGTCGTCCATCGTAAAGTGGAGGTAGAGTATTCGCTTTTCTTGCCGCTTCTCCGGCAGGATCCATTCTTCATAAAACCAGTGGTGTGGGTTATCCGGGTTACAGTTGAACCAGAATTTTGCACCACTGACAGAGCACCGGGCGGTGGCCTGCTGCACAAAGGACTGGGGCATTAAAGCCACCTCATCGAAAAACACACCTGCCAAAGTCATACCCTGGATCAGATCCTGGCTGCTTTCGTCCTTGCCCCCGAAAATGTAAAATGCGTTTTCCGTACCACCCCGCGTCACCACAAGCACATTGTCGCTACGGCTGTATTTTACCTGATACCCGCGACTTTGCAGCATTGCAGGCAGAAAAGAAAGCACATTCCGGCGAAAGGAGCTGATCGTCTTACCGCACATGGCAAAATTCATGCCGCTGTAGGTACTCATAGCCCACAGAATATAGCTAAGCGCCATACTCACCGTCTTACCGGATCGTATAGCGCCGTCTGCAATTATTCCGTTTTTGTCGCTCACAGGTGATGTTTTGCACCACCAGGTGAGCACCTGGAGCTGCTTGGCGGAGAATGGCTGAAAATGAAAGGTGCTTATTCTTCCCATGCCTGTTCACCCGCTTTCTGCTCCAAGGCCTCCAGAAAGCCATCGTCCGTCTGCTCATCTTCATGCCCTCGGGCCAATTCAAAGTGACGCAGAAGCTCTGCCAGGGCTTTCACCCGATCAGAGGTATTCGGCGGCTTTGCCGTCTCTGCAAACCCGATGGAGCACAGTGCGTTCAGCACATCCGTTGCGGTGAAATCCAACTTGTCCAGCTTTCGCTTTTCCAGCTCAGCGATAAATTTTTTTACCTTATCATTTCTTAGCAATCGGCTTGCTTGGCTTTCTGCGCTCCCGGGTGCCTTACAATTCGGGTAAGCAGCCTGGTAAGACCGTTTCCCGTTATGGTCGAGCACATATTCATAACAGAACAGCCTTTGTTTAGGTGTTAAGGTCTCTTTACCCACGCTGCTCACCTCCTTTGTAATAATTGCGGATTATATGCTGTTATTTTTTCTGTCTGCTATTTGGGAAAAATTCATCCAGTATTTCGAGCCGAATTCTATTTTTGCGGGCTGCTTTCTCGAGACGCAACTGATGAACCCGTATAATTGTTATTGCTATTGCTGAAGCAACTACAACCACGCCGAATATCTCAATATGACTATTCTGAATGTCACTCATCTTCTGTTGTATCTTTTGAATTATTTCAGCATGATTTGAATATTCTTCGAGCAATGTTTGAAACCAATCTTTGAGGATTTCGTAAATCTTACTTTGAAAGACTGCAAACCACGAAAATATCATCGATATTACAGAAATCGTCAAAGGAGTAGTGTTTATCGCGGTTTTCTCTTCGGCCTCTGCTAAAATGCGTTCGCGTCGGCGTTCCGCCGGAGAAAGGTTAGTCAGTTCCATCTTGATCTTTTCATACTCTCGAACTTTACGATTTTTCCGTTTCTTCTTCTGCTGCTTGCCTAAAGGTTTTTTAGAGCGTTTACACATGTATTTGTTTTCCCCCCTTTCTGCTCACCATAATTATAGCACATCTGAAAATGGGCCTCGTAGTAACCGCATTTAAGAAAGGAAAAGCACAAAAGCAAAAGCCAAAGAGCGCACCGTTTGGAGCGCTCTTTCAATCTGTTTGGCAGTTTATACTATAACACAGACGGCAACCTGCATACTATAACATCAACATGCATTGCATAGTGGTTTTTTATTTTTCACATTCCAGCATATCCAGGGACTGCGGGTGAATGCGAGAGACCAGGTGATTGTATGTAATATCTTCGTCTACGGCAATCTTCTCAAAAGTGTCACCGTTCAAATACCGCCGACGCAACACACGCCGGTGCAATGGGCTGCGTACCTGCTCAATAGCAGTCTCAATTTCTGCCCGCTGCAACAGAGCAAGCCGGACTTGTTGGTCCAGCTTCTCTTTCAGTTCTATAATGCGATCTACCGTCAAGGTAAAATCTGCCCGCTGCCCGCCTCCCGGCGTGGGAGAGAGGGAAGCCGTGATCTTTTGCGCCCGGCTGTTCAGTTCTTCGATCTCCTGTTGTGTAATCTCAACCTCCGCCCAGCACTCCCGATAGCGTTGCAGCCATTCCTTCTTTTCGTTGTTCGTCATTTTTCCTCCTGCTTTTTATTCCGCTCATTTCTTAAAGTTCGGACCAAAGCCGATCACGCCGAAAAATGCAACAATGACCGCCCCGGCCACAAGAATGATTTGTGCTGCTATACACATCCTGCTCACCTCCCTGTACTCCCGAAACCGCCGGCGCCGCGTTCTGTTTCTGCCAGCTTGTCCAGTTGGATGTTCATTCTTTCACCTCTTGAACATCAATTAGCACAGATTTTAAGTTTACCCAAATCGGGCAGGTGCCACATTGCGGCACCTCTCATTTGGACAACACCGAGCTGAACTTCTGCGCCCGGATCAAACTGGGCAAGGTAGCCTTGCAGGTCTGCCACCTTGAGCGTTTCTGTTCTTTTCTTATTCCACAGGTGCTTTCTAATCGTTTTCATGCTTGTCGCTCCTCATCGTATGCTATTTCCGTACAGTACCTTGCCAGTTCATCATGAAGCGACTGTGGAATTTGCGTTGACAGTTCTATGATCTGTGTTTTTGGCTTACATTTGGTGCACCACTCTTCCATGTTGTCATGGCTCATTCCCATTAGGGCGTATTGGCCGTAAATGGTCATGCGCTGCCAACACACATCGCAGTGGTAACATTGTTCGCAGGTCATTGTTTCACCTCCAAATTTCGTGCAGTCGACTGCAAAACTTGAATAACGGCGGCGGAGAGCTTGGTGCCGGTGGCCGGATCCTTGGCATTGATCTTGCCGATCAGCTCCTGTACCTTTGCGGCGGTTTGTTGCAGTTCGGTGAAGTACACCCGGCAGGCTGCCACATCCGTGTCTGCACCCGCTGCCTTTGCTTGCCGAACAGCGGCGTCCAGTTTGGTGGTACTGCTGTCCAACTGCCGTTTCAGGTCTGCCTTTTCCTGCTCCAGCTTTTCTACAGCGGCTTTGGCTTTCTTCTCGGCGTCTGCCTTTGCCGTTGCCAACTTAGCTTTGTATTCCTTTGCGGCTTCCTTTTCCGCTTCCTTTCGGATTGCCTCCGGGTCCGGCGCTGCGTCGGCCCGCTGCTGCAATTCTTCCAGCTGGGCGCTGTACTTGGCTTTAACTTCCTGCTCAATGGAAGAACGGAGTGCGTTGGTGTCCACCTGCTCCGGTGCTTCGCTTAATTCGCTCTGTGCCTGCCCAAGGTCAAAGGTCAGCTGTTCCGTCTGCTTCTTGTAGCGTTCAACCTCTGCTTTCAGCTCCCGGACCGTAGCGCTTTCTGCGTCCACATCCTCCAGGAATTCCTCACGCTCATAACTGCTGATTTGAGAGATCAACTCCAGCTTGGTGATCCCCAGGTCGGCGTGGTCGGCCATATACTTCTGGCCCAGCTTTTCATAGGCTGATATGTAGGAATAGGCTTGCCGCTGCTTAATGCCGCAGGCTTGCTCGGCGTACTCCTCGAATGTGTCATAGCCCAGCTCCGTGTATAGGCCCTCATCCCGCATTGTCTTAAGATCGTGGCACACATCTACCAATGCTCGGGCCATCCCGTTGGCCAGGATCCTCGCGTGGGTGTCGTAGGCTTTCTGGGTTGCGGGCGTTACTTCTTGCATTGTGGTGATTTGGTTATCCATAAGTCCTCCTTAACTGACTGCTTTCGTTTTTCTGTTCGACTTTAGGTAGGCAAGCCAGGCTTGCATAAACTCCTGCACATCCGGCGGTGCAGGTCGGTTGTGATCGGCTCTACATTGAATAACGGCGCCGTTTTTGAACTCAACGGTCACATAGGATTGATCCGGGTCCGACTGCTTGCGGACGAAAAGTATATCCGTCTTTCTGTCCAGGTATTTTTCCGTGTAACAGGAGTACACACAGTTGTGCTGGGCACACCCCTCTTTCAGCAGATCTTCCGGCCCCTCGGCCGGCCGAATGAACAGTCCGCTGCTGGCGTATGCATATTTGCGTTTCAGTTTTGGCAGATCCTTAGCTAACTTCTTTGCCCGCTCGGCTTGCTCTTTCGCTTTCTTTTCGTTTGCTCTGCGCGTCAGCTCTTCGGAATACTGGCGGTGCAGATCTCGCAGGTTCTGCGGTACGGCTACCTCTTTACGGTTAACATCCAGGCCCAACCGCCTGCACTGATCCAGATAGTCGCTGTAATCTGAGAGCACATTTGTTGTCGTTCCATATCCCGCTGCCTGCCGGTTTACCCAGTTTATTGCCTTTTGCGGAGATAGGTATTGCCGTAAAAAATCCAACGCCTTGTAGCATTTCCTCTGTCCATAGCTGTACTGAAAAGCAAGAAAAAAGAGAATATTTTTATCTGACATTTTACAGCCGTATTTTTTCAGCGCCGCTGTTGCTCTGAGTGTTGAACAGCAAATCTTGTATTTTGCTTTTATCATGCGGTACTCCGGCTTGGTCAGTCGCATTGCCTTGTAAGGCACCACTTGCTTGTAGTCCAGACCGGTTGTGCAATTCCACTCCACCTGTTCGGCTACCAAGTCGCCGTTGCCCTCTTTGATCAGGCGCTCTGTCAGCACCGGGTGGCGGCTGTATTGATAAAGTAACCCAAGCAGGTTGACAGGATAGTTTGTAATTGCGCTACGGTGCAGTTGCTGCGCACATTCGTGGTATGTCTCCCATGGCAGATAGCGTAGGTTACTTTTCTCCAACGCCTCTTCAAAGCCCACCAGCTTTGCTCCCTCTCCCTCTGTGCACTTCCAACTGTTGTGATCCAGTTTAACCGGCTCCACCGTGCATGGCAGTCGGAGTGTTGGCTTTTGCTTTATGCTTATGTACAGCCCTCCACCGTATGTTTGTTCGGCTACAAAGTGCTGGCCGAGATTGAAGTATGCAGCGTACAGCAGTGTGCCCCTTTCCGGCGCGGCTTTATAGTTGCGCGTATAATCCTCATACACTCGAACGAAAGAAAGCAATATACCGCCGTTCCGTGTTCGCTGTGTTACCGCCACCACTGCCGTGTTTATCAACTGACTACGGCCACGCCCGGCGTCTTTGACTTGAACTTCGTGCCCGCAGACCGGGCAGCATACGGTGTCGTTATGCCGTGCAGAGCGGCAGGCTGCGTGCTTGTCCGTCCATAGTCGCATGTTCTCAATATCGATCTGCACATCCTTGCCGCAAGCGGTACAATAGCCATACCTGTGATCGCATTCTTTGTACTTGAAAAAGTATTGCTCATTGACGAATACCTCTTCGTGGGCAAACTTCTTGATCTTTTTCTCCGGCAGTTTCGGGCGGCCGTTCCAAATCTTCCGAGCCTGTTCCTGCGTAAGCGTGTTCAGTTTCTTTCCCATATCGACACCTCACAGCAGATCCAGCAGGTCGATGATCTCCGCCTTGGTCTCTTCGGCAGTAAAGCCGTAATAGCCCGCTGCCCATTCGTATACGGTGTCGTCTGGCACGGCTGTGCAGTTGCCTTCTGCTTGTTTTCGTGCGTTGCTTGTGATGTGATCCCAGCAGCCTTTCAGACTCTTGCCCTCAGCCAGTACCTTGTCCGCGTTTTCATCATTGACCAGGCAGTGGTCTATAATGTGTGAGCAAAGCAGGCGCACGGTTGCGCTGCTCATTTTCTCCGCCTCCTGGTCGATCTTATCAATGGCTTTTTGGATTTTCTCGGTCATTTCAGCGTTACCTCCTTGATCTGCGCCAGCGCGCAACGCTGGCAGTGCTCGTCCAGTTCCGGCTTGTCCAGGCCGCACCGGCTATTGATTGAGCCATAGATACACACATCTCGGCATATCGTCGCCAAGATTGCAATAGTAGTTTTTTCGTTCTCATTCTTCATTGTTGCGCTCCTCAAAGGCCATACCGGCCACGGTGCCCAGGTTGATCAGATCCCGGCATACAGCTTCTGCTTTGGACAGATCCATTGTGCTGATCACGCCCTGCACGATCAGGCCGGACTTAACTACCACCAGGTCCCCGCGCTTGTACAGGTAATATCCCTCTTCTTCCTTTTCGATAGGTTGCAACGCTCTTCTGTTGATGAATGTCATGCCCGCACCTACAATCAGCGGTTGCCATACAGCGCCTGCGGCTACAATGCAGGTGTCCAGTGGGGCGGCATATTCTTCATTGGGGCATTGGTCTGCCAGCGGCAGATCCGCTTTTGGCATTCTTGTCATGATCACGCTGTCATCCTCTGCCAAGTCAGCGACCATGCGCAGCGTCTCCGGCGTGTATTCAGGGTGGCCGTACAGGATGTAACCGCAGCTGCCATTACTGAGCATTTGCTCGCCGTCAGGCAGGTCATATAGAAAATAGGCCTTGCTTCGTTTGCAAATGGATAGCAATTTTTTGAAATTCATTTTTCCGTCTCCTTTATGCTGATGCCGTGAATGTACAGCATCAGCTTTCTTTTGATGATGTATTCCTTTGTTTTGGCACCCTTGGTGTCCTCTACCACCCATTTCCAGGTGCCGTCCGGCTGGCATACTTCATAAACGAAATCCGCCTTGTACACCACTGAGCGCTCTTTACGGTATTGGCCAACGCCGGCAGGAATAAGCTCATACGGCACCTGCTCGCGCAGATTGCGCACCAGCCCGTGCCGCTCCAGTAGGTGCAGCTCTTTGGCGCGCCTGCTTTCGCTTTGGCTGGCATATACTGTGCCGTCCACCTCTACCTTTACGGCGTGGTATTTGTTGTTTCCCTTTGCCCGCTGCCGGAGATACTCCTGGTACTGGGCAGCAGTCCAGTGTTCTTGGGTACCCATTAGCCCGCTGCCTGTTTCTCTACGGAGTAGGCCATACGGATGAATTGGTGCTCGACGGCGCCAATCTTCCTTTGTTCCTGCTCCATGCACTTTTGCATGTACTTACTGGCCAGCACTGCCTCCTCAAATTCCCGGCGCAGATCGTCCGTCATGCCATACTGGCCCAGGCCCTTGGTGCTCTTAAAGGCGTCCCACTTTGGCCGGATCAGCGGGTGGTTGATGTTTAGCTTGAAGCCGTAGGCGTTGTGCGGTGCCAAGATCAGCTGGGTTTGGCGTTCCTGTTCCAAGTTTCGCACCTTGTCCCGCATTTGTTCCCATTGCTGTATGTATGTCATTGTCGCCCTCCTAACACCGCCGGTGCGGTTGGTTCTTTGAGATCGGGCAAAGCACATAGGACTGGTACTTGAACCCGGTGACTTCGTCCTCCCAGTTGTTCAGGGTGTCCCGGACAACATAATAGCCCTTTGGTGCCTTTGGCTCGTCCGCCCAGTGGTCATTATAAATGATTTTGTACTCCGGCTCCGGTACGGTCAGGTTACGACTGCGGCTGTAGCATACCTTTGCTTTGGCCGTGGTGTACTTACCTTTGTGCCCTTGCTTGATATGTGTTTCCTCACGCAGGTACCCACCGTAGGTGTGGTGGTCTCTGTCATCAACCGGCACAAAGTCCACCCGCCCATACGGCCACCGAGGCAGCTTGGCTATGTCGATGCCGGACAGCGCCATGTGGATATGCGGGTTCTTGTCCGGGGTCTCAATGGCCCTCATCCATTTGAACTCCACACCTGCCTTTTTGTAGGCATATCGCAGTTTGGCCATATATGCCGCCCACAGTTTCTTGATCTCTTGCAGATTCTTGGGTCTGTCCGCCTTACGGAATGTAAAGGTAGCGGTCAGATCACCTGGACCAAAATTGGCGTTAAAAATCATCTCTTGCTGTAGGCACGCCTGGCGATTGTTTACAATGGCCTGGGCCTCACTTGTTTTGCCGTAGTTGCTCCCTCTGGTGCATTTGTGTTTGCTGCCATAGCGCGAGGAGTAGTGGCGCTGGATATAGATACATCTTCCCGCATGGACGGTCTTTTGCACCCATGGCATTTTGGTTTGCTCCTTTCTGGACGGACCGGCACTCTATGGAAATGCTGGAAAACGCTGATCGGCTCCCGGGTGGAAAAGCAAGTTTCCCACCGGTTCACCGGCGTGTTCCACATTCCCACAGAGCACAGCTCCTCATTATGCGGCGCGGGTGCACACCCTGTTGCCGCCGGTCTCCTGCCTGCGCCTGAACCCGCTGAAGAATGCCAAGCGATATATACTTTTGCCGTTGGCGTTTTGCGCCTAAAAATAATACTTTGAACAAGGAGCAAAAAAGGAGCACAGACCCCTTTTTTCGCCCTTGCCGCACGGCTTGTCCTTGACTTCTCTGCGGTCCTTATATATAATGGATATAGCGCAGGCGTTTTACTTTCTTTTCGCCGCCTGTGTTTAAGCCGACTGGTCGCTCAGTCGGTTTTTTCTTTTTGCCCACCGCTTTGTTCGTCGTCATACTCCAGCGGCAGCATAATGGCGGTCACTTTCGGCAATTCCATCAGAACCTTGGTTTTCCGTTCTGCGATGACTTCCAGTGCCTCGTAGTTGCCATCACCCCGCACATACACGGTGTCGCCGGCTCTAACGGTATTCCACGGCGCCCGCAGAACAATATGGTCCTCATCCAGTTTAGCGATCACCAAATCAATGTAATCGTCCATTTTCATCATCCTTTCCAAGTTGAATGGCGTGCAGATACGCCACCTCAAAGTCTGTCAGCGGCGCCAGCAGCACCACTCTATACTTATCATCTTCAACCACCAGCTGCTTGTCCTGTCGGGGCTCGTCCTCCTTGGGCAGCACGAACACCGCCAGAGCGATCAATGCATAGCCGGTTCCGCTGATCACCACGGACACCCACCAGTACGGATTATCCGCCACAAGGCAACAACCCAACATCACCAGCAGAAAGCCGGTGACCACCAGGACTGTCCCTGCCTTTTCTCGCTTCGTCATTGGTTTGTCCTTTCTTTGCAGTTGACTGCAATTTAGTATTTTCCGGCGTTGTATGCGTGGAACGCCGGGGCGAACACAGCCAACTTGGTGCCGTTCTCACCCAACTGAATGAGAGGGAAGCCCGGGCGGTGCATATACTGCCTGGCAGTCGGAATGCTGCAATTCAGGTATGCCGCCACATCTTCCGGACCAAGATACAGCTTTGCGCCCTTGACCTTGACCTCTTCCTCTACAGCTTCGGCGGTGCGGATCAGGTCAATATAGCTTTGCAGGCGCTCCATACGCTGCTGCACGGCGGCGTCGAAGTCGTCCATTGCCAAGGGGCTGTCCTTGTTGATTGGTACTTTCATTGCTATTCTCCTTTCTTGATTAGGCCAGCCCTTTGGGCAAGCGGCAGAGCCGCAAGCTGCCCGCTGCACGGCAAAAGTGCCGTTGGCGATAAATGTGATGTTGGGTGGGTGGGCACCGGAAGCAGGAACATAGGGGGTAAATTTGACAAAAAAAGAAAAGAAGAAAGAGAAGAAATGAAAAAAAGGTCCCGCTGCCTGCGTATCTCTGCCGCCGCCCAAAAGGCTGGCATTGGTTGTGAATTGTTGCTATAATGATGTTATTATGACGAAAGGACAAAATCAGATGAAATTAAACAAAGACTGTGTAAGAGAGGTACTGATCTACCTTGAAGAGCACCTTGGTTACAATGACCACTTAGACGCCTCTACAATTCAAATAGACCCATACACTTCTGAAGAAATCTTGTATACAATCAGCTTGCTGTCAGAGGCCAGATACATAAAGGCCGTCTCGGTTGCAGATCTATGCACCACACCAACATATTTTGTGGAATCCATCCTCATGCCAGGTCACGATCTGCTGGATAACATCCGAGATGACAATGTATGGAGAAAAACAAAGAAAATTGCTTCCAAATTTGCCTCTGCTTCTCTGAATGTTCTCTCATCCGTCGCAACCAGTGTCTTATCATCAATGTTGCTTAATCCACCTACCGTTTGAATTGGTGTTCCAGCACCTGGCGCAGGCACTTCTCCATATCCTCTTCGGTGAATTGGATGTTCTTATCAGTCAAATAGTACAAAACCGCTCTTAGCCTCCAATGCGCCATCAGCGCACTGATCATCGCAACAGTGGAAATAAGAACCAATACAACAATCACTTTTATTCACCTCGCTTTAACTGCCTGCTGCTTATCTAAAGGCTGGCCGTGTATTTAGTTGTTGCGCTCTGCGATGATCTCGTTGATTGCGCCGAGGATCCGCTCTTCTCCGCTTTTTGATTTTCGCTTTCCGCCGAGCACATTACAAAGATATTGCGGAGACCAGTTGAGTTTCCTGGCAAGGTCACGCTGCGTGATCTTGTTCATGTGCATTTTTCCTATTGCTGTTTCAATCCAACTGTCCAAAAAATATACCTCCTCCCAGATTTTTTTAAAAAGTGGTTGAATTTATTAAACCTGTGTGCTATACTCATCTTGTCCAAAGAATTAAACACAAAGTTGCTAACGCTGTTGAAATAGTTTAACGAATTCAACCACACTTGCATTATAAGCCAATTCGTTCAACTTTGCAACACAAAAAGTCTAATTTGTTAAACTTTGTGTAATTTGCACAAAACAAGGAGGCATTTTTTGTGTTTTATGACCGCTTTCAACATATATGCAATGAGGCCGGTATCTCGCCTTCACGAGCCGCTATAGAATGTGGCTTTAATAAAGGCAGTGTCTCCTTTTGGAAGAAAAAATATGAGAATGGAGAAGATGTAGAACCCAAACTGGAGATACTTAAGAGCATTAGTGAGTATTTCGGTGTGTCTATTGACTACTTAACTGGAAAAACGGACATAAAAAATCCCCCGGACCAACAAAGTCCGGAGGAGATCGCCAAGGTGGCACTATTTGGTGGTGACGGAGAGGTTACCGACGAGATGTGGAACGAAGTTAAAGGTTTTGTAGAATTTATCAAAGATAAGAGAAAGAGAGAGAATGACAACAACTGAGTCCCTGTTCGATCTCATCGAGCAAAACAACATAGAGGTGTATCTGGGCAGTATGCCCGCTGCCAAGTCTGCGTCTGCCAATATCGGCGATGATTATTACATAGCACTTGACGAGCAGAGCCTGGAGAGCACCGCAGAGGCCCGCTGTCGCCTTGCCCACGAAGCCGGGCACTGCATAACCGGGTCGTTCTACAACCTATATGCCCCGCTTGACCGGCGCAGTAAGCACGAACGCCGGGCAGATAAGTGGGCGGTAAAAAAGTTGATCCCCAAGGCCGAGTTGGAGGTGCAGCTGCGCCAGGGCCTGGAGCCTTACGAGTTGGCCGAGTATTTCAATGTGACCGAGAACTATATACACAAGGCCATTGAATTCTACTTTGAATGTGGAATATCATAATTCACGGCACGCCGTGATTATAGATGTAATAACTTAATAAGAGGAAAAAAGAAATGAAAAAAGAATATAAAATCCTTTTGTATGCATATCCGTTTATTATTGCGATTTCTATCTTGGCTACAGTAGGAGTACCGCTGTTTGCTTTGGCTGATGTAGCGTTTCTCGTGCTGTACTATTATATTTTGCAGAAGTCATTTTCAAAAATAAATATAATCAAAAATGCCGACGAATACGCGGCGTTTGCGAATGCCAATGCAGATCAGCGCGTGCAAGACGCCAAAGCGACTGCGGAAAAAATGCGAAAAGAAACAGAGGACAGTTGTGCTCAAAAGGTTCAAGCTGTTGAGCGTGAACTGAAGCAAAAACGGAAATGCATTTCTCAGTTGAATATCGAAATCCGCAATCTTAAAGCCGAAATTGAAGTGGCGCAACAAGAAGCGGTTGCTGCCTCTGTCGCCGTCCCTGTTGACTATGATATATCGTCTGCAGAATATAAAGACAAATTTGCTCTTGCACAACTTAATGAAAAAGAATGTGTATCCTCAAACAATGCTGTCTCTGTACATTCCGACGCGCCAAAGTCTGTTATAAATGCAAATGTGAAACAGATCCTGCGTTGCTTTAATTCGGAAGCGGCGGCTATTATCAAGAATGTTACCACGCGGAACATTGACAGTGCGCGTTCAAAAATCATCAAGTCCTTTGAAATGCTCAACAGGATTTTTGCGCCAGACGGAGTGGAACTCAACCGCCCGCTGCTGGAGATTAAGCTGGAGCAGCTCAACTGTATGTACGGCAATCAGGTGATGGCGGAGCGCGAAAAGGAAGAACAACGCGCGATCCGAGAGCAAATGCTTGAAGAAGAAAAAGTGCGCCGTGAAATTGAACGCGAAAAAGCAAAGCTCGATAAGGAAGAACGGCAGTTCAAGAATGAAATTCAGAAACTCATGACTTATCTACATAAAGCGGATGATATTGAAAAGCAGCTTTATGTTGACAAGATAAAAGAACTGGAGGCGAAACTCGGCCTGTTAGAGCAGGACAGAAAAAATGTGCTCGACCGGGAGCAGAATACGCGCGCCGGCTTCGTCTATGTAATATCCAATATCGGCTCTTTTGGAGAGAATGTATATAAAATTGGAATGACACGACGGTTAGAGCCTATGGACCGCATAAAAGAACTCAGCAGCGCTTCCGTACCGTTTGAATTTGATGTTCACGCTATGATTTTCTCAGAGGATGCGCCGGCGTTGGAGACAGCTTTACACCGGCAGTTTGACGATCGGCGTATAAATCTTGTAAACAGCCGAAAAGAATTCTTCCGCGTTTCGCTTTCTGAAGTTGAAAAGGTAGTGAAAGAAAACCATAATGCTACGGTCACTTTTACCGCCGTTGCCAAAGCGGAGGAATACCGTCAGACAGTAAGGCTTCTTGAAAGCGAGCAGGTATAAAATCGTTTTTTGACGCCGACATAATAACAAATAAAAAAAGCCCTACCCTGCGCCAACAGGATAGAGCCGATAAGTAGGATTGTGTAATACAATACCCACCCAACACTGGTTATTGTATCACAGCCCTGCAAAAAAATCAAGCAGGGCATTTTTGCGCCCTTTTTTAGGTGCTGCCCGCTGCTATATGCAAAGGAGAAGTGTGTACAATGCCAAGAAAAAGAGGGAATGGTGACGGAACCATCTATAAGATGGAAAGCAAAGGCCTATGGGCTGCCCAGCTGACTATAGGCGTGGACGCCAACGGCCGGCCCAAGCGCAAAACTGTGTACGGTAAGCGACAGGCAGATGTGCGGGCAAAGCTGGACGCTTTGAAAAGTGAACTTTCCACCGGCTCTGTAATTGAGCCGGACAAGATCACCGTTGCCCAGTATATCTTATCACTTGTCGAGACAGACCGGGCGCTAAACCAGATAGGGGACAATACCTACCTGCGCAAGCTGGCCAGCTGTAAACGGATCGCCGCCAGTTCCATAGGCGACTGCCCGCTGCAATCCGTAAGGCCACCACAGGTAACCCAATACCTAATAGAGATCACCAGCTGTTCCAATTCGGTAATCGCCAAGGACTACGCCCTGCTGGCCCGCTGCTTCCGCACGGCTCTTGATAACGATCTGATCCGCAAGGATCCTATGCGTGGCATGAAAAAGCCAAAGAGCAACAAGGCCACCCGCAAGGTGCGTGCTTTGACCGTAGAGGAGCAGACCAGGTTTGTGCAGGTCATGAACGACCAAGAGCGTGGCTGCCGATACTGGGAGCAGATGATGTTAATGCTCAGCACAGGAATGCGTATGGGCGAGATCAACGCCTTGGATGTGCACGATGTCAATTTGACATTCCGCACCGTGAATGTGCGACGCACGGTGACCAAGGATCAGACGGACCACGCTGTTATAGGCACAAAAACCAAGACCTATGCCGGGCAGCGGCTTTTGAGCCTGACAGACGCCCCATACCGCATTTTATCCGAATATATGGAACGGTGGCAGCCCAACCGCTTGGATCTGCTGTTCTACGACTTCAAGGGTCACAAGGTACTGACCACCAGCCAAGTGAATTTGCAATTTCAGCGTATCTTAAAAAAATACAATGTGCTGGATCCGTCCATACCCGGCGTTGTATCCTTGCACAGCCTGCGGCATACATACGCCACCCGCTGCATTGAGAGCGGAATGCCAGCGAAGGTGTTGCAAAAGCGCCTTGGCCACGCCAATATAGAAACAACGCTGAACACCTACTGTGATGTATTCTCCGACTACGAACAAAAGTACACAGAGGCAGCAGACGCCTATATCCAGCAGCTTACCCCGAATGCTCCACAGAAAAGTGCTGCACAGATATAAATAAGAAAAGATAAGTGCCCCCAAGGAAATGGCTTCCGCTTTTCGTGAGAAATGCGCTGCTGATGGTATTGCACAGGCACAGATTATCAAGCAGTCGATCGAGCAGTTCTTGCAGCAGTAACGGCGTTGCAGTACTGTTGCAGTACAGAATGGCAGAAAGCCCGCTGCTAAGCCAAATTTTACGCCTATATTCTTGTCACCTCGACCCAAAAGGACGGCTTTTTTAGCCGTCCTTTATTTCTTCATGTTCCCATTTTTGGCTTGGATAAGCCAAATTTTCGCTTTTACAAAAAATGAGAGAAAATAAAAAACTTTTGGCGTTGCAGTACTTATTGCAGTACTTGGTACTGCGAGGTATAAAAAAGCCGGGCAGTTTTGATCTGCTCGGTCAGGCCTGTGGGTTAGGTGGATTGAATTTGTGTCCGGTGCCTTGAAGAAATGCAAAACACCGGACGACGCAATCAAAATCTTAGAAGCGCTTCGCTTCTAAGTAAAAAAGTAGATGGCGGGCGGCCACCCGCCAAGGGTGTGGGCTGCCCGGGTAGGTGGCTGCCCGAGCTGCAGAAAGGAAAATAACACAAGGAAGTAAAAAATGAAAATAGGAGTACAAAATGTATAATGATAAGCCTATATGCAAGACGGCCACCCGCCTTGCAAGCCTACTGTACCACGCTCCACGGTAAAGTGCAATGAAAATCTGTTCAGGGGCGTTTCACTGTACAAAAAATGACCCTGTGAGCAGTGAAAGTGAAGATTTTTGTTGACTGCCGGTGCCAGCGGCGGCATAATCGAGAGGAGAGAAGAGCCGTGCAAAATCAAAAGAAATCGAAAAGGAGAAAGACCATGAACAACACACAGAGAAAAGCAAACCTTGGCACCAGCGCCTGTCGGCAGTTGGTGCTGCGCACGCCGGAGCAGGTAGCGCTGCTGAACTTCACTGCAGACGGACCGTATGAAGCCCTGCTGGCGTCGGATAGTGCGGCATTGCCCGAGGAACAGCTGGTGCTGAGCGGCAGCGGCTGGCTGCGTATTTATGATGATGAGGAACTGACTTTCCTGGCTTGGGCGGACACAATCCGGGTGTATGCAGATGGGGACAACACCTGCAAGGTACAGTTGATCGGCGATTCCAGAGTGCAGAAAATGGTACTTATGCAGCAGGTGACCCGGAAATTGCAAAACCTTGTGGATCAAATGAAGGCGCAGAAATGAGAACCGTTTCAGCATTTTTGACTTGTTTATCCGCCAGTTTGCAGGTGGCGGCTTTTGCTTTTGCACCGGAAAAACTGCGCCGGCCGCTGCTCTTGTCTGCTGTGGCTGCGTCCACTGCCAGCTTGGTTCTGACCGTAAAGAACATCAAGACTCGGGTGCGCCAGTGACCGACAATCCCTGTATAAATGGCGTATTGCCAAAACAGAAAAAAGCCAATCGGGCGTCTTGCTCGGTTGGCTTTTTGCTTGCTTATTTTTCCGCTTTAATCAGATCCTTGATTACTTCGCCGGCTAGGATCAGGCCCATCACGGAGGGCACAAAGGCCACACTGCCGGGCGTGCTGCGGCGGCCGGGGTGATCCGGATCCGCCTGTCCGGCGCCGGCGGTGGGAATAGGCGGTTCCTGGGAGTAAACCACCTTTAGGTGGTGAATACCCCGCTTTTTCAGCTCCCGGCGCATGACCCGGGCCAGCGGATCCATTTTCGTTTTAGCCAGGTCCGCCACCTGAAAGCCGGTGGGGTCCAGCTTATTCCCGGCGCCCATGGCGCAGATGATGGGCACGCCGGCGGCGTGGCAATGGGTCACCAGCGCCAGCTTGGCGCTCATGGTGTCTACTGCGTCCACCACATAATCGTATTGGTTAAAGGGAAAATCCGCCGCCGTTTCCGGCAAAAAGAAGCAGTTGTGCTTGGTGATCTTGGCCGCCGGATTGATGTCTAAGATTCGAGCCTCCATGGCGTCCGTCTTGTACTGCCCCACGGTTTTGGTGGTGGCGATGATCTGGCGGTTGATGTTGGACACGGCCACTGTGTCGCTGTCGATCAGATCCAGGTGCCCCACGCCGGTACGGGCCAAAGCCTCGCACACATAGCCACCTACGCCGCCAATGCCGAATACCGCCACCCGCGAGGCGGCCAGCCGCTCCAGAGCGCTGCTGCCCAAGAGTAATTCTGTTCTGGAAAATGCCTGTTCCATAGCGAATACCTACCTTTTTAATAGATTTATTATACGGCAAGGGTTCGGCGCTGTCAACCGGCTTGAAAAATAGACAAAATCTTAATATGCCTATACTGACAAAGTACATTAAAAAGTTCGATAAAATTTAACAAAGAATATTGCACACGGCGTGCAGGCACGGCCTTTTTTAGTTGCGCCGGGGCAGGGCAGTATGTTATAATAAAGGTATAAAATAGAGGGGGTTCTATATATGAAACGGATTTTTTGCGCACTGCTGGCCGGTGCACTGACCTTGGGCGCCGCCTTGCCGGTGCAGGCAGCGGATCAGGCAGTGCTGCGTGTGGCGGCAGACGCCCAGCAAACCGCCATCTCGGATCATTTGTACGGTGCGTTTATCGAGGACATCAGCTACGCCTGCGACGGGGGCTTGGTGTCCAATTTGGTGAATAACGACAGCTTTGAGTACGCCTCTGCGCCTACCACCGGCTGGGTGGCGGATGGGTTGGAGCTGACCACCGAGGGCAACCTGCCTCTAAATAAGAACAATCCCACCTACGCCAAGGTGACGGTGGACGGCAAGGGCAGCCTGACGAACCTGGGCTTTACGGAGATTTATAAATACAAGACGGATAAATATGATAAAAAGAAAGCCAACACGGCGGATATGGGCTTTGTGGCGGACCAGGTGTATGATTTCAGCTGCTATGTGCGCTCCGGCGGCTTTACCGGCACCGCGCAGGTGTATTTGGACTGCGGCGACGGCAAGCAGACGGCGGTGCAGCTGGACTTGAGCAAAACCGGCGGCGCCTGGAACAAGCTGACCGTACCGCTGACCGCCAGTGCCAGCAAGGATGGCGCTCTGGTATTTCAGCTGGAGGGTGAGGGAACTTTATACCTGGATTTCGTCACCCTGGTGCCCCAGGGCAGCTACGGTTACGGCAGCGACAGCTGGAAATATACCACCCTGCGCAGCGACCTGTTTGCAGCGCTGCAAAATCTGCACCCGCGGTTTATCCGCTTTCCCGGCGGGTGCCTGGCAGAGGGCGGCAGCCTGGATCAGCTGTACAATTGGAAAGATACCATCGGCCCCTTGGAGGAGCGCAAGCAAAGTGAGAACCTGTGGAAGGACGACAACGGCCGGGACTATAACAACACCAACGCCATGGGTTACCACGAGTATTTCCAGCTGTGCGCGGATCTGAACGCGTTGGCGCTGCCCATTGTGAATGTGGGGCTCAGCTGCCAGCCGCGGGCTGCCTATGATGACCATGCGGCAGCGTATGCCAAACTGCGCATGACCGACGCGCAGTGGGAAGCGTATTTGACGGAAAAGGTGGGCCTGGACGAAAAGGATACCGACGCCCGCACGGAATATACGGACAAAATCAAAAAGCTGAACATCAACAGCGCCGCCGACTGGGAGGCGTATTTGGACACCATCGCTCTGCGCCCGGGCACGGATGCGTGGGACAATTATGTGCAGGATGTACTGGATCTGATTGAGTACGCCAACGGCGATGCCACCACCAGCTACTGGGGCGCGCTGCGGGCGGCCAACGGCCACGCCAAGCCCTTTAATCTGCAATATATCGGTCTGGGAAATGAGAACTGGGGCGCCGTGTATGAACGCAACTTCAAGGCGCTTTACAAGGCGGTAAAAGAGAAATACCCGCAGATCACTGTGATCTCCTCTGCCGGTACTTACCTGGAGGGGGATGCTTACGACGGCAATATGGCGTGGATTGATCGGGAATTTAAGGACACGGTGGTGGACGAGCATTATTACACCTACGACGGCTACCTGTTTGACCACAACGATCGCTACGACAGCTTTGACCGCTCCGGTGCCCATGTGTTTGTGGGCGAGTACGCCGCCACCTCTGCCGGGATCGGCACCATAGAGACCAAGAGCAACATTTGGGAAGCGGTGGAAGAAGCCAGCTACCTGACCGGCTTGGAACGCAACGGCGATGTGGTGGATATGGCATCCTACGCCCCCACCTTTGCCAAGATCAATGCCCAAAGCTGGAATGTGAATCTCATTTGGTTTGACAGCCGCCAAACGGTGCTCACTCCCTCCTATTATGTGCAAATGCTCTTCGCCAACAATGTGGGTACGCAGTATGTGCACGCCACTTTTGACGGCGGCAGTACCGTACAGGACGGGGTGTACCAGTCCGTTACTTGCGACCCGGAGAACCAGGTGCTGTATATTAAGCTGGTGAATACCTCCGGCAAGGATCGGAGGGTGAATGTGCAGCTGGACGGCTACAAACCGAATGCGGTTTCCGTCCAAAGCCTGCAAGGCAAATTTAAGTCCGCCTGCAATGAACTGGACAGCAATACCACTGCGCCCACCCAAACGGAACTGACCCCCGGCACGGACCTTCAGGTGGAACTGAGCAAGTACCAGGTGAGCGTGGTGCAGGTGGCCTATGGCAAAAACAGCGGTGCGGATTTGTATAAATTGCCGGAAAAGGCGACCCCCACTTTGTTGGACGGTGGTAAGTTATATCTGCCTCCGGCTACTGCGGGCATTGCTTTTGGTGCGGTTTTCGGCACTGCCGCTGTGTTTGCGGCCGTGGTGCTGCTGATACACTATAAGAAGAAAAAGCAGGGAAAATAATAAGTAAAAGCGGTAAAAAGACAAAAAAATAAGGCTCCCTTGTAAAGGGGGCAAATGCCAAATATGGAAAACAAAAGGGCGCACACCAAAACCGGTGTGCGCCCTTTACTGTAACACTTTAGATATGAAAAAACGGAAAGCGGCTTTTGCTGGTGTCGCGGCCTTTCAGGTACACGGTTTCCACCGAGGCGGTAGGGTCCTTGAGAATGTTTTTGTCCAAGACGGCAAAGTCGGCACTTTCGCCCACAGCCAGTACGGCGCAGCCGGCGTCCTTGCAGTCCACCGGGATCAGGTCGTTTACTGCCGGCAGTACCGCCTTGCCCTCCAGGTCTACCACCTTGGCGTCTCGGTAACACAGGGGCGTATTGTAGCCGATATAGGCAATCTTGCCCTTGTCCTCTACCAGCACACTGTAAGTAAGATTCTCCTCATTCAGGGAGATGAAATCTGCGTTTGTATATACAACCATGGTCTGCTCCTTACTGCGCCAGCGCGTCTGCCAGTGCGGCCAGCGCGGTGCGGTCTGCGTCCTTTAAGGCGGCGCGCACGGTGACGGTGCCCGACAGCAGGGTGATGGCTTTCATCTCCTCCAACTGGGCGGCCATGGTGCGGGCGGCGCTGGGCGCCCAGCTGCCGTTTTCAATCAAGGCCACGGTGCGGTTTTGGTAATTCTTGCTCTTTAAGTGGTGCAAGAAGTCCGCCATTACCGGGAACACCCCGCCGTCATAGCTGGGGGCGGCGCATACCATTTGGCTGTACTGAAATGCTTTTGCTACTGCCTGTGCCAAATCCGTGCGGCTTAAGTCCGCGATTTCTACCGTTACGCCACGGCTTTTCAGTTCCTCCGCCAGTAGCAGAGCAGCCGTCTTCGTGTTGCCGTAAATGGAGGCATAGGCAATGAACACACCCCGGGTTTCCGGCTGATAGCTGCTCCAAGTGTTATACAGGTGCAGATAGGGGGTCAGGTCCCCTTGCAGTACCGGGCCGTGCAGCGGGCAAATGGTGGCAATATCCAGGGCGGCGGCTTTCTTCAGCAGGGTCTGCACCGGCGCACCGTATTTGCCAACGATATTGATAAAGTAGCGGCGGGCTTCCTCCGGCCAAGGCTCGTCCGTGCCTACGGCGCCGAATTTGCCAAAGGCGTCTGCGCTAAAGAGTACCTTTTCCGTTTGTTCGTAGCTGACCATCACCTCCGGCCAGTGCACCATGGGTGCCATCACAAAGGTCAAGGTGTGGTGACCCAGCTCCAGCGTGTCGCCCTCTTTCACCGACAGGGTCTTGGTGCCTGCCGGCAGGTCAAAAAACTGGGGCAGCATAGCCAGCGCCTTGGCGCTGAGCACCAGGGTGGCTCCGGGATATTTTTCTATGGTCATTTGCAGACTGCCGGCGTGGTCCGGCTCTAAGTGGTGCACCACAATGTAGTCCGGGGTGCGCCCGTCCAGAACAGCGTCCACCTTTGCGGCCCAGTCGTCATATTTGCGTTTGTCCACCGTGTCCAGCAGGGCAATCTTGTCGTCCAGCAGCAGGTAGCTGTTGTAGGACACGCCGTGGGGCACCGGGTACTGGCTTTCAAACAAATCAATGTCTGTATCGTTGACGCCAACATAGCGAATTGCGTCAGAAATGGTCAATGTAGATCACCTTTCTTCCTCACATTGCCTTTAGCATAGCATAAATGATCGGGAAATACAATGCCGGGGCGCAAAAAAAGCCGCACTGCTCAAGGTGAAGCGGTGCGGCTGTCTTGCAAAAAAGATTTACATCAGGGAGAGATACAACTGCTTGATCTCCTCTACGCTGGTGTCTCTGGGGTTGCCGGGACGGCAGGCGTCGTCATAAGCGCTCTGCGCCAGGAAGTCCACATCCTCCGGCTTTACAATGTCTTTCAGGTCGGCGGGGATACCTACATCCTGGGACAGCTGCTTTACTGCGTCCACGGCAGCGGCACGCGCCTGGTCCAGAGCCATATCGTCCACGCCCTGAACGCCCATGGCCTTGGCAATATCCCGGTATTTTTCACCGGTGGCAGGTGCATTGTAGGCCATCACGGTGGGCAGGATAATGGCGTTGGCTACGCCGTGGGGGGTGTCGTACACAGCGCCCAGCGGGTGCGCCATGGAGTGCACAATGCCCAGGCCCACGTTGGAAAAGCCCATACCGGCAATGTACTGGCCCAGTGCCATGCCCTCGCGGCCCTCCGGGGTGTTGGCTACGGCACCGCGCAGGTTCTTGCTGATGATCTCAATGGCTTTCAGATGGAACATATCGCTCATTTCCCAGGCGGCCTTGGTAATGTAGCCCTCAATGGCGTGGGTCAGTGCGTCCATACCGGTGGCGGCGGTCAGCCCCTTGGGCATGGATGCCATCATCTCCGGGTCTACAACGGCCACTACGGGAATGTCGTGCACATCTACGCACACCATTTTGCGGTTTTTCTCCGTGTCGGTGATCACATAGTTGATGGTGACCTCGGCGGCTGTACCGGCAGTGGTGGGAACGGCGATGATCGGCACGGCCTTCTTGGTGGTGGGCGCCACGCCCTCCAGGGAGATTACATCGCTGAATTCCGGGTTCTCAATGATAATACCGATGGCTTTGGCGGTGTCCATAGAGGAGCCGCCGCCAATGGCGATGATGCAGTCTGCGCCGCTGGCCTTAAAGGCGGCCACGCCGGTCTGCACATTCTCCACCGTGGGGTTGGCCTTGATTTTGCTGTAGATCTCGTAGTCAATGCCGGCATTCTCCAGCACATCGGTCACTTTCTTCGTTACATTAAATTTAATCAGGTCCGGGTCGGAGCACACAAAGCACTTTTTGAACCCGCGGCCTTTCACTTCACCGGAGATCTCCTGGATCGCACCGGGGCCGTGGTAGCTGGTCTCATTCAATACAAATCTGTTTGCCATAACAAATTACCTCTTTTCATTGAAATTTCGGCGGCTTTTTTTCGCCGCTTGCAAGTTCAGTATAGCGAATTGATAATTTTTTGTCAATCTGACAGCGGTGGAATTCATAAATAATTTACACTGTGTGCAGAATTGCGCAACAGCGTGCAAAAATTTTGGAAAATATAGCAAATTGTGTTAAAATAATATCAGAGAAAGGCGAGCGCCGCCGCAAGGTATGTTCTGCAAAAAACAGAAAAAACCCCTTGACAAAAGGTCGTTTTCCGTTTATAATTCAAATTGTAATGAGTACAAGTTGGTAATGATTACAGCAAATGGTCAAAATTCCCAAAAACTTTAGCCGGAATGGGCAAAATACTTATACAATTTGGGTTGAAATTCAAGACGATTTGTTGTATATTATTAGCGATTTGCGGACAGGTGCGTCAAATTGCGTCTGTTTTCGCAATTCTAACTATGCCAGTCATTAGTTTTCATATTTAGCAAACAAATACTGTAGGAGGTAATACGATGGTCAATTTTGAACAATGGAATGGCTTTGACGGTTCCCTCTGGAAAGAGGAAGTCAATGTAAGAGACTTCATCCAGAAGAACTACAAGCCCTATGATGGAGATGAGCATTTCCTGGCAGGACCCACGGACGCTACTAACAAGCTGTGGGGCGTGTTGCAGGGTCTGCAAAAAGAAGAGCGCGCCAAGGGCGGCGTTTTGGATATGGACACGAAGATCGTGTCCGGCATTACTGCCCATGAGCCGGGCTACATCAGTGAGGATCTGAAGGATCTGGAGGCCGTGGTTGGTTTGCAGACCGACAAGCCCCTGAAGCGTGCCTTTATGCCCTATGGCGGTATCAAGATGGCGGAGCAGGCTTGCTCCACTTACGGCTATGAGCCGGATCCGGAGCTGCACAAGATCTTCACCGAGTATTGCAAGACGCATAACCAGGGTGTGTTTGACGCATATACGCCCGAGATGAAGAAGGCTCGCCACAACAAGATCATTACCGGTCTGCCGGATACTTACGGCCGTGGCCGTATCGTCGGCGATTATCGCCGTGTGGCTCTGTACGGTATCGACTTCCTGATCGAGCAGAAGAAGGAAGACTTTGCCAACTGCGGCAGCGGTTCTATGACGGACGACATCATCCGTCAGAGAGAAGAGCTGGCTATGCAGATTAAGGCTCTGGGCGAGATGAAAGTCATGGCCGAGAAGTATGGTTTTGATATTTCTCAGCCTGCAAAGAATGCAAAAGAGGCTGTGCAGTGGCTGTACTTCGGCTACCTGGCTGCCATCAAGACCCAGAACGGTGCTGCGATGAGCGTTGGTCGTGTGTCCACTTTCCTGGATATCTACATTGAGAGAGATCTGGAAGCCGGCACTTTGACCGAGAGCGAGGCACAGGAATTGATCGACCACTTGGTTATGAAGTTCCGTATGGTGAAGTTCGCTCGTATTCCCTCTTACAACCAGCTGTTCTCCGGCGACCCGGTATGGGCTACCCTGGAAGTTGGCGGTATCGGCGTAGACGGCCGTTCTATGGTTACCAAGAACGACTACCGTTTCCTGCACACTTTGGAGAATATGGGTCCCTCTCCGGAGCCGAACCTGACTGTTCTGTATTCCTCCGCTCTGCCTGAGAACTTTAAGAAGTACGCGGCAGACATTTCTATCCGCACCAGCTCCATCCAGTATGAGAACGACGATGTGATGAAGCCGGTATGGGGCGACGATTACAGCATCTGCTGCTGCGTATCCGCTACCCAGACCGGTAAAGAGATGCAGTTCTTCGGCGCAAGAGCCAACCTGGCTAAGTGCCTGCTGTATGCTATCAACGGCGGTGTGGATGTGAAGACCGGCCAGCAGGTTGGTCCCGAGTACAAGCCGATCACTTCCGAGTACCTGGATTATGATGAGGTCGTTGAGAAGTATGACCGCATGATGGACTGGCTGGCTGATCTGTATGTAAATGTGCTGAACCTGATCCAGTACATGCATGATAAGTATTACTACGAAGCTGCCGAGATGGCTCTGATCGATACCGATGTACGCAGAACCTTTGCCACCGGTATTGCCGGCTTCTCCCACGTGGTAGATTCCCTGAGCGCCATCAAGTACGCTAAGGTTAAGACCATCCGCAACGAGGACGGCATTGTGGTTGATTACGAGACCACCGGCGACTTCCCCCGCTACGGCAACGATGACGACCGTGCAGACGAGATCGCTGTATGGCTGCTGAAGACCTTCCTGGCTAAGATCAAGAAGCACCACACCTATCGTAACTCCGAGCCCACCACCTCTATCCTGACCATTACCTCCAATGTGGTATATGGTAAGGCAACCGGTGCTATGCCTGACGGCCGTAAGGCCGGCGAGCCGCTGTCTCCCGGTGCAAACCCGGCTTACGGCGCAGAGCAGAACGGCCTGCTGGCCTCTCTGAACTCCGTTGCTAAGCTGCCTTATGAGTGGGCACTGGACGGTATCTCCAACACCCAGACCATCAACCCGGACGCTATCGGCCATGACGAGCAGGAGCGCGTCAACAACCTGGTACAGGTGATGGATGGCTACTTCGATCAGGGCGCACATCACCTGAATGTGAATGTGTTCGGTAAAGAGAAGCTGATCGACGCCATGGAGCACCCGGAGAAGGAAGAGTATGCAAACTTCACCATCCGTGTATCCGGTTACGCCGTGAAGTTTATTGACCTGACCCGTGAGCAGCAGATGGATGTTATTGCCCGTACCTGCCACGACAGAATGTAAGCGGCTGATCGCTTATGATCGGTAAAATTCATTCCATAGAGACCTTCGGGCTGGTAGACGGCCCGGGGGTGCGCTATGTGCTCTTTTTGCAGGGCTGCAATATGCGCTGCAAATATTGCCACAACCCGGAGACTTGGGATCCGGCGGCGGAAAAGATGAGCCTGTCCCCACAGCAGATGTTTGATAAGGCTTATCGTTATCGCAATTACTGGACCAAGAAAGGCCAGCCCAACGGCGGTATCACCGTTAGCGGAGGCGAGCCGCTGCTCCAGATCGACTTTGTAACGGAGTTCTTCTCCATTGCCAAGGCCCACGGGGTGCATACCACGCTGGACAGCTGCGGTTCCGCATTCAGCCGCAAGGAGCCGTTCTTCTCTAAGTTCCAAAAGCTGATGGAAGTGACGGACCTGGTGATGCTGGACTTAAAGCAGACGGACAGCGAAAAGCACAAGGAACTCACTGGGCGGGACAACGCCAATATTTTGGATATGGCTCGCTACTTGTCGGAGATCCGCAAGCCTATGTGGATCCGGCGCGTGCTGGTGCCCGGTTTGACCGATGACCCGGCAGAGTTGCAGCAGTTGAAAGACTTTATCGACAGCCTTTCTTCTGTGGAGAAGGTGGAGATCCTGCCGTACCATACGCTGGGGCTCTTTAAGTGGCAAAACCTGGGGATCGAGTACCCGCTGGAGGGCGTACCTGTGCCCACACCGGAGCAGGTGCAGCAGGCGGAGACCATCCTGGGGATCGCAAAATAAAACAAACGGCATTGCAATTTTGGTTGCAATGCCGTTTTTCTTTTTTTATGGATTGATTCCGTTTATCCAAGTGGTTGCTTTTGCCGTATTATAACACCACACCCAGGGCGTCAATCACCTGCTTTTTGTAATCCAAAAATTCCGGGGTCAGGTTAAAGTCCCGCCGCCGGGGTTTCGGCTCCGCAATAGTGATCTGGTGGGTGATCTTGCCCGGTCGCCCGCTGAGAATGAGGATGCGGTCGCTGAGCAGCACCGCCTCGTCAATATCATGGGTGATAAAGATGGTGGACAGCTTGATCTCCTCCATCACGGACAGATACCACCGGTGCATGGCGGATTTGGTGATGGTGTCCAGGGCGCTGAACGGTTCGTCCAGCAGCGCTACCCGGTCACCGGCCAGGTAGGTGCGCAGCAGGGCTGCCCGCTGGCGCATACCGCCGGACAATTCCGCCGGGTACTGCTGCTGGGTGCCCTCCAGACCGAACTGGGCAAAGTGACTGCCGGCTTCTGTCCGGGCTTCCTTTTTGGATTTGCCGGAGAGCAGCAGCGGTAGGGACACATTGTCAATGATTTTTTTGTAGGGCAGCAGCAGGTCCTTCTGCAGCATATAGCTGATATGGCCCGGCTGGCCGGTAATGTCCTGCCCGCCCAGCACCACCCGGCCGCTGTCCGGCCGGTCAATGCCGCTGATGCAGTTGAACAGGGTGGTCTTGCCGGCGCCGCTGACCCCCAGCAGGGAGATTAACTCTCCCTGCCGCAAAGTCAGGTTTACGCCGTCCAAAATCACCTTTTCGTCAAAGCTTTTTTTAATGTTTTCTGCGGATAAAATGTCCATTTCTTATGCCAGGTAATCGTTGGTAAAGCCTACATTGCTGCTGATGTCTTTCTCCACCAGCTTGTTGTCCGTCAGCCACTTGTAGAAGTTGTTCCAACGGGCCGGGTCAATGTAGCCCCATTTTTTGGCGTCGCTGATGTACTGCTCTGCCATCCACTTTTGGCTTTCCTTAACCAGTTCTTCGCTGCCGTTCAGAGAGCCGGTATCGTCGCTCTTAATGAGAATGTCCGCAGCCTCCTCCGGGTGGTCAATGGCGTACTGATAGCCCTTGGCAGTGGCAGCCAGGAATGCCTTAGCAGCCTGCGGATTTTCCTTTAAGAAAGTGTTGTTGGCGATGAGTACCGGGGTGTAGTAGTCAAAGGTGGCGTTCAGGTCCTTGATGTAGAAGAAGTCTACATCGATTTTGTTGACCTTGGCGTTGATACCGGCCCAGCCGTAGAATACCCAAATGGCGTGGTCCGGGTTCTGCTGCACATCCTGGGCCTCGGCGGTCACCTTGTTGGGGATCTGCTTAACCTTGCTCCAGTCGCCGCCGTCCTTGTTGACGATATTTTCCAGCATAGCCTTTTCAATGGGGGAGTCCCAGGTCAGGTAGGTGTTGCCTGTCAGGCCCTTGGGACGGTCCATACCCTGCCCGGCCTTGGAGATAATGCCGGAGGAGTTGTGCTGCAGCAGCGCAGCCACGGCAGTCACATCCATGGGGGTGTCAGAAGTAAAAGCAGGCGCCAGGGTGTCCTGTGCGTCAATGGCAAATTGCGCTTTGTTGGAGCTGCACAGCTGGGTGGCGGTGCTGTTGTCCGGCGGCTGCACAATGCTCACATTCAGCCCGGCGGCCTCGTAGTAGCCTTTTTCCTTGGCTACGAACATACCGGTGTGGTTGGTGTTGGGGGTCCAGTCCAGGCAGACGGTAATGTCCGTCTTCTGTGCCGGTGCGGCGGTGGTGTCCGTTTTGTCCGCTGCTTTACCGCCGGAGCAGGCGGCAAAGGACAGTGCCATGACGCCGGCCAGCATACCGGCAAAAATCTTTTTTGCTTTATTCATCTTATTCTTTTCCTTTCGTTGTTCCTTTGTTTGCCCAGGGCATTGCCAGCCGCTGCGCCAGTGCCACCAGTGCCATCAGCAGCAGGCTGATGACGGAGATGAACACAATGACAGCAAACATTTTGTCAAAGGCATAGGCTTTCTTTACCCGGGTCATATAGACCCCCAGTCCCTCAAAACCGCCTAACCACTCGGAGATCACCGCGCCCACCACCGCATAGGAGGCGGAGATGCGCAGCCCGGAGAAAAAGGAGCCGGTGGCGGAGGGCAGCTTGATGTGCCAAAACACTTGCAGTCGGTTGGCACCCATCGCCCGCAGCAGGTTGACCTCGTCCGGGTCCGCACTGCGGTAGCCGTCTAAGAGTCCGATGGAGATGGGGAAGAAGGTGGTGATCACCACCAGTGTGATCTTCGGCGCCATACCGAAGCCCATCCACAGCACCAGCAGCGGCGCAATGGCAATGGTGGGTATGGTCTGGGTAATGATGAGAACGGGATAGACGGCTTGATACAAAAAGTGAAAGCGATCCATCAGCGCCGACAGAATAAATGCCAGTGCCACGCCGATCCCCAGTCCGTACAGCGCCTCTTGCAGGGTCACCTTGGCCTGGGACATCATTACGGAGAAGTTGTGCACAAACGCCAGCCACACATCCGTAGGGGAGGGCAGCATGTAGGCGGGCACCACTTCAAACCCGGCACAGGCGTACCAAATACCTAAGATCACCGCCAGTGCCAAAATGGGCGCCAGCTTATTGGTGGTGCTTTGTAATTTTTTGGTCAATGGTCAAAACCTCCCCTTCCGGGTTGTACACGATCTTGACATAAGCGGATACGCTGGGCGCACCGGCTTGAATGGCCACTTTTTGGCACTGCGTTACGATCTCCATCAGTTGATCGTAGCTTTCGCCCTCAATGGTGGTCTCAAAGGGGCCTACGGAGCAGTGCAGGCCGGTGCTCTTGATGTAGGCGATCACTTCGTCTACGATACGCACCAGTTCCTGGTCGTTGTCTGCCTTTGGCAGAACCTGAATGGCAACACTTGCTTTCATAAAAAATACTCTCCTTTCAAGTGCTTTGGCGGTTGCCCGCCGGGGTGGGTGGCAATAAGTCAAAAGAAAAGCCCCATTCACGCAGAATGGGGCACAGTTGCAAATATCTAAGCAATCGTCTCTGCCGTGCGTGCTAGCGTACGGTTCAAAGGGTATGATCTCAGCCTTGCGGCACCCCTGACTTATTGATTTGAACAACTCTATTATACGGCGGCGCCGGGTCTTTGTCAATCCTGGATCACGCGCACCCGGATCACACCGTCGATCTTTTCAATATCCGCTACCACGCCGGCGCTGTAAGCGGTGTCTGTATCAATAATACTGTAAGCGATCTCGCCCCGGTTCTTATCGGTAAAGGCGGCAATGTTCATACCGTCCTTGCTGATGGTGTCCGTAATGGTGGCGATCATGTTTGGCTGGTTCTTGTGCACCACGGTCATGCGAGCAGCGCCGTTGGGATCCATGTGTACCGTGGGCAGGTTTACGCTGTTTTGAATATTGCCGTGCTCCAAAAAGTCAATCAGCTCTTCGGCACCCATAGAGGCGCAGTTCTCCTCGCTCTCCGGGGTGGAAGCACCCAGGTGGGGAATGGCGATCACGCCGTCCACATCAATCAGCTTAGCGCTGGGGAAGTCGGTAACATACGCGGCCATTTTGCCCTCTTCCAAAGCCTCGACCACATCGTCCGCATTGGCCAGGTCGCCACGGGCAAAGTTCATCACGCGCACCGTATCTTTCATTTTGGCAATGCTTTCGACACAGATCAGCTCCTTGGTGTCCGGGGTCAGCGGCACATGCACGGTGATATAGTCTGCCAGGGGGAACACCTGATCCAGATCATTGTTGACGGTTACGCCCGGCTTGAGTACAGAGGCGTCCTTTAAGAACGGGTCGTAGCCGATCACCTGCATACCCAGATCCACGGCGGCGTTGGCCACCAGGCGGCCGATGGCGCCCAGACCGATCACTGCCAAGGTCTTGCCTTTCAGCTCCGGACCGGCAAAGGCGGACTTGCCCTTTTCCACCGTTTTGGGCACATTGTCGCCCTCGTCCTTAATGGTCTTGCACCAGTCGATGGCGCGGGTTACCTTGCGGCTGGCCAGGAGCATACCGCACAGCACCAGTTCTTTTACCGCGTTGGCGTTGGCGCCGGGGGTGTTGAACACCACAATGCCCTTTTGGGCGCAGTCGGCCACAGGAATGTTGTTAACCCCGGCACCGGCTCTGGCGATGGCCAGCAGGCTTTCCGGCATTTCCATATCGTGCATGGAGGCGGAGCGCACCATAATGGCGTCCGGCGTCGTTTCCGGTGCGTCCACGGTGTAGTTGGCAGGGTCAAATTTGTTCAGCCCCACCGGCGAAATTTTATTTAAGGTCTGAATGTGAAACATCAGCAGTTCTCCTCCTCAAACTTTTGCATAAAGGTCACCAGCGCCTGTACGCCCTCTAAAGGCATGGCGTTATAGATAGAGGCGCGCATACCGCCCACGGTACGGTGCCCTTTCAGATTTACCAGCCCGGCGGCTTCCGCTTCTTTAACAAATTTGGCGTCCAGATCGGCGTTGCCGGTGACAAAGGGCACATTCATCAGGGAGCGGTCCTCCGGCACCACGGTGCCGTGGAACAACTTGGAGTTATCCAGAAAGTCATACAGCAGCTTTGCCTTTTCCCGGTTGCGCTTTTCCATCGCTTCCAGGCCGCCCAGCGCTTTGATCCACTCCAGTACCAGTTTGCAGATATAAATGCACCAGCAGGGGGGCGTGTTGTAAAGGGAGTCCGCGTCTGCCTGGACTTTATAGTTCATCATCACCGGGGTGGTGGGGCGTGCGTTGCCCAGCAGATCCTCCCGGATAATGGCCACCACCAGTCCGGCAGGAGCCACATTCTTTTGAGCGCCGAAGTACACCATGCCGAATTTGCTGATGTCCAGCGGTTGGGACAGAGCACAGGAGGACACATCGGCGATGAGCACCTTGTCGCCCACCGGCGGCAGCTCCTTATATACCGTGCCGTAAATGGTGTTGTTCATACAAATATACACATAGTCCGCATCGTCCCGGAAATCGGCGGCTGCGGTCTTGGGAATATAGCTAAAGGTTTTGTCCGCAGAGGAGGCCACGGCCTGCACATCGCCGTACTTCTGGGCCTCCTGATAGGCTTTCTTGGCCCACTGGCCGGTGATGATATAGTCCGCCTTGCCGCTGCCGTTCATAAAGTTCAGCGGAATGGCAGAGAATTGGGCGGAAGCGCCGCCCTGCAAAAAGAGCACCTTGTAGTTGTCCGGCACCTGGTACAGCTCCCGCATCAGTGCCTCGGCGTCTTTGATGATCTTGTCAAAGGTTTTAGAGCGGTGGCTCATCTCCATAACGGATTGGCCGCTGCCTTGGTAGTCCATCATTTCGGCAGCTGCGGTTTGTAACACCTGCTCCGGCAGGGTGGACGGTCCTGCGCTAAAATTCCATACTCTTGCCATAGTCAATATCTCCTTTGGATTTCAAATCGTGTATATACCATTATACGGCTGTTCACCTTTTTGTCAAGCGAAACCGCTGATTTTTGTAAAAAAAGCCGACAGATTGATAAATCGTTAACGATATTGTACAAATTGCAGCCAATGTTGGCGAAATTGCAGGACAGGTGTGCAGTATTTGGCAGGTGTATTCTAAAATGCGGGCAGATAAAAATGTGCAACCCGATGCCCACATCGACCCCTGCATTTGTAAAAACTTTCTTGTAGGGCGTGGTGCTTCGCCGCACCGTAACGAAAAAAAAGAGCACCATGCAGGTGCTCTTTTGAATTATTCTTTATTTCTGCTGCTGGTTCAGGGCGTTTTGCAGCATATTGTTCTGCTTTTTCGGTTTATAGGGGGGCGGGTTCTTCAGCTTTTTGGTCCACCGGTTGTTTTTGGCGGTGAGCTTGTTGATCTCGTGCACAGGGCCGGCCATATACTCGGTCATATACCGGTCGGCGATCTCCATCAGCTGCGGATCATTCTTCATCTCGCCCAAAATGGTCACGCCGATAATGTCCTGCACCTCGTTGGTGCCGTCCTCGTAGATCTCGCCAAGCGCCTTAAACAGCTTTTTAATATCTGCCTCCCGGCCGGAGCGCATCACTTCCAGCACCCGGGGCGTACCGTATTCGGTAAAGAAGGTCTCCGGCAGGAACTCACCGTAGGTGGCAATATTACGCTTGATCTCGTCTTTCATATCCGGGTACAGCACGCCAAAGCGGTTGGCCAGGGAGTCCACATCGTAGCTGACAACACCGTTCTTGGCCTTGGAGCGGGACACAGCCTTGGGCATTTTGATCTTGTCCAGGTCCGCCTTTTTCTTCTTAGCAAAGAGGGAGCGCACTTCCTCACTTATCTCGTTGGCTACGGACTTTACATCTCGGTCGTCCAATGCGTCCAGCTCAAACAGCGAACGGGAGACGGTGCTCCACTGGGGGTTTTCTTTCTCATAGGCGCAGTCAAATTCCAGCAGCTGCTTGTCTGCTACATAATGCAGGCGGTACAGCCCGTTATCACCGGCAAAGGTCAGGGCGTCCTCCGCGCCTGCCTCGCGGTTAAAGTGCAATTCGGTATTGATGGCGGCAAGCTGCTTTTCCAGCGTTGCAAAAGCCTGGTTCAGTTCCATATGGGCACTCCTTACTCGGTCATTTTTACTTGGTGCAAAGTATTATAGCATTTTTTGCCCCCTTTGTCACGCTTTTTTATGAAGTTGGGTAGAGGGTGGTTGGTTTTGCCGATATTTTTTCTAAAAAGGCATAGATTTTAATAGAAGATGACGGTTGCGCCGGCGTATCTTCTGTGGTACAATATTATAATCAATTTTGACTTAGGAGCAGTTTTGCATGAATAAAATCACATTGGGTGTGTTGTTCGGCGGCGTATCCTCCGAGCACGACATCAGCACCGTATCGGCAAAGGGAATTCTCTCTGCCATTGACAAAGAAAAATATAACCTGGTTTTGCTGGGGATCACCAAGGAGGGGCGTTGGTTCCTGTTTGATGATGATATTGACTTGCTGCCGGAGGACCGGTGGCTCACTTCCTCCAGCTTGGTGCCTGCCTGGATCAGCCCGGATCGAAGTGTGCACGGTGTGGTGACCGCTAAGGGCGACATCATTCGTTTGGACGCAGTGTTCCCGGTGCTCCACGGCAAGAACGGCGAGGACGGCACCGTTCAGGGACTGCTGCAACTGGCGGGCATTCCCTTTGTAGGGTGCGATGCGACCGCCTCCGGTGTGTGTATGGATAAGGCGGTGACCAACGCCGTGGCAGACGCGGTGGGCATTGCCCAGGCCAAGTGGTGCGCCTACACCCGCTTTGCTTACGACAGCGACCGAGAGGGCTGCCTGCAAGCGGCGGAGGAGAAGCTGGGCTATCCGATTTTTGTAAAGCCTGCCAACGCCGGTTCTTCTGTGGGCATTACCAAGGCTACGGATCGGGAGAGCCTGGTGCGCGGTATGGAAGTGGCCTTTGCTGAGGATAAAAAAGCAGTGCTGGAAGCGTGTGTTGTGGGCCACGAGGTAGAGTGTGCCGTCATGGGCAACGATACCCCCATTGCCGCCCAGGTAGGCGAGATCGTGGCAGCTGCGGACTTTTATGATTTTGACGCCAAGTATAATAACCCCCAAAGTGAGCTGCACATTCCGGCGGATCTAAGTCCGGAAAAGCTGGAAGAAGTGCGTGCGGCTGCTTTGCGTGCCTACGGAGCCATGGGCTGTGAGGGCCTGAGCCGTGTGGATTTCTTTGTTACTTACGACGGGGAGCAGGTGCTGCTCAATGAGATCAACACCATTCCCGGTCAAACCCCTATCAGTATGTACCCCAAGCTGTTTGAGGCGGTGGGTGTGCCATACAGCGAGCTGATTGATCGGCTGGTGGCCTACGCGTTGGAACGGGGTGCCGTATGACGGAGAAGCAGACGGACACCCGGGATGTGGTGCTGGAGATCGTGGGCACCCAGCGGTTGAACGGCGACAGCGACAAGATTGAGCTGACCACCGTGGGTACGCTGCAAACGGAGCCGGAGACGCTGGTGTTTCGCTACACGGAGCAGCAGGAGCCGCCGGAGGAGCCTATTTATGTGCAGGTGCGCCTGCGCCGGGATCAAACGGAGGCGGAGATTCTGCGTACCGGCGCCTATGGCTCTTGTTTGACCATTGCCAGAGGGCAGCGGAATTTGTGCCGCTACGGTACGCCTTACGGCGATGTGCTCATGGGCATTTACGGCAAGGCGGTGGAGATTCAGGAGAATGCCGCCGACGGCCGGGTGCAGCTGCGTTATGAAATTGACATTAACGGCACTTTGGCCTCTAAAAATCAACTGAAAATTGACTACCGGATCACCGGGTCGCAAGGAGAATGAGCCATGTCTAAATTGGTTAAGCAAACGGAATTGGAATTAAAAGAGAAAATTATGGACGCTTTGGGTCGCGCCGTGGCGGACGGTGTGTTGGACGAGGCACCCCTGCCTGCCTTTATTATCGAAGTGCCCAAGGAGCGCCAAAACGGCGACTACTCCACCAATGTGGCCATGGCCGGTGCCAAGGCATTCCACAAGGCGCCCCGGGTGATTGCCCAGGCCATTGTGGATCGACTGGATCTGGCAGACACTGTGTTTGACCGGGCAGAGATCGCCGGTCCCGGCTTTATCAATTTCTTCCTGGGCAACCGGTTTTATGCCGCTGTGCTGGAGGATTTGATGGCGCAGGGCGAGAATTACGGCCGCTCGGATTACGGCAAGGGCAAGCGTGTGCTGGTGGAGTTCGTCTCTGCCAATCCCACCGGGCCTATGCACATCGGCAACGCCCGGGGCGGCGCGATCGGCGACTGCCTGGCAGCGGTGCTGGATTGGGCCGGATATGATGTGCAGCGGGAGTTTTATGTGAACGACGCCGGCAATCAGATTGAGAAGTTCGCCACTTCCCTGGAAGTGCGCTATTTACAGCATTATGACCCGGCGGTGGAGCTGCCAGAGGACGCCTACAAGGGCGTGGATATTGTGGAGCACGCCGAGAATTTCATCAAGGAATACGGCGACCGGTATGTGAACGCGCCCGCAGAGGAGCGGCGCAAGGCGCTGGTGGATTACGCCCTGCCTAAGAACATTGCCGGGCTGGAGCGGGACCTGGGCGCCTACCGCATTCAGTATGACCGCTGGTTCAGGGAGTCCTCCCTCCATGGGGACGGCTCTGTGCAGCGGGTGATTGACGCATTGAAAGAAAAGGGCGTTACCTATGAGCAGGATGGCGCCTTGTGGTTCAAGGCCAGCGAATTCGGCAACGACAAGGACATTGTGCTGGTGCGTGCCAATGGCATTCCCACTTATATTGTGCCGGATATTGCTTATCATTATAATAAGCTGGTGACCCGCGGCTATGATAAGGCCGTGGATGTGCTGGGTGCGGATCACCATGGCTATGTGCCGCGGATGAAGGCGGCGCTCACCGCCCTGGGCCTGGACGCCAACCGTTTGGATTGTGTGATTATGCAGATGGTGCGCCTGGTGCGAGACGGCGAGACCATTAAGCTGTCTAAGCGTTCCGGCAAGGCGATCACTTTAAATACCTTGCTGGAGGAAGTGCCCATTGATGCGGCCCGCTTCTTCTTTAACCTGCGGGAGCCAAACTCCCACTTCGATTTTGACCTGGAGCTGGCAGCCAGCACCTCTAATGAGAACCCGGTGTACTATGTGCAGTACGCCCATGCCCGCATTTGCTCTATTTTGCGCAAGGCAGCAGAGGAAGGCGTGATCCTGCGCACCCCCACTACCGCGGAGCTGGAGCAGCTGACGGCGCCGGAGGAGCGGGAGCTGATCCGCCACTTGGCCGCCCTCACCGACGATGTGGTCACGGCAGCCAAGACCTACGACCCGGCCAAGATCACCCACTATGTGATCGACCTGGCCACCCTGTTCCACAAATTCTACAATGCCCAGCGGGTCATGGTAGAGGATGAGGGGCTGATGCAGGCGCGGCTGTATTTGTGCACCGCCGTAAAGAATACCATTCGCAATGTACTTACTATGCTGAAGATCAGCGTGCCGGAGCGTATGTAAGCGGCGCTTGAGGTGAAGCTATGAACAGAAAAATTTTGTACGCAGTAGGCGACCGTCTGCTGCGCTATGTGTACAAGAACCCTCGCCGCAATTTGGTGAAGCTGGTGAAGGTTGGCAAGCTGGTGGCCGGCAAAATGTTCCCCCCCAGCACTTTTACCAAGCCCATTGAGATTATTGAGGATGAGGACAATGTGTGGCACCAATTCCTGTTTCGCGGGCTGGACGAGGTGGACCCGGCTCTGTTTCGCCGCATTGCGCTGACCTTTGCCATTGATCTGGGCTACTTTGGCACCAAGGCTCTGCGTGCCAACCGGGAGAAGGAGCACTGCAACATTCCCTGGGTGGTGCTGATGGATCCTACCAGTGCCTGCAATCGCCATTGCAAAGGCTGCTGGGCGGCGGAATACGGCCATAAGTCCAACCTGACCTTGGACGAAATGCGTCGCATTGTGCGGGAGTGCAAGGCACTGGGTACCCATTTCTTTATGTACACCGGCGGCGAGCCGCTGATTCGCAAGGCGGATATTATAACGGTAGCAAAGGAGAACCCGGACTGTCTGTTTTTGACCTTCACCAACGGCACGCTGGTGGATGATGCCTTTTGTGAGGATATGAAGGCCTGCGGTAATTTGGCACTGGCTCTGTCCGTAGAGGGCAGCGAAGAGACCACGGATGCCCGCCGGGGCGCAGGCTCCTATCGGGACACGATGGCGGCCATGGCACTGCTCAAAAAGCACGGCTGCTTGTTTGGCGTGTCCGTCTGCTACACATCGCAAAACTGCGAAGCGGTCACTTCCGACGCCTTTTATGACACCCTTATTGAGGCCGGTGCCCGCTATGCCTGGTACTTCCACTATATGCCGGTGGGCAGCGACGCAGATCAGAATTTGCTGCTTTCCCCGGAGCAGCGGGAGCATGTGTACCGCACCATTCGAGAGAAGCGGGACGGCAAGAACGGCAAGCCGATCTTTACCGTGGATTTCCAAAACGACGCGGAGTTTGTAGGCGGCTGTATTGCCGGTGGGCGCAACTACTTTCACATCAATTCCGAGGGTGACGCGGAGCCTTGTGTGTTTATCCATTACAGCGACTCCAACATTCGGCAAAAGAGCATTAAAGAATGTTTGCAGTCGCCGCTGTTTTACGAATATTACAAGGGTCAGCCATTTAATAACAATATGCTGCGGCCCTGTCCCATGCTGGAAAACCCGGCGGCTCTGCGGCGGATCGTCAGCCAAACCGGTGCCAAGTCCACCAACTTCCTGGCTCCGGAGAGCGCCGAGGTGCTGTGCGCCAAGTGCGATGCTTACGCTGCCGCCTGGGCGCCTACCGCCAAGCGCATTTGGGAGGAGAAAAGCCGCTTCCGGCCCTTTACCCAGTATTATCGGGACACCCCGGAGGGCAAAACGGACGGCGAGGTGCAAAAGCTGCAAAACTTGCCCCTGCCTACGGAGAAATAAAAGAGAACATAAAATGAAAAAGCGCACGACCCTGTATGGTCGTGCGCTTTTGTGTGCGCTTATTCAAAATTGGTTTCTACAATCTTCAGCACCTGCTCCCGGGAGGGAAAGTCCACATAGGTGGTGCCGTAGTACACGCCCTTTTTCAGCGGATAGTCCATAAATTTGGCGTTGATATATTTGGCATTGCGCCGTGGTCCTTTCAGCCCACCGGCGGTGGACAGGTAGTTGATCACATACTGCCCGCCAAAGGCCGTGCGTTGCTCTAAGAACGGCCGGATCACCTGGGTCCAGCGGGGCTTGGGCTTGTATTTGAACCGATCCTGTATAATAAAGTCTGCCGTGCCGGTACACAGGGGCAGCGCCGTGGGAACCACCTCTGGCTGTTCTACCCAGGTGGAAAAGTCAATGCCGGTGTTGTGGCGGGTAAAGTCCGGCTTAGGCTCCATTTTGCACCGACGGATCAGCACCAGCTTGCCGCGGGCGGCGCCCAAGGTGGGTACCCGATCCTCTAAGTACCAATAAGGCTCTTTGCCCTTGATATAGGTATAAAACAGGTTGTCGAAGCACTGCTCGTTCTCTTTGCCGTTGTCGTTTTTAAACTGGAACACCACCGCCTCGCCCGGGCATTCGTCTAAAAAGCGGTAGCACTGGGACAGCACATCGCCCATATCCATCAGGTTGGCCCGGTGGCAGGAGTGGTTGTAGGCGGGGAATATGCCGTGCACCATGGTTAGGCACTTGCCGTCCGCCCGCACGCGGATATCCAGCGCCCGCACCCCCAAAAGCAGCTGCTCATAGACAGTTAGGTCTTGGCAGCAAAAGAAGTGGGGCAGTCGAATGTGCTGGGTCACGCAGTCGTGGGTGCCGCACAGGTTCAGCGCCAGTAGATCGCTGCCGTCCGGCAGGTTCTGCATCCAATTTTTTAGATCAATTCCCATTGTTATCACCGCCTTTATTTTAACATCTTTTGACAGGAATTGCAAATTTCTGCGGTATCGGTTATAATCAAGGGGAAGAGGGGGCGCTGTATATGGTGCTTTTTGATGAGACGCGGGTGCTGAACCCGCAGGCGGACAAGACCAATGTGGCTTTGTCTTTTTCCGTTCCGCCCGGGCTGACGGCCTTGCAGGTGGAATTTACTTACGATCCGCCCACCCCACCGGAGCCGGCGGCGGTAGAGGCGGTAAAGGCTGCGCTGGCCCGGTATGCGCGGGCGGTGGTGCAAAAGGATCCGTATGCCTATTTGCCGGTGTATAATTTAGTCACCCTGTCTTTGGATGATCCGGCGGGCTATCGAGGCGCTGCCCATCGGCGAGCCACCGAGCAGTGCCATCGACTGACGGCAGAGAGTGCGTCGCCCGGCTTTTTGCCCGGCGAATTGCGCCCGGGGCAGTGGCAGGCAGTACTCAGCGCCCATTGTGTGCTGTGTCCGGTGACTTGCCGTGTGCGTGTGATCGGGGAGGAAACGGAATGAGTTATTTGCCTTGCGAACTTCATTGCCACAGCGTCCATTCCGATGGGAGCTTTTCTGTGGCGGAACTGCTGCGCCGTGCGTATGATGACCACCTGGCGTTGATCGCTTTGACCGACCACAACACTGTCTCCGGCCACAGGGAGCTGGATGACAGCATTACCCCCGCTGTGCCGGGCATTGAGTGGACCACCTTTTTTGGCCACATGCTGGTGCTGGGCGCCAGGGACTTTGTGGACTGGCGGGACGCAGTGCCTGCCAATATAGACGATAAGATCGATCAGGTGCACGCAGCCGGCGGCCTGTGCGGCGTGGCTCATCCGTTTCAGTTGGGCTCGCCTATCTGTACCGGTGGGCGCTGGGCCTTTGATGTGCAGGACTGGAACCGGGTGGATTACCTGGAGGTATGGCACGATGCTTTTGGCCCGGACAACGGCGAAAACGTCCCGGCCACGGAGCTGTGGAAGTCCTTGCTGGACAAGGGCTATCATCTGCCCATCACCTACGGTCGGGACTGGCACCGCCAGTCGGATCGGCACTTTGGGGTTACCTATTTGAATATGGAAGAACCGACGGCAGCCTGTGCGTTGGAGGCCATCCGCGCCGGGCGCACGGTGGTTAGCTTCGGCGCCAAATTCTTCTTTCGGGTGCACCGTTGGGGCGAAACTTACGGCATTGGCGACACCCTCAAGCGGGGGCGGGTAATCTTCAGCTTTTTTACGGATCTGCACGCCCGGCGTAAGGACGAGAGTGACGAGCCGATAAGCTACGACACCATTCGCATTATTACCAATGGCAACAAGTGTGTGCTGGAGACGGCGGTCACCGAGCGCCACGCCCGGCTGACCCTGGAGCCGGGACACTGGTACATTTGCGAGTTGTGGGGGACCGTTGGGGGCGAAAAGCAGGCTCTGGCCATCACTTCTCCCATTTATACAGAATAAAAAGGCACCGTAACGGCTTTCGTTACGGTGCTTCTTTGCTTTTAGCGGCGCAGCAGGCGCTCCCGCTCTTTGTAGTCCGGCAGCACGCTTTCCACCAGCCGGTAAAAGGCAGGGGAGTGGTCGTGGTGGCGAATGTGACACAACTCGTGCACCACCACATAGTCTATGGCTGCCTGTGGGTACTGCATCAGGTAGAGGGAAAAGCAGATGCTGTTCTTCCCGTTGCAGGAGCCAAAGCGCTTTTTGGCACTTGTTATCTTGATCCCGGTGGGGGTTACGCCCAGAATTTGGCTGTAATAGGACACCCGAGGCGGCAGTTCCGCCTTGGCCCGGCGGCGCAGCGCTTCCACTTCTGCTTCCGTTAAGGGCGGATGTGCCTGTAAGTAGGCAGCCTTGGCGGCTTTTTGTCGGCTGATCCAGTCCGCCTTTTGGGCGATAAAGTGATCAATGGCTCGATCGGTGACCCACAGGGGCGCTTTGACGGCGATTTGCAGATCATCGTCAATGGACAGCTCTATGCTTTTGCGCCGGGAGCGGGTAATATGCACGCCCTCCATCAGCGAATCCAAATGGGGTTGGTGAACGCCCAGAAAAATGGCGGCAGATCGGCCACATCCGCGTGGAGATATTTTTCCTCCACCGTGTGGTACAGAGCCCGCATGACCGGGCGGAAGGTGTAGTCGATTTCTGCCCGAATAAAGCCCGGCTGCCGAATTTCAAAATCCAGTTCCATCCGGTCGCTGCTTTGTGCGGCGGTGTGTTCCAGGATCACATCGTTGTTGTTAAACACCTTGATGGTGTGGCCTTTTTTGAACTTTGTCACCGCCACCTTGCCGGTTAGGCCGGGCGCGTAGGATACCGTGTCGCCCACATTGGCGTCCCCTACGGTCAGGTAGATCATACTGGTGCCCGGTTTGTTGGTTACCACGGAGCGACCCTCTCGCAGTGCCTGCAAAACAGCTTCCTCTGTTTTGGCGGTGGTGTGCACAATGGTGGTGGGGTTGGCCAGCAGCTTCAGCGGGCCAATGTCCTTGTGAAAGTCAGAACCGCCCACCGCTGCAATGTGGTTGCCTTGCAGCAGCTGGTTGTGCCACCAGTTCATATTTTTAATATTATCCGAGTGCTGAATGGTGTTCCACACTTCCACGCAGTCAAAGTGGAAGTGCTCCAGATCCATGTGGAACCCGCACATAGAGCAAAACGGGTGATTGACGGAGATGGTGGCCCCTGCCTCCCGGCAAGGTGCCAGCACCGCGTCATAGTCCTCTGTGGTCTTTAAGATATACGGCGGATCCTGGGGCACCTTTTTGCCCCAAACATTGATGTGACCCAGGTCGTCGGTGATCTCCTGCCCCTGCATCACCAGCAAATTTTTGTCCGTATAGCTGGCCTTTACGGTGTTGTAGTTGTGGTCGGTGATAATGGCGTAGTCCAGCCTTGCCTGCTGGCATGCTTCTACCAGCTGACCGGGGGTCAGCTTGCCATCGCTGTTGCAGGTGTGCAGGTGGGTGTCGCCTTTGAGCCAAATGCGGTTTTCCATAATGTTCACTCCTGTATGCGTTCTTAGATGCAATTTATCTGTGTCGGCACCGGCCGATGGGGTTACGATTTGGGGTCGATCAGCGCTTCCAGCCGGTCATTGTCCCGGGCAAAGCGCCGCTGGCTCACCATCACCACCAGCGTGTCGCCGGCGTGGAGAGTGGTGTCGCCCTTAGGGGTCACGGCCGTGTCACCTCGCTCAATGCTGACGATCAGGCAGTGGCGGCCCCAGTCAATATCTTTAATGCACTTGCCGTCCAGGGCACTACCCAAAGGAAGTACATAGGTCTTGAGCACCTTTTCGCCGGGACGGTTGCGGCGCGCTGCCGCCTTGTCCTCCGGGCGCAACAGATTTTCCAGCAGCGCCGTGTAAATGGGCGTGCTGCCCAGCAGATCTGCCAGCGTGTAGCTGGTCAGGCTCACCACTGCCAGCGGCAGCAGACTGTCCAGGTTGCCGGTCATTTCAAATACCAGGATAATGCCGGTCATGGGCGCACGCACAATGGCGGCAAAGAACCCGGCCATAGACACCACCACCAGCTCCTGCCACAGTTCCGGCGCCAGCCCAAACCAGGCAATGGCCGCCTCGGCATAGATGGCGCCCAGGTAAGTCCCCAGAATCAGCAGCGGGAAGAAGATACCGCCCGGTGCGCCGGAGGCAAAGGACAGCAGGGAAAAAAGAAATTTGCCCAGCAGCAGTAAAATCAGAATTTTAATGGTAGGGTGCTCTTGCAGCAGCAGGGTCACCATGGTGTGGCCGCCGCCCAGCAGTTGGGGCACAAACAGCCCCAGCACGCCGCTGCAAACAAAAACCAGCATCATACGCACCGGTGCTTTGATCTTGCCGATCCATTTTTGGCCCAGCAACATGAGGGCATTGTAGCCCACGCCGGCCAGCCCCAGCACGATCCCTAATAGCAGCAGAATCCAGTAGCTCTTTAACGGAATGTCGGCGGTGGTGTAGTGGAACACCGTGTTTTGACCGAAAAACAGCTTGGAGATATAGTCTGCCGTAATGGTAGACACAATGCCCATGCACAGAATGTTGCCGTCCAGGGTTTTATGAATCTCCTCCAGGGTGAACATCATGCCCGCCAGCGGGGCGTTAAATGCCGCTGCCAGTCCGGCACCGCCGCCGCAGCTGATCATGCGCAGCTGCGTGGTTTTGTCCGCCTTGGTAACCTTGGCAATCCCTTTGGCCGCCATACCACCCAGCTGAATACTGGGGCCTTCGCGCCCCAGGCTCAGTCCGCTGAGAATGGACAGGGTGCCGCCGGCGATCTTCGCCAACAGCACTTGCCACCAGGGGGCGTCCAGGTGACCGCGAATTTCCCCGGTGATTTGGGGAATACCGCTGGAGGACGACAGAGGCTGCCATCGCACCAGCTGAGAGACCAGGTAGCCGATCCCCGCCAGTGCCGCTAAGAACAGTGCAATGTACAGCGGCTTGCCGGCAATGGCGGTGAGTACCGCATGGTTGGCGCTTTCCGCTTTGCTGAGCAGAAAGCGGTAGAGAGCGGACACCAAACCGGCAACCACGCCCACTTCCAGCCCGCGCACAATGAGGAAGAAGGTCTCTGTGCGGTGATGTTCGATTTTGCGAAAGGTAGATTTTTCTTTTTTTCTCATAAATTTGCAGGCAAACGCCTATTCCCTTGTTGAAATTTACTAAATAATTATAGCATAAATTCGCCGATTTGCAAAAAAAGTTAAAATTTGGTGTCAACATACAAATCGACCTTGCAAATCGGGGGCTTTCGTATTATCATAATTCTATCATTTTATTTCTGTTTCGACAAGGATTTTAGGATGGAAGCATTAAAAAAGAAAATTCTCGCCGAGGGCGAGGTCTATGAAGGTAATATTCTTAAGGTGGATTGCTTTTTGAACCACCAGATCGACTTTCCGTTTATGAAAGAGGTGGGGCGGGAGTTCCACCGTCTTTATAAGGCCGCCGGGGTGAACAAAATTCTCACCATTGAGGCCTCCGGCATTGCCGTGGGCAGCGTGGTAGCGCTGGAGTTCGCCTGCCCCTTGGTATTTGCCAAAAAGAGCAAGACCAAGAACATTGCCGGCGATGTGTATAAGACCCAGGTGGCGTCCTTTACCCACGGCACGACCTATGATGTGATGGTGTCCAAGCGGTTTTTGACCCCGGAGGATCGGGTGCTGATCGTAGACGACTTCCTGGCGGTGGGCAATGCCCTGCGGGGGCTCATCGACCTGGTGCACCAAAGCGGCGCCACCCTGGTGGGCTGCGGCACCGTGATCGAGAAGGGCTACCAGCACGGCGGCGATCAGCTGCGTGCCGAGGGCGTTCGGGTGGAGTCCCTGGCCATCGTGGAGTCCATGGACCACACCACCGGGCAGATCTGTTTTCGGGATTAAAGCGGTTATTTGAGCGTGCGCTCTGATAATAAATATTTTTTTCGGAGGAATCGAGAATGAAAATGGCAAAAAAAGTACTTGCAGTTCTTCTCAGTGTCCTGTTCGTTGTAGGCGTATTCACCGCCTGCTCTTCTAACAGCGGCGACACCAAGAAGAAAGAAGACACCACCAATTCTGCAACCAGCAAATTGAAGGTTGGCTTCATCTTCCTGCACGACAAGAACTCTACCTATGACCTGAACTTTATTAAGGCTGCGGACGCTGCCTGCGAGAAGCTGGGCATCACCGGCGCACAGAAGCTGTACAAGACCCAGATCCCGGAGGGTCAGGAAGCTTATGACGCAGCAGTAGACCTGGCGGAGCAGGGCTGCAACATTATCTTTGCAGACAGCTTCGGTCACGAGCCTTACATCATTGAGGCTGCCAAGAAGTACCCCAATGTGCAGTTCTGCCACTCCACCGGCACCAGAGCTCACACCGAGGGTCTGGCCAACTACCACAACGCTTTTGCCTCCATCTATGAGGGCCGTTACCTGGCAGGTATTGCCGCCGGTATGAAGCTCAACGAGATGATCGAGAATGGCGAGTTCAAAAAGGACGAGGCCAAGATGGGCTATGTAGGCGCCTTCACCTATGCCGAAGTGATCTCCGGCTACACCTCCTTCTTCCTGGGCGCACGCTCTGTATGCCCCTCCGTTACCATGGAAGTTACCTTTACCGGTTCTTGGTACGACGAGGCTGCCGAGAAGGAAGCTGCCAACAAGCTGATTAAGGACGGCTGCAAGCTGATCAGCCAGCACGCCGACTCTATGGGCGCACCCACTGCTTGTGAGTCCGCCGGTGTTCCCAATGTGTCTTACAACGGTAGCACCATCTCCGCTTGCCCCAACACCTTCATCGTATCTTCCCGCATCAACTGGGAGCCGTACTATGAGTATGCCATCAAGTGCGTGGCTGAGGGCAAGACCATTGACGCGGACTGGACCGGTACTCTGTCCACCGGCTCTGTGGAACTGACCGATGTAAACACCAAGGCTGCCGCTGCCGGCACCCAGGAGGCCATTGACGCCGCCAAGAAGAAGCTGGAAGACGGTTCTCTTCATGTGTTTGACACCTCCGCCTTCACCGTAAACGGCAAGAAGCTGGATTCCTATAAGGCGGATGTAGACACCGATGCCAAGTACACCCCGGACACCGAGGTTGTTAAGGACGGCTACTTCGCTGAGTCTACTGCTCGTTCTGCCCCCTACTTTGATGTGCAGATCGACGGTATCAAGCTGCTGGACAAGAAGCAGTAATCTAAAACAGCACAGTTTACAAACACCCGTGACCGCAATTTTTGCGGTCACGGTAGTGTTGTATATAGGAACTTTATTTTGCGGAGGTAGACCATGGGCGTACCTGCTGTTGAGCTGAAGGGGATTACCAAAACATTCGGCTCCATCGTTGCCAATTCCGACTGCTCTCTGACGGTAGAGAAGGGCGAGATCCTCTCTGTCCTGGGTGAGAACGGCAGCGGCAAGACCACCTTAATGAATATGCTGGCCGGTATTTATTTTCCGGATGCCGGGCAGATCTTTGTCAATGGGGAAGAAGTGGTGATCCGCTCTCCCAAAGACGCATTTAAGTACAATATTGGTATGATCCACCAGCATTTTAAGCTAGTGGATGTGTTTACGGCCACGGAAAATATCGTGCTGGGTATGCACGATGAAGAAAAATTTAACTTGGCTGAGGCTGAGAAAAAAGTGCGGCAGATCACCGAGCGTTACGGTTTTGCCGTGGATTTAAAAAAGAAAATATACGAGATGTCTGTTTCTGAGAAGCAGACGGTCGAGATTATAAAGGTGCTGTATCGCGGCGCCAATATTCTGATTTTGGACGAGCCCACCGCTGTATTGACCCCGCAGGAGACCCGGCGACTGTTTGATGTGTTGCGGCGTATGCGGGAGGACGGCAAGTCCATTATCATCATCACCCATAAACTTCACGAGGTATTGGAAATTTCCGACCGGGTGGTGATTTTGCGCAAGGGCAAGAATGTGGGCAATGTAGCCACCAAGGATGCAACGGAGCAGTCCCTGACCGAAATGATGGTGGGCGAAAAAATCGATTTGCACATTGAGCGCACCGCGCCCAAGGACCCACAGGAGCGGCTGCGAGTGGAGCACCTGACCGTGCGCAACAAAGAGGGTGCCCATGTGCTGGAGGATGTAAACTTTACCGCCAACGGCGGCGAGATCCTGGGCATAGCCGGTATCTCCGGCTGCGGCCAAAAGGAGCTGCTGGAGGCCATTGCCGGTTTACAAGCCAGCGAAAAAGGCTCCAGCATTGTGTATAAGCCGTCAGACGGCCAGGCGGTGAACCTGGTAGGCAAAAGCCCCAAGGCCATTCGCAGTTTGGGTATCGCTTTGTCCTTTGTGCCGGAGGACCGACTGGGTATGGGCCTGGTGGGCAATATGGATATTGTGGACAACATGATGCTGCGCAGCTACAAGCGCGGTCATACGGCTTTTCTGGAGCGCAAGCGTCCTAAGGACCTGGCGGAGAATATCATTAAAAGTCTGGAGATCGTCACCCCGGATGCCAACACCCCGGTGCGCCGACTGTCCGGCGGTAATGTGCAAAAGGTGTTGGTGGGCCGAGAGATCGCCCAGCACCCCACGGTGTTGATGGTGGCCTATCCCGTGCGCGGGTTGGACATCAACTCCTCTTATATGATCTATAATCTGCTGCAAAAGCAGAAGGAAAGCGGTGTGTCCGTGATCTTCGTGGGCGAGGATCTGGATGTGCTGGTGGAACTGTGTGACCGCATTATGGTACTGAACTCCGGCCGGATTACCGGCATTGTGGACGGTCCGTCCGCCACCAAGGAGGAGCTGGGTATCCTGATGACCAAGCGTGTGAAGGAGGAGGGCGAGACCCATGCATAAGAATAAGACCAAAGAGCCGCTCTTTCACATTGCCAAGCGGGCGGCACTGCCCTGGTATCTGTCCTGGGCCATTCGCATCGGTGCCATTGTACTGGCGCTGGTGGCATGTGCGGCGCTGACTGTGTTTTTGACCCATGAAAATCCGTTCCAGGTGTATGCCACCATGTTTCGTGGTGCCTTTAGCACCCCCCGCCGGATATGGAACCTGCTGCAAAGTTTGGCTATGCTGCTGTGCGTGTCCCTGGCGTTGACCCCTGCGTTCAAAATGCGGTTTTGGAACATCGGCGGCGAGGGTCAGGTGCTGATCGGCGGTCTGGCAACGGCGGCGTGTATGATCTGCCTGGGTGGCAAGATCCCCAATGCGCTGCTGATATTGACGATGATCGTAGCCAGTATGCTGGCCGGTGCCATTTGGGCGCTGATCCCCGCATTTTTTAAGGCGCAGTATAATACCAACGAGACCTTATTCACCCTGATGATGAACTATGTAGCCATTCAGCTGGTGGCGTATTTCGTCATTCGCTGGGAGGTGCCTAAGGGCTCCGGCAAGATCGGTATTATCAACCAGACCACCCGCGCCGGTTGGTTGCCGGTGCTCGGCGAGCACGACTATTTGCTGAATATTCTCATTGTGCTGGCGCTGACCGTCTTTATGTCCATTTATTTAAAGTACAGCAAGCACGGTTATGAGATCTCCGTGGTGGGCGAGAGTGTAAACACCGCCCGCTATATCGGTATCAATGTTAAGAAAGTGATTCTGCGCACCATGGCCCTGTCCGGCGCCGTTTGCGGCATTGCCGGCCTGCTGCTGGTGGGCGGCACGGATCACACCATTACCACCACCACCGCAGACAACCGGGGCTTTACTGCCATTATGGTGTCTTGGCTGGCCAAGTTCAGCCCGGCGTATATGATCCTCACCTCGTTCCTGCTGGTGTTCCTGCAAAAGGGCGCAGACGAGATCTCTACCGTTTTTATGCTGGACCAATCGTTCTCAGAAATTATTACGGGTATTATCCTGTTCTTTATTATCGGCAGCGAGTTCTTTATCAATTATGAGCTGAAGTTCCGCCGCAATCGGAAGGAGGCCGCCTGATGTTTAGTTTAGCGACTTGGGTCACGCTGTTCCAGCGTGCCGTGATGCAGGGCGTGCCGATTCTGTTCGGCGCCACCGGTGAGATCTTGACGGAGAAATCTGGCAACCTGAACCTGGGTATTCCCGGTATTATGTATGTGGGCGGTATCAGCGGCGTGATCGGCTCGTTTCTGTATGAGCAGCATGTAACGGAGCTTAATCCGTTTTTGGCTGTGCTGATCCCGTTGATCTGTACGCTCTTCGGCTCCCTGCTGATGGGGCTGCTGTATTGTTTCTTGACCGTGACCCTGCGGGCCAACCAGAATGTAACCGGTTTGGCCATCACCACCTTTGGCGTTGGATTCGGTAACTTTTTCGGTGCCTCTATGGTGCAGCTCACCGGCAGTGACATCCCGTCTGTTGCCCTGACCCGCACCAGCACCTACTTCCGCGCCCATCTGCCTATTGCAGAGAAAATGGGCGCCTTTGGCGAGATGTTCTTGAGCTACGGTTTTCTCGCCTATGTTTCCATTGTGATCGCCATTGTGTGCGCCGTGTTCTTAAAGCGCACTCGGGGCGGCCTGCACCTGCGTGCCGTGGGCGAAAACCCGGCCACCGCAGACGCTGCGGGTATCAATGTGGAGCGCTCCAAGTATATGGCTACCTGCATCGGCAGTATGATCGCCGGGCTGGGCGGTCTGTATTATGTAATGGACTACGCCTGCGGCGTGTGGTCCAACGACGGCTTCGGTGACCGTGGCTGGCTGGCCATCGCTTTGGTGATTTTCGCCATTTGGCGACCCAACCTGGCTATCTTCGGCTCTATCCTGTTCGGGTTCCTGTATATTGTGTATCTGTTTATCCCCGGCCTGGATCTGAGCAAGCAGGAGCTGTTTAAGATGCTGCCCTATGTGGTGACGATCCTGGTATTGATCGTTACCTCTATGCGCAAGAAGAAAGAAAATCAGGGACCGGCCGCCCTTGGTCTGTCCTATTTCCGGGAGGAACGCTGATGCACGAGAATATTGAACGGGTGCTGGTGTCTGAAGAAGAGCTGCACCAAATCAATGCCCGTCTGGGCGCCCAGATTACTACGGACTACGCCGGCAAAAATCTGTTGGTGGTGGGTATTTTAAAAGGCTCCGTGCTGTTTATGGCGGACCTGATCCGTGAGATACAGCTGCCCTGTAAGCTGGACTTTTTAGCCGTGTCCAGCTACGGCGGTGACACCCGCTCCAGCGGCGTGGTAAAGATTGTGAAGGACATTGATATTGAATTGGAGAACTACGATGTGCTGCTGGTGGAGGATATTCTGGACAGCGGGCGCACCCTCTCCTATGTTTGCGATATGCTGCGTACCCGCCACCCGGCCAGCATTCGCGTGGCTACTTTGCTGGATAAACCGGAGCGCCGCGTGGTAGACTTAAAGGCGGATTATGTGGGCACCAGTGTGCCGGACGAGTTTGTGGTGGGCTACGGCCTGGATTTTGACCAGCGCTACCGCAACTTGCCGTATATCGGTCAGTTGAAACGCTCTGTTTACGAAAAATAATTTATTATATTTTTAGGAGGAACCGCAATGGACAGAAAAGTAGTCATTATGGATCACCCGCTGATCCAGCACAAGTTGAGCATTCTGCGTGATGTGGACACCAGCACCATGGAGTTCCGTGAGCTGGTCAACGAGATCGCCATGCTGATGATGTATGACGCCACCCGTGATCTGCCTCTGGAGGACAAGCAGGTGACCACCCCCTGCGGCGTGGCCGACTGTAAGGTGCTTGCCGGCCGTAAGCTGGCGTTTGTGCCCATTCTCCGTGCCGGTCTGGGTATGGTAGACGGTGCTTTGCGCCTGGTGCCCGCCGCTCGTGTGGGTCACATCGGTCTGTATCGTAACGAGGAGACTTTGGAGCCGGTAGAGTATTATTGCAAGCTGCCGGGCGACATCGGTCAGCGAGATGTGTTTGTACTGGATCCCATGCTGGCAACCGGCGGCAGCGCCATTGATGCCATCGGCCAGATCAAAAAGCGTCACCCCCGCAGTGTAAAGTTCCTGTGCATTATCGCTGCGCCGGAGGGTCTGGAGGCCCTGAAGAAGGCGCATCCGGATGTGGATATTTTCTGCGCAGGTATGGACGATCATCTGAACGAGAACGGCTACATTGTTCCCGGTTTGGGCGATGCCGGCGACCGTATCTTCGGCACCAAATAAGAAGTGATCTGTTGAAAAGAAGGGAATTTAATTTCTATGTCAAAAAACAAAGTCGATTTTTCTAAGGGCATTTACGATGCGCGCCAGCTGGGTACGCCGCGGATGCTGCTGCTGGGCTTCCAGCACATGTTTGCTATGTTCGGCGCCACCGTGCTGGTGCCGTTGATTACCGGGTTGGATATTGCCACCACCTTGCTGATGGCCGGTCTGGGTACCCTGCTGTTCCATGTGTTCACCAAATTTAAGGTGCCTGCTTTCCTGGGCAGCTCCTTTGCGTTCCTTGGCGGTTATGCCACGGTAGCACCCAAACTGCCGGACGCCAACGGCGAGCTGACCATTGCCAACACGGAAATGCTGCCCTATGCCTGCGTGGGCGTGGCTTGCGCCGGTTTGCTGTATCTGGTGTTGGCCACCATCATCAAGATTATCGGCATCAATAAGGTGATGCGTTTCTTCCCGCCGGTTGTAACCGGCCCCATCATTGTGGCTATCGGTTTGGGCCTGGCACCCACCGCTATTTCCAACTGCAAAAATAACTGGTGGCTGGCACTGATTGCTTTGGGTATTGTGATCGTGGTGAATGTGTTCGGTAAGGGCATGGCCAAGATTATTCCCATTCTCATTGGTATTCTCGGCGCCTATGCAGTGGCCGGTATCGTCGGTAACGGCTTTGGCGTAGAAAGCTTTGCTATTGACTTTTCTTCTGTTAAGGAAGCGGCCTGGGTGGGTCTGCCCATTCACTGGAGCTCTACCGTGTTCGGCGGTGTGCATGATACCGGTAAGGCCGTAACTGCCATCATTGCCATTATGCCTATCGCACTGGCAACCATGATGGAGCACATCGGTGATATTTCCGCCATCGGCGCCACCTGCGGCAAGAATTATATTGCCGATCCCGGTCTGCACCGTTCTTTGGCCGGTGACGGCTTGGCCACCACCATGTCTGCGTTGTTCGGCGGCCCCGCCAATACCACTTACGGTGAGAACACCGGCGTGCTGGCGCTGTCTAAAGTGTATGACCCCAGAGTCATTCGTATCGCTGCGTACTTCGCCATTCTGTTCTCCTTCTCTCCCAAGTTTGCTGCGCTGATTGACTCTATGCCCGCAGCCATTGTTGGCGGTATCTCCTTTGTGCTGTACGGCATGATCTCCGCCATTGGTATCCGTAATGTGGTAGAGAATAAGGTAGACTTCTCCAAGCCGAGAAACACCATCATCGCCGCTGTCATCCTGGTGTGCGCACTGGGCTTGGGTGACGGTGTAAGCTTCCATATCGGGCAGTTCGACATTAACCTGTCTGCGCTGGCTGTGGCTGCGCTGGCCGGTATTATCCTGAACGCCATCTTCCCCGGTAAGGACTATGACTTCTCCAAGCAGTCCGCTGCGGATGTAAAGTCCACTAAGGACAATAAGGCAGAGGCCAAGGCTGAGTAAGCCAAATCAAAATTGCAAAGGCACACGCTGATCGGCGTGTGCCTTTTTGTATGCTTAGAGGGGGCAAGGCGCCCATTCTGTGCCTTTTGGTGCCACTGCATTGGATTTTGTGCCGCCGGGTGGGCGGCGCTTGCAATCCGGCCGGGGGTTCGGTATAATAGAGAAAAGTGCGTAAAGGAGTGTTTGGAATGAACGGTGTGGCTGTCATTGACCGGGTGACTATTGACTGTATTTTCTCCGGCATGGCCGGGTTTCCGGGAGCGGGGGAGGAGCTTTATACGGATCGGTTCTCCATGACCCTGGGCGGGGGTGCCTGCGTGACCCCGGTGCGGCTGGGGAATATGGGCGTTCCGGTGCGGTACGGCACCTTTTTGGGTCAGGGCTTGCTCAGCAAAACGGCGGAGACCCTGTTGCAAAAGTACAAGGTGCAGAACCTGCACAATTTTTATGACGGCGACGGGGAGCCGGTGATCTTCAGTTCCGTGTTCTCTTTTCCCTCCGATCGGTCCATTATGACCTTTGACGCTGGGCTGGGCGAGAATTTGCTTACGGACGCCCAGGTGTATGACTTTCTCCACGGAGCGGATGTGTGCTTTGCGCCTCGCCGGCCGGATGTAGTGAAGAAATTGGCCCGGGAGGGCACCAAGATTGTGTACGATACCCACTGGGAGGAGGGGCAGACCCTGGAGGACCACCTGCCCATTTTGCGGTTGGCGGATTTCTTCACCCCCAACGATAAAGAGGCCATGCTCCTAACCGGCACGGACAGCCCCCAGGCGGCGCTGGACGCCTTGTGCAACTACACCGCCCAGCCCATTGTTAAGGTGGGTAAGGACGGCTGTATTACCCGCATTCACGGCAAGACGGAGCACTTCCCGGCAGGGGAGGCCACGCCGGTGGATAAGACCGGGGCAGGGGATAATTTCCTGGCCGGGCTGGTGTTTGGCGTGTATCACGGCTGCTCTGTGGCAGAGTGCATTCAGCTGGCCAATATTGCCGGTGGCAAGTCTACGGAGACCTTTGGCTGCTATGACGCGCCTTACGATCTGCGCACGGAGCTGAAAGCGCTGCGCCGAGAGGGGTAAAAGCCAATTCAACAATATAGAAATAAAAAAGAGCAAGTCTGTTTGACTTGCTCTTTTTGCGGCCAAATCAACGCTTTTGGCACAAGCGGTCATTCCGATCTTCTTTATTTGAAATAACGAACAAAACCCCCGCCTTGCACCGGGCAAAGCAGGGGCTAAACAGATCAAAATCCGGTCAAACTGCCTTGAAATATAAACAGCAGAATGGCAAGCATAATGAGAATAAGGCCGATGGTGATTCCGCCGTACAGTATGATTTGAGAGAGATGGGATGACCCAGCGGGGCGGCTTTTCCGTTTAGACGGCGTGCCGCCTTGCGCCGAGCTTACAGCCTTGCGTGCGCCGGTTCGTTCTCTATACACGGCCAGCGGATCCTTTCGGCGTAAGATCCGGTCATAAAAAACATCCAGCCACTGGGTATCAGCCGGCGTGCATAATTCTTCTTCCGTGCAGTCCGGTTCGTGTACGATCTGATTTCTGACCCAGCGATAATGTTTTAGCTGCTTTAAGTCATGCGCCCAGTCGGGCACATGCGTGCCCCGCAGGGACAGTTGACCATATCGTCAATATAGGCGGAAATGCCGTGCGCTGTGCCATACATATCGCTGCACAGTTTTTCCAGCCGTTTGTATGCGTTCATAAATTCCATAACTTCACCGTATGATTTGCCATTATGCGTTACCAAGCAATAGATCAAGTTGAGTAAGTGCTTAAATATTTTTTCGTTTCTTATCCGAATGTTTCCATCTGCGATTATACCGATTTGCATTATACAATGCCTGAAAGTGTTTTTCAAATCCTCTTTCATAAAAGACCGTGTGCGTCAGGAATGTGCATTTTGTTGATTTGAACGAGACTTTCCGCAGCAAAAAGAAAGCCCGGAAAGCTTGGGGGCTGCCGGGCTTTTGGCGGAGTGGGTGGGATTTGAACCCACGGGCGAACGAATCGCACAATGGATTTCGAGTCCATGCCGTTATGACCTCTTCGGTACCACTCCGTATTTTGTTTTGCTGTACAATAGTAGCATTCCGGGGCGGATTTGTCAATTCTCTTTTGTGCAAAATAGGCGCATTTTTGCGAATTTGGCGGCGGAATTTTGGCGGCAATCGGGTCGGCGGCGCCGGGGAGCGGTTGCGCCGGGGGCGCGGGTATGGTAAAATAAAAGTAGTTTTAGATGGGAGCGCAAGGTATGATTGCAATTATTGACTACGGCGCCGGGAATTTGTCCAGCGTGCAAAAGGCGCTGAACTTTCTGGGCGCAGACAATCGCATTACTGCCGATCCGGCAGAGATTCTGGCGGCAGATCGGGTGATCCTGCCCGGGGTAGGCGCCTTTGGCGACGCTATGGCTGCCATGCGCAGTCGCGGGTTGGTAGACACGGTGCGGGCGGCGGCAGATGGCAGCCGACCGTTTTTGGGTATTTGCCTGGGGTTGCAACTGCTGTTTGCCGAGAGCGAAGAAAGCCCCGGCGTTGCGGGTCTGGGTATCTTTGACGGGCGCATTCGCCGCATTCCCGGTGGGCCGGGACTGAAGGTGCCCCACATTGGCTGGAACGATGTGCAGCTGACGCAAACAAACGGCATTTTTCGCGGTGTTGCCCAGAATAGCTACTTCTACTTTGTCCATTCCTTTTATTTGGACGGTGCTAAGCCGGAAGAAGTGGCCGGTGTGACCCGGTATGGCGTACCCATTCAGTGCGCGGTGCAGCGGGGTAAGGTGGCTGCCACGCAGTTTCACCCGGAAAAGAGCGGTGCAGCGGGCTTGCAGCTGCTGAAGAATTTTATCAGCGGGGAGGAAAAATAAGGTGTATGCAAAGCGAATTATTCCCTGCCTGGATGTAAAGAACGGCCGAGTGGTCAAGGGTGTTTCTTTTGTAGATCTGGTAGATGCCGGGGATCCGGTGGCCTGCGCTGCGGCTTATGACGCCCAGGGGGCGGACGAGCTGGTGTTGCTGGATATTACCGCCACCCACGAGGGGCGGGGCACCATGACAGAGATCGTGCGCCGGGTGGCGGAAACCGTGTTCATTCCCTTCACCGTTGGCGGCGGCATTGCCAGCGTGGAGGATTTTACCCGGCTGCTGCGTGCCGGGGCGGACAAAATTTCTGTCAATTCCGCGGCGGTGCGGGATCCGGAGCTGATCAGTAAGGCCTCGGCAAAGTTCGGCGCCCAGTGTGTGGTATGCGCTATTGACGCCAAGCGCCGGGATCAGGGATGGGAAGTGTATTTAAACGGCGGGCGTATCCCCACCGGGCTGGATGCTGTGGCTTGGGCCAAAGAAGCGGAGCGCCGCGGTGCGGGCGAAATTCTCCTGACCTCTATGGACTGCGACGGTCAAAAGAACGGCTACGACTTGGAGCTGACTCGGGCGGTCAGCGAGGCCGTGGGCGTGCCGGTGATCGCCAGCGGCGGTGCAGGCAAGGCGGAGCACTTTTTAGACGCCTTTACCGACGGTAAGGCAGACGCGGTGCTGGCCGCCAGCCTGTTCCACTTTAACGAACTGCCGATCCCGGAGCTGAAAGCGTATTTGAACGCCAGGGGTGTGCCGGTGCGGCTATAAAGAAGATACAGTCCGGGCGTGCGCTTTTGCAAAGTGCACGCCCGCTTTTTGCCTGTTGCGCCCCAGGCGCAAAAATGGTACAATGTTTGTAGAAAAACAGCGAGAACGGAGAGACAAAATGGCAATGGAGACAGAACAAACAACAGACGGCCTGGTGATCGGGCGCAACGCAGTGGCAGAGCTGCTGGCCGGTGGCCGCGAGATTGAGCATGTGCTGGTGGCAAACGGCGAGCGCACCGGCTCCATTGTGCCACTGGTCGCTAAGTGCAAAAAGCAGGGCGTGGTGGTTAAGTATGTGGACCGGCGAAAGCTGGACGCCATGTGTGACCACGCCAATCATCAGGGCATTGTGGCAGTGGCGTCTGCCCACGATTATGTACCGCTGGAGACCATTCTGGACCGGGCGAAAGAAAAGGGCGAGGCGCCTTTTTTGGTGCTGTGCGATGGAATTGAGGACGGTCATAATCTGGGAGCCATTATCCGCTCCGCAGAGGCCGGCGGCGCGCACGGGGTGGTGATCCCTAAGCGGCGCAGCGTGGGGCTGAACTACACGGTGGCTAAGACCGCCTGCGGTGCACTGGAGTACCTGCCGGTGGCTCGGGTCAGTAACCTGAATCAAACCATTGAACTGCTGAAAAAGCGGGGTATTTGGGTGTATGCGGCGGATATGGACGGCACGCCCTGGTGCCAAACGAATTTTGACGGCGGTGTGGCGCTGGTGATCGGCAGCGAAGGCAGCGGCGTCAGCGCTTTGGTGAAGAAGAATTGCGACGCAGTGGTCAGTCTGCCCATGCAGGGCAAGGTCAACTCTCTGAACGCCTCTGTGGCGGCAGGCATTTTGATATATGAAGTGACCCGGCAGCGCCTGGGGCTGATTGGAAAGTGAGCGTATGAGCGAGAATTTAACCATAGATGAGATCCTGCGCCAGGCGGAAGAGATACGCAAAAAAACCGCGCGCAAGGCGGAGGCGGCCATCGACAAGATCCACGCTACCCAAACGCCGTTGGAGCTGCAGCCGAAAGAACCGACGGTTACGGCGGCACCCGGTGTAGACGATAAGACCCGGGTGACAGCGCCGGTGACGGACAAAACGCAAGTGCGCCCGGCTGTGGACGACAAGACCCGGGTAGGCACCCCGGTGATCCCGGCAGCACCTTCGGCTACCGCCAAAACCACGGCGGTGCCCCCGGTGGGAGACAAGACCCGCCCGGTACGCCTGACGGAAAAGACCGGCGTGGTGCCTAACCTGGGCAGCAAGCGCAGCTTCTTCGGCACCACCGGCAGCGAGCGGGTGTATTCCAAGGAGCCGCCGGAGATCATAGAAAAACCGGCCACCATCAAAAGCCGATCCAAGTTTGACAAAACCTCCGATCTGCAGGAGATCCCCACCATTTTGGCGGTGGAGGAACTGGAGCACACCCGTATTTTGGGCCAAAATCCGCCTACGCCCCGGCAAGAGGAGCCGGAGACGGAAGCGGTGGAGGAGAGTGCCCAAATTCGCCTGGAGGGCTTTGACGACCAGATCGAGAATGTGCCCAATATTGATGAGAATGTGGCGGAGCGGATCTTAGAGGAGCGCCGCCGGGACAAGGTCAACAAATTCCGCCTGTTTGCCCCGGAGGAGGGACAGGCCCAGGAGGGGCCGCGGCGCATTGTCAAGAGCGATTTTCGCAACGCGGACGAGCGCACCGCCATTTTGGAGCGCCTGTTTGCCCAAAAGACTGCTGTGCAGACCGGTATTGTATTTACCGTGCTGTCCGGGGGGCTGTTGCTTTTAGTGACCCTGCTGCGGGATACGGCGTACCTGCCGTCCTTTTTGGCGTCCAATACCGCGTACTTTATTGCGGTGCTGGTGTTGTACGGCGTGGTGCTGGCGGCCAATATTCCCAATCTGATACAGGGCTTTTCCTTTAAGAACGGCGTGCGCTACGACTTTCCCATTGTCGTGGCGGCCATTCTTGTTGCCGCCCATACGGTACTGCTGTATTTGAACCCGGATCTGCTGGTAGACGGCGGTGCGATCCTGCCCAGTGCGGTGACCTTGTCGTTGTTTCTCAGCGGTATGGGTCGCCGGGCGCTGCTGATCCGGTTGATCGAGAATTTTGAGTTTATCACGGACGGGCAGGAGAAGTACACGGTAGAGACCATTCGCAATGTGGTGGACGCCACCATTATCAGCCGCGGACTGCTTCAGGGCGACCCGGTGCTCAAGAGCAGCGTGCGCACGGACTTTCCCACGGATTATTTAGAGATCGGGTGCAGCAAGGACCCGGCGGATCGGATCGCCGCTACGACCGGCTGCATTATGCTGGGGCTTAGCGGCGCGTTGCTGGTGGCGGTGTCCCTGCTGACCAAGAATTGGGGCATGGGCGTGAACGCCGGTGCCTGCGCCCTTTGTATTTCCTTGCCGGCGGTGTCGTTGCTGGCCAGTAATACAACGGTGCAGGGCGTATCCCGGGCGCTGGCTAAGCGCAAGGCCATGGTCAACGGCTTCGCCGGTGCCGGTACGGTGAATGACGCCGGGGCGTTGGTGATGGAGGCCAACGATCTGTTTGGTCCCAAAAGCTGCTCCCTTCATGGAGTAAAGCTGTTTAACGGTGCCAAGATCGACGATGTGATTTTGCAGACCGCCGCGGTGATCATTAAGACGAAAAGCCCGCTGGCGTATGTGTTTGACGATGCGATCGTAGGCAAGCAGTCCATTTTGCCGGAGGTGGACAGGGTGCTGTATGAGGACAAAATGGGCACCTCTGCCTGGATTTATAAAAAGAAAATTTTGGTAGGCAATCGAGATTTGCTGATCAATCACGATATTGCGGTGCCCAAGCAGGCGTACGAGGAGAAATACACCCGCAAAGGGCGCAAGGCGCTGTATTTGGCAGTGGCCGGCAAAATCATGGCCATGTTTATCGTCAGCTATTCCGGCAATACTAAAATGGAGCACGCACTGAAGAAACTTGAAAAAAGCGGCATGACCATTTTACTCCACAGCTGCGATCCGTATATCAATGAGGACAGCGTGGCAGAGCTGTTCCACTTGCCGGCCGGGTATGTGCGGGTGATGAATTCCGCCAGCGGTCGGGTGTTTGAGAAGTACAGCGACCTGCATGTGGAGAAGTCGCCGGCAGACGCGGTGCACGACGGCTCGGCCCTTGGCTTTATCAGCGTGATGCGCGGAGCGGAGACTTTAGAGGATATGCAGACCGTCCTGGCAGTGCTGATCTCCTTTGGCTGCGTCATCGGCTTTGCCGTGGTAGCGCTTCTGGCGGTGATTGGCGGCTACAGTCAGCTGACCACACTGAATATTTTGATTTTCCAAGGGGTATGGAGCCTGTTTGTGCTGCTGATCACGCGACTCAAACGGCTGGATATTTAAACATTTTTAGGAGGAATACAGTTATGAATTTAGAAGGCACCAAGACACAGGCCAACCTGATGGCGGCATTTGCCGGCGAGAGCGAGGCCCGCAACAAGTACACGTATTATGCTTCTAAGGCCAAGAAGGACGGCTTTGTGCAGATCTCGCAGTTGTTTACCGAGACGGCCAACAACGAGAAGGAACACGCCAAGATCTGGTTTAAGCTGCTGCATAACGGTTCTGTGCCGGACACAGCCACCAATTTGCAGGACGCTGCCACCGGAGAGAACTACGAGTGGACGGAGATGTATCCCCAGTTTGCCCGTGAGGCACGGGAGGAGGGCTTTGAGGAGATTGCCCGCCTGTTTGAGGCCGTGGCTAAGATCGAGCAGGAGCACGAGCAGCGGTATTTGAAGTTGCTGGAGAATGTGGAGCAGGGCTTGGTATTCAGCCGGGATGGCGACCGGATTTGGAAGTGTTCCAATTGCGGCCACATCGTGGTGGGTAAGTCCGCACCGGAGGTGTGCCCGGTTTGCGCCCATCCCAAGGCCTATTTTGAACTGAAGGCGGAGAATTATTGATCCCTGCCCATATCAAAAGGCGTGACCCATTTCGGGCCACGCCTTTTTTGTATGTACCGGGGCGGCAGATTGCCACAAGGTATAAAAAATTCCACCCCAAAGCCGGGGCTTGGGGTGGAAGGTGTTGGCTTATTCGATTGGGGCCAGGTTTTTCAGACTCAGGTCCAGAATAGGAGCGGAGTGGGTGAGAGCACCGCAGGAGACAAAGTCTACGCCGGTTTCGGCGATCTCCCTCAGCCGGGCCTTGGTCACATTGCCGCTGCACTCGGTCTGGGCACGGCCGTCAATGATTTGGAGCGCCTGTTTCATAGTGGCGGTGTCCATATTGTCCAGCATAATAATATCCGCGCCGGCGTCTACTGCCTCTTGCACTTGATCTAATGTCTCCGTTTCAATCTCGATCTTGCGCACAAAGGGGGCGTAGGCCTTAGCCATTTGAATGGCTTTGGTGACGCTGCCGGCGGCGCCAATGTGGTTGTCCTTGAGCAGTACCCCGTCGGACAAATTGTAACGGTGGTTGGTAGCGCCACCTACCTTAACGGCGTACTTCTCAAAGGGGCGCATATTGGGCGTAGTCTTGCGGGTGTCCAGCAGCACGGTATCGTAGCCCGCCAGCTGGTCCATATATTCTCTGGTGATGGTGGCAATGCCGCTCATGCGCTGGAGGTAGTTCAGCGCCGTGCGCTCGCCGGAGAGAATGGCCTTAATGTCGCCGTACAGGGTGCCAAGCAGCTGGCCCTTTTGCACCCGGTCGCCGTCCTGCACCGCGCAGTCAAAGCGGGCGGTATCGTCCAACAGACGGAAGGTGCGGAAGAACACATCCAGCCCGCAGATCACGCCGTCGTCCTTACAGATCAGCTGCGCGCTGCCCTGCTTATTCACCGGCATCACCGCGTTGGTGGACACATCCTCATCGTTAATATCCTCTTTTAAGGTGCGCAGAATGTAATCATCCACGCATATTTTCATCGTTACACCATTTATCATAGAAAGTCTTGTCCTTTCGCTTAATTTCACCTAAAATCAGGTCTTTGAATTCCTTTTGCCGTCCGGCCTTGTCCGGATAAGACGCCAGGTCGATCTGGGGATCAAAGGCGGGCTTCTCCTCCTTGTCCTTTGCGATCAAATCCGCTGCTCGCTTGGCAAAGACCATGCTCTCCAGCAGGCTGTTGCTGGCCAGTCGGTTCTTGCCGTGCACTCCGTTGCAGGCGGTTTCGCCGGCGGCGTACAAGTGGCGCATGGAGGTGCAGCCGTTAATATCCGTCTGAATCCCGCCCATCATGTAGTGCTGGGCCGGGGTCACAGGGACCTTGTCTTTGGTCATATCGTAGCCCTCGTCCATGCAGGCCTCAAAAATGTTGGGAAAGCGCTTGTGGGCCTCCTCGCTGGTCATATTGGGCAGGGTCAGGTACACGTGGTCGGTGCCGAATTTCTTTTCTTCTTTGACAATGGCCTCAGTCACCACGTCCCGGGGCTGTAGCTCGTCGGTAAAGCGCTCGCCGTTCTCGTTAAGCAGAATAGCGCCCTCGCCCCGCACGGATTCGCTGATGAGAAAGCGGCGCCCGCTCTTTTTACTGTACAGGGTGGTGGGGTGGATCTGAATATAGCTCATATCCTGCAAGGTGATACCGTGCTTGATAGCCAGTGCAAAGCTGTCGCCGGTAATGTGGGGATAGTTGGTAGAGCTCTTAAACAGCCCGCCGATGCCGCCGGTTGCCAGGATAATGTCCTGGGCCAAAATGCAGCCCCGCTCGCCAAACTCATCCTCGCACACAATGCCGTAGCAAGTGTTGTCCCTCTCGATCAGGTCGATCATAGTGGTTTGAGGAATAAAAGTTATGTTGCGTCGGTTCTTGGCGATGGACAGCAGGGTGGTGGTGATCTCCTTGCCGGTCTCGTCCTTGTGATGGAGAATGCGGTTGTTACGGTGGGCGCCCTCACGGGTGTAGTCAAAGTCGCCGTCTTTTTTGGTGTCAAAGTCCGCACCCAGCTTAATCAGCGTGCCGATCACATCCGGCGAACTTTCGATCATGACCCGCACAGACTCCGGGTTGTTCTCATAATGACCAGCCTTCATGGTGTCTTCATAAAAGCACTTAAAGTCGTCCAGGCTCTTCAGCACGCATACGCCGCCCTGGGCCAGGTAAGAGTCGCACTCTTTCAGATCCTCTTTGGTGATCATTAAAATCTTCTTGCTTTCCGGCAGGCAGAGGGCTGCAAACAGGCCCGCCACGCCGCTGCCGACGATCACAATGTCTGTGTGAATGTAACTTCTGTGTTTCATAGTGATTTTTGCCGCCTTTTCGTTGCCAGCGGCTCCTTCTTTCCGGAATTTGTATAACCGTTTTCTTTTTTTAGCTATACTTATTCCAATATATAACGAACAGCGCCATTTGTCAAGATTGAACTTGCTTTTCATCTGTGATAAAATACAGATGTAACCCATGTTGACACCTGTCACCTATTTTACACGGGTTTAACAAAAACGGTATCTGTTCTTTACCAAAAGGGTATATGCTTATGAATGTGTACGATTTTGATAATACCATCTACGACGGCGAGACGCTGGTAGACTTTATCCTCTACTATGTGCGCACAGACCCGCGGATTTGGCGCTATGTGCCAAAACTGCTGGTGATCGCCTTTAAGGATGCCTTTCACCTGTTTACCGTGGCCCAAGCGCTGGAGGCGTATGCTTCCTTCCTGGAAGGATATTATGTTAAGGTAGAGCACATTGAGGAAGATGTGGTGCAGTTTTGGGACAGCCACATGCACAAGATTAAGCCCTGGTACGCCAAGGTGCAGCGGGAGGACGATATTATTGTCAGCGGCACCACGGACTTTTTGCTGGACGAGGTGATGCGCCGGCTGGGGGTCAAGCACTATGTGGGCTCCTCTATTGATAAAAACACCGGCAAGTTCATTCGCCTGTGTTTTTTGGACAACAAGGTGAAAATCTTTCGTGAGTTGTACCCGAATGCGCATATTGACAATTTCTATACCGACTCCATGAATGATAAACCGATGATGGACCTTGCCGATCATGTATTCTTTGTGCGAGGCGACAAAATCGAACAAATTAAATAATCCTCGGTATTTGCCGGGAACGGAGGTGATGGGGCGGCGCCGTGGCGTCTGCCTGTAAAAATGAACAAGATCAAATCATTCCTCGATCGAAAGATCGTGACCAAAGATGTGGGGGAGGAGACCTACATTACCTGGCGAGAGGCGCTGTCCTATGCCATGGGTCGTGGCGCCCAGGGTATGAGCACCTCCATGACCGCCTCAAAGTATGTAAACTTCTTTATTACCGATGTGTTGCATATTAAGGCGCGCCATGCCTCCAATATTCGCCTGTACTGCGGTATTTTTGATGCCATCAATGACCCGATCATGGGCGTGATTGTAGATAAGACCCGCACCAAGTACGGCAAAATGCGGCCGTATATCAAGTTTGCGCCGTACTTCGTGTCGCTGTTTATGCTGCTGTTTTTTATTGGCAACGACAGCCTGTCTTATGGGGCAAAGATTGCCCTGACGGTGTTTGCCTTTGTAGGGCTGGATGTGACCTACACCGCCTTTGATGTGCCTATGGGGGCGTTGGCGTTCAGTATGACGCCAAACGGCACGGAACGCACAAAGCTTTACGGTGTTGCCTCCATCGGGCGTATGATCCTGGGGGCTATTCCTGCCGGACTGGTGGCCTTTGCCGCCTGGCTGCCGTACTTTAACCAGAATTTGGACAAGGCGTATCTGGCAGCCGCTGTCTTTTCCGCGTTCTTTATTATTCTTTTTACCCGTTTTACCTTTAAGAACACCACAGAGCGGTTGGAGCACCACGAGGAGGCTCCCAGCTTAAAAGAATGCTTGCACCTGCTGGTAACCAACCGGCCGCTGCTGATGCTCTTTCTGGGCAATATTTTCTTTGTGATCATCAAGGTGTCCGAGCAGGCGTCCTTCTACTTTGCCTATGACGCGTTGTTTAACGCCAAGTATAACGGCTTTTTGGACATTGCCAAGGCACCCGGCTCGTTTTTGGCAGGTATCTTTGTACCCATTATTATTGAGCGGCTGGGCCGCAAGGCGGACTCTAAGAAGTTTTACCAGGTGTGCTGCGTGATGGGTATTGTGCTCAACGGTCTGTTTGCCCTGTGCACCTATAACGGCATTATGAACAAGGGTGCCGGTCAGTCCGTGTCCCTGCTTACCGGATTGATGGTTATTGTCTTTTCTGCCGTGGTTACTTTCCCGCTGGAGTTTAAGAACCTGATGCAAAAAGAAATGGAAGCGGAGACGGTGGACTATGTGGAGTGGAAAACCGGCAAGCGGGTAGAGGGCACTATGCTGTCCATTATGAGCTTTACCGGCAAGCTGGAGGGTACGCTGTCCTCCTTTATCTGCTTGCAGGTACTGGCCCGCACCGGCTATGTGGAGCACACCACCGATGTGTCTACCTTACAGAATCATTCCACTCTGCTGGGACTGTTCCTGATGACCACCGTGTTCCCCATGGTGGGCTATGCGCTGATGCTCATTCCCATGCACTTTTATAACATTACCGGCGACAGCCACCGCCGGATGATTAAGGACATTATGGCTCGTCGCGCCCAGGCAGGCGAGGCAGCAGCCCAGGAGGCTGTGGCGGCAGAGGCCAAAGAGGGCTAAACAGACGGGGAAGTCAGATGTACAAATTCACCTTTCTTGCAGATTTACATTATTATTCCAAGACTTTGGGCACTTCCGGCCGGGCGTATGAACTGCGCAGCGGCTCGGACCAAAAGTGCCTGGCAGAGAGCGGCGCCATAATTGACGCCGCTTTTGACCATTTGGCCCGGTCGGACACCCGGGCGGTGCTGCTGGCGGGAGATTTGACCAATGACGGCGAAATGGTGTGCCACCGGGAGCTGCGGGAGAAGCTGTATGCCTTGGCAGAGAAAAAACCGGTGTACCTGATCACCAACACCCACGACTGGTGCTGCGACGGCAACCCGCGGCGCTTTACCGGTGCCCGGGTCACCCATGATGTGCCCACCATGCCCCACACGGGGATTCACGATTTTTATTACGATTTCGGCGGGCGGCAGGCCATTGCCGAGTACCGCACCCATTTGGGAATCAGCTCTTATGTGATTCCGCTGGCAGAGAAAATTTGGCTGCTGGCGCTGTGTGACGACCAAAATGGTCGGGGCAAGGCCGGTTATACGGAACCGCATTTTCAGTGGATTGAGGATCAGCTGCGCCGCGCCAAGGAACAAGGCTGTTTGGTGCTGGGTATGCAGCACCATTTGCTGCTGCCCCATGTGCACCCGCTGCTTACCGGCGGCTGCTGCGTAGGGGACCGGGAGGCGGTGACCGCCCGGCTGGCAGACGCAGGGCTGCGCTATATGTTTGTGGGTCACAGCCATTTGCAGCGTACGGATCGCTACCGCTCTCCGGCTGGAAACGAATTGACCGAGGTGAATGTCGGCGCCCTGTCCGGCTACCCGGTGCCTATGGTACAGGTGACGGTGACGGATGATTTGCAGGTGCAAATGCAGGTGGAGCACCTGGCGACTTTTGACTGGTACGGCCGCCCGGTGGACGCGGTGGCTTACACCCGGGACCATGCTTGCAATTTGCTGCGGCGGTTGCTGTCTGCCGGGTCCCCGGCAGATTTTGCCCAGAAGCTGGACGCCTTGCAGCTGCCCGGGCACAAGCTGCTGCCTCTGTATCCATTGGTAAAGCCGTTGTTTCGTTTGTTGCGCACCGGCACGGTGAGAGACTTACAACGAACGCTGCGGCGCTTGGGGCTGGGTCGGTATGTGGACGCCCGGGCGGCGGCAGAACTGGCGGATCGGCCGATTCTGCCCTATCTGGAGTGGATCTTGCTGCAATTTATGGACGGCTCTGCCCATCCGGTGGGCAGGGATAGCGCCGTTTACCGGCTGGTGCTGTCTGTCATAGAGATTCCCGCCCATTTGCTGCCGGGCAATATGGATATGAAAAAGCTGATCTTTGCCTGCGATGCTATTTTAACCGGCGGCGTCGGCGATCACCAGCAGTCGGTTTTATAAGTGCCTTTTGCGCTCTGCCGTTTTTTATCGCGGCAGGGCGCTTTTTTTGTCTTGCTGAAGCGGAAAATGACCGGTTGCCCCCTTGACAAGCGGCGGCCTTTATGTTACCCTTTTGTTACCTAATGAGGGCGCAAGATTTTGCGCTGTTTCAACGAATTTTGCCGTTTTAACAAGATGTGGTAGATGATTTCTACAGGCGTTACAGATATGGCCTTTTTGTAAAAGTTACATTTTGGATAAAATACGGTGCTTTTTGTTTCTATTCTTTACGGATTTTGTTATAATATCTGCAATGAATTGGAACTTATAAAGATTTTAGTTTTTGCAAACATTACTTTTGGATAGAGATATAAAGAGGTGGACACCTTTTGGATAATTTTATAATTGAAGGCGGTCACGAGCTGTTTGGCGAGGTGAATATCAGCGGCGCCAAGAACGCAGCTGTGGCCATTATTCCCGCGGCCATTTTAGCGGACGACGTGGTGCGGATTGAGAACATTCCCGCCATTAGCGATGTTAGCCTGATCATTAAGATTTTGGACAGTATGGGCGCCGGGATCAAAATGATCAATAAAAACACCATTGAGGTGGACTCCCGCTCCTTAAAATGCCAGAGCGTGCCCTATGAGTTGACCTCCTGTTTTCGCGCCAGTTATTACCTGATCGGCGCCATGTTGGGTCGGTTTAAGCAGGCGCAGGTGGCTATGCCCGGCGGCTGCAACTTCGGCGTGCGGCCCATTGACCTGCATATTAAGGGCTTTGAACTGCTGGGTGCCCAGGTGAATACCGTTGAGGGTATGGTTTGCGCCCGGGCGGACAAGTTGATCGGCGCTTCTATTTATATGGATCAGGTGTCCGTTGGCGCTACCATCAATGTGATGCTGGCAGCTGTGCTGGCTCGCGGTTTGACGGTGATCGAAAATGCAGCCAAGGAGCCGCATATCGTAGATCTGGCCAACTTCTTAAACTCTATGGGTGCCGATGTGCGCGGTGCCGGCACAGATGTAATTAAAATTCGCGGGGTGGAGAAGATGCACGGCTGCACCTACTCCATTATCCCGGACCAGATCGAGGCGGGCACCTATATGGTGGCGGCTGCTGCCTGCGGCGGCGATGTGCTGGTGAAGAATGTGATTCCCAAGCATTTGGAGTCTATCAGCGCTAAGCTGGAGGAGGCCGGTGCGGAGATCATTGAGTATGACGACGCGGTGCGGATCACCCGCTTTAAGCCCTTGACCCGCTGCAATGTAAAGACCATGCCCCACCCGGGATTCCCCACGGATATGCAGCCCCAGATGGCGGTGCTTCTGTCTGTGGCAGAGGGTACCAGTATTCTCACCGAGGGTGTGTGGGACAATCGCTTCCAGTATGTAGGCGAGTTGAGCCGTATGGGCGCCAATATCCAGGTGGACGGCAAGGTGGCTGTCATCGAGGGTGTGCCGGCGCTGACCGGCGTTACCGTAAAGGCTACGGACCTGCGCGCCGGTGCGGCCATGATCATTGCCGGTATGGTGGCGCGAGGCGAGACCCGGGTGACCAATATCCAGTATGTGGACCGTGGGTACGAGGATGTGGTAGAGAAGTTCTCTGCCCTGGGTGCCGATATTCGGCGGGTGCCCTGTGACGATGGCGACGACGGTGCTGCCACGGCAAACGCAGGATAAAAAAACAAAGTACGGGTGGACCGGGTTCCACCCTTTCTTTTTTGGATAAAATAAAAGCAGATTAGGAGACAAAATGAGCAAGGCGTGTTCTCTTTTTTCCGGCAGCAGCGGCAACAGTATTTATGTGGGCTGCGGCGACAATCAAATTTTAGTGGACATCGGTGTGTCTGCCAGGCGGTGCGAGCAAAAGCTGCGCCAGGTGGGCGCGGATCCGGCGGAGATCAAGGGCATTTTTGTTACCCATGAGCATGCAGACCATGCGGCCGGTGTGCGGGTGCTTGCCGCACGGTATCATATTCCGGTGTTTGCCCATCCGGCGGTGCTGGAGCAGATGGCGCGCCAGGGCAATTTGAATGAGAAGGTGGACGCCCGCCCCTTTGCAGAGGTTGGGGATTTTATGGATCTGCAAGTGTTGCCTTTTGCCTTGAGCCATGACAGCGTGGCGTGCCAGGGATATAAGTTTACGATGCCGGACGGGCGGCGCATTGCCGTGTGCACAGATACCGGCTACATAACCTCGGCGGCGAAAGCGGCTTTGCCGGGCACAGATTTGGTATTTCTGGAGAGCAATCACGAGCCGTCTATGGTGCGCGCCGGGTCGTATCCCTATCCGCTGCAACAGCGCATTTTGTCCGATACCGGCCATTTGTCCAATACGGACTGCGCCGCCTTTGCCGGGGAGTTGCTGCGCAGCGGCACCACCCGCTTTGTGTTGTCTCACCTGAGCCGGGAGAACAATATGCCTTCTTTGGCATACCAGACCACTGTGGCGGCTCTGACGGCGTTGGGTGCCCGGCCGGAGGTAGACTATCGCTTGCAGGTGGCTGCACCGGAGCAGGAAGGCGGGTGCCTGGTGTTATGATCCGCATAACCGTTTTGACGGTGGGCAAGCTAAAAGAAAAATATCTTCGCGAGGGCTGCGACGAGTACTTAAAGCGGCTGTCCGCCTTTTCCAAGGTGCAGGTGGTGGAATTGCCGGAGAGCCGCTGCCCGGCAGATCCGTCTCCGGCAGAGATCCAACGAGTGCTGGAGCAGGAGGGCGACAGCATATTGGCAAAAATTCCCAAAGGCGCTCGGGTGATCCCCCTTTGTATCGAGGGGCGAGAACTGTCCAGCGCGCAGTTGGCGGCCCGGGTGGCGGACTTTAGCCAGCAAAGCTCCCACCTGGTATTTGTCATCGGCGGTTCGTATGGCCTGTCGCCTCGTGTAAAGGCCACAGGCGACTTGCAGCTGTCCTTTGGCAAAATGACCTTGCCCCACCAGTTGGCCCGCCTGGTGCTTCTGGAGCAGATTTACCGGGCCTGCGCCATCAACAACCATTCTAAATATCATAAATAAAAACACGGCAGTCCGCTCTGTTTCCAGCAGGCTGCCGCTTTTGTTTTTGCAGATAAAAGAAGCGACGCCGAACATAGCATTCGGTGTCGCTTCTTTTAAGGGGGGTAAAAATTTATGCAAAAGCCATAAATTATATATGTCAAAAGGCTGCCCGGAAAGGGGGAGAGAAGGCAACCTTCTTGGCATCTTACTTATCAGTCAGACTGTAAGCCTGACTGTATAACTGGGTGTTGTTGCCGGGAACGGCACCCAGAGAATTTTTCCGCATTGCGCCTTTGATCATAAAGAACGCCACATCCTTGCTGATCTGGGCATAGTCTACATTGAAGATTTTTGCGGAAAGGGTTTTGTTAAAGAAGTTGATCAGCGGGCCCATACAAAAGGCCGTAATGACGGTGCCGATTCCGATATTTTGAATACTGGCAAAGTCGCCGTGGGCAATGGCGGTAAAGCCGCCGCTGACCAGCAGTCCGATGGACACCACGGTCACATCCGTCAGCACCCGCACCCATTTGTACGGCAGCTTGGCGAAGCGGCTGAGCATAAAGCCCAGGGCGTCATAAGGACCAACGCCGATGTTGGCCGTGAAGAACAGGCTACAGGCAAAGCAGAGAACGAGGATACCGGCAAGGAGAAGGGGGATTCTAATTGACAGAGTGTCGTTCTGCTTTACCATCGGCATCAGCAGGCTGCTGAATAACTCACAGCTGTAACCGACGCCGGCCATGTTGAACACGGTGCCTACACCGACCAGTCCCCGGTGCGCAACGATAACTACATACAGCAGGATCACTGCGTTGATGATCAGCTGGTAGGTACCAAAGCTGATCCCCAAAACGGCGGCCACGCTCATATTCATAGAGGTGAACGGGTCTACGCCGAAACCGGAAACATTGAAAAGAGCCGTACCAAACCCCATAATCACAATGCTCAGAAAAGACAGCACGGTGCGCTTCACCATATGGTGCTGTGCAAACATATCCAGGATATAACCGCGTGCGTTGTTTCTAAGTTTCTTCATTGCTTGTACCTCGGGTCCGTTTTTCTCTTTTCGTGACACATTATAGACCCGATTTTCAAAAATGCAAGGCTTTTTTTGCCATTTCTGCGTATTGGCTACTATGCACTAAAAACGCATTGACTTTTTGTGCAAATTGCACAATTCCATTTATTCCATTTGGCGCCCCAAAAAGGCGGCGCCTACCTGGATCAGCCGGATTTGTGCTTCGTCCGGCAGGTTGCCGTCCTCACCTTGCAGCAGCAGTACCGTGCCGGATACATCGCCGCCGTACACAATGGGATAGGCTACCTCTGCAGGGCGGTCGTAGCCCTCAATGGCTTGCAGGCATTCGCCGGGTGCCTTGGCGATCCGTGGGGTGCGGGCGTCCATCACATCCTCCAGCGCCTTGGTTACCCGGCGCTCCATCACTTCTCGCTTGCTGACCCCGGCAGCGGCCACCACATGGTCGTTGTCCGTGATCACCACCGGGGAGCAGCCGTTCTTGTGGAGCACCTCAGCGTATTGCCCGGCAAATTGGGACAGTTCTCCAATGGGCGAGTATTTTTTAAAGATCACCTCGCCGTCGGCGTTGGTAAAGATCTCCAGTGGATCGCCCTCCTTAATGCGGAACGAGCGGCGGATCTCCTTGGGGATCACAATGCGCCCCAAGTCGTCAATGCGGCGTACAATACCGGTAGCTTTCATAGAGCATATCTCCTTAAATGTTAATATATCCCTATTATTTTGCACCTGTTTTGCCCGGCGATACGAAAATTTTAAGCGCCTGTTTTTCCAATTTACGGCAAAAAAATCCCCGGCTGTACAGCCGGGGGTAAAGGCGTATGCTTTTTTATTTTTTCTCACCGATGAAGCGCAGGATCAGGTCTGCCACTCGGCGGCTGGAGCGGCCGTCCAGGTGGTCAAAGAACTTGGTCTTAAAGGGCGGTACTTTCTCACTCTCAAAGTCACCGGCGACGATGGCCTCTGTCAATTCCCGCTGAGAAAAGACGATTTTGCCGGGCACAAAGCTCTCAAAATCATAATAGAAATCCCGCTTGCTGATGTAGTCAAACAGATCGAAGGCATAAAACAGCATGGGAATATCCAGCAGCGACGCCTCAAACACCACGCTGGAGTAGTCGGTGATGAGCAGGTCGGTGACGAACAGCAGGTCGTTGAGCTCGTCCTCGTCGGACAGATCCAGCACCCGATCCTTGTAGCCTTCCGGGATCACCGGGCGCTCCGGGCAGAAGGGGTGGTACTTGATCAGCAGTGCCGTATCTGCCGGCAAAGCTTCCATAAACTCGTCCACATGGAAGGCGTCTGCCGGGTAGTAGGCGCTCATTTGGCCGTTGCCTCGAAAGGTGGGGGCAAAGAGGATGATGCGCTTGTCCCGCAGCTGGGGATACTTGGCATAGAATCCATCCTGCACCGTTTGGGCATATTGTGGGTCCATAAATATATCTGTTCTGGGAATGCCGGTGGCCAGCACCTTGTCATCGGACAGGCCGAAGCCCTCGGCGTAATGCTTGGCGATCTCCGCAGAGGAGACAATGGCCACATCGTACATGCGGTGGTTGGGGTCCGTTTGCTTGGGGCCGCCTGCCTTGCCCAGGCGGGTAAAGCCAAAGGTCTTAAAGGCGCCGCAGGCGTGCCACAGCTGCATCAGCTTCACTTCCGGGCGCTTGTCCACCATATTCAGCAGGCGGAAGTAATCGTCCACGATCACCACCTTGGAGGAGGCGTACAGCTTGACAAAGCGGAACATATTTTTAGCTTTATAGTGGCCGTTGGGGTCGGAGAACAGCAAAAACTGAAAATCAATATTCGGGTTGTCTTTGATTTGGTTATAGACGAACTCCGGGTTGCCGCCCAGGGTGTCCCGTCGGCCGGACATAAAGGTGACCCGGTTGGGCACGACTTCCTTTTTGCACAGCAGTTTGTAGTAGGCGTTGTAGATGGCATACACCGGGCGGCGAATGTTCTCTACAAAATTGGCACGCTTAAAGCTGGTTTTAATAAAGGAAGACACATTGATTTTAAACTGCACAAAAATGTTTTTGCCCACACCCTCAATGGGTGCGGTTTTGCGCCGGGGCACAATATCCAGCCCGGCTAAAATGCCGTCAAACAGAAACAGCGGCAGCAAAAGCAGGGCAAGCAGGCACCGCAGGGCAAAGTCAATAAACCGCAACAGGGGCACCAGCACACGGCTGCGCTGCACAAAGGGTCGATCTCCGTTTTTCTTTTTTTTCGAGAAAAGGAGAATGGCGCTGTTTTCGCAGTCAAAGTCGAAGGTGTAGGTGCGGTTTCCGGTTTGCGCCGGGGGAACATACTCATTGTCCGGTGCGTCAAATACCGTTGCGCCGTCAAAGCACTCGTACTCCATGTATTCCTCCGGCAGTTCCAAACCCGGGTTCTCGTGGAGCACATTGGTAGACACGGTAAAGGGCAGCGCTTGCACCGTGTGGCGGCCGTACTCAAAGTCAATGGTGACGGTCACCGGGCTTTCCGGCTGGAAGCGGTAAAAGATCTGGTCCAGCAGATAGGTATAGTTGCATACCACAATGCAGCTCCCCTCCTGCTTTTGGCGAAAGTAGTTGACCACCCGCAGGGGCAGGCGGCGGGTCTGTCCGTCACATTCAAACAGGATTCGCGCTTTGGGAGAGGAAACATCCACATCAAAGGGGCAGTTGATGGCCACCCCGATCTCCATACGAGCGTCCTCAATATGCAGGCGGTTGATAATCATTTTGCAGTTAAACATGAACAGTCTCCGTTACTGGGAATTTATAGGGGTAGGTGATCCGTGGGAATATGCAGCAGCTCTTTGGCAAAGTGCACCACATTCTGGGTGGCTTTTCCGGCGGTATCATCAAAATTGCGAGTATAGAAGGGCGCCACTTTCTCTTGCTGGTAATCCTCCGTTTGCAGGGCGTGGGTCAGTTCCTCCATGGTGCGCACAATGCGCCCGGGCACAAAGGAGGCGTAGTCGCAGTAAAAGTCCCGCTCCTTGCAATAGCTTTCTAAATCGAAGGCATAGAACAGCATGGGCAGGTTCAAAATAGACGCCTCGTACACCACGCTGGAATAGTCGGTGATGAGTACGCTGCTGACAAACAGCAGGTCGTTCACATCGTACCGATCTGTCAGATCAATAAACCGGTTGGCGTGCTCTGCCCTTTGGCAGGTGGGGCGTTCGGTTAGATAAGGGTGCATTTTCGTTGCCAGCACCGTGTTCTCCGGCAGGGCATCCAGCAGATCGTCCGGGCGGAATTTCTCCAGCGGATAGTAGCAGTTGCCTTGACCGCCGCCTCGAAAGGTGGGCGCGAACAACACGATCTTTTTGTCTGCTAATTGGGGGTTTTCCGCATAAAAGCGCTTGGTAAAGGCCGCCTTGTATCGGTCATCGGCAAAGCGGTCGCACCGAGGTGAGCCCAGGGGTAATACCTTTTGCAAATCAATGCCAAAGCCTTCTGCATAGCAGGGGCACACCTGTTGAGAGCTGACAATCGCGTAGTCGTACTGCCGGTGATTGGGCGAGCCTTGGGGCAGTGCCTGCTCACCCTGGCGGGAGTAGCCAAAGGTCTTAAAGGCACCGCAGGCGTGCCACAATTGCACCAGCTGCACCTCCGGCTTTTTCTTTACATAAGACAGCAGGTGATAATAGTCGTCTACAAACACCACCTGCGACGTGGCATACAGGCGCAGAAATTGGCGCAGCACCGGCAGGCTGTGAAGCAGGTTGCCCTTGTGGCACAGGACGGTGATCTCCACGCCCGGTACCTTGGTCATCTCCAAAAAGACGGATTTAATATTGCCGGACAATCGATCGGAACGGTTGGAAAGGAACGTCACTTGCTTAGGTTCCACCTTGCAGTGTCGATAGGGCAGAGCCAGCAGCGAGAAGCAAGCCCCTGCCAACTGCTTCAACTTCTCTTTTTTGCTGCTGTGGATAAAGTGGCGCAGCGCCCGGCGGGGCGGACAGGTCACTTGGTACGGTTGGTCCGGTTCCACCGGCTGATAGCCGTGAACGCCGTCGGTATAAAGAAAAGTGATGCCCATGGGCTGCCCCACCGGCGGCTCGTAAAACACATAGGCCAGCTCCACGGTTTTTTGGGCGCGCAGCGTGGTGCCGTCTCTGTCGGCAAATGTCATGGGAATGATCCGGGTGCGTTCGCCGCAGGTAAAGACAACGCTGAGTTTGGGGTACACCGGGGGCACCGGACAGGTGAGGGTCACTTGCAGATTCAGCTGATGGCCGATCTGTTGGCAGCGTTCAATTGTAACAGTGAGTTTGGTCATATTTTTCTCCGCCTATGTGGAAGTTGCAAAAAATCTCTGTTCTTTATAGTAGCATAAACTGCATAATTTGTCTATATTCGCCGGCGCAGGATTTGCCTTTTTCAGAAAGAATATTGACATTATCCGCTATCTATTTATAATATTGTATATAGACTCTGTGAAAGTGAAGAGGAAGCCATGGCTTGGTATAACACGGACAATTTAGAACTGCTGTATGCGCCTCATAAGCGTGATTGGCGTGCAGAAGCGTTCAAAAAAATCAAAAAAGTGGCCATTGACGTGGCCAAGCGCAGCGCTGTTTTTCGCAAGGCCAGCCGTCGAATTTTGCTGGATGAGCGTATGGGCGGTTACCAAAAGCGCACGGCACATATTGCAACGGATCCTAAGGTGGTGCTTTTTTCTACCTTTGACGGCAGGGGGTACAGCGACAGTCCCAAGGCCATTTATGAATATATGTGCAGCGATCCTCGCTTTGCGGATTACACTTTTGTGTGGGCTTTTCGGGAACCAAAGAAATTCACATATGTGCTGGATCACCCCAATACCTATATGGTTACCGTAAACACCCCGGCTTATGAGGAAGCTTGCGCCCGGGCAAAGTATTGGTTCTTTAACTATCGGATTGCAGACCATATTTATCCCAAGGACGACCAGGTGTATGTGCAGCTTTGGCACGGTACGCCCCTAAAGCGCTTAGGATACGATATTTCCATTTCTGACAATGCCATGAATTCCAAAGAGGAAATTCGCCAAAAATACAAGGTGGATGCAGAGAAGTTTAAGTATATTTTGGCACCCTCCGCCTTTGCGGCGGAGAAGTTCATTTCCGCCTGGAATTTGCAGGCGGTGGGCAAGGCGGACACGGTGCTGGAGGCGGGCTATCCTCGTAATGACTTTTTGATTAATCATACGCCGGAGGATGAGGCGCAAATCAAAAGGGAATTGGGACTGCCGATGGATAAAAAAGTCATTCTCTATGCGCCCACATGGCGGGACAATCAGCATGACGCCAAATTGGGCTATGTGTACCGCACCCACATGGATTTTGACGCCCTGCGCCGGGAATTCGGTGACGATTATGTGATCTTGTTCCGTGCCCACTATTTGGTGGCCAATTCTTTTGATTTTAAGAAGTACAAGGGCTTCGTATACGACGCCTGCGGCGTGACGGATATTAACCGGCTGTATGTGGTGGCAGATGTGCTCATTACCGATTACAGCTCTGTGTTTTTTGACTATGCGAATCTGCACCGGCCTATGCTATTTTATATGTACGATCTGGCCAGTTATGCAGGTGAAATTCGTGGATTTTATATTGATTTGGATTGTTTGCCAGGCCCGATTGTGGAAACGCAGGCGGATCTGCATCGGGCGCTGCACGCCGTAGAGGCGGACAAGTCCCGGTATGCGGAGAAGTATGCCGCTTTCAACGCCCGCTTTAATTATTTGGACGACGGCCATGCCGCACAGCGTGTGGTGGAGCGTGTGGTGCTTGACAGAGACGGTGCAAATGTGGTTTAATAACAAAAAAAGATTATTTTTTAGAAAAGACGGGAGAATCAGATGAAACGGATTTTAACATACGGCACCTTTGATCTGCTCCATTACGGTCATATTCGGCTGTTGCAGCGGGCAAAGGCTATGGGCGATTACCTGGTGGTGGCGCTTTCTACAGATGAATTTAACGCCGAAAAGGGCAAAAAGGCTTACCACACCTATGAGACCCGCAAGAAGATGCTGGAGGCCATTCGCTATGTGGATCTGGTGATCCCGGAGAACAGCTGGGAGCAAAAGATCCACGATGTGCAGGAATACCATATTGATACGGTGGTCATGGGCGGCGACTGGAAAGGCAGCGACAAGTTCGATTATTTGAAGGACTACTGTGAGCTGGTGTTTTTGGATCGCACACCGGGTATTTCCACTTCTCAGATCAAAGAGGATCTGGGCCTGCAAGAGGCGATGGGTGGCGTAGACCAGCTGCCGGATGAGCCGGATGGCGCCCCCGGTCGGGATCAAAAAAAATAACAGACTTGATTATATACCCTGCCGATTTTCGGCGGGGTTTTGTGGCTTTTATAAGTGGTAGAAAACAGGAGAAATTATGGCTGGAATTCGAAAAAAATTAAAAGCGATCAAGAAGCGGCTGTGCCGTTTGGTCAGCAAGACCCCCAAGCGCAAGTTTTATTACGGCTTTTTTTCAAAATACTGCCGTCTGCGTCCCAAATGGGTGCTCATCGAGTCCTTCCATGGCCAAACGGTGTCCGACTCCGGGCTGGTGCTGGCGCAAGAAATTGCCCGTTTGTATCCGGGGCAATACCGGGTATTCTATGCCACAGAGGATAAAAAGAAGCACCAAGCTTTTGTGGACGCGGCGGGACTGCAAGTGGAGCTGGTGGATGTGACCACCTTCCGCTACACCCGCATTTTGGCTTGCGCCCAGCATATTTTTTCCAATGCGTCGCTGCCCATTTACTTCATTAAGCGACCCGGGCAGGTGTATATGCAGACCTGGCATGGCACCCCGCTGAAAACCCTGGGCAAGCAAATGCGCATGGGCATTGAGTCCATGTACAATGTGCAGCACAATTTTCTGCAAGCGGACTACCTGACCCAGCCCAACGCCTTTACTCGGGATGTGATCCTACGGGATTACAATTTGGAGCCGTTGTATACCGGCAAGGTGGTGATGGCCGGTTACCCCCGCAACAAGGTGTTTATGGAGCCGGAGAAAGGCGTTGCCCTGCGCCGGCAGCTGGGCTTGGAGGACAAGACCATTTATGCCTATATGCCCACCTGGCGGGGCACCAGCAACCGTGATGTGGACACTAGCGAGTACGCCGCTCAGGTGCACGCCATGCTCTCTGTGCTGGACAAGAGCATGACCGATGCGCAGCTGCTGTTTGTCAACTTTCACCCCATTTTGCACGATGCGATCAAGCTGGGCAAGTACCGGCATATCCGCCCCTTCCCTCGGCAGGTGAGTAACTACGAGTTCTTGAATTGTGCCGACGCACTGATTACAGATTATTCCAGCGTGTTCTTTGACTTTTCCTTAACCAAGAAGCCCATTATCCTGTTTATCTACGACTACAAGGAATACACCGCGGACAGGGGAATGTACCTGGATGTGCAGGACCTGCCTTTCCGCAAGATCACCTCGGCCAAGGAACTGGGCCGCTGTCTGCGGGACGGCGAATGCCTGGCGGACGATTACAGCGACACGGACTACTCCCGCACTTTCTTAAAGTACGACAGCCCGGATATTAGCGAAAAGCTGTTGAAATTGGCCTTTACCGGCGACTCCGGCGATCTGGAAGTGATCGACTACGGCAAGAACAAAGAGAAAGCCTGGCAGGTGCTGTATCCCCGGGCGCTGAACGGTCGTCCGGATCTGGAGACCCTGGCGCGCCTGGCGGACGACCACACGGTGGCGCTGCTGGAGCGCAAGTGGTTCAAGCGGGACATCAGCCCCTTGCTTCACGACGAATTTAACGACAAATTTACTTATGTGATTACCACCATGACTACCCCGCGCACTTATGCGGAGGATCTGCTCTGCCACCTGGGCGTGGGCGCGGTGCGGCGGCGGGTGCGGCGGCGGGATATGCAGCGCACCTTTCCCAATTTGCAGTTGGACGGGGACTATCGGCGGGATTACGGCTGTTTTGCCGTAGGTTGTGCTGCAGACCCGGCGACTTTGCGCCCGGCGGGGATGACTGCCTGCGGCGGCAAGGACGGCTGCTACCGGGTGGATTACACCTGCCCGGCGGACTTTGTGCCCCGGCAGGCGGCGCTGCTCAGTGACAAGCTGGCAATACTGTCTCTTGCGGACTTGCCTGCAAACAGTGGCTCTACCGTGCAGTACGATGTGCGATCGGTGATCGAGGGCTTGGATCTGTATAACCGGGGGCGCTGTCTGTTTGGCTTGGTAGGTGAGAACACCGGCGACGGTCGCACCCAAATGTTGGTGTTTACCGACGCGGATAAGTACGCTGCCGCCAAGCGGGAAAGCAATCAATTTGACAGCGAGGGATACTATTATAATCCCTATGTGGATACATTCGGTCTGCCTGCCGGGTACGGAGAAGTGCAGCTGCAAAGAATGCGCGACAGTGTGGATTCGGTGCTGCGGGACCAGTTTGCTCAGTGGGATTTGACCCCGCAGCCCACCCCCATGGCGCTGCTGCCGTATTTGGATCCCAATACCGGCTATCTCAGTGCGCTGCTGTGTACGCCGGATGTGATCTTGGAGAGTATGCCGGTGTCAGCGCCCATTACCGGGTTGTCCTGCAAGGGCCATGTGTGCCATATCCGGCTACATTTGCGCCATACTGCCGGCGAGCAGGTGCAAGGCGCCAAGCTGATTTATCGCTCTTTAACGGAGAAGATTGAAATCACCCTGGACTGCCGCACCACACCGGCGGGAGATGGCTGCCGGGTGCAGTTGACCCTACCCTTAAATGCACAGTTGCCCTTAAAGGAAGTGTACTGGGATATTCGCCTGGAGGTGGAGCAGTACGGCTGTACCCACCGGATCAAGTTGCGGTGCGCTGACCCGGGGCTGAAGTGGAAGCTCTTTTTTACCAACTGCCAGGCAAACGCCGGCAGCGGGCATATTTTGTTCCCGTATTTTGGCAAAAAGGGTGTGCTGTGCTACTGCTATCGCCCTTTGTGCGAGTACGACACGGCGGCGGTGCGCCTGCGGGAGATTACTGCCTATACACTGTATATGTTGTTCCGTCCTCTTTGGCAGCGGCAAAAGAACTGGGTGGTGTATGAGAAGTTCTGCAAGACCGCCCAGGACAACAGCTACTATTTCTTCAAATACTGTATGGAGCACCTGCCGGAGAAGGAGCGGCGGCATATCTATTATATTATGGACCCTCGGGAGCCGGACTACAAGAATGTGGCCGGTTACGGCCGCCAGGTGGTGCCCTTTATGAGTCTCAAGCACATGCTGCTGACTCTGTCCATGCGCATTTGCATTTCCTCGGACTCTACCTCCCATTTGTATGTGTGGCGATCCAAACCCAGTATTGTGCGGCGTGCAATTAAGAAAAAGAAAGAGCTGTTTTTGCAGCATGGCGTAACGGCAATGAAGCGGGTGGACCAGCTGTTTGGCAAAAAGGGCAGCAGCCCCATGACCTACTTTGTCACCTGCTCCCGCCCGGAGCACGACATTGTGGTGCGGGAGTTTGGCTATGCGCCGGCGAATGTGCCCATTACCGGCTTTGCTCGCTGGGATGTGCTGGAGGACAAGTCCACACCGGACGATCCGTTTATTCTGATGATGCCCACTTGGCGCTCCTGGCTGGAGGAGGTGGATAATGATACCTTCCTGCAAAGCGATTACTACAAAAATTATTCCGCTTTGTTGACGGACCCGGCGCTGGACGAGATGCTCCGGCGCAATCATACCCGTCTGGTGTTTTATCTGCACCCCAAATTTGCCGGGTATATGAATAATTTTAAGGACAAGATCAGTCCCCGGGTCACCTGTATTCCTTTTGGACAGCAGCCACTGAATGAACTGATGATGCGCTGCAAGCTGCTGGTGACAGACTATTCCAGCGTGTGCTGGGATGTGCTGTACCAAAATAAGCCGGTGGTGTATTACCAGTTTGACTATGACCTGTATAACCAGGTGCACGGCTCGTATTTGGATATGACCACCCAACTGCCCGGCGACCGGTTTACACAGGTTGAGGACCTGGTGCCCTGCCTGGACAGCTACGCGGCAGCGGGCTTTGAGATGAAGCCCAAGTACCGCAAAATGGCCAAGCAGTATTTCCGTTACCGGGATAACCACAACAGCCGCCGAATTTATCAGTTCTTAAAATCCAACGGCTATTGATACACAAAAAAGACCTGAAAAGGCGTATGCCCTTTCAGGTCTTTTCTTTTTGCTTTATTTTTTGGCTTGGTAGCTGCGCACTGCGTCATAAACACGCCGGGCGTTTTGGTCGTCGTGGTAGGCATAGAAGTGCGCCACCCGATCGGTGTAGGGCGCTTGCAACGCACAGTCTGCGTCCAGTGCGGCGCAAATGGCGGCCACGGTGCTGTCCAGGTCCGTACATACCGGGCCAAAGCCGTCTCGCCGGTAATCAAAGTACCCACGGTCGTACATTTGACCGGCAAAGAAAGTCTCTTCATCAAATTGGGTGTAAATCACCGGCTTTTGCAGGTAGCAAAAGTCAAAGAAGGTGCTGGAATAGTCGGTGACCAGCAGCGCACCTTCTGTAAACAGCTGATGGTAATCGGTGGGCGCGGCAATTTGGAACACATCGTTGCCGGTAAAGCAGCCGGTGTAGTCCTGCATCATTGGGTGCAGCAGGAACTTGCCGCTGTATCCCAGCTGCCGCATTTTTTGCAGCAGGGCAGGGTGGTGGATCAGACTGTTATAGAATCGGTAAAAGTCGGTCTGTGCCAGTAGCTCCTCTGCCTGCTCCGGGTTCCTTTGCAGTATATCCCGCACGGTCTTGCGCCAGGTGGGCATCAGCAGCACCTGCTTTTGCCGCCGGTCCTTGGCACTGACCAGTCGGTCAAAGCGAGGCAGACCGGTAAGGATCACTTGTGACGGCTCCAGTCCGTAATTGCTCTCTACGATGGATTTTTGCTCCGCCGGAGCAGAGGTGACAAACAGGTCGATTTTTTTATTGCGCTTTTGCAGCCAGTTGGATAGGTCGTTCATAGTGATCCCGTGCTGCAAAAAGACAAAGTCAAAGTGCATCAGATCCCGCAGATAGCGATTATCCCAAATGGTAAAGGCATTGAGGATAAAGTCGTTGGCCTGGGAGGACAGAATCACATCTGCCAGTAAAAAGGCCAGTTTATACCGCAGGGTGCCAAAATGCAGCACCCGCCCGTACCGGCCCATGCGCTTGTCGTCCGGACTGCCTTTATTGATCACAAAGGCATAGTCAATGTCCGCCGGCTGTTCGTTTGCCAAAAAACGGAAGAACGCTTCGCCGTTATCACCGGCTACTTCCTCCCGGTCGCTGACGATCCACAGGGACTTTTTTCGTCGGGACGCCAAAAACCAGTACAGCAGCCGCAGCCATACAATGTGCTTTTGCTTGTTGTGCCACAGCCACTTCAGATAGCGGCGTTCCAGTGCACGGTGGGTGGCTTTTTCATCCTTGGGCTTTTGAATCTTTAGCCCCTGGGGGGTTGCCAGCACCACATAGCCGTCAATCATACGGTAGGCGCTGTCGCATTGCTTGGTGGCTAGGAACCGCCGCCCGCCGTAGCCGGTGCCCACATCGCACTTGCTGTCTCCAAAGTACAGCCGGGGGCGCACCCAGCGGGTCTGCCCGGGGGTAAAGGCGCTGTCAAAGGGAATGTGCACAGAGAATTCATAGTGCCGGTAGCGCTCACCGAACATGGTCTCCTCACAGTCGTGGGGATAAATGCGCAGCTCCACCGGGTACTCTTTGCCGGCAAAGGCCAACACGAATTTAGTGGTGCAGCGGGCGTCTACGATCCATTTGCGGATCCGTCCCTCCACCAGCAGTTGATCGCCCCTGTGCTCCACATTGTAGATCTCGCAGTTGTTGGTATTCTTTTGAATATGGACTACCTTTTCACCCTTTAAGAACAGCTTTTTGTTCTTGGGGTTATAGGTTAGGTCGGTCAAAACGTCCTCTTGTCCATGCTTGAGTCGTAGCATGGCCTCTTTGCGGAAGATGCTGCGGTGTACCGGGTTGCGGAGAATACAGGCGTCCTCCACCGGTTGCAGTGCTTGGCGCAGCTGGTCCAAATAGGTTTGCCACTGGGCGTCGGTCAAGATCTCCGGCTGGCCGTAGCGCACCCGCCAGCCAATGTCGTACACCAGCAGGGACTGAATGTAGGGCACCACCTTGCCGTATAATTTTGTGGACAGGTCGATCAGCGGAAAGTAGAATTTCTCCACCGTCTCGCTGTAAAAGCGCTGGCTTTGTTCCTTGTTTTGAATGGCAGAGGAACCGGCCAGTCGGCGGCGGTAGTTCAACCGCGCCTCTCGCACGGCGGCATACCCGCCTGCACGGAGAATCTGGCTGTTTAGGTACAGGGCGTCCTCGCCAAGCGTCATGCCCTCCACAAATTGCAGTGCTTTGGCAAAGTCCGTGCGCAGCACCGAGGAGGTGATGTGCAGGTGCAGGGCATAGGTCTCCTCCGGGTCATTCAGGTCGATATAGCGGCTCTCTGCAAATTTGTAGTCCAGTGGGTGGAATGCGGTGGTGGCTTCAAAATAGCGCATACGGCCGCAGAATACCCGGGCTTTCGGACAGCTCTCGGCAAAGTGCAGAATCTGTTCAAACGCATCCGGTTCCCACTTGTCGTCCGAGTCTAAAAAGTTGATGTATTTCCCGGTGGCATATTGCAATCCGTTGTTGCGCGCGGCACTGACGCCCCGGTTCTCCTGCTCAATATACAGGATGTTTTCCGGATACAGATCCCGGTATTTTTCGCACACGGCACCGCTGTTGTCCGGCGAGCCGTCGTTGACTAAGATCATTTGAATATGCTTTTCAAACCCGATGGTCTGTTGCAAAACGGACTGAATGGTCTCCTCTACATAGTCCTCCACCTTGTAGACTGGTATCACCACGGAGAACAGAAAGTCGTTTTTCTTCTCTTTATTCATTTTTACCCCTTTTTCTTACCAAAATAGTTAAAAAAAGTATAACATATTCCTTGATTTTTGTAAAGACGGCACGATTGACGGCAGAGGCAAAAGGGCATATAATATTTTTTAGATATGAAGGGGGAGGCACGGTTATGGAATATAAGTATGAGCTACATTGCCACACCGGCGCCGTTAGTCGCTGTGGGCGGGTGGAGCCGGAAAAGATTGTGGAGATGTATGTGGAGGCCGGGTACACCGGCATTGTGGTTACGGACCATTACAGCCCCATGACCTTTCCTATTCACCGGCTGGCGTGCCCCCAAAAGGCGGCGGATTTTTACCTGTCCGGTTATCGGCGGATGCAAGCGGCGGCCCCGGAGGGCTTTACTGTGCTGCTGGGTATGGAGCTGCGCCACTACTGGACCGCTAACGACTACTTGATCTACGGCGTGACGGAGGCGTTTATCAAGAACGCCGGCAATTTGATGAATGTGTGGGAGCCGAGGATCAAAGCCCTGTGCGAGCAAAACGGCTTTCTCATTTACCAGGCGCACCCTTTCCGTGTGGGTATTCGCCGTACGGATCCGAAGAATATTGACGGGGTAGAGGTGTATAACGGCAAGACGGACGATCGGCGCAACGCCCAGGCGCTGGCGTGGGCCAAAGAGAACGGCAAGCTGATGGTCTCCGGCTCCGATTTTCACACCCCGGAGCATTTGGCAAGGGGCGGAATTATCACCAAAAAACCCATCCAAAATAATGCAGATTTATTAACAATTCTTAAAAATTCCGATTTCCGGCTGATAAATGTTGACTTATAAGCGGGAATTGGTATAATATCAAAAACGCTGCATACAGGTTATGCGGCGTTTTTTCTAAAAAACGTCTAATTTCAAGTAGGTGATTCTATGTATAAAATCGTTGCCAAGCAGGTGCTGAACCCGACTGTTGTGCGTATGGAAATTCAGGCGCCTTATGTGGCAAAGAAAGCCCAGGCCGGTCAGTTTGTGATCCTGCGGGTGGACGATCGGGGCGAGCGGATCCCCCTGACGGTGGCGGACTATAACCGCACAGCCGGTACGGTGACCATTATCTTCCAGCTGGTGGGCGCTACCACCAAGCAGCTGGCACGGCTGGAGGTGGGCGACAGCTTGCAGGACTTTGTAGGCCCTCTGGGCAATCCCACCAAGGTTACCGGCTACCGCAAGGTGGCTGTGGTTGGCGGCGGCGTGGGCTGCGCCATTGCGTACCCGGTGGCCAAGGCGCTGCACGAGAACGGCGCCCAGGTGCACAGCATTGTGGGCTTCCGTACCAAGGATCTGGTGATCTTGCAGCAGGAATTTGAGAAAGTCAGCGATCGGTATGTGCTCATGAGCGACGACGGCTCCGTAGGTGAAAAGGGGCTGGTGACCAATGCCCTGGAAAGCCTGATCCAAAGCGGTGAGCAATATGATTTGGTGATTGCCATCGGCCCGCTGGTGATGATGAAGTTTGTGTGCAAGACCACGGAGAAGTACGGGATCCACACCGTTGTGTCTATGAACCCCATTATGATCGACGGCACCGGTATGTGCGGCGGCTGCCGTCTGCTGGTGGGCGGTGAGACCAAGTTCGCCTGTGTGGACGGGCCGGAGTTTGACGGCCATTTGGTGGATTTTGACGCGGCTATGGAACGGGCTGCGCTGTATAAAGACTTTGAGCGGGAAGCGGACTGCAACCTGCTGCGACAGGAGGTGCAGGACTGATGAATCCCTTAAAGGCCAATGAAATGCCGCACCAGGAGCCACTGGTGCGCAACAAGAACTTTTTAGAGGTAGCCACCGGCTATGATGCGCAGACAGCCATGGACGAGGCGCTGCGCTGCCTGCACTGCAAGCACAAGCCCTGCATTTCCGGCTGCCCGGTGCAGATCCACATTCCGGATTTTATCGCCAAGGTGGCAGAGGGCGACTTTGAGGCCGCCTATCAGATCATCAGCGAAAGCAGCTCCCTGCCAGCAGTCTGCGGCCGGGTGTGTCCCCAGGAGCGCCAGTGCGAGAGTAAGTGCGTGCGGGGCATTAAGGGCGACGCGGTGAGCATCGGTCGTCTGGAGCGCTTTGTGGCAGACTGGCACAACAGCCACTGCAAAGTATGGCCCGCCGTACCGGAACAAAACGGGCACAAAGTAGCCGTGATCGGCAGTGGCCCCAGCGGATTGACCTGCGCCGGCGATCTGGCCCGGTTGGGTTATGATGTAACGGTGTTTGAAGCGCTGCATATTGCCGGCGGTGTGCTGGTGTACGGCATTCCGGAGTTCCGACTGCCCAAGAAGATTGTGGAGCTGGAAGTAAACGGCTTAAAGGCGCTGGGTGTGAAGATTGTTACCAATGTGGTGATCGGTCGCTCCATGAGCATTGACGATCTGTTTGATGATGGCTTTGAGGCGGTGTATATCGGCTCCGGTGCCGGTTTGCCCCGGTTTATGGGTATTCCCGGCGAGAGCCTGAAAGAAGTGTACTCTGCCAATGAGTACCTGACTCGGGTAAACCTGATGAAAGCGTATCAGCCCGGCAGCACCACCCCCATTTACCACGCCCGCAAGGTGGCCGTGGTAGGCGGCGGCAATGTGGCCATGGATGCGGCTCGCTCCGCCATTCGGCTGGGTGCGGAGGAAGTGTCTGTGCTCTACCGTCGCTCCTTTGAGGAGATCCCGGCCCGGCAGGAGGAGGTGCAGCACGCCCAGGAGGAGCAAATCCGGTTCCAAACCCTGACCAACCCGGTAGAGATTTTGGGCAGCGACGACGGCAATGTAACCGGCGTGCGGTGCATCCGGATGGAGCTGGGCGAGCCGGACGCCACCGGCAGACGCCGCCCGGTGCCGGTGCCGGACTCAGATTTTGTGATCGACGCGGACTGCGTGATTATGGCCATTGGTACTTCCCCCAACCCGCTGATCAAGTCCACCACCGGTGGGCTGGAGGTAAATGCCCGGGGCGGAATTGTGGCAGATGAAAACGGCTGCACCTCTCGGGACGGCGTATTCGCCGGGGGCGATACGGTTACCGGTGCCGCCACCGTGATTAAGGCCATGGGCGCCGGCAAAATCGCCGCCAAGTCCATTGACGCCTACATTCAAAACAGATAAACGCTCAGTGTGTAGAGAAGTCTAGTTATCAACACGCTGACAGACCGAGAGAAAGCGAGATAAATTTCGTTTTTTGCGAGCGGGTGCCGTACAGCGGTACTGCTCCCGAGTAAAAGACGAAAAGCGCCAAAAGCGGCTTGAACACCCAGTTCAAGCCGCTTTTTCAAATCAATAGCGATACCAAATACTCGCGGCAGGAGCAAGCCCCTGCCCTACGAAACATTTATTATATTCTTTATAACTGGCGCAGTTTAGCCGCTTTATCGACAGTCTGAGTGCCTGAGCTTTGGCTCAGGCACTGTTTGCATTTATGCGGCTTTTTTCTTCATTTTTGATAGAAACATGTGGACGATCTCTTTGTACTCTCTGGGGTTGAACAACAGGAAGAAAGCCAGCACATATCCCACTGCTCCGCATAGGGCAATGGCGATGAAGAAGTGACCCCAGCTGCCGTAGGTGAAAAGCCCCTTGGCAGCATACAGCACCACGCCGATGACGGCGGTGGCCAGCACATTGCGCAGCAGCGTGCCGTAGAAGAACAGACGCTTGCGGGCCAGTATTTTGGCCGCATAGTAGGGCTGGAATACGCCGTAGCGCAGAATGGTAAAGGCGGCGGTGCAGCAGGCCAGCACATTCAGGGTCAGGGCGTCGGCTTTGCCCAGGGGGAACACCACTAAGATATTGGCAATACCGGCGGCCAGCGCCACCAGAACCGGGGTACGCACCTTGTTGCAGGCGGTGTTGATCTGAATCAGCGGGAACGCCACGCAGCTAAACAGATACGGTATGGTGGTAATCACGGACACCGTCTGTACGATCTGCAATTCCGCCGGGGAATAGTTTTTCAGCCACAGGGCATAGAACTGGTAGCCAAAGACGATAAACCCGGCCACCGGGGTGGAGATAATAAAGCCCACCAGTCGCATGGAGCGCTTGGCCTCCTTGACCAGTCGATCATAGTCGCCCTGGGCGTACAGAATGGTGAATTTCGGCGAGAACACTTGGGCCAGTTGCTGCCCCAGTTGTAATATGTAATTGGGAATGGTCTTGGAGGATTGCAGATACCCGCCGGCAGCGGTGCCGATAAATCGGTTGGTCAGCAGGGAATTCAGCCCGGAGATCATCAGATCAGACAGGCTCTGCACGGAATTCCATACCCCGGAGCGCAGCACTTCGGACAGGGTTTTCCACTTGAATTTGCGCAGATTTAGTTTTAAGTCTGGCAGCAGCTTGCGCATTAAAATATAAGTGGCCACATTCATATAAGCGTTGCAAATGAGGGTGGTCAGCGCAATGAAGAAGATGCGCACATCAAACAAGGTGAAGATCAGAATGGTCAGCACCAGCTTGAGCACATAGGAGAACAGGTTGCGCAGGTAGTACAGATCCATCCGGTTCTTTACAAAGGTGCCGCTGTTAAAAACAGAGAAACAGATGCCAAAAATGTAGTTGATAAAGACGATGGCAAAGGTCAGCTTTACATCGAACATCAGCTCTTTGGGAATGGTGAGTATGTACTCCAGCTTCCAAACCATAAACACGGCGCAAAGCGTGATGGCACCGGCCAGGATCAGATTGGCACCCAAAATGGAATTTACATAAATATCTGCCTTTTCTTTATTGCCCCGGTGGTACTCGTAGCTGACGAACCGGCAGGACATACTGTTCAGTGCCAGAGTAAGGATGCCGGCATAATTGACAAAGTCGTAGGCAAGACCGATAAAGCCGTAAGCTTCGTTGCCCAGCTTCTCCAGTATATACGGAGTCAGTACAAAGCTGATCCCGGCATTGATCACAAAGGCTGCCAGGCTGGTAATCAGATTGATGGTGGTTTGTTTATTGTCGGACAGGGCTTTCACCGCGTATCGCCCCCCGTCTCTGTCGCCGCTTTGCGGGGTGGGTAGCAGTAAAGGTGGGCGTCGTACTCCGCCATGGACCAGGTGAAGATCAGCCCCAGCAGGCGCACCGTATCAAAAGGACACAGGGATACGCACAGACAGCCAAAAAACGCCGTCAGTCCCAGCATCAGCGCCTTGCGAGGATAATTTCGGCAGGTGAGCAGTCGCAGCACCAGGTATACCATACGCCCCAGAGACAGCGCCACCAGACCGATGCCCAGTACCCCGTAGTGGTAGAACATATTGCGAATACCCAGATCGTCCAGATAGGCGGTGCCGGAGGGCCCAAAGTAGATCCAGAAGTTTTCATACCGCTTGGGTGAGAGAAAGCCTAGACCAAAGATGGGCTGGTTCTTTGCCAAGCCGGAGAAGTATTTGGATGAGTACTGCCGTGCCAGAGTGGAGCCGCCATATTCTCTGGAAGTCTCTGTAAATGTGGCCAGGAACCGAGGAATCAAACCGGAGAAGTACAGCACTGCCAGCAAGATGATCGCCACGCAGACCATCACGATCTGCTTGTTTTTCGGTCGCTTTTTGCACAGGAAGATCACCAGTGCCGCCAGAAAAAAGGCAATCACATACATACGGGTCATACAGATATAGTAAAGGTAAAAAGCGGTAAAAAGCAACAGCCCTGTATAGATCATCTTGTGTTTCATCAGGGTGTCTTTTTGCAGCAGTTTGTAAAAATAATAGAGAAATAGCACACCGCACAGGGCAGGAATGCCGTAACGCAGGCGTCCGGAGCGCGTGATGTGACCCAGGTAGGGCATCAGATCCCGACCGGTAAAGTTATAGATCGCCGCACGCAGGGTGATAACCAGCATATAGGGGTAGGTGATCCAGCTCAGGGATTTTATCAGCCGATCATATCCGCCGTCCATTTGGAACACATAGAGGAACAGATAGATCAGCAGGAACATACCCAGGTAGTTGGACACATTGATAATGGATGTGATCTGTTGGGTATAATGCACCATACCGTAGATAAAATGGGCAAAATAAAATACTACCAAATAAAGGATAAAGACATTTAGGTAGTTGTAGTAGGGTTGTAGGGTACGGTAGATGTTTTTGTTGATATAGCAGTTCATGGCCAGCAGCGTAGCGATGAGCAAAAAGCCGATACGCATATAGCCGGTGTCTCGCAGGCCGGGAATATTCAGTAACACAAAGTAGCCGGTGTCCATGATGGTCATCAGCAACAGAAAGTAAGTATAAGGACTGGTGGAGACTTTAAGTTTCATTCGTTCGTTCCTTTTTCAGCAGGATTTTGCTTTTGCGCAGGTAGGTGCGGGCATCCGCCCATTTGTGCGCCTTGCCAAAGGTAAACAGCACTTCCAGACAGCGCACCCGGCGTACGGTGGCCAGTCGGTGTCGGCTCCAGTGCCGGTAGCGGTGGAGGAAGTATAACTCGGAGCGCAGGTTCTCCAATCGGGTAAATAGGTTTGCAGCACCACCGGCAGAGGCGCCGTGGCAGTGGAGCGCCGTGACCGTAGGATCAAACCACAGGGCAATGTTCTGTGCCTTGCACCGGGTAGAGAGTATGTACTCCTCATAATATAAAAAGGTATAAGGGTCAAAATCACCCAGCCGGTGAAAGACCGCTGTGTCTACGGCAAAGACCGCACCGGAGAGCCAGTAGACCTCTCCCGGGGCAGCGGGCTGGCGGCGCAGCGCCTGCAATTTGGCCTTGGGCACAAGATTGCGCAAATAAGTTTCCGTCCACAGGTATTCCCGGTAGGTGTAGGGGCGCAGCTTGACGCTGTTTTGCCGCTGTCCGTTGGGGTATTGCAGCCGAGGACCTACAATGGGGTGCCCTTCGGCGATGTCCGCGGCCAGCTGCTGCAAGGTGCCGGGCAAAAAGACAATATCGCTGTTGGTGATCACCGCAGCGGTGCAGCCGTCTTTGCGGGCGCGGGAAAGCATTTGGTTGTTGCCCCGGGCGTAGCCGGTGTTCTCCGCGCTTTCCATCCAGGTGATGCGGGGATGGTTTGGAAATTGGGCTTGTAGGCAGGCAATAGAGTCATTGCCGGAGCCGTTATCCAGCACATAGATATGGTAGTCCAGACCGTCTCCGGTATCCAGCACAGAGCGAATACAGTCGGCGGTAACCTGATATTTTTTGTAATTGAGAATGAGAATACCAATCATAGCTTATCTCGCAGTTTGGAAATTTTGCGGCACAGGGCCAGCAGTGGCGGACAATGCCGGATGGCACGCCGCAGACGCAGGGTGCGCCGCTTTTTCTCATTGCAGTGGGCAATGGCATAGGCTGCGCCCTTTTTGCCGTACAAGTTGTGGAATCGTCGGGCCGCGGGACTGCCTGGGGTGGGGTGGCGCAACTGATGATTTTTTTTGACTGCTTCCGCTGGGGTGCGCACGGTCGTTACCAGCGCCGGGGCGCAGGCGTTCAGCAGTGCTTGTCCTTTATCTGTATGGACTAAGATCAGGGACAGACCCTTTTTCAGCTCTGCGGCGGCATTTGGATAGGGCGTTTCCTCCCCAATGCCCCAAAAGTCGCCCAGAGTCAGGTCGGCCACCCGCTTTTCCGTGGCGTAGGGGCAGGTGTAGCAGCCGCTGCGGTACAGATAGCCCTCCATAAAGCCGTTATAGTACAGGCTGTTTTTCAAATTCATGCGGCGCAGCACGCCGCCGTCCCGGCCATAGGCTTTCATTACCCATCCGTCACCGTCACGGAAAGTCAGGCGGGCGATCGCTGCCGGGTTCAGTTCTGTTTGCAGGTAGGCATTTAAGGTATCTGTCTCCGGTACGCCGTGGCACACCAGATCACAGGTGGTCAGCCCCGGTGGGTCGCCGCCCAGGTAGGCGTACAGCCCTGCCACCTGGCAGGGGGTGCCGGTAAAGAGCACTTGCCGCCCGGCTTTCAGGTCCGATTGCACCTTGCGGTAGGCGCTGCCGGTGGCAGCGTGCACATATTTGCTGCCTTGTAGTCGGGACAGCTGTGCCGGTGCATCTACCCGCACCAGTTTTACCGTGGTGGGGGCGGTAAAGGCCGCACCGTAGGCACAGCCGCCGCTTTCCACCACTTGCCGCGCCAGCACAGCTGCCGCACCGCCGGAGGCGGAGCTTTGGCGCACCTGCGCTTCTACTGCGTAGGCAGCCAGCGCCGTGCGGCTTTCGCGCAGCACAGGCGGGTGAAGCACCGGGCAAATGCGGCTGCACTTGCCGCAGCGGGTGCAGCGGCTCTCGTCGATCACCGCCACCCGGTCACCGGCACGGTTCAGCGCCAGGGCAATACAGTCTGCCGGGCAGGCGCTTTGGCAGGCGCCGCAGCCGGTGCAGCGCTCTTCCGGGCAGATGGTCATCGGGCAGTCAGTCCTTCCTGTAAGAATGCGCGGCTCTCTGCCACGGCACGGTCCAGGAGGGCCGGATCCCGGTGCAGGGGCGCGGTGTGAATCTCTCCCGCCCGATCACAGGGCAGGTAACGCTCTGCCACACCTGCCGTTTGCAGTAAGGTGGCAATGCGGGGGTCTGTGTAGTAGGCGGCGCCTCGCTTGGCCTTCAGGGCATAAAAGGGGGTGCCAAAGCGCAGGGCAAATACGGTGCCGTGGAAAGAGGTGCTTAGCACCAGCTTGGCCCCTTTGACCAGCGCCAAAAAGTCGCCGGGAGTTTGGTGCCGCGCCAGGCGAAAGCCATAGGGCAGGGCACGGTAGGTTTTGTTGCCGGTAAAGAGAATGTACACCGGCAGGTGCAACCGTCGGGCGGTCTTCTGCACGGTGCGGCACACCTCCGGCGGATAATCAATGGAATAGAAAAACAGGTAATCACCCTGGGGCGCCGTGCCCAGAATGGGGGCAAAGTCCTGTGCCGCAGGCAGCAGGGTAGGGTCCAGCACCACCTTTGGGGTGCGGCCGGTCAACTGTTCAATCACTGTCACGCTTTCCTGCTCCCGCACAGACACAGCGGCAAAGTCCGCCAGCAGACCTTTTAAGTCTATATCGGCAAATGCGGCAGCAGTGGCGCTGCGCAGGCTGGGGGCGTAGCTGATTTTTTGTGCCGCAAAGTCCGGGGCAAAAAAGTGGGTGGAAAAATCCAGAGATCCGGGGTTCCAAATCTGGTCGGAGCCGCAGACCACCGCCCGGTAGTCCGCCCGATGGGCGGCAAAATCCGCCTCGGTTTGTATGGGCGCGCTCTTGGGCAGAGCACCGATAAAGTCCCGAAAGGCCGCCTTGCGCCGTAGCAGATAGGGCAGCAGCAAACAGGCCCGCAGGTTTTTGGCGATATTTTTAACGGATTTAGGCGGCAGAAACAGGGCGTACAGGTCCTGCTGCGCGCGGTTGGAATAGTCGATCAGTTCCGCTTGGCGGCCGGGCAGGGTATTGATCTGTTGACATAGTGCCCAGGCTTGGAGCACGGAGCCGTAATTTTCACTTCGATGAAAGGTTAAAATTCCGATTTTGTCCATAATTTTACTGCTCTTGGTACAGCGCTTCCAGTTGCGCTACCGTTCGTTCGATGGAAAAAAGTTCCGCCTTTTGCCGGGCGTTTTTGCACAGGGTGTGCCAGTGGTGCGGCGCTTTGGTAAAGAGTTCCAGCGCCCGATTGATCCCCGCAGTCAGGGCGGCGGCACTGACTTCTTCGGTCAAAAAGCCGTCGATCTCCGGTCCGATGATTTCCGGTATGGCACCCTTGGGGAAGGCCAGGCAGGGCACACCGCTGGCCATAGCCTCGATCAGTGTAATGCCAAATCCCTCCTGGCAGGTGGCCGGGTGCACAAACAGATCGGCCGCTTGCAGCAGCTGCGGCACATCGGTGCGGCTGCCCAGGAACTGCACTTTATCTTCCAGGTGCAGCCGGGCGGTCAGGGCTTGCATTTGCTCTGTATAGCCGCCGTGATCGGAGCCTACCAGCGTAAGGGTGATGGGTGTGTCTGCCGGACAGGCAGCCAGCGCCTTCAGCAGCAGGTCAATGCCTTTGTCCCTAAATATGCGCCCCACATAAATCAGCCGCAGGGGTGTGTCTGTATGTGCCGGATGGGGGATAAAGCGGTGCAAGTCCGTGCCGTTATAGACCACCTGCATTTTGTCTTTCGGCAGGTGGTACCGACGCAGATAGCTTTCCGCTACCGAGTGAGAGATGGCTACGATCTTTGCAGAATGCCGGGCGGCGCTGCGCAGCAGCCGGGCATAGACCCATTCTTTGATCCCTTTGTCTGCGCTGTAATAGGCGTTGGCGTGAAGATATAGCAAAAAACGCACTTTTTTCAGCCGCCGCGCGGCGTAAATATGCACAAAGCGGGTGTAGGGCGAGCCGGAATGATCCACGATCACATCCATTTGCTGTTCTTTGCAGTAGCGCACCAGGTCGGTCGCCGCCTTCAGCGGGTGGTTCTTGGCGCCGGTGGCCACTTGCACTGTGCCCCCCTGGGCGGCAATTTCATCGGCAATAGAACCGCCTTCAAAAAGAAAGTAAAAGAAATTGTGATGGGCAGAGTGTTTGTTTATATCCCGGCACAGGCTCACAATGCCGCCCGGACCGCCGCTGAGTTGCAGGTGTAAGATGTTCATTTGCAAATGCGTTCCTTTATACGGATAAAACCTTTTTTGATTTTGCGGCGCAGATCCAGCCGCTGCCGATGGCGGCGCTGCTTTTTGTCCGCCGCCGGGTCCAAAGCGTTGTAGCGGGCAATGTCTGCCCGGGTGGTGACCCCGGTTTTCGGTTCATAGCCGGTTTTGCCGATAAAATAGGTGTCTGCCGCCGGGTCAATATGCAGCGGCAGACGGCGGGAGCTGATATGAATATAAACAAATTCGTCCGTCAGCCACTGGCCGTTGCAGCAAGCGTCTCGAAAGACCCGACCGCGGTCGCAGTAAAAAATCTGCTCCGTATAGTTGGGGTGCAGCTGATTATCTGCCGTAATCCCCACATCGGTGATTGCCAGTCGGTCGCTGGCCTTGGTGATGTCCGCATAGTCCTGTCGGTCGTAAAAGGGCAGCCCCAGTGCCTTATACTTGGCGCTGATGCCGTTGATTTCGTCAAAAACGGCAATTTCTCTTGTGGTGAATGTCTTGCGGTAATCCATACCTACCGGTTGGCGGTAAACGGCATTATTCTCCGGTGTGTTGCGGTAGAGGGACAGGTGGCCAAAGGCGTAGAACTTGTCATACTTTCGCAGCTTATCCTCTGTAAAATACGCGCGCAGATCGCCGAATACCAGATCCATATCCCCGTAGCCCCAAAAGTCGTAGCCGGAAAGCTCCGGCGCAAAAATTTCGCCGTAGGCGGGCTTGTAGTCACACAGCTTATAGGGGGTGTGCAGGGTAATGGCAAAGTCAAAGCACCCGGCCACGCGGCGTTGCAGCGCCGCAAAGGTGGTGGGGTGCAGGTGCATATTCTCCGGCAGGTGGGTCGGTGTGTCGTCCGTAAACAGCAAAAAATCTATGGTAGCATTGCGCCGACAGCTTTCCGCAAACAGGGAAAAGTTCTCCGGCAGCTTGCCAAAATAGCAAAGGATAACAGCAATTTTGGTCATTCGGTTTCTCCTGTTTCATCCAGATACCAGCCGGTAAAGCCATGCATGACCCGCTGATCCTCCGGCGGCAGCTGCATATAGTCGCCGTAGAGTTTTTGTAAATAAGAGTGGTAGCCGATCGGGTTTTGAATGGTGCGCCCCTCAAAGGTGCCGGGCACGCCGGCGGCAAAATGTTCTGCCGGGTAAAAGTCGCGTCCGCCGTTGCACCAGACCAGGTCGCCTACCAGGTGGCAGTCCGCTTTAGCAGTGTGCCGCCCCAGGGCGTCAATGCGGCGGGTCAGTCTGGAAATGCCAATGGCTTTTGCAAGGGGCTTTTGTAGCGTACGCAGCGTATCTTTTGCCAGGCGGCGTAAGCTGCCCTTACGGCTTAAATTGACTTGGTCAGAGGCGGAGGCCAGCAGACTGTTCAGCCACTTGCTATGCAAGATCAGCAGATTGCGGCGCACCGGATCGTCATAGAATTTGTCCAGCGGAAACAGATCAATAAATATGCCGATGTCCTGCTCTCTGTGGCGCACATTTTGCTCGTTTAAGCGCGTATTGATATTGCACGCCTTGGCAAATGGATAAATATAGTTTTTGTCTCCCGGCTTGTAGATACGGATGTTTTTACCGATGGTGCGATTGGTTGCCAGTTGCAGCATTCTGTTGTAATCCGCTCTGGGAATATACAGGTCAATATCATCATCCCAGGGGATAAACCCCTCGTGGCGCACTGCGCCCAGGGTAGTGCCGCCGCTGGTAAAGTAAGTAATGTGGTATTGTTCAAAAAAGTCCAGTACCTGAAAGAGAATGTCACGCTCTAAGGACTGTATATCTTCTTTTGGAATGGGCTTCATTTTGTTCCTGCCTTTGCAATTTGCAACAGTGCCAGCTGTGTTTCTGCGGCAGCCGGCTCTGTGCTCTCATAAGTGGCGTTTACGGCGGTTAGACTCAAATCAATTTGCAGGGCTGCCTGTATCCGTTCCGGTTCCGCCCAGCGAGAGAAGTACCGCAGCAAAAGCTGTAGTCTTTCCCTTGGATCAAATCCCGGGTGTTGTAAAATATCGTTGCGTATGAAGCGGGTGAATTCAAATTCAATAGGCGCTAGGCAGCCGATGGGGTCAATGGCACGATAGCCTTCCGCGGTGCGCAGCAAATTATAATGGTGCAGATCACCATGGAGCAAATAAGTTTTGCTGTTTTTGAACTGCGTGTCATAAAGTGCCAGGGCACTTCGCACCTCCTGTTCCAGTGATCCGGTCAAAAACGGCGCAGTCTGGCTGCGTTGCAGTGCTGCTTCCAAGTCTACGCGGTAAGCGGGAAACACCGAATGGCGTACCGTTTCTTTGGCCGTGCATACCACGCGATTGAAAAAGTCGGTCAGGCAGATATTGTCGTCAAAGTCTGCGTATTTGCCCGGTGCAATGCGGCGCAGCAACAGAGCACAACAATCATCATCGGTGGCTAATAACGGGCACATATAGTCCCCGGCCAGTTGTTGATAGGCTGCTTTTTCGCGCGGGTAGCGCGCAGTGTAAGGCGGTACCATTTTCAGCACCACATCACCATAGATTGTGCTTTGCGTCTCCAGCACCAGCCCATAGGTGCTGATGTGATAGACATCAAAGGACTGCAGCCCCCATTGTTTGGCTAACTTGTCATACAGGTGAGGCAGTTGTTGCAGCCAGTCCGCGTTCGGTGCAGCACTATTATCCACAATATGGGCTTGCACCGCCTGTAGTACCCGTTCACCCGGTGGCAATTGGTCATCGGAGTTGCGTTGCTTTTGGTAATGGGGCAGCATACGAGCAGCGTATTCCAAATCAAAGTCGTATGTGATTTTTGTGTTTTGTGGAAAGTTGAAGTTTAAATATTTTTTGCTGTCCTTTGGTAGTTGCCAGGCCAGTTCCGTTGAGGGAAAATGGGGGTCAAAATGCGCTAGCAGCAGCGGAAAGCGAAAGGCCTCCGGAGATTGCGTAATATAGTAGTCCTCCCGATCCAGCGGATCAAAGGTATAATTCCCCAAGGAGCCGGTGATTTTTTGGCAGGTGATCACGGCGTCTGCTGCATCCAGTCGTTCAAAATAATCGTCAATCAGTTCCGGGTATACAAAGGGCGCTACTGCGTCCAAAATACACAGCTTTTGGCAGTCGTAGTGCCGTTCAATGTAGTTCAGCCCATTTTGCAGAGAATCGTATCGCTCGGCGCCGCCGGGTACGATCTCTACTTGTCCTTGGTTCATATATCGAGAATGGTTACTGTATTGTGGATCACAGACCACCACGATTCGATCCGTTTGGCGGGCTTGCAGGGCTGCCTCGATCACATAGTCTATCACCGGCTTGCCGTCGATAAGATTATATTGTTTGGGCAGGACGGTGCCAAAGCGCTTGCCAATACCGCCGCCGAGAATGAGTACCACTTGCATGACGGTCACTCCTTTTGCGCTTCCGGGATAAAGGCGTTTTCGCTGAGGGCGTACTTGCCGCCTTTTAGGAACTTATGCTTGACCACCCACCAGGCGGGCACCCAAATATACTTGTGCATGGCGGGAGAGACGGAGCCGATCATCCAGCAGTTGCGGTCGCACTGCTTGGTGGCGGCTCGCACGGCCTTGGCTTGGTCGCTGTTCCACAAGGTGTCCCAGTCGCCAATATCATGCAGATTGCCCATGACGGCCTTCTTTGCCATGCCGTTGCAGGGGATCACATCGCAGAATGGATCGATAAAGAATGCGTCCTTGCTCATATCGCAGGGCAGCAGTCGTTTGTTGCCGTATATGTAGTTGATCAGCCCGTGATTAAAGTAGGCACGAAACCACTTTTTTGGGCTGTGGCTGCGCAGCAGCTCGTTAATGAGCGCTTCAAAATTTTGGGCCACTTTGTATTTGTCGTCAATTTTATTGTCCGTCTTGCGGAAGTAGAAAGAATTGTGCAGGGTGGCGGTGGCAAATTCCATGCCCAGTTCATCGGAGATCTTGTAAAGCGGCACCAGGTCCTCACAGTTCAGGTCCTGCACCGTCATGCCGAACCCTACATCCGGGTGCCCCATTTCCACCAGTTTCTTTAAGGTGGAGTAGCCCCGATTGAAGCCGTCCGGAATGCCGCGAATGGTATCGTTGGTCTGTTGCAGCCCCTCAATGGAAATGCGAATGCCCACTTTTGGAAATCGGCGGCAAAGCTCTAAGATACGGTCCGTAAAATACCCATTGGTGGAGATCACAATGCGGTTGCTCTTTTTGTACAGCGCCTCCACAATATCGCCAATGTCCTTGCGAATAAAGGGCTCGCCGCCGGTGATGTTGGTAAAGGCCATTTCCGGCAGCAGGCGAATATCATCCAGGGTGATCTCTTCCTCCGGTCGGGTGGGATCCTTAAAGCAGTCGCACATATTGCAGTGGGCGTTGCACCGATAGGTAACAATCACAGTGCCGTATAGAGTTCGTTTAGCCATACTGATCTTCTTTCTTCAGTTTGATTTTATGCGTTATAGTCAGACAGTAACTTGTCTGTATAATCCTGTACGGAGAGGAAGGCGTCTGCCCGGCAGGCGGCGGTCATGGCCGCCAGTCGCTCCGGCTCCAGGTCCAGGCGGCACAGCGCCGCGCCCAGGGCCTTGGTGTCGCCGGGAGGCAGCAGCACGCCGGTCTTGCCGTCCTCGATCAGCTCCGGTATGCCGCCGATATTGGTGCCCAGCACCGGTGTGCCCAGCGCAATGCTCTCCATCACGGAGTAGGGGCAATTCTCATACCATACGCTGGGATAAATGCTGCATTTGGCTGCGGCAATGCGGCGGTATAGGTCGTCCCCGGTGCAAAAGCCTACATCTGTGGCATTGGGCAGTTGCTGAATTTCCTCTGCCATGGTACCGCTGCCGGCGAACACAAAGTGCAGCTGAGGCAGCGCTTTGGCGGCGGCCAAAAGGGTATCAATACCCTTTTCTTTGTCATAGCGGCCAAAGTAGAGCACATAGTCTTCTTTTTCCACCTGCGGGCGGGGCGGCACGGTGCAGAAGTTGTGCAGCACCCGGGTGCGCCCGGCCAGATCCGGGTGTTTTTCTATCTGGCTTTGCATAAAGGCAGAGCAGCAGATCACGCGGTCGATCTCTTTGTACGTATGCGCCTTGCGGTACAGGGTAGCCTCGGCAGCGCCAAGCAGGCTCTTAGCCCGTGAGCCGTGCATGCATCGGTGTTGCACGCAAGGGGTGTACTTGCCGCCCAAGCAGGCAGTGCAGTTCTCCATGGTGTCCGGCCGATTGAGCATGTGGTTGGGGCACAGCAGTTGGTAGTCGTGGGCGGTGTACAGGATCTTGGTGTGTCGTCCGGTGGCTTTGTCCCAGGCGCGTATTTCCAAGATCACCGCAGGGGTCAATTGGTAGTTAAAGTTGTTCAGGTGTACCACTTGGGGCTGCAGATCCTCCAGCACCCGGCGCAGCTGCCGCCGGGCGTGGGTGGAGTATACCGTGCGCAGAGCGTAGCTCACTTTTTTTACAGGGTTGGCGGTGTGGTAGTCGGTATCTTTGGTGTAGGCACCGACGCGGTTGCCCACGCAATTGCCCCGGTGCTCCATACCAAAGTATTCTACCCGGTGGCCTCGGTGGCTCAGCTCCGCCCCCAGCCCCATCATATAGGTTTCTGTTCCTCCTTTGGGGTACAGAAATTTGTTAATAAAGAGAATATTCATCTCATGGCTCCCTCGCAGGCCAGCAGCTTGGTGTTGTCTACCCATTGCAAGTGGGTTTTATTTTGCGCTTTTAACCTGTTCATACAGTTCCAGCGTCCTCTCGGTGACTTGGTCCCAGTTGTATTTTTGTAAAATATAGTCTGCGGCAGTGGCCTTGCAGCGCTTCACCATGTCTGGCTGAGATAGCAGCTGCTCCAGCAGTCGCTTTAAGTCTGCCGTGTTGCCTTTTTGGAAGGCAAAGCCGTGGTCACCGCATACTTCCGTGCACTCGGGTATGTCCGAGGTGACGCAGCAGTTGCCGTAGCTCATGGCCTCCAGCAGACTGATGGGCATACCCTCTAAGTCCGAGGGCAGGCAGTAAAGATAGGCACCGGCGTACAGCGCAGCCAGGGGCGCGCCCTGCACAAAGTCCGTAAAGACGATACGCGCATCTCCGGCGGCCTTGGCTTTCAGCTGATTGAAATATTCCTCTGAGTGGCTGGCACCACCGGCGATCACCAGCTTTTTATCCGTTTGCAGTGTGCGGTAGGCGTCGATTAAATAGTGGATGCCCTTCTCCGGGACAATGCGACCGAGAAACAGGATATATCCGTCCTTTTTCAGCCCAAAGCGGGACAGAGGGGACAGGTCCGCCGTCTCCGGTGGGTCAATGCCGTTTTCAATCCGCACGGTCTGGCGGTGATAGGTGTCAGCAAAATACTGCTGCATACTGGCAGACAGCACGATGATCTCGTCTGCATACTTGGCGGCCATACGCTCGCCAAAGCGGAGAAAGCGGGTGGCAAAGCCGCCCCACTTGGCCCGCTGCCAGTCCAAGCCATGAATGGTGACCACGCATTTTTTGCCAAAGCACTTGGCCAAGGGTACCATAGCCGCCGGACCCTCTGCGTGGAAGTGAATGATGTCGTACCCACCGAACAACGCCTGCACCGTGGCAAAAAAGCTGTATACAATGGCATTGAGCTTTTTGCTGTTCGGGGTGGGCACCCAGCGGATCTGTACCCCGTCCAGGTTGTGCAAGTGGCTGTGATCATCAAAGGCGGTTCCGGCCACATGGCGGCTTTTGCGATTATAAACGGTGACCTGGTGGCCCCGCTGTACCATACGGCGGGACAGGGCTTCTACCACAATCTCAACGCCGCCCTCTCGGGAGGGAATGCGCTTGTGACCGATCATTGCGATTTTCATGGTCGCCCTCCTTACTGTGCCCCGTGGCCGGTAAACACCACGCCTAAGGTTTTGAACAGAATCTTAATATCCAGGCTGGGGGACCAGTTGTCTATGTACTGGCAGTCCAGGCGCACCACTTCTTCAAAGTCCTCAATCTGGGATCGGCCGCTAACCTGCCACAGCCCGGTAATGCCCGGTCGCATGGACAGCCGCCGCTTGTGGTGAGAACTGTACTGCTCAAATTCGTCCAGTGTGGGCGGGCGGGTGCCAACCAGGCTCATATCTCCCCGCAGTACATTGTAGAACTGGGGTAGCTCGTCGATGCTGAACTTGCGGATAAAGCGGCCCACTTTGGTAATGCGCGGGTCATTGTCCATCTTGAACATCAGGCCTTGCATATGGTTTTTTTCTTCAAATTCTTTTTTGCGTTGCTCTGCGTCCGCGTACATGGAGCGCAGTTTATACATATAGAACAGACGGCCGTTTCTGCCCACCCGCTGCTGCTTAAAGAACAGGCCACCCCGGCTTTCCAACAGCAGGGGAACGGCCACCAGCAAAATAATGGGAGCAGAAACGATTAGCCCCACAATGGCGCCTATAATGTCTATAAATCGCTTCAGTCCCAGCATCTTGGAATTTTGCACGGCGGCAGATACGCCCACCATTGGGTAGCCGGCCACAATATCGCAGCGCATGTGGTTAAACTTACTTTCTTCTACAAACTGCTCCAGGGTGGGGATGTTGATGTGCACCAGCACACCCATATCTTCCAGTTCTTCAATAAAGGCGTTTAGGTTTTCCGTAGACCAGTTGGCCTTCTTGCCGGAGAAGTTGATGTACACCTCGTCAATGGAGGACAGGCGCACCCAGCTTAAAAAGCTGCTCAGATCCGGCAGAACTGCCACGCCGCAGCAGCGCTTCTCCACCGTGCGGCTGTGCATGGCCCGGTATGCGCCCGGGTTACCCACGGAGGCTGTGGCAGCAAAGGCTTCGGCATTTAGGATCGTAACGCCGTCTACCCGCTTGGTCCAGTCCTCTTGCAGCGATTGCACAAAGTGCTCTGCCCGGTCCGGGGTGGCGACCACACCCACCAGCGTGGCATTGCGGGAATTGGAGAAGTTGTTGGTCAGCACGCGCTTGAGCACATAGCGCCCCAGGCAGGAGAATAGGAAGAACAACAGGTAGGAACCGATAAACAGGTAACGAGAGTCGATCATCGGATTCTTAAACAACAGCAACAGTACCGCAAAACTCATGTAGGTTAGCGAGCAGTTACGCAATACAGCGAGCAGCTCCATTACCCGCTCCCGTTTGGCCAGATCAATGGAGGAGGCAAAGCCGACCGCGATGGCCGAGTAGGCCAAAAACATCATAAAGCAGTAGGATTTCCACTCGTCCGCGGTGTAGAGCAAAATGCGGTGCAACCCTTTGCCGAATACCAGATAGGTGATCAGGGTCGCCAGCACCAGTGCAATCCCATCGACGAAATATTCAGTTGTTTGCTGAACTTTTTGCCACTTTTTCAAGTTTGATCATTCCTGTGTTTATTTGTAGTTGTAGCTGTAACCGTAGTCGTAGCCGTATTTGTACTTTTGGCCATATTTATGGTAGTAGGAGTAGTATTTCTTTCGGTCCGGGGTGGCGTCATTGAGGATGAAGCCCACCACCTCCGCGCCGATGCTTTCCAGCGCGTCAACGGCGGATCGCACCTCGGGAATGTCCGTATTGCCGGCCTTAACGATCATCACATAGCCGGTGACCTTGCCTGCAAAGGCGCTGGCGTCCGTTACCAGGTTAATCGGCGGGGTGTCGATAAACACGCAGTCGTAATGCCCCTTGACAAAACTCAGCAGCAGATCCATTCTGGAGCTGGCTAGCAACTCTGCCGGATTGGGCGGGATTTTGCCGGAGGAGAGAATGGATAAATTTTCCACATTGGTCTTGGATACAGTGATGTTGTCTGTCAGCCCGGCCAATATTTCAGACAGGCCGTTGGTCACCGGAATATTGAACATACGATGAATGGTGGGGTTGCGCATATCTGAGTCAATGATCAGGGTGCGCTTGCCCATTTGGGCAAAGCTGATAGCCAGGTTAATGGTGTTGATGGTTTTGCCGTTGTTGGCGTCCGGACTGGTGACCACGAATACCGGACAACTTTCACCCTTTTGGGTAAACAGCAGGCTGGTACGGATGGTATTGTAGGCCTCTTTGATCACAAAGGGGGTGTCTGCTGCCAGCATTTTCTTTTGATCGTTACGGCTGAACCCGCGCTCGTCCGGGTTTTTCTTGTTGCGTCTCAGTGCCATGGTTACGCATCTCCTTTCATGGATACAGGGGGTTCCGGCGGGGCAATTTGGCCGCTGTCTGTAGGCGGTGCCTGCTTGTCGCGGGTGGCCACCAAGCGGGGAATGGTGCCCAGTACCGGAATTTGGAATTCACGCTCCAGATCCTTTACAGAGGTGATGGTGGCATTAAACGCCTCGCGTACAAAGAAGTAAACGAAGGAGACGGCAAAGGCAATTAACAGCCCCAGAAAGATATTTTTCTTTAAATTGGGGGAGGAGGGGGTCTTTGGTTCCTTGGCATAGTCGATCACGTTGGCGCCGCCGGCTTTGATGATCCGGGCAATCTCACCGGGAGCCACCTCCGCTACGGCGTTGGCAATGGATTGACTGGTTTTGGGATTGGTCGTGGTGACGGACACATAAAACACATTGGTGTCCTCGTCCTGGGAAGTGGTAATGCTGTTCTTAATGGTGCTGCCGTCCGTTAGCCCTACTTTTTCCGCTACCTTGTCCAGCACTGCGTCGCTCTCCAGCACGGCAAGGTAGCTTTTCACCAAAGCGGTGGAGGCGGTGTAGTCGTTGTAACTGATGGAACTTTGGGTGCTTAGCTGATCCATATCACTGTACACATACAAGGAGATTTTGGCGGTGTACTTTTGGTCGATAAAGAACTCGGTAAAGCAACCGGCGGCAATGCCCCCCAGCAGGGTGAACAGCAGAATGTAAACGACCTTCTTGCGCATCATAAAGAAGATCTTTTTCAGATCAATGTCAATTTCCTTGGTTTGGTCCATAATTTGCTCCTCTTTTATATATAAATTTATATATTATATAGATACATTCATTTTATCATTTTGGAGGGGTCGTGTCAATGCAAGGCGGGGACAGCGACATATTTTCGGCAAAGCGGCAAAAATGGCACTTGTTTTTTGTCTATTTCCACGATAAAAAAAGGCAAAAAAATGGCAGATAGTCCCATAGTGACTATCTGCCGGTGCGGCGATCTTGTTTTTATTCCACCGTGTAATCCATGGCAATGCTGTTTTCTGCCACGGCGTGCATGTGTTTCTTGACCACGCCGCAGTGGTACGGGTCCTGCTGATAGGCGTCCAAAGCGGCCATATCGTCCAACAGTACCTGCAGGATCACATCGTAGGAGCGCCCGGAGCGCAGCTCATCGACCCCCACTTCAATCCCACGCAGCAGCGGTACATTGCCATCCATGGAGCGGAGCACTTCCGCTGCCTTTTGGCAATTTGCCGGGGCGGGGTCAGCCAGCTTAAAGCATACAATATGTTTGATCATTGCGATTCCTCCAAAAAAATAAGGGACGGAAAGACCGTCCCTTTTGTTTGTTATTTTGCCACATCGGAAGCACGGGACTCACGAATAATATTGACCTTGATCTGGCCGGGGTATTCCATCTCGGACTCGATCTTCTTGGCAATCTCGTGGGCCACAAAAGGCATACGGCTGTCGGATACCACTTCCGGCTTCACCATCACGCGGACCTCACGGCCGGCCTGTATGGCGTAAGCGCGCTCCACGCCCTCAAAGCTGCAAGAGATCTCCTCCAGCTGTTGCAGGCGCTTAATGTAGTTCTCCACATTCTCACGGCGGGCGCCGGGACGGGAGGCAGATACGGCGTCTGCCGCCTGAACCAGGCAGGCGACCACGGTCTTGCACTCTACATCACCGTGATGCGCCTCAATGGCGTGCACAACGGCTTCGCTCTCTTTATACTTGCGGGCAAATTCCACGCCCAGGGCAATATGGCTGCCTTCCATCTCGTGATCCAAAGCCTTGCCGATGTCGTGCAGCAGACCTGCGCGGCGTGCCAGGCGCTCATCAGCACCCAGTTCCGCAGCCATCAGCCCGGCAATATAACTCACTTCCAGGCTGTGCTTGAGCACGCTCTGGCCGTAGGAAGTGCGGTATTTCAATTTCCCAAGCAGGCGCACCAGCTCCGGGTGAATGGAACCGCAGTTGGCTTTCAGTACAGCCTTCTCGCCCTCCTGCTTAATGGTGGCATTTACCTCGCGCTTGGCCTTTTCGTACAGCTCCTCAATGCGGGTGGGATGAATGCGGCCGTCCTGGATCAGTCGCTCCAAGGTCAGGCGGGCAATCTCTCTGCGCACCGGGTCAAAGGCGCTGACGGTGATGGCTTCCGGCGTGTCGTCAATGATCAATTCAACGCCGGTAATGGACTCAATGGAGCGGATGTTGCGCCCCTCACGGCCGATGATGCGGCCTTTCATCTCGTCATTGGGCAGTGCCACAACGGAGACGGTGGTCTCTGCCGTGTGATCGGCGGCGCAGCGCTGAATGGCGGTGCCGATGATCTCCCGCGCCAGCACTTCGCTCTGGTCCCGGGTCATCTGCTCATATTCGAGGATTTTTTTGCTCTTTTCCGTGTCCAGTTCTTCTTCCAGAGAGGCCAGCAGTTGATTTTTTGCTTCCTCCTGGGTCAGACCTGAAATACGCTCCAGCATATCAAACTGGCTTTTCTTGATGCCATCGACTTCGAGTAATTTGTTTTCAAGTTCTTTTTGCTTTTCGCTGATTTTATCATTTTTTGCTTCCAGGGAATCCGCTTTTTTGTCCAGATATTCTTCTCTCTGGTTCAGGCGTTTTTCCTGTCTTTGCACTTCGTTCCTGCGCTCGCGGATATCCCGGTCTGCGTCGGAGCGGAGCTTGTGCACTTCGTCCTTGGCTTCCAATACTTTTTCTTTCTTAGAAGCTTCTGCCTCGGCCAAAGCGTTATTGATGATCTTGGTGGCTTCTTGGGTGGCAGAGCCAATCTCTTTCTCTGCGGTCTTGCGGCGATGCGCCACACCCAAAACGAAACCTAAAACGGCAAAAACAACGGCGCAAACCGCGCCTACGATCACCGGAATCACAACATTACTCATAATCAACAGCACCTCCTTCTGCATAAATTTCTCGTTTTTGAGATGGAACTCTCGAATCGAATATCATCAGAAAAGGTACAGTTTAATTACATTTTAACGCATTTCTGTAAAGAAGCCTTACATAACAAAATGTAAAACTTCTGTATAATAATACACCTATATATGGTATCTGTCAAGTTTTTGTTTGCGCCGGAGGCGGAGGAAAAGGCAAAAAATTCGGCCGTTTCGGTTGACAGGGACGGTAAAAGGTGCTACTATAAGCCATAAGAAATAGAGAAAGCTTTGATGGGGACAAGAGCGCCGCTTTTTTGCCGTTTTTCAGAGAGTGCCTGTACGCTGCAAGGGCACACGGTGCAGCTGTCGCTTACCACCCCGGAGCGCCGCCAATACCGGCCGGTCGCCTGCCGTTATCCGGGCCTTGAGGTACAGCATCTTGCTGTGCAATTCAGGTGGAACCGTGGATCTTCATTCACCCTGTGTATGCAGGGTGATTTTTTATTTTTTGGAGGAATTGTTATGAACATTACACTAAAGGACGGCTCCGTTAAGGTGTATGACGCACCCATGACGGCGGCGGACATTACAAAGGACATTTCTATGGGTCTGTACCGTGCAGCCTGCTGCTGCCGGATCGACGGCCAGGTGCGGGACTTGCGCACCACCGTCAGCGACGACTGCGCCTTTGAAGTGCTGACCTTTGATGAGGAGGACGGCCGCCGCACCTTTAACCACACCGCATCTCATATTATGGCCCAGGCGGTTAAGCGCCTGTACCCGCAGGTGAAGCTGACCATCGGCCCGGCCATTGAGAACGGCTTTTATTATGACTTCGACTGCGGCGACACGCCCTTTACCACCGACGATCTGGTTAAGATCGAGGCGGAAATGAAGAAGATTGTGAAGGAAAATCCGGAAATCGAGCGCTTTGAGCTGCCCCCGGCGGAGGCCACGGCGCTGATGGAGGAGAAAGGCGAGCCGTATAAGGTAGAACTGATCGCCGAGCACGCCGGCAAGGGCGAGCACATTAGCTTTTACAAGCAGGGTGAGTTTACCGAGCTGTGCGCCGGTCCTCATCTGATGAGCATTGCCGCCGTAAAGGCCTTTAAGTTAACCAACACCACCGGCGCTTACTGGCGGGGCGACGCCCAGAATAAAATGCTCTGCCGCGTGTACGGTACTGCATTCCCCAAAGCGTCTATGCTGGAGGCCCACCTGCAAATGCTGGAGGAGGCCAAGAAGCGGGATCACCGCAAGCTGGGCAAGGAGCTGGAGCTGTTTACCATTATGGAGGAAGGTCCCGGGTTCCCGTTCTTCCTGCCCAAGGGTATGATCCTCAAGAACCAGTTGATCGACTACTGGCGCCAGATCCACACGGCTGCCGGGTATCAGGAGATCTCTACCCCCATTATCCTCAGCCGCAAGCTGTGGGAGCGCAGCGGTCACTGGGATCACTATAAAGAGAATATGTACACCACCGTTATTGACGATGAGGACTTTGCCATTAAGCCTATGAACTGCCCCGGCGGTATTTTGGTGTATAAGAACAAAATGCACTCCTACAAGGATCTGCCTCTGCGTATGGGCGAGCTGGGCATTGTGCACCGGCATGAGCTGTCCGGCGCACTGCATGGGTTGATGCGGGTGCGTTGCTTTACCCAGGACGATGCCCACATCTTTATGACCCGGGAGCAGATTAAGGACGAAATCAAGGGCGTGGTACAGCTGATCGACAGTGTGTACAGCACCTTTGGCTTTAAGTATCACATTGAACTGTCCACCCAGCCGGAGGACTCTATGGGCGCCAAGGAGGACTGGGACATTGCTACCCAGGCCCTGCGGGACGCCATTACTGAGCTTGGCTATGACTTTGAGGTCAACGAGGGCGACGGCGCATTCTACGGCCCCAAGCTGGACTTCCACCTGACCGATTGCTTGGGTCGTACCTGGCAGTGCGGCACCATTCAGCTGGACTTCCAGCTGCCGGAGCGGTTTGAGTTGGAATATGTGGGCGCGGACGGCGAGAAGCACCGTCCCATTATGATCCACCGTGTGGTATTCGGCAGCATTGAGCGGTTTATCGGTATTTTGACCGAGCACTTTGCCGGTGCGTTCCCCACCTGGCTGGCGCCGGTGCAGGTGAAGCTGCTGCCCATCGCGGACCGTCATATTGACTATTTGAACACCGTGAAGGCAAAGCTGGAGGCTGCCGGTATTCGCTGCGAGGTGGATGACCGCAGCGAGAAGATCGGCTTTAAGATCCGCTCTGCGCAGATGGAGAAGGTGCCCTATATGCTGGTGGCCGGCGACAAGGATATTGAGGCCGGCACCGTGTCCGTTCGTTCCAGAAAGGACGGCGACGAGGGTGCTTCCAGCCTGGAGGACTTTATTGCCCGCATTACCCAGGAGATCGCCACGAAGGCAAAATAAAAAACGGCAACAAAAACGCCCTGTACAGCTTGTACAGGGCGTTTTTGTGTGTGATGTAATCGGATAGCGTAGAGAGTCGGTAGGGTCTGCAACTGCCGATGGCTGCTTTTTCGGTCAGTGGAGGCCGAACTTATTCGTGCTTTAATACAAATACCAGCCAGCCTTTGTCTTCAAAGCGCTGCTGCACGGTAAAGCCGTTGGCGGCGAAAGAGGCCAGCACCTCGTCCTCCCGCACATCGATAATACCGCCGGTAATGTAGGTGCCGCCGGGCTTTAAGAACTGCGCCACCTGGGGATTGAACTGCATAATAATGTCTGCCACAATATTGGCTACAATAATATCGTACTGCCCGTTGACTTTGTCGGACAGATTGCCCTCCACGGCTGTGAACCGATCCGGGCCAAAGCCGTTCTCCAGCGCATTGGCGTTGGCAGTCTTGACCGCCAGTTTGTCAATATCTACGCCAAAGGCAGTTTGCGCACCCAGCAGTAGGGCGGCAATGGAAAGAATACCGCTGCCGCAGCCGATGTCCAGTACTGTAGCGCCGGGGGTGACCACCTTTTCCAGCGTTTCCAGACACAGGCGGGTGGTGGGGTGCGACCCGGTGCCAAAGGCCAGGCCCGGCTCAATGTGCAGTACCTTGCGGCCGTCTGTGGGGTCTGCGTCCTCCCAGGTGGGGCGGATCAGCAGCTTGTCGCCTACCGGCATAGGGTGAAAATATTTTTTCCAGTTGTTTACCCAGTCCTCCATGGCGCACAGGTCCGTGCCCAGGGTGTAGGCGATACCGGCGCTTTGCAGCCGCTCCTCTAAGAAAGAAACGGCCTCTGCCGGGTTCTCCTCCGGGCTGATATAAATGTGGATAATGCCCTTGGTGCGGTCCTTTTGCAGCAGAGACGCCTCAATCAGATCAATATGGGCGATCTCCATGGTCTCCTCTTCCAGAGCAGAGTAATCCTCAATATAAATGCCGTAAGGCACTACCATATTGGCAATGTTGCCGGCGGTCTCAATGTCTTTTGTATCCACGGTGACGGTGATCTCTGTCCACTTTTCTTGCGTTACTTCCATTGTGTTATTCTCCTAAGTTAACCTTGTGCTCGGTGGTGGTGCGGCCGTGGTTAAACAGCTTGCGATTGTCCAGCGCCCACTGCCGGTCGGTAAATTTGCCCGGCTCCACCTTGGAGGTGGCAGCGTGAATTTCAAAAATTGTGGCGTCCAGTGCGTCCAGCTGAGAGAGAATCTCCGCCTCCAGGAACATGGGCCGCACGGGGGAGCCGTACTCCGGCTGACCGTGGTGGGACAATAGCATGTGTTCCAGCAGTGCCGCCTTTTCCGGTGCCACGCCCAGGTCGCGTGCCTTTTCATCAATATACATAGCGCCCTTGACCAAGTGACCGATCAGTTCACCCTCGGTGGTATAGCCCTTGACCAACCCCAGGTTGTTCGCCTCCAGTTCCCATGTCTTGGCCACATCGTGGAGAATGGCACCGGAGAGCAGCAGCTCTTTATCCACATTGGGGTAAATCTGGCACAGGGATTCGGCCAGACGCACGATGGACACGGTGTGCAGCATCAACCCGCCCACTATGGCGTGATGCAGCCGCAGGGCGGCAGGATAGCGCACCAGTGCCTCCTTATGGTCCTCCATAATGCCGGATACAATGGCCTTAAAATCCGCGTCCTGAAAGGCATTTACCCGGCGCATCAGCATATCATAGATCTGGGTGCCGCCCACCTCGCTGGCGGGCACCAGATCGGACAGGTTGTAGTTGTCGCTGTCCGCTGCCGGGCGGATCTGAGAAATGCGGAACTGATCCCGACCGTTATACTGCTCCACAGTGCCCCGCACCTTGACCACCATATCCGGGGCAAACAGGCCGTTGTCCGTATAGTCCCACAGCTTGGCAGGCAACTCATCACTTTTGTCTCCCAGTACAAGATCCAGGTAGGCGGCGCCGTTTTTGGTCTTTTTTACATCGCATTTTTTCAGTAGGGCAAAGCCCTCGCACATGCCGTTTGGCAACTGCTTAAAATTCATATTCAAAAACTCCTTCGGTTCATTTGTTCTGTATCCCTCATTATACACGAAAAGATGCGCGGTTTCAACCGGCGGGGTAGGGGATGTTTACCGATTGTTTACGAAAGTGCGGTTGACAAAAAATCAACCGGCTGTTATTATAAAACTGCTATAGTATAAGGTCTTGATTTGGAGGGATCTTTTTTGGAAAATACAGATCGACTGTGTATGAATTGTTTTGCGCCCCTGACCGCAGGCAGCGTTTGCCCCGGCTGCGGGTTTGATAACGATCAGGAGAACGACACCAGCTTTCTGCCCCTGCGCACGGTGCTTCAGGACCGATATGTACTGGGCCATGTGCAGGCTTGGGAGAGTGACGCTGCGGTGTATGCCGCCTATGATCGTACTTTGCAGGCGCCTTGTGTGGTGCGGGAGTTCCTGCCCAAGGGCATTGCCAATCGGTTGGAGGGCAACCGGGATGTGCATGTGCGGGAGCGTTTTCGTAAGAATTTTGACGGCTATAAGCGGTCTTTTACTACTTTGTGGCAGACCATGATGCAGCTGCGCACCCTGGCGGCGGCACTGCCGGTGTATGATGTGTTTCCTGCCAACGAGACGGTGTATGCCGTGTCTCAGCCGGTGGACGGCGTGCCCTTGCGGGAATTTTTGCTGCGCACCCCGGAGGGCTACATTTCTTGGGAGCAGGCGCGCATTATGTTTATGCCGGTGCTCACCACCCTGGAGGCACTCCATGACCGGGGTGTGATCCACGGCTCCATTACGCCGGACAATCTGCTGCTGTGCCCGGACGGTAAGGTGCGCCTCAAGGGCTTTTGTATCGCCCAGTGCAATACGGTGCAGTCGGATCTGGAATTTAATTTGAACGAGGGCTACACCGCCATTGAGCAGTACGACAATGACCGCAAAATGTGCCCGGCTACGGATATTTATGCCTTTTCCGCCTGTATTTATCGGGCATTAGTGGGTAGCAATCCGCCGGATGCTCCGTCCAGAGAGACCAATGACAAGCTGATGATTCCCAACAAGATCGCCGAGAGTATTCCCACCCATGTGATTCGTGCTCTTGGCGCCGGGTTGCAGATCTACCCGGAGAACCGGGCACAGAGCGCAGCACGTCTGCGGGAGCTGCTGAATGCGGCACCTTCTGTGGTGGCGCAAGCAGCGGAAGCAGCCCAGCCGCCCCAGCCGGAGCCAAAGCCTCAACCTGCACCCCAGCCGGATGTGCGCCACAGCGCCCCTCCGACAGAGAAGCCCAAGGGCGGCAAAAATAAGACCGTCATTATTATTTTGGTGGTGCTGATTGTGGCTGCCGTGGCAGCGGGTATTTATGTGGTAAAGTTTTCCGGCCTGGTGGATGGCAGAGAGAATACCACGCAGACTGTCTCCTCTGTAAATTATACTGTGCCGGACTTTGTGTCTGCCGGGTACACCCAGAGTGACATTAAGAACAACGGCGCATGGAACAAGCAGTTTTCCATCACCTATGACGCCCAGTATTCAGACAAAGCAGCGGAAGGTGTAATCATCGCGCAAAGCGTGAAGAAGGGCGAGAGTGTGGCCCAGGGCACGCAGATTGTGTTGACGGTGAGCAAGGGAATTCAGACAGAGGAAGTGCCGGATGTAGGCGGTCTGGATGTGGCAGAGGCCAAGAAGCAGTTGGAGGCAAAGGGCTTTAAGGTGACCACGGTAACTGTCTATAACGACGGCAGCTATAAAGAGGGCACCGTGAAGAGCGTGTACGGTATGACCCCGGACGCCAAAAGCACTGCTGCCGTGGGCAGCGAGGTAGTGCTTCAGGTGTACGGCGCCGAACAGACTACCACGGAGCCGGAAAGCACAACGAAGCCGGAGACCACCGTGCAGGAAGTGCAGTAATCAGATAAACGGAAAAAAGAATGCGTACAATATGGCGGCGGAGTCTTTTGACTCCGCCGCCGTGCATTTCATAAGCACATCATCAACTTTAGCACCGTGCACTTGCCGTAGCGCCGCGGGCATTTAAGCGAGAAAGCGGTGGGTTATCCCTTCCGGCCGCTCTCCGGGTGGGATTACAACAAATGTTTCCCGGCGAATGCGCGACTGCGTCATTTGTACAAAAATAAAAAAACAGATGGCAAAACGAAACGCTTCGTTGCCAGCCAACTGTAAAAATTTTTCAGTTTTATTTGTCTTTGCGACACATACACTATTGGTGCAAACGCAAGTTTACGAAAAAGGAGTGTATTCGCAATGGCAAGCAACAAGAGTGTTGTGCCCGAGGCTAAGGAAGCCCTGAACCGTTTTAAGATGGAAGCTGCTTCTGAAGTGGGCGTAAATCTGAAGCAGGGCTACAACGGCGACCTGACTTCTAAGCAGGCCGGTTCCGTAGGCGGCCAGATGGTTAAGAAAATGATCAAGGCCTACGAAGAGTCCATGAAATAAGCGGACAAATGTAGAACTGAGCCGCGTGCAGGGCGGCTCCCGGCGGCGTAAGCCGCAAAAAAAAGGCACGGAGGCGCCAAACGGTGCTTCCGTGTTTTTTTTTATGATTCTGTTTTGGTTGCGGACTCTGCTTTGCGGCGAGCCCGAAGGGTGGCAAAGAAGTCGCTGAGCACGCCGGCACATTCCACTTGCAGCACACCGGACACCAGTTCCGGCTTGTGGTTATAGGGCAGGGAATTAAAGTCGATCACGGAGCCAAAGGACCCGGCCTTAGGGTCCGCGGTGCCGTAGATCACCCGGCGCAGGCGGGCATTGATGATGGCACCGGCGCACATGGGGCAAGGCTCCAATGTGACATATAAATCACATTGCCACAATCGCCAGCCGTTTAAGGCTTTGCAGGCAGCGTCAATGGCCTCTAATTCTGCATGGGACAAGGCGTTGCGGCTCTTTTCTCGCCGGTTGCGTCCCTCGCCGATGATCCGGCCGTCCAGCACCACCACGGCGCCAACGGGTACTTCACCCTCCAGCGCGGCCTGCCGGGCCAGTTCCAGCGCCCGGGACATAAATTGTTGATCCGTTGTCATAAAATCACAGCTTTTGAATGGAAAAGATGGTCAATACCATCAGCGGAATAAAGGAAACGATCATACCCGGGGTGCCAAAAAACGCGCCCATGCACTGGCCAAAGGTTGGGGCTTCCGGGTTCGGTGCAACTTGGGTTTTGGGGGTGTACAGCTGTTTTTTTACCAGTAGGTAAATGGTGGCGGCAGCGCCTACCAGCAGCCAAAACACATACATACCCACGGTGACGGAGTCGGCGGCCGTGTCGGTGGCAGCGTAGCGCACAATGCTGGCGACTACGGACATACCGTTATTCAGTGCGTGCACCAGAATCGCAGGCACTACGCTGTCGGTTTTGACGGTGATATAGCCCAAAATCAGGCCCACCAAAAAAGCAAAGACAAATTGGATCACATTGCCATGGAGCAGGCCGAATACGATGCTGATGCTCAGCACCGCAAAGCCATTGCCATATTTGCGCAGCAATTGTACGCAGCAGCATCGCATGGCGAATTCCTCACAAATAGCCGGTACGATGGCCGTGCCGATTAAGGCGATCACGCAGGCAAAAACGGAGGTGGGATCGCCGGCGCTGTTGGAGGTCAGCCCATAGCCAAAGGCCTTAAACAGCGGGATCACTCCAAAGGTGACCGCAAAGTTGGCACCCACGCAACACAGCATACCAAAACTGACCCATAACGCCATTTGACCGGGGCGCAGGGAGCGGGTGGGGATCACCGGACCGGTGTAGCGGCGGCGGTTGATCAGTGCCATTACGCCAAAGGGAACCGCCACGCTGCAAACGGAGATGAACAGCAGGCTAAAGCAGCTTTGAAAAACCGTTGAGCCTTCATAGATATCCTTCAGGTGCAATACAGATAGCAGCTGGGAAAACAGCAGTTGTAAGATGAAGTAGGCTAAAATCGCCAGTCCAATGCAGTTGCCAAAGCGGCGCAATTCCTGCTTTTGGGAGCGCAGCGCCAGGCGACGCCGGTTCTCCCGCTGAAAGTAGGCAGCCTGCCGAGGGTCCTGCCCATAGGTGCCATACGGCGGTCGGTAGCCGGTGCCCGGGGGCGGATAACCGCCGGGATTGTTGTAGTTATTGTAGGGGTTTTGACCGGGCGGCGTTTGACCGTTATTGGGCGGCACAGCGCCGTTTGTGGGTCTGCCGAACGGATCGTATTGTTGGTTCATGGTGTTGTCAGTCCTTTGTATCTGCAATCAGGGTCTTAAAGTAAGGCAGCTCCAGCGCCCAGTCGCAATAGGTGTGCCACTCCTCCAGTTTATGGCTGCGGCGGGCAAAATAAATATTGGCTAAGGTCTCATAGTTTAGCGTACAGGTGCGCATTTGGTTATAGGAGCTGGGTAGCAGCTGGATCATGGTGTACCAGGTCTGTTTGTCCTTGGTCTCCAGGTATTCCAGACGCAGCTGCTCCAGGGTGCGGATTACCTTTTCCATTGCGTCCAGCCCCCGCTGATCCATGTGATCTACGGAGAAATCCGCCAACTCAAAGGGCTTGGAGGCAATTTTGTGCATGGTGGAGGTGGAATTGGCAACGGTCCCCACCTTGTAGGTGTCATACTCTTTCCACCAGTACATGGGGGCGGTTACATCCACGGTGACAAAGATCATACGAATGAATTTGCGGTGGTCGGTGCCGGCCTTGCACAGGCGCTTGGCCAGGCTCAGATCGTTGGGACCAAAGACAAAGTTGCCGTCTTCGTCATAGTAGGAGTCGTAACGACCCCAGGAGTTCATGGGATTGCGGGCACCGCGCATGGCATTGTCAAAATTGGTGACGGAAGTGCGTTCCAGTTTGATCATAAGTATTAAAGTTCCTTTGCTAAGTTCTTGATGTATTCTTTCAGGCGGGCACCGGTCTCCGGGTGCTGCAGACCTACCTCAATATTGGCCTGCAAAATGCCGAATTTGTTGCCCATATCGTAGCGGGTGCCGTTGTAGTCCACAGCCACTACGCCCTCTTGCCGCGCCAGGGTGCGCATGGCGTCCGTCAACTGCAATTCGCCGCCGGCGCCGTTGGGGGTGTGCTCCAAAATCTCAAAAATAGAGGGAGGCAGCACCACCCGGCCCAGAATGGAGTAGTTGCTCATTACCTGCTCCGGCCGGGGCTTTTCGATCATATCCGTGCAGGTAAAGCAGTTGCCCTCCAGCGGCGCAACCGCCAGGGAGCAGTATTTGGTAATATCCGCCGTGGGCACTTCCTTTACGCCAACAGCGCCCTTGCCGTATTTCTCATAGGCGCGGCAAAGCTGGCCGGTGACCGGGTCGTCGCTGATGATTACATCGTCCCCATACAGCACCGCAAAAGGCTCGTTACCTACAAAGTTCTTGGCGCACAGCACCGCGTGACCCAGACCCTTGGTCTCCTTTTGGCGGATAAAATAAATATTGCCCATTTGAGAGCATTGCAGCACGTCTCGATACAGATCCGCCTTATTTGGATCCCCAGAGAGCTTGTGCTCCAGCTCTACCGCGTGGTCAAAGTGGTCCTCAATAACCCCCTTGCCCCGGTTGGTGATGATCAGCACATCCTCGATCCCGGCGGCGAACGCCTCCTCTACGATGTACTGAATGGCGGGTTTATCCACAATGTTGAGCATTTCCTTGGGCACGGCTTTGGAAGCGGGGAGCACGCGCGTGCCCAGCCCTGCTGCGGGAATGATTGCTTTTTTAATTTTCATTTTTCTTTTCCTCGTTCGGTATTTTTACAATATGCTGGACAGCAGTCCGGAGATCATATCCAAGATTAGAAACGCCATAATTGGCGCAAACACGCTGGTGCCGCCCATTTTGGACAGATACATGCGGCGCATTTCATCCTGGGTCAGACGCATTTGCTCCGGTAGCATAGGCGCTTGACGAAAGATGGCGCCGTCCTGCAGTCGATCATCCACCGTTTGTAGCACGGTAAATACTTTTCTGTGGTACAGACGATTGGCAAACAGGGCGATCACCAGGTGGATCGCCAGCCCTACGCCCATCATGATGGCTACAGCCGGGTATAAGGGCTCCACCAGCGCTGCGTCCGGTTGCATTTTGCCCTGCATAAGGGCAGTGTAGTTGGTGCTCATAAAGTCGGTGAGCTTGGCAAATTGGCTGGCGTAGGCGCCCTGCACAATCAGTGACGCGGCAAAGCGAATGGCCAGCGCCGCCGTGCCCTCTTTATACATTTTGCGGAAGAACAGGTAGTAGGGGCCAAAGAGAAAGGCCGCCCAGTTCCATCCGACCTTTTTATTCCGTCTGAACCGGGAAAGGAAGTAGCCGGTGTTGGTGCGTACCACCGCTGCCACATCGGCGGCCGCTTCACCCTCGATGGTGCCCGGGTATTGACTGGGATCCGGTGTCGTATCCTGCAGGATCGGCGGGCGATACTTTTCGCCGGCACCCGGTTGTCGAGCGCCGCAGTGGGTGCAAAAGACGGCGTCTCCGTCCAGCTCGGCATTGCAGGCCACGCATTTCTTTTTTTGCTCCGGGGCAGCGGTGTGGGTATCGTCGGCAGGCGCGCTTGATTTTTGCTCCGCAGGCGGATCCGCCGGGGTAAAGGTATATCCATCACCGTGTAGTGCCTGGTGGGCGCAGTGCCCCAGCTCCCGGTAGCACGCCCGGTGATGGGGTGTGCCGCATTCCGGGCAGGTAACAATATCGTCACCCGGCTGGAACTGCTTGCCGCAGACCGGGCAGCTGTTGTTTTCATACAAAGCCATTTTGTGTACCTCGATCTATATGCTTTCTTATCATTATACATTAGATTATCACAATAAATCAACGATTTGGTTAAAATATCTTAAACAAAGTGTGAAAGCACCGTCAATTCCGCCAAAAATCCGTGCCCGGGTGTAAAATCAGCGGTAAAGCCCTTGCAATGCAGCAGAGATTTATATATAATATTACAGTTATAATCATAAATTTATACAGAGAACTGCACGGAGCGTGGATATGGTAGAATTTGAAGAACTGCGGCTGCGGCTGCTGGACAGCGAGAAGCCCATTGAAAACTTAAAGGAAGCCCTGGCCATTGACAGCTTAAAGGCCGAGGTGGAGGTGCTGGAGAAAGAGAGCGCCGCCCCGGACTTTTGGGACGATATGGAGAACAGCCAAAAGGTGATGCAAAAGATCGGTTCCTTAAAGGCCAAGGTCACCGGCTATGAGAGCCTGAAAAGCGACTATGAGGACGCGCTGGTGATGATTGAACTGGCGGACGAGGAGGGCGATCTGTCCCTGCTGGACGACTGCACCGCCTCTGTTAAGGATATTGAAACGCGCGTTGAAGATATGACCCTGTCCACCCTGCTCAGCGGCGAGTTTGACGGCAAAAACGCCTTGCTGACCTTCCACGCCGGTGCCGGCGGTACGGAGGCGCAGGACTGGGCGGAAATGCTCTTTCGTATGTACAACCGCTGGGGCGAGCGCCATGGCTACAAGGTGTCTACGCTGGATTATCTGGACGGCGATGTGGCGGGGATTAAGAGCGCCACGATTTTAGTAGAGGGCGAGAACGCCTACGGTTATTTAAAAGGCGAGATGGGTATTCACCGCTTGGTGCGGGTGTCTCCCTTTGACTCTTCCGGTCGGCGGCATACCTCCTTTGCGTCCGTTGAAGTGATGCCGGAGATTGACGACGATGTGAATGTGGAGATCCGTGAAGAAGATATTAAGATGGATGTGTACCGTGCTTCCGGTGCCGGCGGTCAAAAGGTCAACAAGACCTCCTCTGCCGTGCGCTTGACCCATATTCCCACCGGGATCGTGGTCAGCTGCCAGATTGAGCGCAGCCAGCACCAAAACCGGGAAGTGGCCATGCGTATGCTCAAGTCCAAGCTGGTGGAGATCAAAGAGCGGGAGAATTTGGAACGCATTGAGGACATTAAGGGCGATCAAAAAGAGATTGCCTGGGGCTCCCAAATTCGTTCCTATGTATTTATGCCCTATACCCTGGCCAAGGATCACCGTACCGGGTTCGAGATGGGCAATATCACCGCCGTGATGGATGGGGATATTGACGGCTTTATCAATGCTTACTTAAAACAAAAATCTGCCCAGGAGGCAGAAGAGAAAGCGGAGGCTTAATTTAAAATGGAACGCTATGCGCATTTGATGGATATTACGGCGTTGTCCGGGTTTTCCATTCGACTGGCGCTGGCCATTATTCTGGGCTTCTTTGTAGGCCTGGAGCGCCAGTGGACCAAGCACCAGGCGGGTATACTTACCAATGTGATCGTGTGTGTGGGGGCGTATGCCTACACGGCGTTTTCCTTTGTGATCCACCAGGACAACACGGACCTGACCCGTGTGGCTGCCCAGGTGGTCAGCGGTGTGGGCTTTTTAGGCGCCGGCCTGATTTTGCGGGACGGCACCAACATTCGCGGGCTGTCCACTGCCGCTACCATTTGGACCACGGCGGCCATCGGCATTCTGTGCACCCTGCCCAAGGTGCTGTATGCGGTGATTGTGGCAGCGGTTGTGGTGGTGATGCACCTGGTGCTGCATCCGCTAAGCAACAAGATTAACAAGCTGCGCAGCTATGATAAAGAAAAGCGGGCCAAAGATGAGTGTATGTACAAAATCTCAGTGACCTGTTTGGATAACTTTGAGGTGGATATTCGCGCCCATTTAATGAGTGCTTTGAAGGACGCGCGGGATATTATTTTGCACAATTTGGAGTCCTCGGAGACGGACGACGGCAATACCAAAATCCGCGCTTATGTGTCTGCCGCCAAGAAGAACGATGAGGCCATTGAGAATGTACTTAACCGCATTGGCAAGGATGAGGGCATTTTGCGCGCCGGGTGGAATATTATTAACGAATGATTTGCAGTTTTTGCAAACATCGCCAATTTTCGCTAATCAAAATTTAACAGGTGAATTTGCTCCCTTTTCAGCACAACCTATTGCTGAAAGGGGAGTTTTTTATGCTCAAAAAATGCAGCAGTTTGCTGCTGGCTTTAGCGCTGATCACCGTACTGTTTACCGGCTGCCGGGGCAATGCAAAGAATGAGAACCAAACCGGCGATCCGGGCACCAGTACCACCTCTGCCACCACTGCGACCAAGACGGCGGACACCACCGTGCGCCCCACCAATGTGGGCAGCCGCAGTTACAGCAAGGAAAAGGTGGTGTGGGGGCCGGGCAACATTACCGACCACGCCAGACCGCAGGAGCCGGAACGGCTGCAAAAGCAGTTTGGCGCGCTGGACGCTCGCTTCTTGCTGGACAATAAAAAGCAGTTGTGCCTGACCTTTGACGAGGGGTATGAGAACGGATACAGCGGCAAGATATTGGACACGCTAAAGGAGAAGCAAGTCCATGCTATATTCTTTGTGACCTATGACTTTGCCAGCCAAAACCCGGCGCTGATCAAGCGCATGATTGCCGAGGGTCATGTAGTGGGCAACCACACCTATCGCCACCTGACTATGGACGAGGTGACCCGCGCGGCAGCCACAGAGGAGATCACCGTGCTGCACCGGTATATGGAGAAGAATTATCAGTACAAGATGACTTACTTCCGCTTTCCAAAGGGGGAGTTTAGCGAGGACACGCTGGCGCTGGCACAGGAGCTGGGCTACAAGAGTATCTTTTGGAGCTTTGCCTATGCAGATTGGGATACCCAAAATGTGGCGGAACCGGCAGCGGCGCTGCAAAAGGTGACAGAGAGCACCCACCCGGGCGCCATCTTCCTACTTCATGCCGTCAGTCCCACCAATGCGGAGATTTTAGGTCAGGCCATTGACAGTATCCGCAGCCAGGGCTACACCTTTACCACAGCATTATAGAAAAAAGCAGGCAGTGATCGCAATCACTGTCTGCTTTGTTTCTTATGTGGTGCTACGGCGGAACAGATCCTGCGTTTCCGTCAGCAGCGGCTGATTTTCCGGTTTGTCCAGATTGGGGTCGTCGGCCAAAATGGTGTCTGCACAGTCCCGGCACAGGCGCAGGGTGTCCATATCCTCCACCATATCTGCCAGTCGCAGCTCCGGCAGACCGTGCTGCCGCTTGCCAAAGAAGTCGCCGGGGCCGCGCAGCCGCAGGTCCTCGTCGGCAATCTGGAAGCCGTCACTGTATTTTTTCATGGTCAGCAGCCGCTGGCGGGCCGTATCACCCTTGGCGTCGCTGACCAGTATGCAGTAGCTTTTGGCGCTGCCGCGGCCAATGCGCCCGCGCAGCTGGTGCAGCTGGGACAGGCCGAACCGCTCGGCGTTCTCCACGATCATCACCGTGGCGTTGGGTACATCTACGCCCACTTCCACCACTGTGGTGGTTACCAGTACCTGCACATCGCCCCGGGCAAAGGCCTGCATGATGGCGTCCTTTTGCTTGGGGGTCATTTTGCCGTGGAGTAGCCCTAAGTTGTAGCCAAACAGCTCCGTTTCGCTGAGTTGGGCGGCGTAGGCGGTGGCGGCTTTCATCTCGCTTTCGCCCTCGTCTACTAACGGGCAGACGATATAGCCCTGCTCGCCCCGATCCAGCGCCGCACGCAGAAAGCGAAAGATCCGTGCGTGGTAGGCGGAGGTGACCACATCGGTGCGGATCTCCTGCCGCCCGGGGGGCAGCTCGTCCAGTACGGATATGTCCAGATCGCCGTAGATCATCATGGCCAGGGTACGGGGAATGGGCGTGGCACTCATTACCAAGGTGTGCACTTCTTCACCTTTCATGGCCAAATCCGCTCGCTGCTGCACCCCAAAGCGGTGCTGCTCATCGGTGATGACCAGCCCCAGGTTGGCGAATTCCACATCATTTTGAATCAGCGCGTGGGTGCCTACCGCAATGTGTATATTGCCCTCCAGCAGATCTGCCTTCATTTGTCGCTTCTCCTTGGCGGTGCAGGCACCGGTGAGCAGGCATAGGCGGGTGTTTGTGCCTGCAAAGAATTTTTGCAGTGTGGCATAGTGCTGGGTGGCTAAAATCTCCGTGGGTGCCATCAGGGCGCACTGGTAGCCGTTTTGCACCATCGTGTCCAGCAGAGCGGCAGCCACGGCGGTTTTGCCGCTGCCCACATCCCCTTGTAGCAGTCGGTTCATGGGATAGCCGCTTTGCAGGTCGGCAATGCACTGGGCCACTGCCCGGCTCTGGGCGCCGGTCAGGGTAAAGGGCAGACGGGCCGCAAAGGCTGCGGTGCAGTCTTTTTCAATGACCCGGGTGGTGGGGGTGCGCTTGCGCCCCTTAAGTTTTTTCAATCCGACAGTCAGGGTCAGCAGTTCTTCAAAGATTAGCCGGCGCCGGGCCGCTTCCAGCGCTTTTGCATTGGACGGAAAGTGAATGTTGCGCACGGCCGTGTCCAGGTCTTCCAGACCGTATTTTTCCCGTAGGGCGGGGGACAGGGTGTCCGGCAGCGGCGCCATGTGTGCCAAGGCGTAGTCTACCGCCTTGGCGATCAGGTTTGCATTTAGGCTGCCGGTTTGGGTGTAAATGGGGTGGATCCGCCCAGCGGTGAGCGGTTCAATCTTGGGTGCGTTCATCTGCACGGTGGTGAAGTTGCGCTCTACCTTGCCCAGCAGCAGGTAGTCCTGGTACATACGCAACTTCTCTGCCAGGAATTTGGTGTTGAACAGGGTGACATGGATCAGCGTCTCCCCATCGGTAAAATCCGCTTTGTAGAGGGTCATGCCCTTGCGGATCAGGTGGGTGCGCATGGGGGTCACCATGGTGGCCTGCACGCACACAGTTGTGCCCTCCGGCGCCTGGGCGGCAGGGGTGGTCACGCTCCAGTCCTCATAGGTGCGAGGATAATAGCGCACCAGGTCCCCCACGACAAATATGCCCAGCTTATGAAAAAGCCGGGCTCTTTTGTCGCCAACACCTTTCAGGTATTGAATATCGCGTTCTAAAAACTGGTCCATATCACTCAACAGAAAGCAGGAAGTAGTAGATGGGCTGTCCGCCGTCTACAATGCTGATTTCCATATCGCTGCCGTATTTCTCGCTTAGGCGGTTTTCCAGTTCCTGGGCCTGTTCCTCGGTGGCATCTGCACCGTAGATCAGGGTCACCAGGGCATGCTCGCCCCGCTTAAACAGCTTGTCAACGGTCTTAAAGGCAATGTCCACAATGTCATCGCCCAGGAATTTGATCTTGCTGCCACACATACCCATAATTTCGCCCTGTTTAATGGGGCGGCCGTCCAGCTCGCTGTCTCTGGCGGCAAAGGTGACAGAACCGGTCTCCACATGGGCGGCGGCGTCCATCATGGCCATCTGATTGTCGTCGGCAGACTGGGTTTCGTCAAACACCAGCATGGCGCTGATCCCCTGGGGAATGGTTTTGGTTTGCAGCACCCGCACCTGGCGGTCCTTGGCCAGGGGAATGGCCTGCTCGGCAGCCATAATGATGTTTTTATTGTTGGGCAGCACAAACACCGTCTTGGCGGGGGTGGCCATAATGGCGTTCAAAATATCGTCGGTGGATGGGTTCATGGTTTGCCCGCCGCTGACAACTGTGTCGGCGCCAATGTCGGTAAACAGTTCCTTTAGTCCATCACCGGCGCATACGGCCACAAAGCCGTAGTCATTCTCCGGCTGCACTACGGTGGGTTGGGGCGGTGTGTCGTTCTGTTTCACGCCCTCCTCCGCATTGCGGTGCTGGTAGCGCATGTTGTCGATCTTAATATTGATCAGCTGGCCGTATTTCAGCGCAGCCTGGATCACATCGCCGGGGCAGTTGGAATGCACATGTACCTTGATAATATCGCTGTCGTCCACCACCACGACGCAGTCGCCGATGGACTCCAGGTACGCCCGCAGCCGCAGCGGATCCTGCTGAGGGGCGTGGCGATCTTTTTCAATCAAAAATTCCGAGCAGTAGCCGAATTCAATCTCACCGGAGGCGGCGGCCACGGTGCTTTTGTCCGGGGTTTGTACCGGCGTGACGGCGCTGCCGGCAATGGGCTGCACCACGGTACCTTTTTCAAGCACGGCACCCATACCCTGGAAAATCAGAACCAGGCCCTGCCCACCGGCATCTACCACGCCGGCCTTTTTCAGCACCGGCAGCTGTTCCGGCGTTTTTGCCAGGGCTTCCTCTGCGGCAGCCATGGCTGCGCAGCACACGGCCCAGGCGTCGTTATTGGAGGCGGCGATTTGCTCCGCCGCTTCCGCCGCCTTGCGGATCACGGTCAGAATGGTGCCCTCCGTAGGCTTCATAACCGCTTTATAGGCTGCGTCTACGCCCTTGCGAAAGGCAGCGGCCACGGCAGCGCCGTCCGCTTCTTCCATGCCGCGCAGCGCCTTGGAAAATCCGCGAAAGATCAGCGAAAGAATGACGCCGGAGTTGCCTCGAGCGCCCCGCAGCAGGGCAGAGGCGCAGCGGGAGGAGGCTTCCTCCACCGTGCAGTTTTCCGGCAGCACTGCCATTTCCTTGGCGGCAGCGCCGATCGTCATACTCATATTGGTGCCGGTGTCGCCGTCCGGCACGGGAAAAATGTTTAGTGCGTCTACGGCCTGGCGGTTGTTGGCAATGTTGTTTGAGCCGGAGATGACCCCGTCCCGGAACATAAGTCCTGTTATCATCATGTGATGTTCTCCCATTCTAAGGTTAGTTCAGTGCATCCACATACACATTGACGGTGTTGACCTTCAGGTCTGTGGCTTCCTCCACCGTGTAGCGCACCTTGTTGATGATGCTGTCCACAATGGCAGTGATGTTGACACCGTAAGAGACGGAGATGTGCAGCTCAATCTGCAACTGACCGTCCACGCTCTTGACGGACACGCCTTGGTTGAATTTTTCGCCGGTGGCCTTGCTCTTAATGGCGCTGACGATGGACTCGTAAGCACTGCCGTTAACCATACCGGTCACGCCAAAGCAGGACTGGGCGGCACGCCCTACAAGGGTGGCGAAATAGGCGTTGGTGATCTCAATGTATCCGTTGGGATTTTCAAATTTAATCATCAATATATCCTCCGTGATTTATTGCAAACGCCGGGGCGTTTTTATCCAAAATACCAGTCTTCTATATTGGCAAAGAAGTTGCCGTACTGCCCCTGAATATCGCCTCTCAGGGACTTGGAATAGCAGATCATCCCCTTGCGGTACAATAGGGGGGCAAATGGCATTTCCTCGCTAAACGAGAGCATAAATTTGCCCAGCTCCGTTTTGCCGGCGGTGTAGTCCCGGTACAGGGCGGCCGTACTGCCCTTGTCTTGGCTGATGCCGTAGCGGGCGGCCCCGTCGGTACTGAAGAAGGGGTAAAGGCACATATCGTTTTGCAGCTTGACCTCGCCGATATAGAGGTCATAGTTTAAATTTTTAATCCGCGCCTTATAGTCGCTGAATTTGCTCACTTGCAGTTGTACGGTAAAGCCTGCCGCTTCCAACGCCGTTTTGATCTGATTGGCGGCGGCCAGCCGGTTGTCGTTCTGATTGACCAGCAGCGTGATCTTTAAGGCACTGTCGCTGACTTTGGACAGGGCGATCTGCTGCTTGGCGGCTGCCGCGTCTGCTGCTTCTGCAAACAGGCGGGTGCTGGCTGCCAATCCGAAGGCGGGGTTATATACGCTGCGGGCAGCGGTGGCGTAGCCGGCATAGGCGCTCTTAGCCAGCGCGTTGCGGTCCACCGCCAGGCTCACGGCCTTGCGCAAATGAGCGTTTGCAAAGGCACCGGATCGGTTGTTAAAGCCGATATACACCAAGTTGTTTTGGCTAATCTGCTTTTTGGTGGCGGTCATGCGCTTCGCGCTGTTCTCGGACAGATCCCGATAGGCATAGGTGATGTTGCCGATATTCACAGCATTGTCAATGGAGTCCGCCGCCGCAATGTTCACCAGGTGAATGGTGGTGATGTGGGGGTTAAAGTCGGCGGTCACGTTGGCCGCCAGCACCGGACCGTTCTGGGTGGATTTGTAGCGGTAGCGCCCGCTGCCGATGGGATACTTGCCTTTGGTATTTGCCTTGGCGATGGGGAAGGTCAGCAGATTTTGCCCGTAAGGGGAGGGGTGGCGCAGGGTAAACACCACGGTGTTGTTGTCCTCTGCCGTGGCGGAGCGAATCCCTTGCAGAGCGCTGCCGTAGGCGGGGGAGTTCTTGGCCTGCTCAAAGCTGTACACCACGTCTGCGACGGTGAGCGCCGACTTGTCCGAGAAAGTCAGACCGCTGGGCACGATCACCTTGAGGGTGGTGCTGTTTGTAAATTCATAGCCGGTGGCCAGGTTGGGCTGGGCGGTATAGTTGCCGTCCAGGTCAAACAGACTCTCAAACACCAGGTCCGCCAGCACCTGATTGTTTTGGGTCTTGGCGGCAAAAGGATCCAGGCTGTCCGATTGGGTGTAGCTTAATTTGAAATTGTCATTGTCCGTAGCAAAGGTGGTTTGTGCCTTTGCGGTGGTCTCTGTTTGGCCGGTGGTGCCTTTGGTGCACGCCGAGAAGAGGGTGGCGGTCAGCACCAGCGCCAGCAAAAGAGCAAAACTCCTCTTGCCCATGGTTACCTCCTAATGCGCGTGCAGCTGCGGGTCTTGCCGGTTTTTTCGTCAATATCAAACAGGCAGCCTTCCAGCACGCAAGGTCCGTCCGGGTTGGTAAAGCGCACAGGCAGGCCGGTGCGCATTTTTTCAATGGCTGCCTGGGGGCTGACCCCCAGCACACTGTGCTGGGGCCCGGTCATGCCCAGGTCCGTAATGTAGCCGGTGCCGCCGGGCAGCACCTGTTCGTCTGCCGTCTGCACATGGGTGTGGGTGCCGAAAAGGGCAGACACACGGCCGTCTAAATAGTAGCCAAGGGCTCGCTTTTCTGCGGTGGCCTCGGCATGGAAGTCAATGAGAATGATATGCGCTCCCGCTTCTTTCAGGCGGTGTACCTCCCGGTCCGCCGCGTCAAAAGGGTTGGCAATGGGCTCCATAAAGGCGGCACCTAGCAGGCTGATGATCCCCACTTGAACGGCGCCCATATCCAGCAGTACGCTGCCCCGACCGGGGGCCGAGGGGTGGTAGTTGGCCGGACGGAGCAAAAACTCGTTCTCTTCCAGCATCGGGTAGATCTCCCGCCGGCGCAGGCCGTGGTTGCCCAGGGTAATCACATCGGCGCCGCTGTCAAAAATAAACTGGGCGCTGCCGGGCAGTATGCCGTTGCCGACGGCGGAGTTCTCACCGTTTACAATGGTTAATTTGGCACCCAGCTCTCGCTTTAAGCCGGGCAGTATATGGCGCAGGCAGTCACAGCCTTGCCGGGCGACTACATCGCCAATGGTTAAAATCTTCACTTGTACACCGTTTCTATCTGACGCAGGGTCAGGTGTTATAGCAGAAATATTATACTATATCCCCGGTGTAATTACAAGGATGGGGCTTAAATTTAATACTTTCGCAACTTTTGAATACGCGGGTGCATACAGAGTTTTACCGGTTGTATATTCTTTTGACAAATTGTGCGGCCGTCTATGGGGTGATGCGGCATCGTACCCTACATCGTGGGTATGCAAAGTGGATGGATTTACTTATGCTTTTATCCCCTCAGTCGCGCAAGCGCGCCAGCTCCCCTTAGAAAATAAGGGGAGCCAAGTTGTGTTGATTTGCCTTCCTTGTAAAGGGAGGTGCTGAGCGAAGCGAAACGGTGGGATTGCGCCTATCATTCGCTCGCTTTTAATACAATAACTCCCCTTGCATACACAAGGGGAGTCGATTGGGTTATTTTACTTTTTGAAAAGAGGTGAGCACGCCGTCTGCGTCAAAGGTTACATTGTAGTATGGATTGTTCTTAAAGTCCGTCACTGCAAATTCGCCCAGGTTCTGGTCGCCGGGGAAGGTACAGTCGGAGGCGATCTGTAAATTACACCGGGAGAAGTTCACCGCGTAAGGGGCGTCCGTGTGCTTTAAGGTCTTAACCCCATCGCCGCCGTAGCGGGCGTTAAAAGCAGCGGCCTTTTCCTTATTTCTAAAGAGAAAGCGCACTTGGCTGTCAATGTACCAATAGGTGGTGTCCTTTTTTTCTGTGTAGCTGAAGGCGTGGGTGCCCATACGCACCTGGGCAGCCTCTACGCCGTCCCATTTTTCCACATGGCGCAGAATGTCTACGCTGTCGCCGATCATAGCCTCGTTCGCGTCGGATTTGTTGTAAATCGGCTGGCTGCTTTCCTGGGTTACGCCGTTTTTGTCCGTGGTGTGGGTAAAGTGCTTGAACCCGCCTTTTTTGTCGTAGTAGTTGGCGCTGACCAGGGTGCAGGTGAGCTTGCCGTCGGCGTAGACCGCCTCGTAGGTACATTCGCTGTTAAAGGTGGCATTGTCCGCCTCCGGCGAGATCCAAATGGTAAAGCGGTCGGCACCGTAGGGAGATTGGGTGTTCAGCCCTTGGTCAAAGGTAACACGGTAGCTGCCCTTATCGTCCTCACAGAGAATGGACACGCCGGTGCGCTTGCCATCCGCGTCCGTATAGGTGACGGTCAGGTCGTTGGAGTGGGTGGAGCGCAGGTGGCACTCGGTCATCTGCTTGCCGCCTTTTTCGTATGCGGCGTACACCAGGTCCTCGTTTCTGTAATATTTGGTTACGGTGGTGTCCAGCTTCGTGCTTTTCACCTGTTTTTTGGTGTAGCTGTCGTTGGGCTGCATTTCTTTGTAGAAATCCACCTTACGAATATCGTCCAAAATGTAGCCTACAGTGTGCACATCGTCAAAGATCTTTTTAACATCTTTGTTGGCAACAAAATCAACTTGTGCCGTGGCCTCTGCACAGGCAGAGAACAGCAGTATGGGCAGCAAACAAAGGCAGAGTATGGTGCCCCATCGTTTCATAACCGAATCCCTCCATCTGTTGGAAAAAGGTGCTGCGTGGCGTTTGCAGCGGTTGTCAAACTCTAATTAAAGCACAATTTCTTTGTTTCGTCAACTAAAATTGCGGATTTCCCGGCTTTGCGTTGCGCATAGGGCAAGAATTTGCTATAATATGCCCGGTATTTGAAGAACGGAGGCGTGTTTATGTCCATCAAATTGATTGCCACAGATTTAGACGGCACCTTAATGTCCGGTGACCACCTGACCGTCAGTCCCCGCACGGTGGCGGCGTTGCAGGCGGCCCACGACCGGGGCGTGTGCTTGGCGATTGCCACCGGTCGCACCTTGGATTTTATTGACCATGTAACGGCGCAGGTGCCTTTTGTAGACTATGTGATCTACTCCAACGGCGCGGCGGTGTATGACCGGAAGAACGATGCCCATATTTGCCAGCAGCTGATCCCACCAAAGGCAGTGCAGCGCATTTTGCAAACCTTGGCGCCACAGCCGCTGTATTATAATGTGTATTGGGACGGCGGTATGTATTTGGAAGAAGCCCGTCTACCTTATTACAGCAGTAATAGTTTGCCCCATGCGGTTTTGGAGCAGTATATGGCCAAGGCGCACCGGGAGGAGAACCTGCTGGATAAAGCGGACAAAGGCGCAGAGAGTATTGCCGTTTATGATCTGAACCCGGAGCAAGCGGATTGGGTGCGGTCTGTGCTGGAGGGCCAGGGGCTGGAGGTGGTTTCCTCTCTGCCTAATGAATTGGAGTGTACCGCTCCCGGCGCCAACAAGGGCGCGGCATTGGCGGGTATTGCCCGGCAACTGAAGATTGAGCCGGAGCAGGTGATGAGTTTTGGCGACGCAGGCAACGACTGTCCCATGCTCGCCTTTGCTCACTACTCCTTTGCCATGGAGAACGGCGCGCCGGAATGTAAAGCCACCGCCCGCTACCGGGCAGAGGCCAATACCGCAGACGGCGTAGCCAAGGCCATTGAGCAGTATGTGCTTTCCGATTAAGCATTGTGGTGTAAGCAATAGAATAAAAGATAAAAATAACACCGCCGGCAGAGCAATCTGCCGGCGGTGGCTTTTGCTTATTGCAAAAGCGGACTGATATTTGCATTCTTGCAATGATTATAGAGAAAACCAAGCTCCGAAATGACAGGGAATTCAAAAACGAACCGGAACCTCTGCAAATGGCGGCGAAGGGAAAGATGGTTTTTAACCTTCCTTATGAAAAAGCGCAGCCTGTATGTTGTTGGCAAAAGGATCGCGGAGAGGTAAAAAGTGGACAAAAGTTACGAAATATGCTATAAATAATGAGCCGCTATCCTGTGACGCAGTATAATAGGATGTGTGCTTTGGATTTTGCGGTGGGAGAGCGGACCGGCTTGAAGAGATGCAATATATAAAGGAATGGACAATCTATGAAACAGGAAGAAAAGAATCGACGCAGTCGAGAATGTATTGAAGAAGCGGCGATTCGCAGCTTTGCCCGACAGGGACCGGACAATGCCAATCTGAACCAGCTGTGTCGGGAGAATGGTATTTCCAAGGGCAAGCTGTACCATTATTACGCTTCCAAGGACGATTTGCTTGTGGCTTGTGTGCAACGCATTGTGGATCGACTGGTTGCAGGTATATGTGCATTTTCGCCGGATCCGGAGCAGGGTGTTGCTGCCAATTTGCATGTGTATTACAAGGAATGTATTGATTTTTGGTGTGATGACCCGGAAGCGCTGTCTCTGATTTGGTATTGCCTGCATTTGACCAACGAAGCATTGCGTAGCCGACTAATGGAACAAAGTCATCGTTTTGATGCATGTATGAAGGATAAGACGCTGGAGATCATTCATACCGCCCATGAAAGAGTGAATGTGTCTGATGAGGAGCTTTACAGCACCATGCGGGTCATGTATAACCACTTGCTGATCCAGTATATGCACCGGGTGGTGGATTTGAAAGCCGAGGGCGATACGGCCGGAATGGAGCGGGAGCGGCAAGAACTTTTGCATCGTTACGATCGGTTCATCCAAATGCTGCTTTACGGCATTTTGGCATAAATGCTTTATTTGACTTGACTGCTGGGCAAAAGTGGATATACTTATAGGTACAAAGCAGGAAATCGGGAGGTACGGCAAGTGTTTTACCAATACAGCGACGAACTGACCACCATTGAGCCGCAGGACCGAGACCCCAATTTGGTGTGTGCGGCATACATTACCTTGGCGGAGTTGGACGCCCATTATGAGAAGTTCGGCTTTAGTCCTTCTACTGTACAGCAGTGCAAGGAGGAGAACCGCTACTTCCGCTCCAATATTGAGGTGTACGACGATTACAGCTTTGGCACCTTAAAGATTACGGACGCGGCCAATGCCCGTGCCCGGGAGGACTGCCTGGCCTTTTATGTTAAAAAGAATTTTTTGCTGCTGGTGGATATTAACGATGCGGACTGCTCCACCCGCAACAAATTTATCAGCGCCCTTCACCGGTTCAGTTGTGCCAATATTACGCTGGAAAAGCTGATCTATGCGTTTTTGGAAAGTTTGGTGTCCGGTGACAATAAGGCGCTGGAGGACACGGAATTTGAGATCAACCGGATGGAGGAGTATGTGCTTCAGGATAAGGCCGGTTCGGACTTCAACATGGAGTTGCTGCATAAGAAAAAGGAACTGTCCGTCTTGCGCAACTACTATGAGCAGCTAATTGACATCGGCGAGGCACTGGAGGAGAATGAGAACGAGATCTTTGAGCGAGAGGATCTGCGGTACTTTAAGATCTTTACAGACAAGGCTGTGCGTCTGCGGGAGAATGTGGACCTGCTGCGAGACAGTATCGTTCATTTGCGAGATGCTTACCAGGCTTATCTGGACTTAAAGCTGAACGAGACCATGAAGCTGTTTACCGTGTTGACAGCCGTGTTTCTGCCGCTTACGGTGATCGTGGGCTGGTACGGAATGAATTTTCGCAATATGCCGGAGTTGACCTGGAAATATGGATATTTCAGTGTAATTGTGCTTTCTGCGCTTGTGGTTGGCGTGCTTGTAGCCGTCTTTAAGCGCAAAAAGTGGATGTAAATAAAAAGTGAGCATTAAGAAGCAGAAAGCGTGTATCTTATGAGAGAAAAGACGTTGAAAAAGCGAGTGGTTACACCGGCCATGCTGCTGGTAACCATCGGGGTTGTGTATGGCGATATCGGCACATCGCCTATGTATGTGCTGAAGTCTATTATCGAAAATAACGGCGGTTTGCAAACGGTGAACCGTGCATTTATCATCGGGTCGTTATCCTTGATTATTTGGACAGTAACCCTGATTACCACCGTGAAGTATGTGGTGGTTGCCATGAAGGCGGATAATAACGGTGAGGGCGGTATTTTTGCACTTTACAGCTTGGTCAAGAACTATGGCAAGTACTTAGTCATTCCGGCCATGTTAGGCGGTGCGGCGCTGCTGGCAGACGGTGTGCTCACGCCGGCCGTTACCATTACTACGGCCATTGAGGGCTTGCACAGCATTTCTGTTTTTGACCAACTGCTGAATAATGACCAAAATCGTGTCATCTTGATTACATTGATTATTATTTCTGTTTTGTTTGCCTGCCAAAAAGCCGGTACCAGTTTGCTGGGCAAAGCATTCGGCCCGATTATGTTGGTTTGGTTTCTGTTTTTAGGCATAACCGGCGTGGCGCATATCAGCGGGAACTTGTATATTTTGCAGGCGCTGAATCCCATTTATGCGGTGCGCATCTTGTTTAGTCCTTACAACAAAGCCGGCTTTATGATTCTGGGCAGCGTATTTTTGGCAACAACCGGTGCAGAAGCGCTATATTCCGATATGGGCCATGTAGGAAAGCAGAATATTTATACCAGCTGGCCGTTCATCAAGGTGTGCTTGTTGCTGAACTATATGGGTCAAGGCGCCTGGATTCTTTCAAACAAAGACAATGCTGCGCTGCAGGCTATGGACGGTATGAATCCGTTCTTTCAAATGCTGCCGCCGCAGTGGCGTCCCTTTGCGGTTATTTTAAGTACCGTTGCTGCCATTATTGCTTCGCAGGCGTTGATTACCGGCTCGTTTTCGCTGGTTTCAGAGGCGATTCGCCTGGATTTGATGCCGCATATGCAAATTACATATCCGTCTCAAACAAAAGGGCAGTTGTATATTCCGCTTGTAAATTCCGTTATGTGGGTGGGTTGCTGCGCGGTGGTCTTGCTGTTTCGGACGGCGGCGCATATGGAAGCAGCCTACGGTTTGTCCATTACCGTGACCATGTTGATGACCACATTTTTGCTGACGGTTTATTTGTTTAAGAGAAAGAAACGCCGGATTGCCGCTGTGGTTATCGGTTTGGTGTTTGCATTTATAGAGCTGTTCTTCTTTGTCTCCAGTTTAACCAAGTTCTTCAAGGGCGGCTATTTTGCCGTGCTGATTGCGGCAGCGCTGTTTGTTGTTATGTTGTCTTGGTACTTGGGCACGCAGGTGGAGCGTATGCAGGGCGTGCCGTTGAAGATGCGGCAGTACTTGCCAATACTTCAGGCTTTGCGCCAGGATGCGTCTGTGCCGCAAATTTGTGAGAATTTGGTCTATATTACCAACAACAGTGATCCGGAGTATATGGATCGGGATATTCTATATTCCATCTTAGATAAGGGACCGAAGCGTGCCTCTGCTTACTGGTTTATCCACATTCAGGTGACGGATGAGCCGTTCACCTCAGACTATACGGTGGAATCTTACGGCACCGACTATGTGTTTTTTGTCACCATTCGGTTAGGCTTTAAGGTGCCCCAGCGCGTCAATGTGTATCTGCGTCAGATTATTTCAGATCTGGTGGCCACCGGCGCTTTGCCGCAACAGGTGCGAAAATATTCGATTTACAAAAACGCAACCACCGGGAGCTTTCGGTTCTATCACATTCGTAAAACCCTGGCGCCGGAAAGCGACATATCCCATTTGCAAAAGCTGGCTGTGCGCTTAAAGTACAAGATCAGAAAAATGGCAGGCTCGCCGGACAAATGGTACGGGCTGGAAAATTCAAACTTAGTGATTGAATATGTGCCGTTGTTTATTCGCAGCAAGCATTTTAATCCCTTTGTGAAAACAAAATAAGGCAAATAAAAAACGAACACCGTGCGGTGTTCGTTTTTTTATTTGCCTGTGTTTAGTCTTTCAGCAAAGAGCGGTACATACGGATATATTCGTTGGCAGATTTGCCCCAACTCATATCGCAGTCCAGCGCCCGCTGTACCAGCACCTTCCAGTCCTTGGGTTGGTTATAGACTTCCACTGCTCGGTAGATGGCGCCCAGCATATCGTAGGCGTCATAGGTCTTAAAGGTAAAGCCGTTGCCCTCGCCGTCACCGCTGTCGGTGATAGAGTCTTTCAGCCCGCCGGTCTCCCGCACAATGGGTACGGTGCCGTAGCGCAGCGCCACCATCTGGGACAGGCCGCAGGGCTCGCTTTTGCTGGGCATTAAGAACATATCCGCACCGGCGTAGATTTTGTGTGCCAGATCCGGCACAAAGCCCAGGGTCAGACCCACTTTGTCCGGGTACTTGTCATGCAACTCACGGAAGAAGCTTTCATACTGCCACTCGCCGCTGCCCAGTATCACATACTGCACATCCCGCTCCCACAGGCTCTTTTCCAGCACTGCCTGCATCAGGTCCACGCCCTTGTGCCCTACCAGGCGGGTAACGATACCGATAACAGGCACATCCGGCCGCACGGCCAAGCCCATTTTCTTTTGCAGCTCTTCTTTATTCTTGGCCTTGTTGGCAAAGTCTGCACTGCTGTAATTGGCCCAGATCATTTTATCCGTCTCCGGGTTGTACAGCTCGGTGTCAATACCGTTTAAGATGCCGCACAGCTTCCAGCTGCGTTGATTCAAAATGGGATCCAGCCCGTAACTGTACCAGGGATCCAGGATTTCTTTGGCATAGGTGGGGGACACGGTGGTCACTTTATTGGCGCACTCAATGCCCGCCTTCATAAAGTTCACCAGTCCGTCGTAGAGAATGAGATTGTTGTCCTCCGGGGCGATGCCCAGCACATCCTCCAGCAGCTCGTCGCCGTACTTGCCCTGGTACTGAATGTTGTGAATGGTGAATACGGTTTTAATGTTTTCATACCCCATTCGGTTGGCATAATAGCAGCTGTAATACAGGGGCGTTAAGGCGCTTTGCCAGTCGTTGCAGTGAATAATGTCCGGCTTCCAGTCAATGGCGGGGATGATTTCCAGTACCGCACGGGCAAAGAACGCAAAGCGCTCTGCATCGTCATAATGGCCGTAAATACCGTCCCGCTTAAAGTAATACTGGTTATCCAGCAGATAGTAAATCACGCCGTTGTGCTTGGCCTCAAAAATACCGCAATACTGGCGGCGCCAGGCCACCGGCACGGAGATGGAGGTGATGAACTGCATTTGGTCCTTCAGCTCCTGAGGAATGCTGTCATACAGGGGCATAACGACCCGGCAGCCGATCAGCCGCTTGCGCAGGGCGGCGGGCAGCGAGCCGGCCACATCGCCCAGCCCACCGGAGGCCATAAACGGCAGTGCCTCCGAGGCAACAAAAAGAACTTTCATAATATTTGCCTCCTTAAATTCTGGTTTTTTTGCTCAGGTACACCGGGAAGTTGGGCGCGCCGCTCAGCTCTACCGAGTGCTTAATGGATACATCTTTGTCTGCGATCACGCAGTTTACCTTAGCGTTGTCGCCGATCACCGTGTCCTGCATCAGGATGGAGTCCTTGACCACGGCGCCCTTGCCGATCTTGACGCCCTTAAAGATAATGCAGTTTTCTACCGTGCCGTCAATGATGCAGCCGTCGGCCACCAAAGAGTTCTTGGTGGCGGAATCCGGGCCGTACAGGGAGGGCATATCGTCCCGCTCCTTGGTAGAAATGGGCTTGTTCGGATTGAACAGACGGCGGCGGCTCTCCTTCTCCAGCACCCGCATGGAGATGTCGTAATAGCTTTGCAGGGACTGAATGGTGCCCACAAAGCAGTCGCTGGCGTCATAAGCGTGGATCTTTAAGTGATCTACATTCTTCAGCAGCACATTGCGCTGGAAAGAAATTTCGTTTTTGCTGTGGGCGGCAGTGACCAAAGACTCAAACAGCGCCTTTTGCATCAGCACGATGTTGCAGCTGTAAAAGACTTCGCCCCGGCCCTCCGGGCACAGGCTCATGCCGGTAATGCGGCCGTCCTCTGCCACCTGGTCAAACACCAAAACAGAGCCAACATGCGTGGGCATTTCACCGTGCACGCCGACAATGGTCACATCGGCGCCGCTTTGCTCGTGGGCGTCAAACAGCTTTTCGTAGTCCATATTCAGCACTTGGTTGCAGTCGCTCATCAGCACATAGTCCTGGTTGGACTGGTTCAGGAACTGAATGTTGCCGAAAATGGCGTCAATTCGGTTCCCCCACATGGTAGCGGAGTTAACAGAGAACGGAGGCAGCAGATACAGTCCGTCGTTCTTGCGGCTCAGGTCCCAGGGCTTGCCGGTGCCTACATGATCCATCAGAGAGCGAAAGTTGGCATTGGTGATCACGCCGATCTTGGTAATGCCGCTCTCCACCATGTTGGACAGGGGAAAGTCAATGAGCCGGTAGCGGGAGCAGAAGGGCACGGAGCCCATGGTGCGCTGTGCCGTTAGGGTATCCAGCGCCTCCTCATGAATATTGGCAAAGATAATGCCCAGTACAGATTTTCCGTTCATGCTTATACCTCCTCGCCGCTTTTGATCATTTCACCGGGTGCAATGTCCCTCTTGCCGGTGACGGTAGCGCCTGCACCGATAACGGCAATGCCCCAGTCTGCCGGATTTTGCAGCTGCTCTGGAATTTCGCCGACCTTGGCGTCCGCCTGAATGACCGCGTTCTCGGCCACGATGGAATAATACACCTTGGCACCCTTTTGAATATGCGCGCCGGGCATCACCACGCTGTAACGCACATCGGCACCGGCCTCAATGGTCACATTGGAGGAGATCACGCTGTAATCCACGTTGCCCTCGATCTCGCAGCCCTCGCTGATGGAGCTGTTCTCCACCACCGCGCTTTTACCGATATAGTGGGGCGGCGCCATGGGGTTGCGGCTGTAAATGCGCCAGCTTTTGTCGGACAGATCCAGATCTACATTGGGATTGATAATATCCAGGTTGGCCTCCCACAGGCTGTCAATGGTGCCCACATCTTTCCAGTAGCCGGAGAAGGGATAGGCAAACAGCCGCTCGCCGGCGTTCAGCATGGCAGGAATCACATTCTTGCCAAAGTCGTTGGCAGAGTTGGGGTCTGCCTCGTCCAGCTCCAGGTACTGGCGCAGCTTGCTCCAGCTGAATACATACACGCCCATAGAGGCTTTGTTGCTCTTGGGCTGGGCCGGCTTCTCGGCAAATTCGTAAATACGGTCGTCCTCGTCGGTAGCCAGAATACCAAAGCGGGAGGCCTCCTCCCACGGCACCTCCAGCACAGCGATGGTACAGTCCGCATTGTGTTTTTTGTGGAAGTCGATCATCTTGGCGTAGTTCATCTTGTAGATGTGGTCGCCGGAGAGCACCACTACATATTCCGGGTCGTACTTCTCAATAAAATTGATGTTTTGGTAAATGGCGTTGGCCGTGCCCTTATACCACTCGGCGCCGCCGATGGCCTCATAAGGGGAGAGAATATGTACGCCGCCGTTTTGGCGGTCCAGATCCCAGGGCTGACCGTTGCCCAAATAGTCGTTCAATTCCAGCGGCTGATATTGGGTCAGTACGCCAACGGTGTAAATACCGCTGTTGACGCAGTTGGATAGCGGAAAGTCGATGATGCGGTAGTTGCCGCCGTAGGGTACGGCAGGCTTGGCAATGTTTTTGGTGAGCACGCCCAGTCTGCTGCCCTGGCCGCCGGCCAGCAGCATTGCAACAACATTTGTTTTGTGTGCCATAGTGGTTCTCCTTACTTTATTTTTTCAAGATACAAGGCAGACAGTCCGCTGAGTTTCAGGCTGATGCTTTGCTCCATATTGTGCATAGGTATTTTTTTCGTTTTGTAGGTGCCGCACAGTCGGGGTTTGGTGCCGCCGTATTTTTTCAGCGCCGTGTCCATGACCACTTTATAAGTGCCCTTTTCCGGCACACCGATGCGGTAGTCCTCGTGATCGTTGGGGGTGAAGTTAAATACCGTGATCAGATCCTTGCCGTCTCGGTCTATGCGGCGGAAGGCGATCACCGAGTTGCTGTTGTCGTCGGAGCTGATCCACTGGAATCCCTCCCAGCTGTAATCAATCTGCCACAGCGCCGGGTGCGCGGTATAAAAGTGGTTCAGTTCCTTAGAGAAGGCTTGCAGCTGGCGGTGCTTTTCGTAATCCAGCAGCAGCCAGTCCAGTCCCTCTTTGTACGCCCATTCCTTGAATTGGCCGAATTCGCTGCCCATAAACAGCAGCTTCTTGCCCGGGTGGGCCATCATATAGGCAAAGAACAGACGCATACTGCTGAATTTATCGTCGTATTCGCCGGGCATTTTGCCGATTAGGGAGCACTTGCCGTGCACCACCTCGTCGTGGCTGATGGGCAGCACAAAGTTTTCGCTAAAGGCGTAGAAAAAGCTAAAGGTAATGCAGTCGTGGTTGCCCTTGCGGAACAGTGGATCCAGGCTCATATACCGGAGCATATCGTTCATCCAGCCCATATTCCACTTAAAGTTAAAGCCCAGGCCGCCTACATCCGGGGGCATGGTGATCATGGGCCAAGCAGTGGACTCCTCGGCGATCATCATCATGGACGGGTGGCGGGTGAGCACCGCACTGTTCAGCTGGCGGAAGAAGTCCACCGCCTCGTAGTTCTCGTTGCCGCCGTCCTTATTGGGGGTCCATTCTCCCGGCTCTCTGCCGTAATCCAGGTACAGCATACTGGCCACTGCGTCTACCCGAATACCGTCAAAGTGGAACAGATCGGCCCAGTACATGGCAGAGCTGATGAGAAAAGAACGCACTTCATTTTTGCCGTAGTCAAAGACCCGGGTGCCCCATTCCTTGTGCTCGCCTTTTTTCAGGTCGCTGTACTCGTAGGTGCATTCCCCATCAAATGCGTACAGCCCGTGCGCGTCCTTGGGAAAGTGGGCGGGCACCCAGTCCAGGATCACGCCGATCCCCGCCTTGTGACAGGTGTCCATAAAGTACATTAAGTCCTCCGGTACCCCATAGCGTGAGGTGGGGGCAAAGTATCCGGTGACCTGATAGCCCCAGGAGCCGTCGAAGGGATACTCCATAATGGGCATCATCTCAATATGGGTGTAGCCCATATCCTTTACATAGGGCACCAGCGTGTCTGCCATTTCCCGGTAGGTAAGAAATGTGCCGTCCTCGTGCTGCTTCCAGGAGCCAAAGTGAATTTCATAAATATTCACCGGTTTGTCCAGCACAGAGACTTCTTTTTGCCGGGCAAACCAGTCGCTGTCCGTCCACTTGTAGCTGGGCAGGTCATAGACCTTGGAGGCGGTGCCCGGTCGGGTCTCTTGGTGCACGGCGTAGGGGTCCGCTTTCATCAGCAGGCGACCGTCCGTCGTTTGAATGGCGTATTTGTAGCAGTCATACTTGGAAACACCGTCCACCACCGCTTCCCAGATCTCCGGTGCAATGAGGGTCATGGGGTTGGCTGTCTCGGACCAATCGTTAAAGTCACCGGCCACAGCCACACCCACGGCGTGGGGCGCCCACACGCGAAAAGCGTAGGTACCTTTTTTTATTTTATGAACACCGAAGAAACGGTATGCTTCATAGTTTTTGCCCTCGTGGAAGAGGTAGACCGGCAGCTGATATTCTTCTTTAAGTTGTTCCATTCTATCATCTCCCTTTTCAGTTTGGTTGTAGTCATTCTCATTTTAACACATTGGCACCGGTCAATCAAGGGATTTTCGTATAGTTTGTTACAAGAATTTGTAAAATTTGTCGCATTTTTGTGTATATTGTTACAAATCTTTCAGACTGTAAAGAATAGACAAAAATTTTTGTCCCCACAGGGCGCAACTGTGCACATTTTGTATTGAACCCAGGCGTATTTATATGGTATAATAACTTTTATCTAATGGGGGAACGGGAGCGGAAGATGAAGGACATCATTATTGCGTACCCGAACAAAGAGGTGGCACTGCGCCTGCGTGCCTTGCTGGTTGGCGAGGGGTTCCGGGTGTCGCATATTTGTGCCCTGGGTTCCAGCGCGTTGGGCGCTGCCGGTGAGAAAGACGCCGGCGTGATCATCTGTGCCTCTTTGCTGCGGGATATGGGTGCCGGTACTTTGGCAGAGCAGTTGCCTGCGGACTTTGATGTGGTAGCACTGTCGAAGAACGGCAAAACAGAATATATGGGCAACCTGATCACCCTGACCCTGCCCTTGGATCGGCAGGAGTTTTTGCAAACGGTGGCGGTGCTTGTCTCCAGCAAAAGCAGCTTTACCCGCCGTAAGGAGGCGGATGAGGATTTGATCTCTAATGCCAAGCTGGTGCTGATGAACACCCAGGATATGACGGAGTTGCAGGCCCACCGTTTTCTCCAAAAGGAGAGTATGCGCACCGGGCTGAAGATTACGGACCTGGCGCAAAAGATCATCAACGATTTTCGCTAACGAAAGGACGGCTTTCTGATGGAATTTACCAAGATGCACGGCTGCGGCAACGACTATATTTACTTTGACTGCACCCGGCAGCCCATGGACCGGGACCTGGCTTCTCAGCTGGCGGTGCGGCTCTCCGACCGGCACTTTGGCATCGGCGGCGACGGCATCATTCTCATTGAGAAGGGGCAGAACGCCGATTTTGAAATGGTGATGTACAATGCGGACGGCTCCCGGGGCGCTATGTGCGGCAACGGGATCCGCTGCGTGGCAAAATATGTGTACGACCACAAGCTGACGGACAAGACCACCGTGACCATTGCGTCCATGGGTGCGGTTAAGACCATTGACATTCAGGTGCAGGACGGTGTGGCCGTGGGCGCCAGTGTGGATATGGGTGCGCCGATTTTAGATCCGGCGGCCATTCCGGTGGTGACGGACTGCAAACCGCCGGTGGATGTACCTATTACCGTACACGACACAGTGTATAAAATGACTTGTGTCTCCATGGGCAACCCTCACGCGGTGGTGTTTATTGACCGCTCGCCACGGGAGTTCCCGCTGGAGCAGGTAGGACCGCTGTTTGAGCACCATCCCTGCTTCCCGGATCGGACCAACACAGAGTTTGCCTTTGTACAGGACCGGCAGAACATCGAAATGCGGGTGTGGGAGCGCGGCTCCGGGGAGACTTTGGCCTGCGGCACCGGCGCCTGTGCCACCGCCGTGGCGGCGATTTTGGGCGGTTATGTAGACCACCGGGTGACGGTTCATCTGCTGGGCGGCGACTTGCAGATCAGCTGGAGCGGTAAGGCCCAGGACAGCGTCATGATGACCGGCCCGGCCACCACTGTCTTTAGCGGCAAGATAGATCTATAAAACACAGGAGGTTTTTTAGAATAATGAAGATCAACCAAAACTTTTTTAAGATTGAAAGCTCTTATCTGTTTTCAACGGTAGCCAGAAAGCAGCGGGAGTACCAGGAGGCGCACCCGGAGGCAGATATTATCCGTCTGTCTATCGGCGATGTGACCCGTCCGCTGGCGCCCAGTGTGATCGACGCCATGCACAAGGCGGTGGACGAGATGGCCAACGAGGCCACTTTCCGCGGCTATCCGCCGGAGCACGGTTACGAATTTATCCTGGACGCCATTCAGCAGCACGATTACGCTGCCCGCGGGGTCAAGATTGAGAAAGACGAGATCTTTTTGTCCGACGGCGCCAAGTCCGACTGCGGCAATATCGGCGACCTGTTCAGCGTGGACAACAAGATCGCTGTGTGTGACCCGGTGTACCCGGTGTATGTGGACGCCAACACCATGGACGGCCGCAGCGGCGACAAGAACGCCGACGGCTTTTACAGCAACTTTATCTATATGCCCTGCACAGAGGAGAACGGTTTTATGCCCGATCTGCCGAAGGAGACTCCGGATGTGATCTACCTGTGCTTTCCCAACAACCCCACCGGTATGTGCGCCACCAAAGCGCAGCTGAAAAAGTGGGTAGACTATGCGCTGGCCAATGACGCTTTGATCATCTTTGACAGTGCCTATGAAGCCTTTATTGTAGAGGACGATGTGCCCCATTCCATTTATGAGATTGAGGGCGCCGAGAAGTGCGCCATTGAGCTGCGTTCTTTCTCCAAGACTGCCGGCTTTACCGGCGTGCGCTGCGGTTATACCGTGGTGCCCAAGGCCTGTGTGTTTGAGGGCAAGAGCCTGAACCCCATGTGGGCACGCCGCCAGGCCACCAAGTTTAACGGCGTTAGCTACATTACCCAGCGGGCGGCCGAAGCGGTTTACACGGAGCAGGGGCAAAAGGAGATCAAGGAAACCCTGGCCTATTATCAGAAGAACGCCAAGGTGATCTTTGAGGGTATGCAGGCTGCCGGGTTTACTTGCTACGGCGCGGTGAACTCCCCCTATGTGTGGCTGAAGGTGCCGGAAGGCATGACCAGCTGGGAGTTCTTTGATCTGCTGCTGGACAAGACCCATGTGGTGGGCACCCCCGGTTCTGGCTTCGGTCCCTCCGGTGAGGGCTTTTTCCGGCTCACTGCTTTCGGCAATGCGGACAAGACCGTAGAGGCCGTGGAGCGGATCAAGGCATACTTTGCCCAAAACAAATAAGAACACACACCCTTTAATTTACCAATCTTTTTGCAGAGGAGAATGCGTTATGAATAAGACAGAACAGCTTTATGAAGGCAAGGCCAAGAAGGTATGGGCTACTGAGGACCCCGCCATCGTGATTGTGGACTACAAGGACGATGCCACCGCCTTTAACGGCCTGAAGAAGGGCACCATCGTAGGTAAGGGCGTTGTGAACAACAAAATGTCCAACTACTTAATGCAGCTTTTAGAGAAGCACGGCGTGCCCACCCACTTTGTGGAGGAACTTTCCGATCGGGAGACCGCTGTGAAGAAAGTGACCATCGTACCGTTGGAAGTGATTATCCGCAACCGGGCTGCCGGCTCTATCTGCAAGCGCCTGGGTCTGGAAGAGGGCATGGACTTTACCCAGCCGTCTATTGAGTTCTCTTATAAGGATGACGACTTGGGCGACCCGCTGATCAACGGCTACCACGCGGTCAGCTGCGGCTTTGCCACCCAGGCGGATGTGGACACCATTAAGGCGATGGCCTTCAAGGTGAACGATGTGCTGAAAGAATACTTTGCCTCCATCGGTGTGGAGCTGATTGACTTCAAGCTGGAATTCGGCAAGACCGCAGACGGCCAGATCGTGCTGGCAGACGAGATTAGCCCGGACACCTGCCGTTTTTGGGACATTAAGACCCATGAGAAGCTGGACAAGGACCGCTTCCGTCGGGACCTGGGCGGCGTTGAGGATGCATACAAAGAGATGATGAAGAGAGTAGGGCTGGACTAATGCAGACAGATACTTATAATTCTCCCTTTAACGCGCGCTATGCCAGCAAGGAAATGCAGTATATCTACTCCCCGGATTTTAAGTTCAAAACCTGGCGGAAGCTGTGGATCGCTCTGGCAGAAGCGGAGCACGAGCTGGGGCTGAATGTGACTCAGGCACAGATCGACGAGTTGAAAGCGCACGCCGAGGACATTAACTACGATGTGGCTCGGGAACGGGAGAAGCAGGTACGCCATGATGTAATGAGCCATGTATACGCCTATGGGGTGCAGTGCCCCACGGCTAAGCCCATTATCCACCTGGGCGCCACCTCTTGCTATGTGGGCGATAATACAGATGTGATCACCATGCGGGAGGCCCTGCTGCTGATCAAGAAAAAGCTGGTGAATGCCATTGCCAGTGTGGCCAAGTTTGCCGACCAGTATAAGGATATGCCCTGCCTGGGCTTTACCCACTTCCAGCCTGCCCAGCCCACCACCGTGGGCAAGCGTGCCACTTTGTGGCTGATGGATCTGGTCATGGATTATGAAGAGGTGTGCCATGTGCTGGACACCTTGATGCTGCTGGGCTCTAAGGGCACCACCGGCACCCAGGCCAGTTTCCTGGAGCTGTTTGACGGCGACCACGAGAAGTGCAAGGCGCTGGATCGTAAGATCGCGGAGAAGATGGGCTTTAAGGCCTGCTTCCCGGTCAGCGGCCAAACCTATGCCCGCAAGCTGGACACCATTGTGTGCAACTGCCTGGGGCTGATCGCTCAGAGCTGCTGCAAGTTTTCCAACGACCTGCGGCTGCTGCAAAATCTGAAAGAGATTGAGGAGCCCTTTGAGAAGAACCAGATCGGTTCTTCCGCCATGGCTTATAAGCGCAATCCCATGCGCAGTGAGCGGATCGCTTCTCTGTCCCGCTATGTGATGATCGACGCCTTGAACCCGGCATGGACAGCCTCTGCCCAGTGGTTTGAGCGCACATTGGACGACTCTGCCAACAAGCGGGTCAGCGTGGCCGAGGCCTTCCTGGCTACGGACGGGATTTTGGACCTGTATATCAACGTGACCTCCGGGTTGGTGGTGTATCCCAAGGTGATCCACGCCCGCCTGATGAGCGAACTGCCCTTTATGGCTACCGAGAACATTATGATGGACGCGGTGAAGAAAGGCGGAGACCGTCAGGAGCTGCACGAGAAAATTCGCCAGCACTCCATGGCCGCCGGTGCGGTGGTGAAGGTTGAGGGCGGCAAGAACGATCTGGTGGATCGCATTGCTGCGGATCCGGCCTTTATGACCACCAAGGAGGAAATTTTGGCCATTCTGAAGCCGGAGAACTTTGTGGGCCGTGCTCCGGAGCAGACCGTCGACTTCTTAAACGAAGTGGTGAGCCCCATTCTGGCTAAGGAAAAAGACCTGCTGGGCGTAGATGTGGAGATCAATGTATAACTTCTGCGCTGCATGCAAATAAGCAAAACAAAAACGCATCCTAATTACAGGATGCGTTTTTTCTATGGATTTGGCGGTTCAATGTGGGTATCGAACCCAACAAACGGCGTTTATTTCTCTTGTGCCAGGACTGCTTTGGCTTGGGGCGTGTTGGGGCCGACGGTGACCAGGTCAATGTCCGGGTCAATGTGGTAGAACATTTTGTACCGCTCCTCCCAAACAGAGCCGTCCCTGGGGGTGCTGCCTCGAATATAATCGCCGGTATAGGCCGGGTACATGGGCAGGTAAATCTTTTTTTCGCCCCGGTCAATCTGTGCCTGCACATAGGCCTCTCGACCGACGGAATAGTCCTTGATCTGCACAAAGACGGTGGCATAGAACACGCCCAGCGCAATCAGACAGGCGGCAAATACGGCGCCTGCGGTGCGGGTGGCCTTTGTCTTGTCCGCAGTATCTCGATAGATCAGGTCAAACAGCAGCGCGGCCAGCAGCATAAACATGGCATAGCAGGGGAGAAAGCAGCGAGCGGTCAGAGGGGTTACGATAAACAGTGGCGTGCAGAACACATACACGCTGACCAGCGCAAAGAGCATCTGCCCCTTGCGGCGACGGCTTTGGATGCCTAAGAGAATGCACAGCAGTAGCGCAATGGAAAACAACAGTGTAAAGGTAAAGCGCCACGCAGGGTCGATGGCATCCCGGGCGTTATTGTTGCCTGCGATCTTGGCCCATACGGTAAGCACGCAGCTATAAGCAGCATAGGCGACCAATATTCCTGCACTGACGATGAGCCACACCCGGCGCCCCTTGGTGACGCCGCCCTTCTTAAACAGGCGGTGCAGCACAATGCAAAACAGCGCAGCCAGCAGCACATTCATCAGAGCGTTGCACTCGGTCAGGTAGTTGGAAATACGAATGATATTGCCGCCGATGGTGTCAAAATACCGCTGTACGGTGCCGCCTACCGCCATGGAGCGATAGGTGAATTGGTCTTTGCCGGAAGAAATAAAGCCATAGGCGCTGTTGGTAAACATAATTCCGGCACCGATGACAGCGCCGGTCAGGAAACACCAGTGGGTGGCATAGGTCTTGTGGTGCTTGACCTTGGAAAAGATCAGCACCGCCACTGCCAGCGCCAGGTTGTATAGGGTCACATGCTCCATAAACAGCGCACCGCACCCGCCGATGAGTAAGGCACAGAGCGGTGTCCATTTGCTCTGTACCGGTGCTGTGTCATCCCACAGATCCCATACCAGCAGCAGATAGCACAGAGTGAGCAGCACCGGCGGCATATAGTTGGAAAAACCGCTGGCCCACACCACCGTTTGGCGGAACAGATCGGCGGGCATCACAGCTACACCCAGTAGGCTCAGAGGGAACAATAAAAATAGCTTTTTGTTGGCCAAGCGGCTGACCAGCAACGGCAGCGCCAGAACCCCGGCGGTCATCAAAATGATTTTCACCGGCAGGGAGCGGGTGAGGACCATGACCAGCAGATTGCCCAGATACCGGCCGTTGTAACCTGTGAAGTGGCTTTGCAGTCGTTCCAGTCCCACCTGGCTGCCCCAGGCCCAATCGTCCTTAAAGTAAGGCGCGCACCACAACATGGCAGCTACGGCCGCCACAGACAGCAGCACCGTCAGCAGGCGCAGGGACTTGCTCTTTTTTGTTTCTTCCATCATCGTTATTCTCCACTTGGCGATTCTCGCCGTTTTTTCTTTCTATAATTAAGTATAACAAATATACAACGCCTAAGTAAAATAGTCAATACTTTTTTATTTTTGCCGTAGGGTGGAAATGGAACGCCGGCTTGTGTATAATAGGTAGGGAGAACATACTGCGGAGGAAGATTATGAGAAAGTTTTTGCGGCGCTTTTTTTGCGCCCTGCTGTCGCTGGTTCTGGTGGCAGCAGTGAGTACGGCTATTGCCGTGCCGGCGGTGATTCGCAGCCGAGGTGATCTGTCGGATTATATGGTTAGCGAGGAGTTCCAGGAGAGCATCGGCAAGGCGAACGCCAAGCGTGCCAAGAATACATCCGCCCGCATTATGAGTGCCAATTTGCTGGTGCATTATGAGAGTTGGGGCGGCACGGACGCGCACAAGCGGGCCAAAATGTTTTTGCAGGTGCTGGACACCTACCGGCCGGATGTAGTGGCCGTGCAGGAAATGAGCGATCAGTGGTACTGTTGTTTGATGCAGAACCGGGGCAGTTATAAGCTGCTGTACCCGGTGCGTACCGGTGCGCTGGTACGCATGACCGGTCTGCTGTATGACAGCGATCGGGTAACCTTGCTGGAGCAAGGCGATGTGGCCTATGACCGGGGGGATGATGCGCGCTTGCGCCGCATTGTGTGGGGACTGTTCCGGAACAATCAGTCCGGCGAAAAATATATTGTATCTTCCACCCATCTGGACCTGATCCGCAGCGGAGAGGAAAAGGCGGAGCGGGCGGTGATGAAAAGCCAGGCAGATCAGGCCGCGGCACTTGCCAAATCCCTGGCGGCACAGTATAAGTGCCCGGTGTTTGCCTGCGGTGACTTTAACGCCATGGACGGCGGCGGGTACGACCCGGTGTATGATGCGCCGGAGATTTACAGCCGCCTGGCAAAAAAGATGCAGGACACCAAAGCCTTGGCCGCCAAGACCAAAAGCGGCAACAACAAAAAAGCCTCTGCCCCTACCTACGACCACATTTTTTTGACCGGCACCGCCAAGGTGCGATGCTACGGGATTCTCTCAGATGGGGCGATGGACGCCATGTCCGATCACTATCCCATCTATGCTGATGTGAAAATCTAAAACAGAAACCGAAAAAAGCCCCGGCGAAACGCAAATTCCGTCGGGGCTTTTTTTATTTTGTTTGGTAATCTTTTTTGTTTTGGCGGGAGGTTTGCTCGCCGTTGCTCACATAGATCTCCGGATACCATTTGTTAAAGGGCGCATAAGGGTTCTTTTTCCCTTTCTTGTCAAAGTACGCCTGCGGGTACTGTGGCGTTTGCACATCCCGCACATCCCGTACTTCGCCGTCCTTAGCGGCCACCAACACAAATTTCCACCCCGGGTGCAGCGCACTGTCCGTGGCAATGGTCAGCAGGTGATCCGCCCGATTTAAGGTGCGGTTGCTGGTGTAGATCATACGGTTGGTCAGTCGGGCGTAGAATTGCTTGTAGCTGTCTGCCGTCATGTTTCCGGTCACATTGTAGGGAAAGCAGTAGCCGTTGTCGTCCTTGGCCTTGGTGTTCACATACAGGGCGCCTACCACCTGCCACTGCCCGGTCTCAAACAGGGAATTGTAGGTGAGGGTGGTGCCGCTGTTGTTGCAGGCGGCGGCACTGCCATAGGCGGCTTCCAGCCCGGTCAGCTGCTGCGGGCTGCCATAGATTACGGTGTTAAACCCAAAGTGCAAAAAGTCGCTGTTGTTATCCAGGTACGGCTGGTTCTCATTTTTGGTCTTGGACACGGTGATCTCGCCGCTGCTGCCGTAGGTCAGAAAACCGGCAATCTGCCGATCCTTGCCGTAGGCGTCGCAATATTGTTCCAGCATACCCGCCGGGTAGTGAATGCCGTACTTGGTCTCGTAGGGCTTTAAGTAGGCGTTTTGGCGGCTGCTTTGTATGGCGGGAAGAGCAAAGGCCAGCGCCACAGCCACTGCCAGACACACCAAGGCGATCCACAGCCCCCGCTTTTGCTTTTTGTTCAGCGGGCGGCGGGGCGCTTTTTCCTTTTTTGGCGGCTTTGCTTCTTTGGAGGGCTTTTCTTTTTTTGACGGCGCTTTCCCTTCTTTTGCCGGAACAGGCGGCTCTGCCGGCGCCTCTGTTTGCCGCCGGGTACGGCTTTGCTGAAAGTCGGCCAAAATGCGGTCAATCTCCTCGTTGGGATCCTTGCGCGGCTCCATTATTTAATCACAACTTTCTTTACGCCGGCCACGGCCCGGTCCATCATTTCGTCCAGATTCTCCATATTTGCTTCAGCTTTCAGCACATCATCCAGCCGGGGCTTGGTCTTCGGGTGCTTGGGGGTAAAGACCGTGCAACAGTCCTCGTAGGGCTCAATAGAGGTCTCAAAGGTATCAATCTTGCGGGAGATGGCAATGATCTCGTCCTTGTCCATACCGATACAGGGACGGAACACCGGCATATCTGCTGCGCAGTCTGTGCACGCCAGGGCGTACATGGTCTGGCTGGCTACCTGCCCTACGGATTCGCCGGTAATCAGGGCGTGGCAGTTTTGACTCTTTGCAATGCGGGCGCTGATCATCATCATCACGCGGCGCATGATAATGGTAAAGTATTCCTCCGGGCACTTGTCCCGAATCTGCTCCTGGATTTCCGTAAACGGCACCACAAAGGTGGTGATCCAGCCGCTGTACCGGGCTACTTTCTTTAGCAGCTCCATCACTTTCATTTCTGCCAGCTCGCTGGTGTACGGGGGCGAGGCGAAGTGCACGGCTACCAATTCGATTCCCCGCTTGGCCATCATATAAGAGGCCACCGGAGAGTCAATACCGCCGCTGATGAGCACCGCCGCGCGGCCGCCGGTGCCGGTGGGCATACCTCCTGCGCCGTGCAGGTTGTTGCCCCGCACAAAGGCGTAGCGATCCCTTACCTCTACGGTAACGGTAATGTCCGGGTTATGTACATCTACCTTGAGATGATGAAAGCGGCGCAGAATACGACCGCCCATCTCTCGGCAGATCTCCGGCGATTTCATGGGGAATTTTTTGTCGCTGCGCTTGGCCTCTACCTTAAAGGTTTTGGCGTCCTCCAGCGGCTCCTTTAGGTATTCCAGTGCCGTGGCTGCAATGTCCTCTATATCTTTTTCACACACGGCGGCCCGGGACAGGGCGGCAATGCCGAACACGCGGGTCAGCGCGTCTACCGTGTCGTCCAGGTCCGTGTCCGGGTCCTCCGGCTCCACCATAATGGTGCTTTGACTCTTGGTAAACTGGAAGGTGCCCAAGGGCGCCAGGTGGCGACGCATATTCTTAATGAGCACATCTTCAAAGGAACTGCGGTTCAGTCCCTTTAGTGCCAATTCGCCGTTTTTAATCAGTACGATCTCTCGCATAGGTTACTCCTTTGGGTGTTTTTTTACCAGGTCGTGCAGCGCGTCTACAAAGGCGTCTGCTTCTGCCTGCGTGCTTTGGCCGCTAAAGCTTAGGCGAATGGATTTGTCAATCACCTGCTCCGGCAGCCCCATGGCGGTGAGCACATGGGAGCGCTTGCCCTTGGCGCAGGCGGAGCCGCTGCTGACGCAAATGCCGTAGTTGGCGGACAGTTCCTGAATAATGGTCTGGCTGCGCATAAAGGTGGGAACGCAAATATTGATGATATAGGGCGAGGCCTGGTTGCCGCTGTTAAAGGTCAGACCGGGGATCTCCGCCAGCCGTTCCTTCGTATAAGCGTTCAGTTCTTTGACGGCGGCGTTCTGCGCACGCAGATCCGGCAGTGCCGATACCGCAGCGCCAAACCCGGCGATCAGGGGCGCTGCCTCCGTACCCGGACGCAATTTTTTCTCCTGCTCGCCGCCAAAGGTGCGGGGCAGAATACGCACGCCCTTGCGCACATACAGAGCGCCTACCCCCTTGGGACCGTGGATCTTGTGGGCGGTGACGGTCATCAGGTCTACCCCCAACTTGTCCGGTCGCAGGGGCACCTTGCCAAAGGTCTGCACACAGTCGGTATGGATCAGCGCCGGTGCGCCGGCCTTTTGTACCGCCCGGCGAATGCACTCCACCGGCAGAATGCTGCCCACTTCGTTGTTGATGCGCATGACGGAGACCAGAATGGTGTCCGGAGTGATGGCGCTTTCAATCTGCTGTTTTGTAATATTGCCGGTTTTGTCCGGTTGCAGGCGAATGACCTCAAAGCCCTCTGCCTCTAACTGGTCGGCGGTTTGTATAATGCTCTCGTGCTCTATGGCGGTGGTCACAATGCGCTTGCCCCGCCGCCGGTTGGCATAGGCTGCGCCGAACAGAGCCAGGTTGTTGGCCTCTGTGCCGCCGGAGGTGAAAGTCAGCGTGTCTCGCTCCACCCCCAAAGCGTCTGCTAATGCGCTGCGGGCGGCGATGATCTCTTTCATGGCGTCAATCCCCGGACCGTGCAGGCTGGAGGGATTGGCAAAGTGGTCAGTGAGCATGCTGCTCACGGCCGCCACACAGGCCGGGCAGGGTCGGGTGGTGGCTGCGTTGTCTAAATAGATCATGGATTGATTCGTTCCTTTAATTTCAGAATGGCGATGGCGGTTTTGGCGTCTTTGATCTCACCGGTCATTACCCGGCGCACCGCTTCGTCCAGAGGCATGCGCACCACATCCAGGTACTCGCCCTCATCTAAATGCTGCTGTCCAAAGTGCAGCCCGGCAGCGCCATACAGGTGAATGATCTCGCCGCAGTAACCGGGGGAGGGGTACACCTCTCCCAGGGAAAAGTAGCTGTCTGCCGTAGCGCCGCATTCCTCTTTGAACTCCCGCTTGCCTGCTTCAAAGGGATCCTCGCCCTTTTCCAGCTTGCCGGCGGGGATCTCCAGCAAAATCTCTTTGTAAGGATAGCGGAACTGGCGCACCAGCAGCAGTTCTTTGCTTTCTGTCAGTCCGGCTACGGCCACGCCGCCCGGGTGGTCGATAACCTCCCGCTTTTCCTCTGCGCCGTCCACCATAGTCACCGTGTCGCAGTGAAGGGTGAGAATGCGGCCATTATAAATGCCGCCGTATTCCTCCGTTTGTTCAAAAAAGCCCAGTGCAATGGCTTCAACATCCATGGGCTTCTCCGCTTGAAAATCGGCGCCGGCTTCAATAAATTCAAACTTGCTGCCGTAGCCCCAGTTTACGCCCACGGTCTTTAAGCCATTGGCCTTGCCGCCGTTGATGTCGTAGCTTTTGTCGCCGACCATCAGTGCCTTTTCCGGGGCGACCCCCAGCTCTTGCAGGCAGCGGGTGATAATGCTGGCCTTGCTTTCGCAGTCGGTGTTAAAATCTACACCGCACACTGCGTCAAAGAATTTGTTAATGGTAAAGTGTGCCAGCAGCTGGTCAATGTAGCGCTTGGGCTTGGAGGAGGCGATGCCAATGCGTATGCCTGCCGCTTTTAAGTTCTCCAGCAAGGTCACAATACCCCGGTAAAGCATGCTCTCGTTGAGAATGGCGTCGTTGTAGCGCTCTCTGTATTTTTGTACCAGCGCTTGGGCTGTGGCTGCATCTGCGCCGAATTGCTCCTGAAAGGTCACCAGCAGTGGCGGTCCGATAAAGCAGCGCAGGGCGCCCGGTTCCCGGGGCACTTCAAAGCCGTAGGCCTCCAGCGCATAGGCGGCGCTGTTCATAATGCCCGGACCGGTGTCGCACAGGGTACCGTCAAAGTCAAAGATTACCGCAGAAAATCTCATTTTCCCTCGACCTTTCTTAAGAATTTTTCCGCCAGTACCACAAAGCGCTCTACGGTGCCACTGCCCACCAGCTCATTTTTGTCGTTGCGGGCGGTTACATGGAAGGTGAGCTTGCGCCCGTCCACCTCTGTCAGTATAGCCTTGGCGGTGATTACCTCGCCAATGGCACTGGCCTTGATGTGGGTAATGTTCATGGCCGTGCCCACGGTGGTCTCATCGTCCTCCAGCAGGTCTGCCACCGCCTCGCAGGTGGCCTTTTCCATCAGGGCCAGCATAAAGGGGGTGCCCAGTACCGGCAGCGAGCCGGACTCGGCGGCAATGGCAGTGTTGGTGGTGTTTACAAGGGTCAGGGCCTCACCCTGCACTTCGCCCACAGCGGTTTTCATATACATGCTCCTCTCGGCGGATCGCCGTTTTCTGTATTTTTAAGACTTCACCGTATTATAGCACACTTCCATTTCATATACAATTATAAAGCGCAATTCTTTGCCACGGTGTGCCAAAAATTGCGTGTACAAACCGCCGCTTTTGTGGTAAAATAACCCAAAGCCTTGGAACAGGAGGTGCTCCGGTGAGACAAAAACGCCAAAAACAGCCCAAATCTGCCCGTCCCCGCATTTATTTGCTGGACGAGCTGCGGGGTTTTGCCATTCTCTGTATGGTGGTGCACCACGCCTTTTTGGATGTGGGCGATGTGTTGCAGCTGTCCTGGGGCTACCGGGTGTTTGACGCTCTGTGTACCGTGCAGCCTATCTTTTGGGGGCTGTTTATTCTGATATCCGGCATTTGCTCCCGCCTGTCCCGTAATCCGGTACGCCGGGGCGCAGTGGTGCTGGGCTGCGGTTTGGTGATCACCGGGGTTACCGTTTGGGTGCTGCCCTTAATGGGCATGACCGGTGCGGAGATCTACTTTGGTATTCTTTCCTGCCTGGGCTGCTGCATGATCCTCACCGGTCTGCTGCTGCCGGTGATGAAGAAGATTTCGCCACGTTTGGGCATGCTTGTTTGCGGTTTGCTGTTCTTTTTGACTTATGGGGTCAGTGAGCCGAAGCACACTATGGTCTTTGGTTTGGTGCATTTGCCTGCGGCACTGTTTCGTACCAACTGGCTGATGCCCTTGGGCTTTTTTAACAGCAGCTTCCGGTCCGCCGACTATTTTGCTTTGATCCCTTGGTTCTTTTTATTTCTGTTGGGGGCCTTTGCCGGAACCTATGTGCGGGACGGCCGTCTGCCGGCGCCTTTTTACCGCCGCCACAGCCGGGTGCTGTGCTGGCTGGGGCGCAACAGCTTGTGGGTCTATATGGGCCATCAGGTGGTGCTCTATGCCGTCTTTTTCCTGATCGCCATTCTGATGTATAGATAAAAATACACACAAAATATAGCGCACCTCATAGGATGAACTGAGGTGCGCTGTTCTTTTTTGCGGCGCACCGTGTGCAGGTGCGCTTTTCAGGTGTTGGCGGCGGTAACGCCCTGGGCGTTCGCAGACTTGCCGCTGCTGTATCGTCTGTGCAGATAGAGGGATCAGAGTCCGTTGTTCTCTGCTTCCAGCCAGCAGTCATTGGCTTTGGCCACGGCAATTTGGCAGTAGTGCAGCAGCCGGTTGGCTGCCGCCTTGGCTGCATGGATATGGTAGCTGACCGTAGCTTGAGACAGACCCAGCCTCCGGGCAATTTCCGTTTGGCTTTTGCCGTCTACATAAAAAGCACGCAGGCAGGTGCGCTGCCGTGGGCTCAGCTCCTGTTCCAGCACCATGGGCAACACGGCCAGTAAGGCACGGCGGGTAATGGTTTGGGTGTCCGGTTCCGTTTGGGACGGGGAGGCAAAGCAGCAGTTTTCAATCATATCTGTCATACGCCGTCCTCCTCATCGTAGTAGCTTTCCAATATGGTAGCAATGTGGCGGCATTCGCAGGCCATTTCGTAGTAGGTGCGCAGCTTTCTGCGCAGGCGGTATAGATCCTCTCCGCCATAGACGGAAAGCAGTGGGCGCAGTCCGTCCATTTTGGCGCACAAAACATTATATTGTGTTCGATATTCCTGAGCGAGTTCTTCAATAAGCATGATTTTTCCGTCCTTTTTTCATTTTCAAAGCAGCAGACATTGCAGGCGCTTATTTTTTTCTGCTGTTTCAGCTCTAATAATAGAGAATTCGACTCGTAATGTCAACCAAATTGAGAAAAAAATTGGAAATTTGTGGATTTTTTATACAAATCTGCCGGGTATGACGGTTTGCCGCAGGGTTTGACAAATTTTGCGTACAAATGCTGATATACTGTATCCGGCTTTTGCAAAAGGGGCGCGATCTCGGTCGGAAACGGGGGTGTAATTCGGTGTCGGACGGTAGTCGGATAAACACCTTGTGCGGATTATCTTCTGGTCATCTTTACTTTTGCGCTGGAAAGTGATATAGTATTGGATAAGGGCAACGGAGCTTTTTTCGCTTTGGTGCCCTATTGTCTTTTTTTTGGAGGATATGGGATATGGAGAATTTAGGTTATTACAACGGTAAGTTTGGCCCGCTGGAGGAAATGCAGGTGCCCATGCTGGATCGTGTGTGCTTTTTCGGCGACGGTTGCTATGATGCCACTTACAGCCGCAATCATGTGATTTATGCGCTGGATGAGCATCTGGATCGCTTCTATAACAGTGCGGCACTTTTGGGTATTCGCCTGACGCAGACCAAGGCGGAGATGGGTGCCCTGCTTACGGAGATGGTGGAAAAGGTGGACTGCGGCGAGCAGTTCGTCTATTGGCAGGTGACCCGTGGCACCGCGATGCGCAACCACGCGTATCCGGATCCGGACAAAGTACCGGCCAATTTGTGGATTGTGCTGACCCCCTGTTCTGTACAGGAGACCTATAAAAAAATCAATCTGATTACCACGGAGGATACGCGCTTCCTCCATTGCAATATTAAGACTTTGAATCTACTGCCCTCTTGTATGGCAGCCCAGCGCACGGCGGTGGCCGGGTGCGATGAGTCCGTGTTCCATCGGGGCGATATTGTCACCGAGTGCGCGCACTCCAATGTGTCTATTATCCAGGACGGCGTGTTTAAGACCCATCCCACCGATCATTATATTCTGCCGGGTATTGCGCGTGCCCATTTGATCAAAATGTGCAAGAAGCTGGGCTATGCAGTAGATGAAACGCCCTTTACTGTGGCAGAGATGATGGCGGCGGATGAGGTCATCGTGTCCTCCTCCGGTTCCTTCTGCCTGGCAGCAGAGAGCATTGACGGCCAACCGGTGGGCGGTAAAGCGCCGCAGATGCTGAAAGATTTGCAGGACGCTTTGGTAGCGGACTTTATGGACGCAACGGCCCGCTAAATCGGACGAGAGGGGACAACTGCAATGACCAATGAAGAACTGACACTGTATAATATCGGTGAGAATTTGGACAGCTTAATGACTCTGGATCCGCGAGGGTACGGTGTGTGCCGTATTCTGTACCGGGCGGCTAGGGACTATGCCGGAGAACCGCTGTCTGTGCATGCGGCCAAGGGCCTGGTGGCGCATATCCACTCGGGCGATTTGGTATATATCATCACCGGCTTTGTACTGTTGCCCTGGAAGCAGCCGGAGACGGATGGCATGGTGTCTTCTATGATGCTGGCGCGCTTCCTGATTAAAGCCTTTGACTGCACCCCGGTACTGGTGGTGCCGGAGGAATGTATGGAGGCGGTGCGGCGGTTGGCCAGGGTACTGGGCTTCCATTTGTATGACACGGTAGAGGAGGCGCAGGAATACCCGTTCTCCATGTGCGCCGTGCCCTTTACCAAGGACGACCGAGAGGCGCCTGCCCAGGCAGAGGCGCTGCTGGCAAAAGGCGTTCCGGCGGCGGTGATCACCAATGAGACACCCGGGCGCAATGCCAAGGGTGCGTACCATAACGCGGTGGGCAAATGCTTAACGGAGCTGGAGGCCAAGAGCGATGTGCTCTTTAACGCCTGCAAGGCGCGGGGCATTTACAATCTTTCCATCGGTGATTTGGGCAACGAGATCGGTATGGCGGCCATCGGCGACCATATCCGCAAATATGTGCCCCATGCAGACGATGGTGAGTGCGAATGCTCCTGCGGCGGCGGTATTTTGGTGGAAAGCACAGCGGATAACCTGATTACTGCTACTTGCTCTGACTGGGGCTGCAATGCCATGATGGCAGCTACGGCGTATTTGCTGGGCAATGCGGATCTGTTCCAGTCTGAGGAGGTGCAGCAGCGGGCCATGGAGGAGGCGGCGCGAGCCGGGCTTTTGGATATGTATGGGCGCAATATTCCCAGCATAGACGGCTTTGGCCGCAGCATCAACCTTCCGTTGGTGAAGTTGATGAAAGAGCTGATCAGCTACCCGCCCAAGGTGGTGCAAAAGACCAGTGGCTGGTTTGCAGACACCATTGCCAAGGGCTATTTTGACGGCTATTACGGAGAATAACCGATGAACTATTCCTTTTTACAGTGCGGCGAGGGCGCCCTTACTGTGCACTTGGGGGACGGAATCGACCCGGCAATCAATCGCCGGGTCACCGCCCTGCAAGGAGCCATTGGCAGCGCCGGCCTGCGTGGGATTACAGACTTGATCCCCGCCTATGCGGATCTGACCGTGTGCTATGACTGCACGGTGATTTCTGCAAAGGCGTTGCAGCGGCAACTGCGGCGACTGCTGGACAGTCTGTCTGTGGCCGGGCAGGATCGGCGGCGGGTGTTTCGGCTGCCGGTGTGTTACGGCGGCGACTATGGGCCGGATTTGGACTTTGTTTGCCACCACAGCGGTCTGTCTGCGCAGGAAGTGATTGCGCTGCACAGTGCACCGGATTATTTGATTTATATGCTGGGCTTTTTGCCCGGCTTTGCCTATTTAGGGGGGCTGTACCCTCGGCTGCATACGCCGCGGCTGGACAGCCCACGCACCTGTATTCCTGCGGGCAGTGTGGGAATCGGCGGTGCGCAGACCGGGGTGTACCCGCTGGCTTCTCCCGGCGGCTGGCAGCTGCTGGGGCGCACACCGGTGCCTGTATTTGACCGGCAGCGGCAGGAGCCGATCCTGTACCGGGCAGGGGATTTGGTGCATTTTGTGCCCATCTCGCCTGCCGAGTATGAAGAAATCGCTCGGGCAGTGGCAGCGGGCACTTATACGGTACAAGTGGAGGAGGTGCCGGTATGCGACTGATGATCGACGCCCCCGGTGCTTTGACCACTGTGCAGGACCTGGGGCGCACCGGGGTGGCACACTTGGGCTTTTGCACCTGCGGGGCAATGGACTTAACTTCTATGCAGATTGCCAATCGGCTGGTGGGTAACTGCCGAGGCTGTGCGGTACTGGAGATGACGCTTACCGGTATTTCTGCCCGGTTTGTCGGAGAGGGCTATTTTGCTCTGGCAGGGGGTGACTTTGCCCCCACATTAAATGGAAAACCCATTGAAAATTACCGTGCCTATGGGGTGCGCAGTGGCGACCGTCTGCAACTGGGCGCTGCCCGCACCGGTTTGCGGTGCTATTTAGCACTGTCCGGCGGCATAGATGTGCCGGTGGTGTTGGGCAGCCGCTCCACGGATCTGAAAATTCAAATGGGCGGACTGGACGGTCGTGCCCTGCAAGCAGGCGATGTGCTGACCACCGGCGATTTTTGTTTGCCGATCGGCGATCCGACGCCTTGGCATATTCCGCCGGTGACCTTTGCACCGCCGTTTACGCTGCGGTGTATTGACGGCCCTCAGGCAGCCCGGTTTGACCCGGCTGCACGGAAGGATTTTTACAGCAAGCCTTATATCGTGACGCCAAAGAGCGACCGTATGGGCCTGCGGCTGGAGGGTTCAGCACTGACGGCAGACGGTGGAGTGGATATTTGCTCTGACGGGATTGTACGGGGCAGTGTGCAGGTGCCCGGCAGCGGTCAGCCCATTGTACTGATGAGCGATCACCAAACGGTGGGCGGCTATGCCAAGATCGCCACGGTGATCGGCTGCGATGTGTCGCTGTTGGCGCAGGCACGGCCGGGGGATGCGGTGCGTTTTGTGCCCATTACGGTGCAAGAGGCGGAGAAGATCGCCCGGCAGCAGGAAAAATGGCTGGACAATTTGCTTTTTTGGTAAAAAATATTGCCTTTCGGCATAGGAGGATATAGAATGGATTACAGCGATTGGGCGCCTCGGGATGTGCGGGCGCTGATCAGCGCAGGCAAGCTACAGGGCCAGACCTCTGGCATGTGCGCCGGATATGCCCAGGCCAACCTTTGCATTTTGCCGAAGGCACAGGCCTTTGACTTTTTGCTTTTTTGTATGCGCAATCCCCGACCTTGCCCCATTTTAGAGGTGGGCGAGGCGGGCTGCCGCCAAATGGGCGCCATGGCCCGCGGTGACGATGTGTGTACCGCCTTTACCAAGTACCGCATTTGGCGGGCAGGGGAGCTGGTGGAAGAAGTAACGGATATTTCCGCCTATTGGCAGGACGATTTGGTGTACTTCCTTATCGGCTGCTCCTTTAGCTTTGAAAGTGAGCTTTTGCAGGCGGGGGTGCCGGTGCGGCATATTGAAGAAGGGCGCAATGTGCCCATGTTCAATACCAATTTGGCCCTGGAGCCAGCAGGCGTATTCCACGGCAATATGGTGGTTTCCATGCGTCCCATTCCCCATGATTTGGTGGTGCGCAGCGTGCAGGTCACCTCTGCCATGCCCCGCGTGCACGGCGCGCCTGTGCAGATCGGCGACCCGGCAGCCATCGGCATTGCCGATGTGCACTGCCCGGATTACGGCGACAGCGTGACCATTCGATCGGGCGAGGTGCCGGTGTTTTGGCCTTGTGGGGTAACCCCTCAGGCAGCGGTGATGGCGGCCAAGGTGCCCTTTGCCATTACCCACGCACCGGGGCATATGCTCATTACCGATGTGCCCAATACCATGCTGAAATATTGATTTTTTGGAGCTTGATTTATGTATAAAGTGGATTTGAATTCGGATTTGGGCGAGAGCTTTGGCGCCTACACCATCGGGTCGGATGATCGGGTGCTGGCGCTGGTGTCCTCTGCCAATGTGGCTTGCGGTTTCCATGCCGGTGACCCCTCTGTGATGGGGGCCACGGTGGCAGCCTGCCGGGCGCAGGGTGTGGCGGTGGGCGCCCACCCCGGGTTCCCGGATTTGGTGGGGTTCGGTCGGCGGCAGCTGGCGGTGACCCCGGACCAGGCCTATGGGGATGTGCTGTATCAGATTGGCGCGCTTGCCGGCTTTTGCCGGACAAACGGCGCTCTCTTGCAGCATGTGAAGCCCCACGGTGCTTTGTACAATATGGCTTGCAAGGATTTGGAACTGGCGCGGGCGGTGACCCGCGCGGTGCGGGATTTTGACCCGGCGCTGGTGCTGCTGGCACCGGCGGGCTCCTGTCTGCAACAGGCAGCGAAAGAGCAGGGTGTGTCCTTTGGCTGCGAGGTGTTTGCCGACCGTGCTTATGAGGCGGACGGCAGCCTGCGGGATCGGCGCAAGCCCGGCGCTATGATTACAGATACCGCCACGGCCATTGACCGGGTGGTGCGTATGGTTAAAGAACAGAAAGTGACGGCTTATACCGGTGAGGATATTCCGGTGGTGGCGCACTCGGTGTGCGTTCACGGTGACGGTGCCCGTGCACTGGAATTTGTGCAGGCGCTGCGCAGCGCCTTTGCAGAGAATGGCATTGCCGTTGCGCCTTTGGCGGAGGTGATTGCAGATGTATGAGAGAACCCAAGCGCAAATTAACTTAAATGCGTTGGAGGCGAATATTGCCGCCATTCGGCAAAAGATCGGGCCGGATACTAAGCTGCTGGGTGTGATTAAAGCGGACGCTTACGGTCACGGTGCGGCATATATCGGCCGCCGGTATGAAGAGAACTTTGATTTTTACGGCGTGGCTTGTATTGAAGAAGCATTGGAACTGCGCCGAGCAGGTGTAACCCTGCCCATTTTGGTACTGGGACCGGTATTTCCGGACGATTTTTCTCGGGCGGTAGAACATAATGTGCGACTGCCGATCTTCTCCATGGAGGCAGCCAAGGCACTGTCGGCGGAGGCGGTTCGCCAGGGCAAGCAGGTGCCTTTTCACTTTGCACTGGACACGGGTATGAGCCGTATCGGCTTCCAGGTGAATGAAGATAGCGCGGATATTTGCAAGGCCATTTGCGATTTGCCGGGGATTTACCCGGAGGGGCTTTTCAGCCACTTTGCCACGGCGGACGAAACCAGCTTTGTTAAGGCGGAGGCCCAGCGGCAGCGGTACTTGCAGTTTTGCGATTTGCTGGAGCAGCGCGGGGTGGAAATTCCGATTAAACACCTGAACAATTCCGCCGGGATTATGCGCCTGGGCGGTAGCTTTAATATGGTGCGGGCGGGGATTATTTTGTACGGTCTGTATCCCTCGGAAGAGGTGGACAAATCCCTGTTGCCCTTGCAGCCTGTGCTGCGCTGGGTGGCTCGGGTCAGCCATGTAAAGACCTTGGAGCCGGGACGGGAGATCAGCTACGGCGGTACTTACACCACCCCATCTCCCCGCCGAGTTGCTACCATTCCGGTGGGTTATGCAGACGGTTATCCCCGCTGCTTATCCGGCATGGGCCAGGTGCTCATTGGCGGCAAGCGCGCACCGATTCTCGGGCGTGTGTGTATGGACCAGTTTATGGTGGATGTGACGGAGATACCCGGTGTGCAAGTAGGTACGCCGGTAACCTTGGTGGGAACGGACGGCAACGAAACCCTCAGCATGGAGGAGGTGTCCGGTCTGGCGCACAGCTTCAATTATGAGCTGCCCTGCCGCATTGCCCGCCGGGTGCCCCGGGTGTATTACCGGGACGGTGTGCCGGTGGACGCAGTAGAGTATATACCCGTATAAGCGTATAAAAAGGAAAACCGCTTGACCGGTAGGTCAGGCGGTTTTTTTAGATTGCAAGGGCAATTATACAGAGCTTGTTTTATCCCCTCAGACGCGCAAGCGCGCCAGCACCTAACCGGTGCCCGTCCCCTCGTCGCTACGCGACATCGCCCCGCACTGCGGGGAGTCACCTCTTGCAACAAGGGGTGCCAAATTCTGTTTATGCTTACCTTACAAAAAACACCTGTGGGGTGGCCACAGGTGTGAGTGATGTACGTTGCTTATTTGTCTGCAGGGATGTATGAGAAGTTGGAGGCGTTGTAGCCAAAGTATTGCTCCACAATGGGGGTGAATTCGTCTTTGTCGTTGTACTTGGGGTCTTTCAGCTCCAGCAGCGCCTCGTTGATATCGTCCTTCAGTCGGTCATACTTGGCGGTGGCAAAGGCGTATTCCACCGTGTCCAACTGACCGTTCAGCTCTGTTGTCCAGTCAGACAAGGCTTTTTTCTTTCCGTCTAAGATAAAGTCCAAGGTGCGCAGGTCAAACTCGTCGATGACCACAGCGTCTGCCTTATCTTGGTACAGGGCGGTAAAGGCCGCTTGTGCCGTCTTGTAAACGGTGGTGGTCTTTGCGCTGCGATCGGCGATCACGGCGTTATCTGCCAGTGCATTCTGCGCTGCCTTGCTCACCACAGCCAGCTTGGCGCCGCCCAGATTGCTGTAATCTTTAATCTTGCTGTCTTTCTTTACCAAGGTCACCACTCGGTTGCTGATGACCGTGTTGGTGAAACTGTAATCCTCGTTGTTGGTGCCGTCGTTCTTTTGCAGTCCGCCTACGGCCATGTAGGCAATATAGGTCTTGCCGTCCTTGTCTGTATAGGCGGTCTCCTCACCCAGACGGTAGCCCGGCTCCACCTTCACATAGGCGTAGTTTTTGCAGTCGTCCTTAATGCTGTCAAAAATCTTAGCGATCAGGTCGGCCTCAAACCCGCTGGCGTTGCCCTTTTCATCTATCTGGAAGAAGGGGGCGTTGTCTGCCGTGTAGGCGATCAGCAGGGTTTCGTCTGTAATTTCCGTGGTCTGTTCTGCTTTCTTGCCGGAGCAGCCGGCAAATACGCTGCCCAGCAGCAGTACGCACAGAGCCACAGCAAGGATCTTTTTCATCTTGGTCATGTGGGTGTCCTCCAACATATAATATCACTTTCCATTTTATAGGAGTTGAACGGCAAAGTCAATAGAAAATAGCGGAAACCTGCCGGGGGATTGACAAATGGGCGCCGGTGGGGTAGGCTTTATGTATGCAGTATTCAGATATTCATAAAGCGGTGTTTTTGGAGCGGCCCAATCGGTTTATTGCCCACTGTATGGTGGACGGTAGGCTAGAGACGGTGCATGTGAAGAACACCGGCCGTTGCCGGGAATTGCTGGTGCCCGGCGCTACGGTGTATTTGGAAAAGAGCAGCAACCCAAATCGTAAGACCGCCTACGACCTGGTGACGGTGGAAACGCCTTTTGGCCTGGTGAATATGGATGCGGCGGCGCCCAATCAGGTGGCCGGGGAGCTACTGCGCGCCGGGACGATCTTGTCGTCGCCTACCTTGGTGCAACCGGAGGTGCGCTTTGGCGCCTCTCGGCTGGATTTTTATGCGGAAAATGACCGACAGCGGCTGTTTGTGGAGGTGAAGGGCGTGACCCTGCGGCAGGGAGAGTGGGCAGTGTTCCCGGACGCACCCACGGTTCGGGGTACCAAGCACATGGGAGAGCTGGTGCAGGCGGTGGCGCAGGGCTACCGTGCCATGGCGCTTCTTATTGTGCAGATGGGCGGGTGCACCGCATTCCGACCCAACTGGGAGACGGATCCGGCTTTTTGCCGGGCACTGCGTGACGCCCGAGCTGCCGGTGTAGAGGTGCGAGCTGTGGACTGCCGGGTGACCCCGGATACGGTAACTGCCAACCGGGAACTGCCGGTGGACCTGGACGGCATAAAAAGTGTTGACAAAACCCCGGCAGCGTATTAAAATCTTATATTATATATAGAGTCGAAAGAAGGAATGTTTGTGTTGACGCTGGATAAAGTGTATCAGGCCTCCCAGGTGTTGCGTGAGGTGATCCGTGAGACGGATATGATCCTGGCGCCCAATATTCACCCGGGTACAAATGTGTATTTAAAAACAGAGAATTTGCAGGTCACCGGTTCGTTTAAGATCCGGGGCTCCTACTATAAGATCAGCAAGCTGACCGATGAGGAAAAGGCGCGGGGCGTGATTGCCTGCTCCGCCGGTAACCATGCCCAGGGCGTGGCGCTGGCTGCTACCAAGAATGGTATTCAGTCTCTGATCTGCCTGCCGGACGGCGCACCCATCAGTAAGGTGGAGGCCACCAAGCGCTATGGCGCCAAGGTGTGCCTGGTCAAGGGCGTGTATGATGACGCTTACAAAAAAGCGCTGGAGCTGAAAGAGGAGAAAGGCTACACTTTTATTCATCCCTTTGATGATGAAGATGTGATTGCCGGTCAAGGTACCATCGGTCTGGAGATCCTGAATCAGTTGGAGAATGTGGATGTTGTGGTGGTGCCTATTGGCGGCGGTGGTCTCATCAGCGGCGTGGCCTTTGCCATTAAACAGATGAATCCCCGTGTGCGTGTTTACGGCGTGCAGGCGCAAGGTGCACCTTCTATGCTGAATGCGGTGCAGGACGATCAGATCGAGACCCTTGGCAAGGTGCAGACCATTGCCGACGGTATCGCTGTAAAGACCCCGGGCAATAACACCTTTGAACTTGTTAAGCAGTATGTGGACGGCATTGTTACCGTCAGCGATGATGAGATCGCCCTGGCGATTCTGACCCTCTTAGAGCAGCAAAAACTCATTGCAGAGGGCGCAGGCGCTGTGCCGGTGGCGGCAGTGATGGCCGGCAAAATTCCGGATATTGAGGGCAAGAATGTGTGCTGCCTGCTCAGCGGCGGCAATATTGATGTGACCATTCTTTCCCGTGTGATTGAGCGCGGGCTGAAGATGGGCGGCCGCACGGCGGACATTACCATTGCACTGTCCGACCAGCCGGGCCAGCTTAGCGGCGTGTCCTCCATTATTGCGGAGCAGGGCGCGAATGTGGTCAGCGTCAACTACGACAGTACGGATTTGGATATGAATATTACCGACTGTTTCTTAAAACTGGGGATTGAGACACGGGACAACGCCCACATTGAGTCTATCAAACAGGCATTGACAAGCGCAGGCTTTGAGGTCTGCAGCTGAGATAAAGGAGAATGATTATGGAATATGTAAGCACCAACAACGCCCCCGGCGCCATCGGTCCGTACAGCCAGGCGGTGAAAACCGGCAATTTGTTGTTTACCAGTGGCCAGATCGCCATTAATCCGGCCACCGGCAATGTGGAGGCCACCACCATTGAGGCCCAGACTCGCCAGGTGTGTGAGAACCTGAAAGCCGTGGTTGAGGCTGCCGGTACTTCTCTGGATAAGGCAGTAAAGACCGTTTGTTTCCTGGCAGATATTGCGGATTTTGCCAAGTTCAATGAGGTGTATGGCACTTACTTTACCGCCAAGCCTGCCCGCTCCTGCGTGGCCGTTAAGGACCTGCCCAAGGGTGTGCTGTGCGAGGTGGAAGTGATCGCCGAGTTGTAAGCAATCAATAATAAAAAGGAAGTGCCGAACCGTTATGGTTCGGCACTTCCTTTTTTATGCGCGGTTAATTGCCTTTGCTTTCAATCAGCTTGCAGTCTACCTTAAAGGTCTTGATCTGGTTGCCCTCAATGCGGGCAATGGTCAGCTTGATGGTGTCGCCGGGCTTGCTATCGGAAAGCACCTGCGTCATCACATCGGTGGAGGTCATGGTCTTGCCATTGACGGCTACGATCATATCGTACTGCTTTACCTGTTTGCCGGCCAGGTCAGAGTCACTGCTCACTTGGTTGATTACCATGGTGCCCTTGGCGTTCTTAAAGCCCTTTTCTGTCAGGGCGGAGAGGATGGCGTCAGCGTTGTTGTAGCTGGTAATGGTGTTGTAGGTGACGCCGATCTTGGCGCGACCGGCTACATAGCCGTTTTTAATCAGGCTGTTGGCGGTATCCACAGCGGTGGAGCTGGGCACTGCAAAGCCCATACCCTCGTACTCGGTGGAGGCGATCTTAGAGGAGTTGATGCCGATCACCTGACCCTGCATGTTAAACAGCGCGCCGCCGGAGTTGCCCGGATTGATGGCTGCGTCCGTTTGGATACACTCGTTGTCGTAGCCGATGGAGCTTTCCACCGGGCGATCCAAAGCGGAAATATAGCCGCTGGTGACGCTGTTCTTGAATTCCAGACCGCCGGGACAGCCGATGGCCACCACTTGCTCGCCGACGGTCAGGCTTTTGCTGTCGGCAAAGGTGGCTGCTTGCAGCCCGGTGGCTTCAATGGAAAGCACGCCGATGTCCGTTTGGCTGTCGGCACCCACCATTGTGGCGGTGTATTCTTTGCCGTTATTCAGGGTCACCTTAAAGCTGCTGCCGTCGGCGATCACATGGGCACAGGTCATAATATAGGTCTTGCCGTTCGCTTCCTTCATAATCACGCCGGAGCCCTCGCCGCTGGCTTGCTGGTCGTCACTGCTGTCGGAGCTGTTATTGGAGCCGTAGCCGTAGAAGTTGCTGTAGGAATTCTGCTTGGAATAGACGGTAATACCCACGCAGGAGTCCATGGCTTTTTTGGCTACGCCGGCAACAGTCAGGTTGCCGCTGTCGTCCTTGGTTGCCACGCTGCCGCCGCTGACGGTCTGTGTGTCAGATCCGCTGTCCTGAGAGGTGGAGGTGCCGTCTGTTTTTTCTTCCTTATCCCCGGAGAGTACGCCGGTGGCTGCCAGTACAATGCCGGTAACGGCGATCACCACACACACCACCAGCACGCTCACCACGATGGCAATTGTCTTTTTGTTCTTCTTTTTTTCCGGCTTGCCCGGCTCCGGCGGCTCTGTGGGGGTGCCGTAAGTCTGGCCGGTGGACTGTGCCTGGGTGGTATGGTCAGCGGCACCGGTCTGCTGGCCGTTGTAGGCTGCGCCGGGCTGGTTGCCGCTGTGGTAGGCGTAGTGATAGGTGGTGCCGTTGTCGCCGGTGGGCGGCGTTTGGGACTGCTCCGGTTGGGGTGGTGTGTAATAGGTGCCCGGTTGTTGATATGGCGTATAGCCGGTGTTCGGTTGGCTGTCCCCCTGGGGGGGCTGGCTGCCGTTTATCGGGTTCTGTTCATAGTCGCTCATGCTTCTTTTGCTCCTTTTTTATTGACGGGGGTGAATGTCTTGGGTAGGGTGAATACGAATTCCGCGGTGTTTTCGTCTTCACTCTTGGCATAAATTCTGCCGGAGTGCATTTCCACCATCATTTTTACGATATATAATCCCAGTCCGGCACCCTTGGCGTCCAGGCTGCGGGATTTGTCAACTTTATAGAAGCGCTCAAACACGCGGGACAGCTCCTCGGCCTTAATGCCGGCGCCGCTGTTCTTAATACTTACACGAATTTGGCTGCCCAAATCCTCCAGCGTAACCTTGATAAAGCCGTCCTCGTTGGTAAACTTCACTGCGTTGTCAAACAGGTTGTAGATCACCTGGTAGATCATATCCGGGTCCGCCACAATGTACTGGGGCTGCAGGTCCTCCAGCCCGATGATCTCAATATTCTTCTTCTCGATCTTTTGTTCAAAGGTCAAAAGAATACGGATGATTTGGTCAGAGATGTCATAGTTATTGGGCTTCATTTGGAATTCGCCGGACTCGATCTTGCTCATATTTAGCATGGCCACCACTAAGCGGCTCAGTCGGCGCACCTCGGTGCTTACCAGTCCCAGGTAATAGTTTTGTTTCTCTTTGGGGATGGTGCCGTCCAAAATACCGTCAATAAACCCGGCAATGGAGGTCATAGGCGTTTTTAATTCGTGGGACACATTGGCCACAAAGCTGGCGCGGGAACTTTCTGTTTTATCCAGTGCGTCCGCCATATCGTTAAAGGCAATGCCCAGATCCGCCAGCTCATCGCAGCCTCGCACCTTGACTCGGTAAGAGAAGTCGCCGATGGCAAATTGCTTGGCGGCAGCGCTCATTTGCTGCAAAGGGGTCACCATCTTTTTGGTCAGGTGCCAAATGCAGATGAAGGCCAGCATCAAACAGGCCAGCGCGCTGAGCAGGAAAATGCGGATTACCGCCAGTGCCAGGGACTGCACGCCGGTTTGGGTCTGCGCAAAGGTGTAGCCGATCACATCGCCGTCGCTAACGATGGTGGTGCCTACAATATAATTGGTTTGACCGCGTACGGTAATACGCCCGGTTACGGTGCCGGTCTCGTACACCCGTTGCAGCAGTGCGGAACTGATGGAATAGCTGTCGTGCAGGGCGCAGGTGGTAAACTCCCCAAAATACGGGGTGGAATAGGCCCGCTCCTTACACAGAATAATATTACCCTCCACATCACAGACAAATACATCTGCGTCGATAGAGTTGGAAATAATATACAGGGATTCGCACATCAGCTCTTTTTCCACGCTGTAGCGACTGTTAATGTCCTGCATGATCAATGAGGAACTGATGGTACCGGATACGCTTTGCACATTCTCTTTCAGCAGGTTGGTGCGTTCATTTTGAGAATAGGCGTTGACCATCAGGGTCAGGGCGGTGCCCAGCACGGTCAAAGTGACCAAAAAGATAGCGGCAAACAGCAGGAAGTATTTGGCAAAGATATTGCTTTTGACCGGCTTTTTACCGACGAGTACATCCTTAAACGCCATTACTTATTCCTTGGTCTCAAACTTGTAGCCGACGCCCCAAACGGTTTTCAGCTCCCATTTGTCACTGACGCCCTCTAACTTTTCACGCAGGCGCTTCACATGCACATCCACCGTGCGGGAGTCACCGTAAAACTCAAAGCCCCATACCTCGTCCAGCAGCTGGTCGCGGGTAAAGACGCGGTTGGGGTTGGAAGCAAAGTGGTAGATCAGCTCCAGCTCTTTAGGCGGCGTGTCAATCTGCACGCCGTTGACTTTCAATTCATAGTTGGCAATGTTGATCTCCAGCTTGTCATAGGTGACCACTTTCTTGCTTTCCTCGGCGTTGTCATTTTTGCCTTGGGTGCGGCGCAGCACAGCTTTCACCCGGGCCACCACCTCTTTGGCGTCAAAGGGCTTGACCACATAGTCGTCGGCGCCCAGCTCCAGTCCCAGCACCTTGTCAAAGGTCTCGCCCTTGGCGGTGAGCATGATGATGGGGGCGGAAGAGGTCTTGCGGATCTCTCGGCACACCTGCCAGCCGTCCATCTTGGGCAGCATAATGTCCAGCAGTACCAAATCCGGTGCCTTCTGCTGGAAGGCGGTCACGGCGGCTTGGCCGTCGTTGGCGGTAAACACCGTGTAGCCCTCATTCTCTAAGTATAGTTTCAGTAATTCGCAGATGTTTAATTCATCATCCACTACCAGAATTTTGCTCATTGTTTTCGCTCCTTTTCTTTGATACTGCTATCATAGCAGGTTTTTTTGTTCATAATTTTAGAATTCGGTAAACAAAAAATGAAATTTTTTAATAATTTGCGAACGAATTTTTACCATTCTTTGCCCCGGCGCAGAGCGCTCTCCACATGATCGATAAACTGGCGGGCGCAACGGGGAGAACGACCGCCTCGGCGCACGGCCCACTGCTCGGCGGCAGCGTCCAGCCGCTGGGCGTCCACTTGCAGGCCACGATCGGCGGCAATCTTTTCCACAATGTCCAGATAATCCTTTTTGTCCGGGTTAATAAAGGTAATGGTCAGCCCAAACCGATCGGACAGAGACAGTTGTTCCTGGCGGGTGTCATTTTTGTTTACATCGTCCTCCCGGTCAGAGAAGTTCTCTTTGATTAGGTGGCGCCGGTTGGAGGTGGCATAGATCAGCGTATTGGGCTGGCAGGCAGACAGGCCGCCCTCCAGCGCCGCTTTCAGCTCTGTAAAAGCGTTGTCCTGGCTGTCAAAGCTTAGGTCATCAATATAGATGATAAATTTCATCGGGCTGTCCGCCAGGTACTCCCGAATCAAGGACAACTCCTCCACCGCGCTTTTGGGGATCTCGATCATGCGCAGACCCTGTTCTTTGTATGCATTCAGGATGGCGTGAATGGTGGAGCTTTTGCCGGTGCCCCGGTCACCGTACAGCAGCACGTTGTTGGCGGGCAGTCCGCAAACAAAGCTCTCTGTATTGTCCACCACCTGGCTCCGCTGCAATTCATAGTTCTTCAGATCGGACAGCTGGATCGGGTCCGTGGCGGAGATGGGGGAGAGGGCGTGATCCCGCCACTCAAAGGCGGCGTAGCTGGCAAACAGACCGTAGCCGTTTCTTTTATGGAATGCAGCCAGTACCTCCGTTTGCTCCGCCCAGTTTTGGCTCAGGGGCGGCAGCGCTTCGCCGTTCTCCCATCGGGGCAGGGTGCCCAGCACTTCCCGCAGGTCCTTATTTTCTACTGCATGCAGAATATCTTCCGGGGTCAGGTCGGCAATAGCCTCCAGCTTGGCAAGGTCGCTTTTAACACCATCCAGGATCGCAGGGTGCAGACGGTCTGTCGCATCGCCGGCGGCGGCTTTGCTGAATACATTGTCGTCGGTGAGGATCAACTTGGAAATATACCGGCGCAGCGTGTCTCGAGGTGCCAGTGTGCTGAAAAAGGCACTTTGCGCCTCCAGCACAGCCTCGCCGTCTTCTATGCTGCGCAGCAGGTGCAGTAAACTGTGCATCACCGGGTCTGTCTTGAATTGATAGATGCATAGGGACTCCATATTGTATCGTAATTGGGTTGCTTTGTTCATTTTTTACGCTCCATTATATATATTCTCTTATTTATATCCTTATCATATAGCATTTGTTCACAATTTACAACCCCCGCAGGGCAAATTCGTGCAGGGTGAACAAAGAACAGCAGAAAATCAGTTCTATAATTGTAAGATGTCAGACAACGCCTTGACTTTTGCATACAACTTGTGTTATGATGTGAGCAGAGGTGAGGAATATGCCAAGATCGGCAATGCTACCGGAGAGTACGGCACAGCAGATTTTGAATATGATCGAGACTCAGCACCGCTTTACGGTGGGAGATAAGCTGCCTAATGAGAATGACCTGGCGGCGGAATTGGGCGTTAGTCGTTCCACCTTGCGGGAGGCCATTCGAATTTTGACCACCAGCGGTGTGTTGGAGATTCGGCGGGGCAAGGGCACCTTTGTCAGTGCCAATACGGTGATCGACTCGGCGGATCTGAGCGACATTGCTTCCGGCTTGGACGATCTGTTTGAGATGCGGCTGATGTTTGAACCGGATTGCGCTTTTTTGGCTGCACAGCGGGCAACACAGGAAGAAATTGACGCGATTTGCTACTACGGTGAGCAGGTGGAAAAGAAGATCTTAAGCGGCGAGGACCGCACGGCAGAGGAGCAAAAGTTCCATGAGAGTATTGCCAATGCCACGCACAATGCGTTTGTGAAGCAGTTTATGCCGGTGATTTTCAATGCCATCAAAAAAGGCGTGATCGTCATGACCCGGGACAAGGATGTAAGCGCTGATAATCTAAACGACGATCGGCTGATTATGGACTTCATTAAGAAGCGCAATGCCGAGGGCGCCCGCACCGCCATGCGGCTGCACATTCTTCATGCAATGGAGCATCTATAAAAAATTTAAATTGCCTATTGACAACAGACATCATACAGGATATAATGTGAATTGTTAAGAAACCACAGCGACATCATACAACACTGTGACTTCAATTAAACTTATTTTTTAGGAGGAAACTACAATGGCAGAAGCAAGACTTTTCCATCAAGAAGATTGTAATCTGGATTACCTGAAGGGCAAGACCGTTGCCGTGATCGGCTTTGGTTCTCAGGGCCACGCCCATGCGTTGAACTTGAAAGAGAGCGGTGTGGACGTAGTTGTTGGTTTGTACGAGGGCTCCAAGTCCTGGAAGCATGCAGAGAGCGTTGGCCTGAAGGTTATGACCACCGCTGAGGCTGCAAAGGCCGCTGACATTATCATGATCCTGACCCCGGATGAGAAGCAGGCTTCCATCTATAAGAAGGACATTGAACCGAACCTGACCGCCGGCAAGGCTTTGGCTTTCGCCCACGGCTTTAACATTCACTTTAAGCAGATCGTGCCTCCCAGCGATGTAGATGTGTTCATGATCGCTCCCAAGGCTCCGGGTCACACCGTTCGCTCCGAGTACAAAGAGGGCAAGGGTACGCCCTGTCTGGTAGCTGTATATCAGGACGCTACCGGTCATTGTGAGGATATTGCTCTGGCTTACGGCGCCGGTATCGGCGGTGCTCGTGCCGGTATTCTGGAGACCACCTTTAAGTGCGAGACCGAGACCGATCTGTTTGGTGAGCAGGCTGTGCTGTGCGGCGGCGTAACCGCTCTGATGAAGGCCGGTTTTGAGACCCTGGTTGAGGCCGGTTATGACCCGAGAAATGCTTACTTTGAGTGCATTCATGAGATGAAGCTGATTGTTGACCTGATTTACAACGGCGGCTTTGCCAAGATGCGTTACTCCATCTCCAACACCGCTGAATTCGGCGATTACGAGACCGGTAAGCGTCTGATCACCGATGAGACCAAGAAGGAAATGAAGAAGGTTCTGGAAGAGATTCAGGACGGCACCTTCGCTTCCAAGTTCATCACCGAGAGCAACAACGGTTGGGCACACTTTAAGGCCAAGAGAGAGATGGAAGCCAACCATCAGCTGGAGAAAGTCGGCGCCGAGATCCGTAAGCTGTATTCCTGGAACGGCGAGGACAAGTACGCAGAGAAATAATTCCTGTTCGCTTCATAAATACCAAACGAACAGCCATCACCTTTACGGTGATGGCTGTTTTTTTGCGTGTGTTCGTTATGCTTATCGCCCAACCGGCACTTTATTCAAGCCACCCCGATTGCCGTGGAGGTGGATCTTGTTTGCGCCGCTTGATCACAGATGCCTGCCGCGCAATCTGCGCAGCGTAGAGTTTAGAAAAGCAAATAAAGCTCGCAGTCAACGGCTATTGATGGCTTTTACAAACATTCTGGATAAACGCGCCCATTTCGTCCAGCAGGTCCTCGGCCTGGGGAAAGACGCCCATGGCGTTTAAGAAGCCGTGACCCATACCGTTATACATGACCAGGCGGGTGGGCACGCCGGCGTCGTGCAGCTTGTGGGCCCAAGCCACCGTGTCGTTGCGCAGGTAGTCCAGCGCACCTACGGAGAGAAAAGTGGGCGGGTTCCCAGCCGGGTCGGAGGTGTAGGGATTGCACAGATCGTCCGGCTTCGGAATACCCAAAAAGGACTTGCCGGAGCGAGAGAGCAGCTCCATTTGCCGCACCAGTCCCATAGCCAGCTTTTGCTGTCCCGGCGCCGGGTGGTAGTCTGTTTCTTTTGGGTGATAGTAGCGGTCTGTGCTGCCAAACAGGTTTAGGGTGGGGTAGAGCAGCAGCTGCCCCCGCACCCGGTGGGTGCCTTTGTAGCGGGTGGCGCAGCCTTGGGCCAGGTTGCCGCCGGCGCTGTCACCTACCACAAAAACGGCCCTTGGGTCAATGTGCAGCTCCCGGGCACCGTCGCCGCCCAGCCATTCCAGTACGCGGCAGCAGTCATCGTACAGCGTGGGATATGGGTGCTCCGGCAGCAGTCGGTAATCTACTGCCACCACGGGCAAGCGGAACTTTTCTACAAACAGCTTCCACCCCTCGTCATAGGGGCGCAGGGTGCCGCCTACAAAGGCACCGCCGTGGATAAAATACAGGCAGGGGCTGCCCGGCGCACATTGGGCGCTGTTGTACATGCGAATGGGAATGGGATAACCGTCCGCCGCCGGTACGGTGCTGTCCCGCACTTCAATCTTTGCCTGTACGCATTTGGCATAGGAAACACGGTCACACCCGGCACGGAATCCAGCCAAGATCTTCGGTGTTACCGGAATCTTGACCCGGTCCAGAATGAAATTTGGCACCAGCTGCGTGGACCGCGCCATTTTGCCCATGGGTCCGCCCAGCAGCCGCGGGTCAATCCCATTTGGCGAACCGGCGTCCGGTGCATATTTGGTGATGTAGGGCAAATCGCCGTCCATCTCCACCGCCGCCGTTGCCTTTAGTTGTTGCAAAAATTCCTCCGTGTACCACTTGTGATCCCATTGCTTTTTCGGTTTCATTCCCGTACCCCCCGTCCATCGATTGCGCCTCTAAACTCGACCGCTTTCTGTTCTCATCATACCAAAACCCTTGCCAAATTGCAAATCAAGGTGAAAGTGATTTTAAACTGGAAAAATATACAGAAATTGACAAATCACGCGTAGAAATATGCAAATTTAGGCAAAAAATTGCCAATAGTACGCAAACAGCATATAGAAGTGAACAATTCGTTACTGTAAAATAAATATGAATATGTAGTCGCAACAAAACCGCAGCCTCAAAAGAGAATGCGTATAGAAAATCATAGGACTAAGGAAAAATGAGTCTTTTTAGATTTGGAAAGAAAAAGAAGAAAAATCAAAGTTGCGGTGATGTGGTCGGTTCACCGGATATGTGGGCAGCGGCGAATGGTATAGGTATGCAGGCGCCTTATGAAACTGCCAGAACTTTTGGTGGCGCTGCACAGAAGAATATGGCGGAGATGACAGAGCCAATTTCGCTGCCGGGTCAAAACCAGTATGGCGCAACGGAACCGCTAATGGCACCGGCCTATGATTCCGTTGGCGCAACGGAGCCGTTGAACACGCCGGTGCAGCACTTACAAAGCGCAGCACCGATTTTGCCTTTTACAGACGGCAACTATGGCGGGGCAGAACCTTTGCATGTTCCGGTGGAGGATTTTTATGGCGTGACAGAGCCACTGGATATGCCGGACAACGGTAAGTACAGCGCAGCAGAATTGCAGGGAGCGCCGACGCCAAACGGTTTCGGTGAGACGGAGCCTCTCGTTCCACCAAGTGGATATGTGCCGGGCTTTGTGCCTCCTAATCCGGCTTCGCTTATGCAGGATTTGTCTAATCACTCCGGTGATACGTGTGTTTTAATGCCCCAAATGCCTACAGCTACCTTTTTTGTGGTGCGCACCGGTCAGTCCGTACCGATGCAGGGAACAGAATTTTCCATTGGCGCAGACCCGAGTTGCTGTAATCTGGTCTTACAAAATGATTATATCAGCAAGCGCCAGGTAACCGTTTCTATTACAGAGGGCGGCTATACCGTTGTTGATCACGGCTCAACCAATGGTACAACGCTGAACGGTGCCAAGCTGCAACCCAATCGGCATTATCCCATGCGGTCCGGTGATCGGTTAATTTTGGCTAACGAGATCGTAGATTTTGAAATCCAGGGGGACTCCAAATGAATTATTTAATTGCGGCACAAACGGATATTGGCCCGGTCAAAAAGACCAATCAGGACAGCTACTGTATTCAAACCGCCCGGAGCAAGCGATATGGGAATTTGTTGTTCGCCGTAGTGTGTGACGGTATGGGCGGATTAAAAAAAGGCGAGGTGGCCAGCGCAACCGTGGTCGCACGCTTTACAGATTGGTTTGCGCAGAGCTTGCCGATTCTGCTCAGCCAGCGCACAATGGATTTTGCATTATTGCGCAAGGAATGGACCCATTTGTTGAATCGGCTCAATGCCGATATTGGCAATTATGGACTGGATCACAATATTTCTCTCGGTACGACTGTGGTGGCTGCACTTTGCATTGGCAATAAACTGTATGTGGTCAATATCGGCGACTCCAGATTATATAAGATACAAAATAATGTCTCGCGTCTCACGCAGGATCAATCCCTGGTGGCTCGGGAGATCAGCGCCGGAAAATTGGCTCCGGATCAGGAAGAAAAAGATACGCGGCGCAATGTACTTTTACAGTGCGTGGGCGCCTCTCATGTGTTGCAGCCGGAATTTTTAGAATACACATTGGAGTCCAATACGGTTTACCTGTTGTGTACAGATGGTTTTCGTCATGAAATCCAAGAGGAGGAGCTACTGGGACTGCTCTCACCGCGGGTGGTACGGTCTGAGCGTGGAATGCAAGATGTGTTAGTTGAGATCATCGGTCTGTTGCAACAACGGAATGAACAGGACAATATGACTGGTGTCGCTTTTAAGACAGTGCATTAAGGGGGCAGTTATGGCAGAGATCGGATCCATTATAGATGGTAAATATGAAATTTTAACAGAACTGGGACATGGCGGTATGTCTGTTGTGTATTTGGCCATGGATCGACGCTTAAAAAAGCAGTGGGCCGTAAAGGAAGCGAAGAAGAAACCGCCGGGCCAAAGCAATATTGTCGGTTTAACGCCGGTGTCAGAAGCAGAAATGCTCACCAAGCTGAATCACCCCAATATTGTGCGCATTGTGGACATTGTGGATCAAAACGATACGATCTACATTATTGAGGATTTTGTAGAAGGCAAATCCCTGGCAGAAGAAGTGAAGCACGGTCCTTCCACACCGGAAGATGTGGTGCTTTGGGGCTCCCAGCTTTGCGATGTACTGGAGTATTTGCATACCCAGTCCCCAAAAATCATTTACCGAGATATGAAGCCGGCCAATGTGCAGTTGTTGCCGGACAGACAGCAGATCAAACTGCTGGATTTTGGGATAGCAAAGAAATACAAGCCGCAGAATGTGGGCGATACCACCAATGTGGGTACGCGCGGGTATGCGGCGCCGGAACAATTTGATGCTAAGGTGCAGTCGGATGCGCGCACAGATGTGTATTCGCTGGGCATCACGCTGCGTTCCTTGCTGATGGGAAAAACGCCGTATGATGTGGAATTTTACGACGATATTCGCAAGCAGAATCCGGCGGTAACAGACGGTCTGATTAAAGTGCTGAATAAAGCTACGGCGCAAAACCCGGCCAATCGGTATCAATCGGCGGCGGATTTTAAGTATGCGCTTCAGCATTATCATGACCGGGACGAGGCTGTCATTCGCATTCGACAACGCAAACTCAATGCCTTTCGCGGATTGATTGCTGCGGCTATTTCCTTTTTTATGATCGGTGCGATTTTGATGCCGCTTTCGTTTGTGGTACGCAATCACGATTATCAGGACAAATTAAGTAGCGGCAAGTATGAGGAGTGCATTGCTATTGACCCCACCCGGGCAGACGCTTATCAGGGCTATGTAGAGAGCGCCAGCGCAAACCAGTTGGCAACTTTACCGGACTATATTGGGCAATATACACAAATCAAGGACACGGAGGATCGTAATACGGTCGGCTTTGAAATTGCCCTGCGTGTGGAACTGAATAGCAACTTGGATAAGAAAGATGCGCTGGATAATGCCTGCAAATATTATCGTTCCTTTGCCAGTACAGATCCGGACAGCATTCGCATTTTGCCCAATCAGCCTTTTGATATTAAAAATGGCCTAGAATCTGTGGATATGCCGGCGAGTATTGCAACCATTAAATTGTATTACGCCCAGATTTATCAGGCTGCCGCCAATTACAGCAACGACCCAGACGCCAACGGCGCAGCGAAAAATCTGGACGAGGTGATGAAAAATCTGCAAACCATTCGCAGCTTTTTGGAAGAGAACAAGGATCAGCTGGCCGCGTATGATGCACTTTATAACAGCGCCAATACCAGTGACGCAGAGTGCCAGGGTATATATGATTTTATGGTGAAAAGCCAGGCAAATTGTCTGATCGACAACAAAGCCTATTTCCTGCCCAAGCGAGCGGCAGCGCTGCAATGCTTCTTTGATGATAGCATCTCGCAAAAAGCCAAGCAGAATTTTAAGGAAAATACATAAGGAGGTAGTATTTATGTACAGTGCAATGATCGGACTTTCTATCTCTTTTATGGTGCTTGGCGTGATTTTAGCAATTACGGCCGTTTTTGTGTTCTTCAAGAAAAATATGGCCCAGGTGTACGATGCCCTGCTGGATCGTGGGTATCAAGAGCGGCTCCGGCACCACAAACATACAGCCGCTCCTGCTCCGGCAACTCCCAGTGGGCCTGCGGTGCAGCCCAGGCAGGTGCAACCTCGTACAGTGCCTACCGGTAGTGCAGCGGCACCTGCCGGTGACCATAGCGGTAACACAATGCCACTTGATCAAAATGCAGCAGTGAAAACACCTGCGGAACACTCCGGCCAGACCACATTGCTGCAAGCAGATGCACAGGCGGATTTTCAGATCATGAAGAGCCTGCGCTATGCGTACTCTAAAGAGATCATTGAGTGACTTCATATAAAACATAAAAAATTAGAAATGGGGAAAGAATGATGAAAGCAAAAATCTTGCAAGTAAAAATGACTTCTAAAAAGGGATTGGCCTGTCTGTTAGCAGTGCTCATGTTGTTGACGGCTTTGCCTTTGGGTCTGGTGACCTCTGCTATGGCTGCCACCAAAGACTGTATGGTTGTGGAGGTGCAGGGCAAAAAGGTGTACTTCTTCGGTGCGGAAACTTTGGAAGTAACCGGCAGCAAAGTCGCTTATACAGCAGAAAGCGCAGAGGTGCCGACCATTTATGTGGATGGCGCGGTAGATCCGGCAGACGATGTGCGGATCAGTGACGGTGTCATTGACTTTGGTACTTGGTTAGCCGATCAATCCGCTTGGGTAGGTGTGTTGTGTGACCCGGACGGTACTGTGACCGGCACAGAGCCGTCTGTGCAGCCGGATGCCCAGGCGCCAAGGGTGACTGTAAGCGGCAATCCCACCGCATGGGGAAAAGCTCCGGCCACACTGACGGTGCAGGCAGATGATGGTAACGGCTATGGTGCAGTTGCCTATCGGATGGATAACGGCCAGTGGCAAAAAGCGCCTGAATTCCGGGTGAAAGCAAATGGGACTTACACCTTTTATGCAAAAGACGCTGTGGGTAATGTGTCCACAGGTGAGACCGTAGAGGTGCAGTATGTAGATGCAAACGCACCTGAAATCGGTGTGGTGCTGGACCCGCCGAATGCGGGCGAACAGTGGACAAACGGTAAAGTAAAGGTAACCGTTACCGGTAAGGACAGCGAATCCGGCCTAGCAGAAAAAGCCTTTAAGATGGACGAAGGCCAGTGGCAGGAGACCGGCACATTTGTGATCCAGGATAACAAAGAACACAACTTTTATGTACGGGATGCTGTTGGCAATGAAGCAAAGCAGCAGGCAAAAGCGGACAAATACGATAACATTGCACCTGTGATTCAGAAGGTGCAGGTTAAGCTTGGAAACTTGGCCTTGAAGCAGGGCACTCCTATCAGCGACAAAATCACATACACATACCATATTGACGCTGCTGATAATGAAGGCGGTTCCGGTATTAAGGCTTTTAGCTGCAATGGCGGTGAAACATGGCAGACTTCCGGTGACTTTGAACTGAAAGGTGGAAAATCGTACGATTTTCGCGTGAAAGACCAGGCTGAGAACGAGTCTGCTGTTTTATCCTATATGCCTAATTATGACACCACGGCGCCAACAATCAATGATGTGCAGCAGAGCACGGATAAGCCTACCAACCAGGCCGTTACAGTGACGGTAACCGCCAATGATGTGCAGTCCGGTCTGAACAAACTCGGGGCATATAAGTTGGATAATGGCGATTGGCAAAAGAAAAATTCCTTTGATATCCAGGACGATAAAATACATACCGTATATGTGTGTGACAATGCGAAACCGGAAAATGTGGCTGAAAAGAAAATTCAGATCAAGAATTTTAATTCTACACCGCCGACTGTTACAAATGTAACGCTCTCAAATGTGGGTGCAGACGGGAAAGAACTTTGGACCAATGAACCGATTACCGCTACGGTAGAGGCAAAGGGAAATACCAATAATGCACAGGTGGAATTCCCGGTTGTTGCTTATAAGATGGATGACGGCGATTGGCAGTATATAACGGATAGCAAAACTGCAAATCAGTTTACGATTGAAGATAAAAAAGAGCATAAATTCTATTGCCTGGATAATGCCGGCAATGCGTCAAGTGCGTCTTCCTGTGCGGCAAAGCTTTATGACAAAAAAGCACCGGAATTAGAACCCAAAAAAGCACCGGAATTCTATCCAGTTGAATTTAGTCAAAGCAATAATGGTCCGTTTGCAAAATTCCTGAACAAGTTGTCTTTTGGCCGCTTCTTTAATGAAGAACTGAAGATTACGGTGCACGCCACAGATGGTGTGGATGAGTACAGTAATGCCAGCGGTTTTTCAGATAAGAAAGTGCAGTCCTTGATTTTTAAGGACCCAAGTAAGGACACAAGCGACCAGGTGGTAACCACCATTCCGGCAAAAGTAGCAAAAAGTGGCGAAGTGGGTAACGCCGTATCCGCCGAGTTTACTGCAGAGATTACTGCCGAAGAACTGAAAAACTTTAAGGGCTCCTTGTATGTACAACTGCAAGATCAGTTAGGAAATCAAACGAAAGAAATCCAGGTGACAACAGCCAATTCCAATTTGAATGATCTGACAGACGATCTGGAAAAATTTGGGGATTGTAATTTTGTATTAGAGAATAACGCACCGCGGATTTTGGCGGCGGGGCAGAATGCAGAGCTAAAAGCAGAAAATGCGGTTTCTGCTTCTCCCAGCACGACTATCTTTAAGAACGACTATACCGTTTCTTTCCATGTATCTGATCAAACAGATAAAGATAAAGAAAAAATTTCCGGTGTGGCCGGTGTGCAGGTAGATGTGAATGGCACGGTTGTATACAGTACGCAATACAACAACGAGAAAACGCCGAAAACCGACACAATTGATCTGCATGCTGTGGCCCAGGCGGATGATGAGAAAAACGCCTATCATCAGGTCAATGGAGAAAGAATTGAAAATTGGAATGGCGGCGAACTCACTTACACAGTGGTAGCCTGGGACAACGCAGGCAATGCCTCCAAAGTCTCTTTTACCTTGAACGTTGACCAGACTGCGCCCACAGTCCAGTTCGCAATTCCCAGTGGGAACGCTTGTGAGAAAGTGACTGTTAGCGATTACGGCTTCTTCTTTAACAAGGATACCGATGTGGTGATCTCCGCGTCGGATCCGCGCAATGATAAACAGGAGGCAACGGCATCCGGCGTCAAGTCCATTACCTATAAACTGGTGCCCTTCAATCAGGAATTCGATGAGGTAGAGGCAATCCCCGTGGACGATAGCTCTGTTACCGTGACGGTGCAGGCAGGCTTTAAGGGCCAGATCTATGCCTACGCAACGGATAATGCCGGCAACTTCCCCGGCACACGGGAAGATGGAAAATGGAGCGGCTGTAAATATTTTGCAGACAGCAACGAGGCAAATGACCAGGGCTATGTGCACCCGGACGGTACGATCGTAGAGAACGCCCAGCAGCATCAGGATTCTTCCATTGTGATCGCCCGGAAGAATCAGCCGGCCGGTACGCAGAATAACAAAAAAGCGTACAAGGCCGGTGGCCAAAATGCACCTCAGCAAGACAAAAAACAGAGCTACGATGCAACGAAGAATGTACCGCTTTATGACACCAACGCCAAGTTTACCGTCACGGTTAAGGACGCCCAGTCTGGTATCCGCACTGTAAAATACACTTTGATAGAGGGCGGCAAGACCTCGGTGAATACGCTGGAGGTGAACACACCTTACGGTAAAGCAGACGCGCAGGCTGCCTTACAGGCAGAAAACTTGGAAAGCAGTACCGGCAATGCGACCCGGCATGCCAAAGAGTTGTGGCGGGTGGATGATGCCAAGATCACCGGTCGGGATGCTAACCTGGCCACAGAACTGACTAGCACCGTTACCGTAGATGCCAACTACAATGATATTTTGCTGATCGTGGAGCTGACGGACAATGCCGGAAACACATCTTATGATTATGTGGCCTTTGGTATTGATAAAACTGCACCGCAGATTCAGGTGGAGTACACTTCTGCCGTGGCACCGCAGTCCGGTAGTTATTACAGCAAGACGCGTACAGCACATATTACCATTACAGAGCGCAATATTCGTACCGAGCAGGTGGCACTGTTGATTGAAAAGTGCCTGGACAGCGCCAGAACTTTTGATAAGAAAGATACAAAGGCCTATCGCGAGGGCTTTAAGATCACCGGCAAAACTCTGCTTCAGAAAGGCAGTGGGAACGGAGACAACCGACAGTATCAGATTAAGGTGGACTTTACCGGCGACGGTAATTATCGAATCAAGACCTTAAAGTGCACCGATAATGTAGGTCATGCCAACACGGCTGTAACTTATGGTAAGTACAATGCAGCCGGCAACCGGGATGCGGTAAGCGGTAGCAACAAGACCCGCTTTACCATTGACAAGACTGCACCGAAAATTCATGTGGCCTTGAACCTGAATGACCAGGTAAAGAATAAAAAATACTTTAACGCTACCCGCACGGCGACCGTTACCGTAACGGAACACAACTTTAATGCCAAGGCTTTTGAAAATCAGTTAAAGGCCACCTTAAACGGTAAGGGAATTGCAGTACCCAGTGTATCTGCGTTTCGTCAGGAGAACGGCACAGACCGCTGGACAGCGACCGTTACCTTTGTGGCAGATGGTGATTATGTACTGAACTTTAAGACCACGGATAAGGCCGGCAACAGCTATAAAACAGTGGCCGGTGACTTCTCCGGTGCGGCTGCGCAGGACTTTACCATTGACAAGACGGCACCGCAGCTGACTATTGGCGGTATTACCACCAATACGGCTTACAAGAAAGTGCCGACGATTGTGGTCAAAGAGGCAGACAATAACGCCTCTACCATTACCTCCAGCGTGGTGGGCACCTGCTTTGACAGTCAGTCCAAGATGGCTAAACGCACGGTGAAAGTCTCTGCCAAGAACAGCGGGCAGCTGACGGCGGACCACCAGCTGCAAAACACAGTAACTTACACGGCTGTGGAGCAGGATGGTTATTACATTGTTACCGCACAGAGCGTGGATATGGCCGGTAATCAGTCGCAGGTGCAACGCAAGGTGTTTACCAAGAATGAAAAAGGCGCTGTCTATGTAGTTAGCGATGATTTGGCTGCACTGAATAACGGTTATGCCAATAAGACGGCTGTTGCCAAGCAGAGTCTGGTGGTGACGGAGTATTCTCCTACGGAAATTCAAAGTCCGGAGTATTACATCAATATCAATGGTAAGAAGAAGGACGGTTTGGTCACGATGGAGAAGGGCCAGCACCATGCAGGCGAGTGGTATGTAAATACCTATACCATCAGCAGCAAGGACATTTTGGCTGAGGGCAAGTATGCACTGTACATTAAGTCCACAACCAAGTTGGGCGGCAAAAATACAGTGGTCAACAACAGTTCTGAGAATAAGGACTTGCATCGCTTAAATATCCAGTTCACCATTGATAATACCAATCCTTATGTGCGCATTACCGGATTGGAAAAACACCTTTATTCCAATACAAAGGTGCAGACGGTTACTTTCTCTGTGTCAGAGAGCAATTTGGCCAGTATTGTTATCCACATGACCCGGGACGGTCAGGCACTGGATCCGCTGGTTTGGGATCACGCGCAGGACAAAAAGCACCCCAATGGTTGGACGGTAGAAAACGGTATTGCTGTGGTTCAGGTTCAGCTGGAGAATGGCAAGAGCGATTTGACCTTTGAGATCACGGATTTGGCCGGGAACAAGTGCTCCACTGCCAACGACTACAATAAGCAGGAATTGTTCGTTTCCGGCACCACCGGCAACAAAAATAACTGGCTGGAAGAAAAGGACGGCAAAATCGTGCTGAAAGATATTTATGTGGACAAAGGTTTTAGTGCCAATGCCTTTGCCGCTTTGATCCGCAACAACCTGGCGATCTCCGTGGTGATCTTTGTGGTGATCGGTTTGGTGTTGCTGGCGGTGATTATTCTGCCGATTCTATCCAAAAAAAGAAAGAAAATGGATGCGGCGGATGCCGAAAAATTGAACTGATCTAAAATACCTGTACACGGTGCCATCGGCGCTGTGTACAGGTTGCAAAGCAGGTGAGAAAATGGCGATCTGTCAATGCGCAGTTTGTAGCCGGTATTATGATGACACGCGGTTTGCGGTCTGTCCATACTGTAATGCCCAGGGCAATGCCATGGCGGACGAGATGAAAACGGAGGCTTATGGTGATGCTGTGCGCAGCGAAGAAAAGACGATTGGCCTTTATTTCCAGGAACAGGATTTTGACCCGGTTACCGGTTGGCTGGTGTGTGTTTCCGGCACGGTACGGGGCAGGAGCTTTGAGCTGCACATGAATCGAAATTTCATTGGCCGGGACAGAATGATGGATATTGCCATTACGGATGATCCCCGGTTGTGCAGGCAAAAGCATTTGTCTGTGACCTATGATCGGCGCTCGGATCACTTCTATATCAAGAACGAAAACGGTTCCGTTTTTGTAAATAATTCGCCGGTGCAAAAAGCCATGGAATTGAAAGAAAATGACACAATCCGCTTTGGCAGCGGGTGCTATGTGTTTGTGCCCTATTGCAAGCAGGAAAGAGGTTGGCAAGCAGATGAGAATAGGTAAGGGAATCGGCGCTGCCGTATTGTCCGCTTTGCTTTGCACGGCGATGTTATTTCTTCCGACTACTGCTTTTGCGGAGAATTTGAATGCTACGGATCAGATCGGAATGGTGCGCAGCAATGTGCCGTATTTGCAAGTGGAGATCAAATCCCAGGATGTACATGCTGCGGAAGTGCAGGGCAAACTGGGTAATGCTGAAATGACTCTGTACAGTTTGGACCGTACGGATAATCAAAAAACACTGACCTGTGTTTTGCTGGATAATTCCGCCTCTATGACCCAGGACAACATTTGCCCGCGGGGGTCCTTTGATCAACTGAAAACCGGTGTGCAGGCGCTGTTAAAGCAGGCGAGTGCCGACCATCAGATCGGTGTTTATTCCATCGGTGCAGGGCTGCCCAAGTGCTTGGGTACGGCCAAAGATGCGGACAGCGCCAAGAAAGTCGCGGCGAGTGTAGCTGCCTTAAAAGGCGATGAGGACGCGACGGATTTGAACACGGCGCTGGATCAACTGTTTGACCAAGTGTCTGCATTGAGCGACCAATACCAGGTGCTACATTTTATTTTACTCACCGATGTGAGTGCGGATTACAGCAACGGAATAGATCTGAGTGAGGTGCAGGTCAAGTATCAATACAACAAGGTCCCACTTTATACTGTGTGCAATACTCGAGCAGTGAATAGCAGTACCTATAAACGCTTGCGCACGCTCAGCCGGGTATCCGGTGGAGAAGCTCAAATTTATGACTATCAAAAAACGCCGTCCTTTACACCGGTTCTGGAGCAATTATACAAGCGCACCTTACAATCATCGGTTGCCTGTTTTGTGACGGATCAAGCGGTGGATAATCGTGCAAGAGAATTGGCATTGACCGTGGGCGGTACGGTGTATAAAGAGACTGTGCTGTTGGACACAGCGGTAAAAACCCAGGCACCGGTGCAGGCAGAGATTAGTGTAAGTGCGGATCATCAGGCTTTTCAGATCTGCTATCAGCAGGATGGATTGAATGGGGCTGTGCCCGTTAATGCTAAGGCGCTGGAAAACGGAGCGTATCAAATTACCCGCACCGGCAAAGACAAGCCACTGGCTGTCAAGAAAGCAGAGAAGAATGCGGATGGCAGCTATACCGTCTGGATGGACAAGGAGATTTATTCCGGTACATATGATTTTACCTTTCTTGGTATTACGGATTTAAGTCAAAATGCCAATGCGGTACAGCCTATAAAGGGTCTGGAGTTGCAGGGCAAAAATCCATTTTTGCGCGTGTTGCCGTATTTGCTTGTTGCTCTTGCGGTTTTGCTGGTGCTGTTGGCATTTTATTTGATCCTTTTAGGACTGAAAAAGAAGAAAAATGTAAAGACCATTAAGGAGCTTTTTGAAACACAGGAAGTGCAGGTGGTGGAAGAACGCCACCATGTACGCGCGGCTGTACCAGCGACGATGAATATTACACTGCATATTCAAACGGCGGGTGCCCCGCTGCATACGGTGCAGTTGGCTGTGCAGGGCAGCGCTTTTGTTGGTCGAAGCAGTGTTTGTGATGTGTATATTGATGACCCTAAATTATCCCGGCAGCATTTTGCGCTGGAAGTGAAGGACGGCGTTGTTTTGATTGCAGATTTGCACTCGGCAAACGGCACATTTGTTAATGGCGCAAGGGTGAAAGATAAGCAAAAATTGCAGCCCGGTTATACAATTACAGCCGGTTTGTCAACGATTAAAGTGGAATTTTAAGGAAATAACTATGTATTGTCCAAATTGTTTTTCTGTATTGCAGCCCGGTGCCACACGGTGTAGTCATTGCAGCTTTGATACAAGGGAATATGCACACAGTACGGACGCTTTGCCGCTATACACTTCCTTAAATGACCAGTATATGATCGGTCGCGTGTTGGGTCAGGGCGGATTTGGCATTACCTATAAGGCGCTGGACACCTTTAAGAATCGTGTGGTTGCCATTAAAGAGTATATGCCCTCAAATTATGCGCAGCGCACAGGCTGTCAGGTGGTGCCGATCCCCGGCGATACCAAGGCAGCCAGGATTTTTGAGCGCGGTAAAATCAGCTATATTGATGAGATCAAAACCTTGTATCAGTTTGAGAATGTGCAAGGTATTGTGCAGATTTTTACCCATTTTCAGGAGAATAACACTGCCTATTTGGTGATGGAATACCTGGATGGCTGCAATTTGAAAGCGTATGTAAAGAGCCACGGCGGGCGCCTGGATCCGGCTTTGGCCGGGAACTATATTGTGAAAGCGGCCCGGGCGCTGCAACAAGTGCACGCCGGCCATATTTTGCACCGGGACATTAGCCCGGAGAATATTTATATTCTGCTTGGCGGAACAGAGATTAAGCTTATTGATTTTGGCGCGGCAAGAAAGTGCGTGGAAGATAGCGAACAGGAGAACAGCGTGCTGCTGAAACCCGGGTTTGCCCCTCCGGAGCAGTATTCCAAGAATGGCAACCAAAATACCTGGACCGATGTGTACGCGTTGGCGGCAACACTTTATTATATTGTTTCCGGCAAGGTGCCACAGGATTCTCTGTCCAGAATGCAGGCGGATCAGTTGCAGCCGCTGGACCAAATGGGATTGCCCATCTCTGCCTCTATGGCACAGGCGGTGCGCCATGCGTTAGAGATTGATTATGCCAAGCGTACTCAAACTTGTATGCAATTTATTGATGAATTGGTCTGTGGCGGTTGGACGGAGCGGACAATTCCGCAGCCACCGCCAAATCCACCTGCCTTGCCGACCTGTATAGTAACTTGTGTGGCCGGCACCAATGTGGGGCAGCGGGTGTGGTTTAAGCCTGGTGAGACCGTGTCTGTGGGTCGTTTGGCCGCTTGCAATGCGTTGGTACCATCCACGGATATGATTATCAGCAAGCGTCATTGCCTGATTACATATAATGCGCAAAAGCAGCGCTTTATTGTGACGGATGTGTCTACCAACGGCACATATATGCAAAATGGTAAGCGCTTGCGCTACAATCAGCCGGAGCAGATTGTGCCCGGGTCTATTTTGTACCTGGCACGGGAACACATTATTATCCAACTGGTGGCAACATAAAATGGGCAACGATCGTCAGAATATAGGCGGAAAAAGCGATGAAAAACAGTGAACGACGCAAAAAGAATGAAGCGTATTTGGAATTCGCTCAGGCCTATCTGGAGCGTACACAAATCCAAAGCACGGCGAATTTGGCAGAGACGGAAAGCACGCCGGAAGACACACAGATGGCAGTACAGAATACCGGCGGCTATAATGTGAAAACGGAGCTTCTGGTAGAAAATGACCATGTTTTAGTGGGCAGTTCATCGGTGATCGGTCGGCGTCAAAGTCAGCAAGACAGTGTGACCATTCCCTGTGATACGCAACTTTTGTTAGAAGAACACCCCAAATTCCTATGTGTACTCAGCGACGGTATGGGCGGCTTGCGCGGCGGAGAGCAGGCCAGCGCCTGTGCAACGCAAACCTTGTTTGATGATTATTATCGCATCATGTGGCGGCATTGTACCCACAGTTATCTGGATTTTTTTCGCACAGAAGCAGAAAAAATCAACACGCTGGTGCGTGGGCTGAAAGATGAAAACGGCGTGCCGTTGCAAGCCGGTGCCACTTTGATTGCTGCTGCGGTAGACGGCGAGGAACTGCATTTTTTGAATATCGGCGACTCCAGAATTTATTTGGTTCGCGATGGCAAAATGTTGCAGCTGACACATGACCAAAATTACCTGACCCGATTGATGGAGAAGGTGCGCAGCGGCGAGATCACAGAGCAGGAGGCCTTGAGTCACCCAAAGCGAGAGGCGCTAATCAGTTATTGCGGTATTCGTGAACTTAGCATGGTGGAGATCAATTTGCAGCCGTTGCAGTTAAAATCAGGCGATGTGATTGTGCTGTGTTCCGATGGCCTGTACCGCTTGCTTTCCCGGCAAGAAATGATTGATGTTTTGCAGGAGACGGCAGAAGATATGAACCTGGCTGCGTTTAAGTTGACAGCAGCCGCCACAGATAAAAATTTCAGAGGGCAAGACAATACCTCTGTGATTTTAATAAAAATCAAGTAGTAAGGAGAGAAAACAATGAACCTGATTAAATGTAACAACAACCACTACTATGACGCGGACAAGTTCCCGGCATGTCCCTATTGCAGTGATATGCAATCCGGATTTTCCCAAACGATGCCTGCAAACGAGCAGTCGGACATTGGTCCCACACAGCCGGAGACGGAAGTGACCACTACAACTACGCAGAACACGGTGCCGCCTACGGTCCTGGATACAGACATTCAAAAGACGGTCGGCTTTTATGAAGAAGATATGGGTCTGGAGCCGGTAGTCGGCTGGCTGGTCTGCATTGAGGGCAATCTGATCGGCAAGGACTTTCGCCTAACCTCCGGGCGCAATTTTATCGGCCGCGGCTCAGATATGGATGTTGTGCTGGAGGGCGACCCGTCCGTGTCCAGAACAGCGCACGCCATTGTGGTGTATGAGCCTAAGGAGAATGTGTATTTGATCCAGCCCGGCGCTTCTAAGGAGCTGTCTTATCTGAATGATAGCGTGGTGCTGGAGTCTAAGGTGATTGCCCCCAATGATGTGATCACCGTAGGTGCAACAAAATTGTTGTTTGTTCCTTGCTGTTCCAAGGCATTCAACTGGACAGACGGCAAAAAAACCGAGAAAAAATAATTCCCATGAGCCAAAAGAAAATAAGCCGAAAACGGGATGAAAAGTGGCGCAAGCTGGCAGGTGGTTTGCAATTTGCGGCTGTTTGCCTCAGTCTGTGTACTGTGCCATTTTACTTCTTAGCCATGTTTTTTCAGCAGGAGCAAAAGAAATGGATCACATTGATTGATCTGTTTCAGCAGGCTTCTTTGCTGCAGGGAAACACGGCGTATATTTTGCGGACCCATGCAGTGCTGTTTGTGGTATTGCTGCTTCTTACGGTGGTGGCTGGGGTGCTTAGTTGGGTGCCGACCCGGGTGTTTCGGATCATTGGTACGACAATGACTGCCATTGCGGCAATCAGTCATACTGTGCAGTCCATTTTGCTGTGTACGGCAAAGGACTTGCATCTTGTGCTTGCTTATGCAGAAGTGGTGATACTGGTTTTGCTGGTGTTTTCCACCGTATGCAATGGCTTGTCCATTGCTTTTTTATGCAGGGCGCGTAAACAACGGGCAGTACAGGCGATACACGCAGAGTTGCAGCGGCCGGATTGCCTTGGTGACCACAAAATCTGCTTTGTTTCCGGTGCCTGTAAAGGGTATCAAATTCCGGTGCGCAATGCGGAGCAGGTGGTGATCGGTAAAGATCCGTCCTTATGCTCTGTGGTGATTGATCGTCGGTACACCAAGATCTCTCGCGTGCAGTGTACCATTAGCTACGATTATGCGCTGGAGCAGTTTGTAGTTACAGATCATTCTACCAATGGTACATTTATGGAGAACGGCAAGCGCCTAACACCGGAGCAGCCGATTGCACTGCCAAGCAACGCATTATTATCCCTGGCACGAACGGATACAATTATTCGATTGATTTAACGGTTCTTCAGAAAGGAAAAATTATGGTTGATGAAAATATCGCAGGTGTTGTTCCTGTAGTAGATGATAAGATTCAAAAAAAGGCAAAAACCGCAAGAGTGCTTGGTTTTGTAGCGATGGGCTTGTCCATTGTGAGCATCGCGATGCTGTTTTTGCCTATTGTTACAACGGAAAGCTTTTTAGGCCTTTCTGCCGGCATAAACCTTGTAGACCTTGGAAGTATTATTCAAAGTATTGACGGTGCAGTTGATGTAATGTTTATTGTGGCCGTTATAGCGGATTTGGTACTTCCTATTGTTTCAGCTGTTTTGGATATTTTTAAGAACAAACCATGCAAAGTTATTAGCTGTATTTTGAATGGCGTAACAGTTGTAATTAGTCTTGTATTCATAATTATGATTTTTGCAAACGGAGAAGGTTTGTTGAAGCCAGGGATTGGCCTTTGGCTGAATACGGTGCTGTTGTTGACTTCATTTGTTCTCACAATCATTGCCGCTGCATTTACAGCAAAAAAGGTAGAGGATATCTCCGGATTTGAAGTTGATCCGAATAATATTGGTGGGTCTGCATCAACAACAGTTCTTACAGGTCGAGTAACTTTTACAAGTGGTTGCTGTGCGGGATATAGTATTCCTGTTGTGTCCGGTGAGCGCTTGGTTATTGGTAAAGATCCAGCACAGTGCTCTATTGTGATTGATCGTAGCTACAAGAAAGTGTCTCGCGTACATTGCATTGTAGAATATGATACGATGCAAGATATTTATATTGTGACAGATCGTTCGACGAATGGAACAAGCGTAGTCGGCGGACACAAATTACAGCCGAATTCCCCGTCATATTTGCAGGCAGGTACGCTGTTGAATCTTGCCGGAACAGACAACACCTTTAAATTAGGCTAACAATCGACAAAAATGTGTTAAGAAGTACCCAAGGCTTTTTAACACATTTTTTTAGAGGTGAATTTGTGAAATACAAATATGAATTCTTGTCTGTACTTTTATTTGCGTGCAGTGTGCCGTTTTATTTCTTTGGTCTGTTCTCCTTACATACGGATCGAGGGGCCAAACTGGTTGGCTCTCTACGGTTTTGGCAGATGGGTTTAACGGGCGATTACGACCCGTATCAGCAGTATTTCTATACACGGCTGGCGAATTTTGCACAGGCTGTGGTGGTACTTTTGATTTTTTCGCTGCTTTTTATGGTTGTATTTTTTATATTGGCTGCTGTACGAGATAAAATCAAAGACCTGGTCGTGGCGGAACGGGCCTTGTTTGCGTTTGCGCTTTTGTGTTTTGCATTCTATTGTACGGCTGTTTTGATTGAGATCTTATTCTATACCAATCGCTTTCATGCTTCTTATATCTTAGAGGGGAAGGGACGGTTGGGGTTTGGTGTGCCGCTGGCTTTTCTTCTGCAATGTGTAGCTTTTGCTTTGCAGTATCATCGGTATGCGGAGCTGGTGCTTGGTCCCTTCTTAGAACGGCGGCGTGCGCACGATCAGCCAGAGCCGGTCAAGGGAAAGCAGATGCCGGGGAAAGATCCGCCGGTGAGTAGAAAAATTCCGGTTGGTCCGGCTGTGCCGGCATTACATTATTATTTGTGTTGCTGCGGTGGATCTTACGCCGGTGCACAGGTGGAATTGCCGGACCAAACAGAAGTGAAGATCGGAAAAGACCCGGCCAGGTGCCAGATCGTGATTGATCGTAGGTACAAAAAAGTCAGTCGTGTACACTGTGGCGTTTTGCGCAAAGGCAAAAGCTTTTATGTGCGGGATTATTCCACAAACGGCACTTTTATGAATGCCGGAAACGAGCGACTTCAGCACCGTGAGTTTTTGAATCGGGTGCGAACAGGACAAGTCTTTAATTTGGCGCAGACTGAAAATGAATTCTACTGTGAAATATCAAAAGAAGGAGGAACAACCCATGAAGGTATGCATGAATTGTAAGCGTGGTTACGATGATTCAATGAGTTATTGTCCACTGTGTGGAAATCAGAACTTAGTTTATTATCCTTCAACACAGGCTATGCCTGTAAAAAAGTCAAATTTCCAGTTTGGTAAGTTCTTTAAGGATTATTTCAAATCGCCTAAAAAAGCAAAAATGGAGACGATTCAACGCAATGATTTCGGTACGGCACTGCTTATGAACGGAATTGTTCTTGTGTTGTCGTATTTGATTGTTTTAAGTATAGAGGGTGGGTATGGTCATTTTGGCGTAGGCACATCCTTGCTTTTAGCCCCATTGGTTTGTCTTTTTGTATTTGGCTTTAAGTTCCTTGATATATTTCTATATGGTTTGTATGTGCGTAAGGGACAGCAGGCGGCTGAAACCGCAAAGTATAGCTACTATATGTGCTCACTGACAAATCGAATCCCATTTATGTTTTCAGCGCTGTTTGTTATGCTTTTTTCACTGCTTTTATATGGTGCGGGCTTAGTAATCTTGGTAATTGTATTGTTAGTCGATGTAGTTGGCGTAATAGAAGCAAAGCTGAATTACGGCAGAATGCCCAGTACATTTATGGATTCTTTTATGCTATCCTTGACGAGCGTAGTGGCAATTGTGTTTGCGGTTGGTCTTTCTGCTTTGTTTACCAGTTTACTGGCGTTTCATGATGGAGGTTCGTTAATCAGTGATTTTGCTGGTTCATTATTTTAACAAGGGAAGGAATGTACGATGAAAGTATGTAAAATGTGTGGCAAGCCGGAAGATGGCTTTGGGCCATGTAAAAATTGTGGTTCTTACAGTTTTATCGAAATTGGAGGGCAAAAACAAAATCGTTCATCTGTACAATCGGTGGTGCCACCCAATGGATTGGTGTCACCAAATATGTATGCAGTACCAAACGGTCTAACGCCGCCTGTGACATCAAATGTGGCCGGTGTACCTTCTTCGATTGGATCTTCCGTTGCAGTTGTTGCAAAAGGGAAAGCGGCAATGGGTGCAGGAAAAATTGTCGCCATCATATTGAGCTTATTGCTTGTTGTGGCTGTTGGTATTGCCGTTCCGGTTGTTGTAACACAAACCAATACACCGGAAGCTACAATTGCAAAACTGGAAAAAGCCTTTAATGACGGCAACATTAATGAAGTCATGGAATGCTTTGATTCTGAAACGCGCAATGCGTACAAGGGTGCTGACGATTTGTTTAATAGTTTTGCAGGATTTAGCTTTTCATCGGCTGCAAATGTTTTCCCATTTTTAGCAGAAGCAATGGGCGAAGACTTACCAAATATGAAGATCACTGTCAATAGCATCGAAAAGGAAGACTCCAAGAATTGTATTGCACATGTGACAGTACAGTATAGTGATGAAATGGATCCGGAAGATGATACAATTGAAATGGTCAAAGAAAACGGAAAATGGTATGTATCCAGTGATGATTTGCTATCCTCTTTTTAAGCACTTTTACTGAACAAAGGAGTAAGACATGAAATGTGCGTATTGCGGTAAGGAAACGCCGGACGGACTGCCGAATTGTGTGCACTGCGGTCATCCGTTTACCTCGGCGCAGGTGCAGGCGGCTAAGCAGACCGGTGCGCAGCGCGCGGCCGCTGTGCCGGCCAAAAGTACAAAGACGGCAGATGCCGAGCAGCAAAAGAAACAAAAAGTAGTGGTGATCGTGATTGCCGGCGTGTTGGCAGCGGCACTTTTGATCGGCGGCATTGTGGGCATTACCATGAAGGCGCGTTCCGATCGGTTAAAGAAATTTGAAACACAGATCACCACCCAGTGGCAGGCGGCGGTTACGGATAAGCAGCCGGATTTTTTGGATGCGCTGGACAAGCAAGCCAGCTTGACCTGCACCGGTGCAGAAAAGCAGCAAAACGGCTATTATACAGTGACTGTGCAGGTCACTTCACCGGATATCAGCGGAGATTTGAAAAAGTACCAGGCACAGAAGACGAAAAAGTCGGCTAGCGATTCGGATATGGACCAGGCGATCTGCAAAATGATCGAGACGGCCACACCCAAGACCACAACCCAAACATTAGATGTGATCGTGGACGATGCCGGAGAGTACCATGTACAGTTTAATGACGCATTTGCAAATGCGATGCTGGGCTATGCGTACACAGATGCGATGCAGGCCCTGACGGAGGCACTCAAATGATGAAACAAAGGTGCAAAACGCTCTCTGCCCGGGTGTTGGCGGTGGTGTTATCTCTGGTGATGCTACTGGGCAGTCTGCCGGTCAGTGCGGCGGAGAGTCGGTTCCTTTCTTTCCAGGTGGAGAGCGTAAGTGAAAACGGCAGCAAAACAGAGAGCCGGGAAGCGGCGTATGTCGTTGGGCAGGAGCTGTATGTTTCTACCAATTTCTTGGCCAAGTACACGCTGTTTTATTATAACGGCGATACCCACGCTTTTGTGCGCAGAGGGCAAGAGGCAAACAGTAAGTTCGGTAGGGTAGAGATCAACCCGGACAGCCAAAAAGCCACGGTATATATGAACCCGTTTTCGTCCAAAGAATATACTCTTCATGGTGTTTATACCTTTGGCCAAACCACATTTTTGCCTCTCGATCAAATGGCGGCTTACTTAAAATGCAGTTTGACCATTAAAGACGATGTAATGCGGGTGGTCAACAGCGGTTACAGCTTGGTAGACGCAGAATATGCCATGAGCAAAATTCAGAGTAAATCGGATTTGCTGCGTTACGATGTTGGCAATATTGTGGACGATATTTTTGATGGTAGTGAAATGCTATTCAAGCTCTCCGGCATATTGGGCTATTTCGGCTCTACCGTATTTGAACGCCGGATATCTAAGCTGGACTTTATTTTCCATACCGGCGACATCAAAGAGTATGAGAGCTTTTTGGACAAATGCGTTACGGACAATCAGGCGTACATGGATGCGCTGACCTCCGGCGATGATCTGATCAATCGGTTTAGCACCGTAGCCGGGCTAAATAAAGATGTGCACGATACGTCCAAAAAGCTGGCGGATTTGACTTCTATCATAACGGATGTGACGCAGCCGCTGAAAGAGGACAATTTGAGCGCATCGCTGCTTTGGAAAGATGCCAGCGACTGGAACACCGCATTTTCCGATTTGTCCAAGATTACGCAGTTTGCGGATTATTATCTAAAGCTGGGCAGTATGTGTGAAGACAATCAGAATATGCTGGCGCAGTTTGGTGATCGCCAGTTGAAGTCTGATACGGATTTTCCATTCCGTGTGGCTTTGCTTAAGGTCAAGTCCAGATATGGCGGCAGCACCGTCTCCAATATTATGGGCCAGGTGGGACAGCAGCTGATCAAATACGGCGCAGACGATGCGGTGAAAACGGCGCTGAAAAAGGCGGCTTCCGATGTGGTGCTTTCACAGCTGGCGATTGTAACCACAACCATGGATGTGATCACCAAGGTTTGCCGAGCAGCCGGGTGTGATATTGCGTCAGATGCCAATTATTCCATTATGTTGGATTTAGCGGTTCGGACCATGCTGTTTAATGACTTTAACGATTTAGACAATACACTCCGCCACACCAACGAACCCCAGACGGAAAACTATCGCCAGGCTGCCATTTTCTACCTGATTGCTTGCAAGCAGACTTTTGATGCTGCCAACAAATTGGCAGCAAAATACGATATGTCGGCTACATATTATAAGAACAGAATTAAGACCATTAACACGGTCCTTTCACTGTATTATTTGGCTATCCAAAGCAAACATTTTGATAATTTTGCAGAGATGGAGGAGAACATAGCCAATAATCAGCAAGAGATCCGGGACGCAGGCCTTTTGCAAAGCGGCAAAACCGTCTCCCAGGACGAGGCTTTGCAGATTGATACCAGCGCAGATGATGACCTGCAAAAACGCCAGTGGAATGCACAGAATGCCAGACTGGATTATACTGATGATGGCATGTATTATGCTTATCTTGATCCAGCTGAAAATGTAAATGATGAAGCGGGATATGACTTGGTCGTTCATGCTCTTAATGGACATGAAACGGAAATTGATTCGTGCTCAGGCAGTTTCGTCTTTGTAAATAAGCGAATTTATTATTGCAAATGTGGAGTTATATATAGTGCTAATTTTGATGGAAGCGATAACAAAACAGAATACCGATTAGACTATGCCGATGATGATTGGTCCGTCTACTATACAGAACTTATTCCCTTACCGAATAAGCAAATTCTATTATATACGGGTATTGGGGATGCTTTAGGCGGAACGGCTCGTTTATGTATTTTTGACGCGAATAATGGTCAGGTATCAGATATTCAAAAACAAAATATGGACCATTTGTCATTTTATACCTATAAAAATGATTTGTATTTTGAAGGTATTGACTATATAGATGATACATCCAGTGCTAACCATGTTTTGTACAAATGCAATTTGAGTACCAAAAAGATTGATAAGATGAATATAGATATGGAAAATAAGATCGTGCAATCAATTAGCGGTAATGTTCTTTATTGTATCCAGGATCAATGGAGAGGTGAAGAAGGTACTTGGATGGTGTACAAAATTGATTTGGAAAGTGGAAAAATGCAAGAATGGCATACCATTCACAGTGATACTCCAATATGGTCAATGATGATTTATCAAGATAAGGTGTTTGCAGCCACTGGTCACTATGATAAGGCGCATTTTGAAATCCTGAACGCAGAAGATTTTGAACAAAAGAATTGGACAGTCACGCACGGTCTATTGCAGCCCAACAGCCTTGCATTTAGGAACAATGAAATTTTCATACGAGAAGTTGAATCAAATCAGTGGTTAGCCGTACATTATCTGTAATGTGAATAAAACATTAAAGTTGATGAGATTGAAAGTAATAATGGAAAGAAAAGGTGATTCTAATGATGAAAAGGATGATGTCAACCGTTCTTGCGATTATTCTGGTGATTACCAGTTTGATGGGAACCACCATGATTGCGCAGGCTGCCAATTATTCCGCGTTTCCGGTTTGCCAGGAGGAAAAGGAAGATGCCTTGCAGACTGCACCGGAATTAAAACTCAATCAAAGCTACCGCGTGAGCTTTAAGAACGGCGTTTATACCAATCCAGAGCGAACGGAACTGTTCAATGTGTATGAGCCGAACAAGGTGCTAAAGTTTATTCCCACATCAAATGGGTACTATGAGGCTTCCATTTATATTGCCGAGCGGAACCAGCACATGACGGTACAGTTCGCTTACAGTGATGCAGAGAGCATAAAGGACAACAAGTATTATTCTGTTTCAAATGGAAGTTATGAATACAATATCCATACCTCAAAAGAGGCGTCCATTGCATCTTCCACCTATAATGTGTACAGAAATACGGCCCGTGGCGCGGCATATCTTCAAAAGGGCAAGACCTACTATATTGTGGCCTATGCAGCCTATGATGATTACGATGTGGAAAAGACCATGAAAACAGAGGTGCAGGGCTACGCTTACCATACAGTCCCTGCAACCATTAAGGTCTACAAACACAGCCACGATTATGAAGTGAAAACTTATAAATACAGCGATTACACCTCTGCATACTATAATTGCCGGGTATGCTCTCATTCCACATCTTCATATTTCTATAAGCCCAAGACGCTGACCCTGTCGGCTACCTCTTATACCTATGACGGTAAGGTGAAAAAGCCGTCTGTTACCGTGAAGGATAGCAACGGGAAGAAAATTTCCAGCGCGTACTATAATGTGACTTATTCCGGCGGTTGCAAGAATGTAGGCAAGTACACAGTTAAGGTGAAGTTTAAGAAAGAGTACGCCAGATTTGGCTCCATGTCCAAAACCTTTACCATCAATCCCAAGGGCACCAGTGTGTCCAAGGTCACGGCGGCCAAGAAAGGCTTTAAGGTCACCTGGAAAAAGCAGACTACCCAGACTAAAGGCTATGAAGTGCAGTATAGCACATCTTCTAACTTCAAAAAGGGCAATAAGACCGTAACGGTAGGCAAGAATAAGACCACTTCTAAGTCGGTAAGTAAACTGTCCGCCAAGAAGAAATATTATGTGCGGGTACGCACCTATAAGAATGTGAAAATCAATGGCAAAAATGTAAAGCTCTGTTCCGGGTGGAGTAAGGCGAAGAGTGTGACCACCAAGAAATAAGCAGTAAGCTTTGACTGATAAAATACAATGCACCAACAAAAAGAGCGGGCAGTTATGTCTGCTCTTTTTGTTGTACAGGGTAGAAATAAAAAATATGGCAGTATAAATAGAGACTTTTGGCAGCGTTGCTACAAATTGACAGGATTGGCAGGATGGAGTATAATGCGGATAGATATTTTAGGGGGAATGGGTATGGAAACAAAGGAAAAGGCTGTGCAGGCGCAGACCGGTGCGGCGAAGGGGAAAAAGAGCAGAAAGAAGGTATGGGCTGTGGTGATCGGCGTTTTGCTGGCGGTGATTGTGGTGGCTATTGCGTTTATTGAACTGAGCACTTTGCCCCGCAAGGACACGGCGGACGATGTGATTTACATTGGCGGTATGGTCTCCTCAGACACCGTGGAGTACGCCGACGGCAGCGGCAAGGGGCTGCTGCGCAATCCGGTGGTGAAGATTATGCAGATGGTGTGGCGCTACTGCGATGGGGGCGACAAAGCCAAGCACGCGGCCCAGAATCCGCCTACGGTGACGGAAGTGAACGATCTGGCCTATATAGAGGACGGCAATCTGTACCATACATTAGATGTGCTGTACCCGGCGGATACACAGCCCGGTGCTAAGCTGCCGGTAATCATTGACATTCACGGCGGCGGCTGGATGTATGCGGAAAAGGGGCTGAACCACCACTACTGCGCCGCTCTGGCGGATCGGGGGTATGTGGTTTTTAATATTAACTACCGACTGGTGCCGGATGTGACGGTGAACCAGCAGTTGCAGGATGTGGCCCGGGCGCTGCGCTGGATTCGTGACCACGGCAGCCAATATCCTTGCGATATGCAAAATATTATGCTTACTGGCGACTCTGCCGGCGGGCAGCTGGCGGCATACAGCGCGGTGCTGATGCAAAGTGCCCAGCTGCGCAAAACCTTTGACACCGTGGATCCGCAAATGGAGCTGACGGCGCTGCTGCTTACCTCGCCGGTGGCCTTTATGCGGGACGGCGGGCTGTTTAGCCTGTACACCAAGCCCATGTGGGGCACGGATTACAAAGACAAAGCCACTTATCCGTACATGGATTTTGACCAAATCATTGACTATGCCCAGGCACTGCCGCCTACGTATTTGATCACCAGCAGCGGCGACACTCTGGCTAACAAACAGACCCATCGATTGTACGAAGTGCTGCAAGCCCATGGGGTGCAGGCAGAGATCAAGGACTACGCCAAGGCGGAGTATAACCAGTCGCTGCCCCATGTGTTCAGCGTGTTACAGCCCTTTGAACCGGCAGGCACGGCAGCCATTGATAAAGCGCTTGCTTTTTATCAACAGGCCATGACCGCCAAAGCGGCGCAATAACAGGATAAAAATTGCACCTGTGTATCACTGGATACACAGGTGTTTTTGTTTTTATGCAGCACGCGGCGCTTTCCTTTACGCGACAAAAGCGGCAAATTGCTTTTTATGCAACAAAAGGGCCACAAAGGGTCGGTTGCCTTTTGGTTGTCGGTTCGGTATAATGAGAGTATCAAAACAAAGGAGGGGGAGCCTTATGCGAACGGTATTTCAAAATTGTACGCTGCTGGACGGTACGGAGCAAATGACGCCCCGCCCCGGCACGGATGTGGCAATAGAAAATGACAGAATTGTACAGATCGGCAAGATCACACCCAATAAGGGGGACCGGGTGGTGGATCTGACCGGCAAGTATTTGATGCCCGGTCTGATCAATCTACATGTGCACTTGCCTGCGGGGGGCAAGCCCCGGAACAAGCCCATGAACACCAATCGACTAACCAAAATCGCCTTGTCCTCCGGTTTGTCCCGGGCGCTGGTGCTGCGCATGTGCCACGCCTATGCCATGCAGGGCCTGCTGTCCGGTGTGACCACGGTGCGCGCGGTGGGCGGTCTGGATAATTTGGACACCCGGCTGCGGGATCGGATCCATGCGGGCAAGCTGGACGGTCCGCGGATCTTAGCAGCCAACTATGCCATCGGTGTGCCCCACGGCCATATGGTAGGCTCCGTGACCCACCCGGCTGAGACGGTGGAGGACGCAGTGCGCATGGTGGATCAGCTTCACGGCCAAAATGTGGATCTGATTAAGTTGATGATCACCGGCGGCGTGATGGACGCCAAGGTGAAAGGCGAGCCGGGTCGGCTGATGATGCAGGCGGATATGATCAAGGCTTGCTGCGATCGCGCCCACAGCTATGGTCTGAAGGTGGCTGCCCATGTGCAAAGCCCGGAGGGGGTACGCACAGCGGTGCTTAACGGTGTGGACTCCATTGAGCATGGCTCTACTTTGTCAGAGACGGAGCTGGCTGCCTTCCATAAAAGCGGCGCGGTGTTGGTGTGCACCCTGTCTCCGGCACTGCCCATGGCCAAGTTCCAAAGAGAGACTCTGGGCATTACCGAGGCGGTGCAGTACAATTCCAATTTGGTGTATAACAATATGATCCTGGGCGCAAAGGCTGCGTTGGCAGACGGCGTGCCGGTAGGTATGGGCACAGATACCGGCTGCCCGTACACCACTCATTACAATATGTGGCGGGAGCTGCATTATTTCCAAAAGGAAGTGGGCGTTACACCGGAGTTTGCGCTCTATACTGCCACATTAAACAACGCTCGTATTCTGGGTCTTGGGGATGTGACCGGCAGCGTAGAGGTGGGCAAGTGCGCCGACTTGCTCATCGCAAACAGCGACCCGCTGGCAGACTTCCGTGCCCTGGAGCAGCCATATATGGTGGTGGCTCGCGGCAAGGTTTACGACCATCCGCAAATCAAAAAATACCCTGCCTGCGATGCGGAACTGGACAAGTATTATGATTGATTGAAACTCCTATATGTGCAAAGCGCTTTGCAAATGAGAAATCGCCACCTTTTTGGGTGGCGATTTTTTATTTGCTTTAAATGATTTGTTTCTTACCATGATAATTTTATATCAGCCATTTGTCTTTTCATATTCTGCATGAACGACAGGGGATAAAGAAAAAACAGAGAGAGACATAGCAAGCAACTTAAGAAGAGCATTCTTCATTCTGTTGTTTTGCGGTGGTTGATTTGAAAATTGTGATTATCGGTCTGCCGGCCGATAGGGCGGGCAGGTGTAGATCCGGCGGGTGCGGCTTTTTTTGCCGTAGGCGATGGCTGCCTTGGGGCAATAGCTGATGCAGGCCATACAGTGGGTGCAGTGGCCGTTCCACCGAGGCTTGCCGCCTTGCAGTTCAATGTTGTTCATGGGGCACAGGGTGGCACACTTGCCGCAGCCGATGCAGCTGTCGTCCACCGTAAACGCCCGGTCATGGACACAGGTGGCGTAAAAAATCGGGTTGACGATATAGGTCATAAACTTGCCAAACACCGTGGGTTTCGGTTCCGTTACCGGACAGCCGCTTTCTATGGCAGCAGCGGTGTGCTCCAGTGCAGGCACCGCAGCGGCAAGAATGTGGTTCACTTCTTCCGCCGAGTTTGGGGTGGAAAACAGGGCAATGTAATTTTCCGGCATAACGATCTCTGCTGTGCCCATATAGTCCAGCCCCAGTCGGGTGCAGAGCTTCCGGTTTGTCTCCGGGGCGTTGTGTATTTCACCGCCGCAGGTCATCACAAAGTATGCCTGCCTGCTGCCGGAAAAATGGCATCGGGTCAGAAAATCCGCAAAAATATGGGGGATCTGCCAGGCATAGGTGGGGCAAACAAATACCCATGGAGTTACGGAATGGAACCGGGGTGTGGTGCCGCCTTGCATAAAGGGGGTGCAGTCCCGAACCGTGTCGTTCAGCCGGTGCCCCAGCAGTTCCGCCGCATAGCGGCTGTTGCCGGTGCCGGTGTAGTACAAGATCATAAAAAGCTCCTTTAAAAAATCAAAATCAGCAAATTCTGGGCAAACCTTCGCCGTACAGCACGCTGACCCGGCGCTTGCCGCCAATGGGAGTCAGTGCCACCACGCCCTCTCCATCCGTTACGGTGCCGATGACGGCGGCCTCTGCACCGTAGCGACTGGCGCGCAGCAGCTCCAGCGCTCGATCCGCCTGGTGGGCAGGTACGGCAGCCAGCAGCTTGCCCTCGTTGCCCATGTGCAGCAGCTCCAGTCCTAAGATGTGGGCAAAGGCACGCACATCCTCGTGCACCGGGATCGCCGTTTCGTCGATCTCTATGCCGCGGTTTGCCGCCTCTGCCAGCTCGCACAGTACGGTGCCCAGGCCGCCCCGGGTAATGTCCCGCAAGGTGTGCACTTCAACGCCCCCTTGCAGCAGGGCAGCAACCATATTGCCCAGAGGGGCGCAGTCGGATTGAACGGTATTGTCCATGCCCATGCGGGCAGAGAGAATGGCTGCGTGGTGGTCGCCCATGGCGCCGCTGACCAGCAGAGCGTCTCCCGGCTGTAACGCAGTGGCGGCAATGTGTGTGTCGGTGGGCAAAAAGCCCACGCCGGCCGTGTTGATATAAATATTGCCGCTGCCCTCTACCACCTTGGTGTCGCCGGCAACGATGGTCACACCGGCTTCGTCGGCGGTGGCTGCCATAGACCGGGCAATGCGGCTCAGGTCCTGAGTGGTGCATCCGGTCTCCAAAATAAAACCGGCGGTCAGGTACTTGGGCGTGGCACCACGCATCAGCAGGTCATTGACTGTGCCGCACACCGCCAGGCGTCCAATGTCGCCGCCGGGGAAAAACAAGGGCTGCACCACAAAGCTGTCTGTGGTAACAGCCAGCTGCCCGCTGCCGGGCACCACGGCGCTGTCATCCATTTGGCGCAGAATGGGATTGTCAAAAGCCTTGGCAAACACGGTGCGAATCAGTTCTCCGGTGGCTGCGCCGCCACTGCCGTGGGCAAGGGTAATTTCCATAACGGCTCCTTTTATTCTATGGGATACATCTTCTCTAAATGCGCCAGCACATTTTGAATAAATTGCAGTTGTGCCGGGTCGGTGATCGGCCGCCCGGAGGCAAAGTAGGTGACTCCCGGGGCGCTCGCATGAGTGGCAGGCAGGTCAACCGTTCTGCGGATCAGCTGGCGCACGGTGCCGGCGTTGCCGTCTACAAAGTGCATTTGGGGCGGCAGCAAGGTGCGCAGTTCCTGCTTAAACAGATTAAAATGGGTGCATCCCAGCACAAAGGCGGCGTAATCTTCCAAGTTAAATTCGGCCAGTTGCTCGCTTAAATAAGCGTGTACCTGGGCGCCGGAGTAAATGCCTTTTTCTGCAAAGCGCACCAGTCCGGGCAGAGGCAGCAGATCCACCAAGTGGTGGCCGTCATAGTGCTCTACCAAGCATTTCAGCTTGTTGCCTCGAATGGTGATGGGCGTGGCTGCTACCAGTACCCGGTGGGTATCGTCTTGATTTAGCGCCAGCTTGACCGCCGGCTCCATGCCGATGATGGGCAGTGGGTAGCGATCCCGCAGGGTGGCTGCCGCCACGCTGGTGGCAGTGTTGCACGCCAGCACAATGGCGTCCGCTCCCCGGTCCAAGAGAAAGCGCACCGCTTCATCTGTGTAAGTTAAAATTTGTTCTCTGGTTTTTTCGCCATAAGGCACATGATCCTCATCGGCATAGTACAAAAAATGGGCCTCCGGCAGCATACGCCTTGCCTGGTAGAGAACGGACAGGCCGCCGATACCGGAGTCAAAAATAGCAATGTTCATAATAGGTTACATCCTGTGATTAAGATATGCGTTGTGGCAGCTGCCCTCACCGGACACCATACAGGCGCCCCGCGGGGTGCCGGGGGTACAGGCCGTGCCAAACAGGGAACAGGCCGTTGGGGGGATTGCACCGGTGATCACTTGCGCGCACCGACAGCCGCTTTGGGCCGCCGCGTCTGTGGTCAGTTGGGCACTGCCGGCGTCTAAATGTTGGTACTGGGGGCGCAGCACCAGTCCGGAGCCGGGCAAAATGCCCAGCCCTCGCCAGGCGGCGTCCGTAGGCTCAAAGTATTGGTCCACCAGCGCTCGGGCCGCAGGGTTGCCCTCCGGTCGAACGGCGGTAGGGTAGAGGTTTTTGCACACACCTTGCCCGGCTAAGCGAACCAGCGCGTACAGGCTGCATAGTAACTCCTCTCCGGTAAACCCGCTGATTACAAAGGGCAGACCTTGCGCCGCAGCCAGTTGATGCCAGGGGCCCTCGCCGGTGATGACCGCCACATGGCCGGGAGCCAGGAAACCGTCAATCTTCGTTTCGCCTTTGCATAGGGCACGCACCGCCGGGGGCATGGTCTTTAGCGCCGTCAGCAGCTGCACATTGGGAATCTGTTCTTTTATAATGGTGTCTGCCAGCACCGCATACACCGGGGCGGTGGTCTCAAATCCCACGGCGGCAAACACAAACCGGGTGCCCGGTTCCGCCTTGGCAAGAGACAGCACTTCCAGCGGAGAATAGACCATTTGCACCCGCCCGCCGACAGCCACGCACTGCTCTAACGCCCGGGTACTGCCCGGCACCCGCAGCAGATCGCCAAAGGTGCACACACACATACCCGGTTCCATGGCCAAGTCGCACAGCCGGTCAATATAGGCTGATACGCTGACGCACACCGGGCAGCCCGGACCGCTGATCAGGTGAATATGGGGCGACAAAATGGCGGGTATGCCGTTCTCACTGATGGCGGCAGTGTGGGTGCCGCAAATTTCCATAAAAGTCAGGGGCGGACCGTGGTAGTCGACCAGCGCCCGGCGAATGTTCAGCAGGTTCATTGCAGGGTCTCCAGTTCTGCTAACAGGTTGTTTATCTCCTGGGCTTGGCTTTCGCTGAGCACCTGGATCACCAGCCCGGCGTGCACCAGCACCCAGTCGCCCACTTGGGCTTTGACAACGCCCAGGTTGGCAGGCACCCGGTTGCCGCTGTATGCTACCGTGGCGGTGGTGCCGTTGATGGATAAAATTTTGCCGGGAGCGGCAACGCACATAGTCATTCCTCCAGTGCCGATATATATGCCTGTCCCAGTGCCAATGCTCCGTCACCGGGGGACACCTTGCAGGCGGTATAAACAGTGTAGCCGTTGCGCCGCAGCAGATCTGCCGTGCAGCGGGTCAAAATTTGGTTGGTAAAGCAGCCGCCGGAGAGCACCACAGTGCTGCGTCGGTAGGCTTGGGCTTGGTTCAGGATCCATCGGGCCAGCCAGTGGTGCAGCCCCAGTGCCAGGGCGGGCACATCTGCCCTTTGGCACTGCATTTCCTCCAGCAGCTCCCGCGGGGTGCAGCCCGGGTCAAAGGGATAAGCGCCGCTTGCCCGGCGAGCCGCTTGCTCTACCGTGGCGGCGCATTGCCCCTCATAGGTGTTGGTATCGCACAGCCCCAGGGCGGCAGCCGCAGCGTCAAACAGGCGCCCTGCGCTGCTGTTTTGCAGTAGGGGTACGCCGGCGTCTTTCGCTTGGTTCACCAGCGGTTGGGTGCCTAGATAGCAGCTAAGGCACAGTCGGGCGTCCGTTGCCACGCTGTCTCCGGGGGGACAGGTAAAGGGCGGCAGATGCCCCAGGTGGGTAAAGCGCCCACCGTCAAAGTCAAATACCTCGCTGCCCCAAATTTGGCCGTTGGTGCCGTAGCCGGTGCCGTCCAGGGCAAAGCACAGAGCCGGTTCGGTCAGTTGGTGCTCCGCCAATACGGCGGCAGCGTGGGCAATATGGTGCTGCACCTGCATATCCGGCGTATAAAACCGGCGGGCGGTATAGCCCGGGTGCAGGTCTGCTACCACTTTTTCTGTCGTAAAGCCGTGAAGGGCGGCGAAGCGCTCTATATTTTCTTGGTAGGCAGCCAGGCAGTCCGGGTGCTCCAGGTCGCCAAAGGGTTGGGACAGAAACACATAGCGCCCGGCGTGGTAGCCGAAGGTGGCTTTTAGATCACCGCCCAGGCACAGGGTGGTCTGTTTGGCGGCAAAGGGCAGTTCAACGGCCAAAGGCACATAGCCCCGCGCCCGGCGCATAAAGGCAGGATTGCCCTCTGTCACTTGCAGTACAGAGTCGTCAATAGGGGTCAGAATTGGACGATCGTGACCCAGCACCGGCACGCCGAACTGCTGCACGGCTGTATCGTCTGTGCACATAGGCGCGCCGCTGATGTTGGCACTGGTGGCCACCAGGGGCGAGATCGCCTCCAGCAGCAGAATTTGCAGCGGATTGCAGGGCAGGAACGCCCCCACCCGGTCACTGCCGCAGGTGATCTCTGTGGGCAGCGGTCGCTTGCTATGCAGCAGCACAATGGGTCGGGCAGCAGACAGCAGCAGTTTCTCCTCTGCCTGGCTCACCCGGCAATACTGCCGCACTTCTTCTATATTGCGAAACAGCACCGCAAAGGGCTTTTGCCCCCGGTGTTTGATTTGTCGTATTTTTGCCACGGCTGGCGGATTTGCAGCGTTGGCGCACAGGTGATAGCCGCCAATGCCTTTGACGGCTATCACTTCTCCCTGCCGCAGCAGTTGGGCAGCTGTCTCTATGTCCATGGTTAGCTGCGGTCCACAGTGGGGGCAGGCAATGGTTTGGGCGTGGCAGCGCCGGTCTGCGGGGGTGGTGTACTCCGCCCGGCAGTCCGGGCAAAGGGGAAAGCGCCCCATCACCGTGCGTTCCCGGTCATAAGGCAGGGCCTCCATAACCGTGTACCGCGGTCCGCAGTGAATACAGGTGATGAATGGGTGCCGATAGCGCCGGTTCTTCGGATCCAGCAACTCCCGCCCGCAGTCCGGACAGGTGGCCAGGTCCGGGGGCAGAAAAGGCAGACCCCGGGCACCACGGCTGTGGGTGATGGTAAAGCCCGGAAATGGCTGGAACGGCAATTCATTCACTTCATATTGGTAGATGGAAAAGGCGCGGCACAGCCGCTTTGCGAAGGCAGTGAGCGCCGCGCCCTCTCCGGTGGCGGTGAGGGTCACCCGGCCGCCGGTGTTGCACACCGTGCCGGTGATTCCCAGTTCCGTAGCCAGTCGCAGGGCGGTGGGGCGAAAGCCCATACCCTGCACAATGCCGCTAAAGATATATTCTTTCGTGATCATACGGGTTTGGTATAGGTTTCCGTGCCGGCAGCGCCGTCGTCCGGGGCAAAGGAGAGGGCGTGAAACTTGAGGCACGCATCCATACATGCGCCGCACTGCACGCAGGCGCTGCGGTCAATGGCCCAGGTGCGACTTCCTTTCCGGTCCACGGTGATAGCCTCCTGGGGGCACTTGCGGGCACACAGGCCGCAGAGAATGCACTTCTCCATATCGTTGACGATCTTGCCGCCTTGGGGTGCCGCTTCTTCTTTCTGCTCCGGCTGGGGCTTTTGGTACACATCCACCAGCTTTTTCGGCCCCGGCGGGGTGTAGCCCGGCTGCATGGTCAGGCAGTGCTTGGGGCAGCCGGTGGTACAGTCTGCGCACTGCACGCAGCCCATACGGTCAATGCTCCAAGTACCGGCAGCCCGGTTCACGGTAATGGCACCGGAGGGGCACTTGCGGCTGCACAGGCCGCAGAGAATGCAGGCTTCCATATCAATTTCCACATGGCCGCGGCTGCGTGCCGGATATTCCCGGGGCACCTGCGGGTACTGCCGGGTGGCAGGCTTGGAAAACAGGTTCTTCAGCGCCGTGCGTGTAAAATCCATAAATGCCATAGGAACCTCCTTACCGCTCCGTGCAGCTGATGCACGGGTCAATGGTTAGGATCTGCAACGGCACATCTGCCAGCTCGCTGCCGGGCAAAATGTGCAGGAGTGCATACAAATTGGTAAAGGTAGGGGTGCGCACACGAAAGCGCTCCAAAAACTTGGTGCCGTTGGCTTTCGTATAATAGAACGCCTCGCCCCGCGGCTGCTCCACCCGCACAATGGCCTCGCCCTTGGGCATCCCCTTGATGGGCACGGTCAGCTCGGAGTCGGGCACCTTGGCTGCCAGCTGGCGGATAATACCAATGGACTGGAACAGCTCGCCAATGCGTACCCGGCAGCGGGCGTAGCCGTCGCAGTCGGTGCTGGTGATGATATCAAATTCCGCATCGCCGTAGGCTTCATACCCCAGCTTGCGGGTGTCGATCTCTATGCCGGAGGCACGGGCCATGGGCCCTACGGCGCCGTACAGCAGTGCCTGCTCCTTGGTGAGCACGCCCACGCCCCGCAGGCGGCTTTGCACACTGTAATCGTTCAAAAAAACATGGGCAAGGCTGTGCAGTTCTTTTTCCATATCGTCAAAGATGGCAACAAAGCTTTTGAGCATATCGCTGTCCATATCTTTCAGCACGCCGCCGATGGTGTTGACGCTAAAGATCACTCGCCCGCCGGTGGAGGCCTCAAACATATCCAGCACTTTTTCCCGCATACGCCAGCACTGCATAAACAGGGCGTCAAAGCCAAAGGCATCTGCCAAGAGACCCAGCCACAGCAGGTGGGAGTGGACCCGGCTCATTTCGCCCCAAATGGTGCGCAGATATTTGGCTCTGGGCGGCACTTCTGCGCCAAAGATCTGCTCCAGGGTCTCGCAATAGGCCATGCCGTGCTTAAAGGAGCAAATGCCGCAAATGCGCTCTACCACATATTGATAGTCATGGAAGTCCCGACGACCGGCCAGTTCTTCCAGTCCCCGATGGACAAAGCCGATGGAGGGGATGGCCTCAACTACCTTTTCGTCCTCCAGGACTAAATCCAGATGAATAGGCTCCGGCAGCACCGGGTGCTGAGGGCCAAAGGGCACGATGGTGCGATTAGCCATTCTCTGCACCTCCCTCCGTTTTTTTCACGATGGTTACGTTCTCACCCATAGGGGCCTTGCAAAAAGGCGTTTCTTTGTCTATTCGGTAAAATTTGCCATGGAAGTCCAGGTTAATACAGTCAATATCCACCCCGAACAGCTCGGCAATCTCGTTCTCAAACAGCGCCGCAGAGGGAAAAATATCCGAGATGGAGTTGATGATCTCACCTGACTCCACAAATACCCGAAAGTTGTCCATTTGGTAGTCCTTGGCAACGGAATAGATCAGTTCCGTGCCATCTTCTCTTCCAGTGGCGCCGATCTGTACCAGCCGAAAGCCGGCGCGCAGGTGCTCCAGCATCATCCGGTACAGGGTCTTGATGTCCACATCTTCAATGGTGTAGCTTGGGTTCATTCTGCGGCCTCCTTTCGGCGTTCGCTTTTTTCTTGCAGCAGTGCCAGGGATTGTACCACGCCGTCAATAATACTCTCCGGCCGCGCGGCGCACCCGGGCACATAAATATCTACGGGGATCACTTTGTCCACCCCGCCCAGCACATTGTAGCAGTCCTTGAACACGCCGCCGTTGCAGGCGCACACCCCAATGGCGCACACCACCTTTGGTTCGTTCATCTGCTCGTAGATCTGGCGCACGACCGGCGCGTTTTGGTGGTTGACGGAGCCGGTGATCAGCAAAATATCCGCGTGCTTGGGGTTGCCGGTGTTGATAACCCCAAACCGCTCTACATCATAGAGGGGGGTCAAACAGGCCAGCACCTCAATGTCGCAGCCGTTGCAGGAGGTGCCATCGTAGTGCATAATCCACGGAGATTTGGTTACATTCGGCATACTTATACCCCCTTTAGCACTTGTAAAACAAAGATGTTGATGACCCCGATGATCATGGTCACCGCCCAAGTGGTTTTGAACATACGCTGCCACTTGAGGCGGGCGTTGGTGTTGTCAATGAGGATCTCCAAAAAGTAAGACAGCACCACGGCCACCGCTGCCAGCGCATAGCTCCAGGGCTTGCCGTTGATGAAAAACAGGGCGATGATGCCCATTAAAAATACGTTCTCATACCAGTGGCTCACCTCCACAATCAGGAGGGTTACGCCGTTAAATTCGGTGGTCAGCCCCTTGACCATCTCTTGATGGGCGTGGTGGCTGGTGGACAGGTCAAAGGGGTGCTTGCGCAGCTTGATGGTGAGAATGAACAGAAACCCGCAAAACACACCGGGCAGGTACACAATCGGCGGCAGGCCGCTTGACCGCACAATGTCGCTGACCTTAAAGCTGCCGGTGGCCAGATAAAAGCCAACGGCGGTGAGCAGCACCATAGGCTCATAGGCCATGGTTTGCAGCATCTCCCGATTGGCACCCATCGCCGCATAGGGGCTGTTACAGGTGGTGGCCGCCAGGATCAGACACAGGTTGGCGGTGGTCAGGGCAAAGAAGATCAGCAGCAGATCTCCGCCGCCGAAAAACAGCGCGCCGGTAAAAATAACGAAAATCAAGAAGCTTACATGGCAGACGATCTGAATGTGGTTCATATACTTGGTTTCTTTGCCCAGCAACTTGCCCACATCGTAGAAGGACTGGAGCAGCGGCGGACCTTGGCGCCCTTGCATACGGGCGGTGGCTTTGCGGTCCACACCTTGCAGCAGACCGCCCACGCCCGGTGCCAGCAGAATATACAGCGCCACACTGATGGCGGCAACAGCAGCATTGCTCATCGCACCGCACCTCCTAACGCTATGACGGTATAAATCAAGATGGCTGCCGTGGAGAGCACCACGCTGGGGTTCCACAGCTTGGTCTCACCGAACAGGTCGGTCAAGTACCAGTTGGTGATCCAGGAGTGCTTGGGCTCGCCCATGGCGTCATAGAAATAAGTCTGCTTGCCGGTATTCACGCCGGCAAGGTATGTGTCTTCAAAGGTAATGTGAGAGCGGCGCAGCAGAATCATCGTCACCATAGGCACCACAAAGATCAGCACCAGCATTATGATCATAATGAGAATATTGTCGCTGGACAGCACCGCCGAGGCGTGGCCGTACACACCGGCCAGGTACGGGGTAACCACGAATTTAGACACTGCCGGGAATGCAAAGCACAGCAGCACCATTAGTACCGAGTGAATGAGCAGAGAAGTCCACTGATCCCCGGAGGTTGTGTTTCTTTGGCGGGTGTCCTTTCGGTTCCAGGAAAGCACGGTGGCCACCCATTTGGTCCAGTAAAACAAAGTGGTGGCGGAGCCGAAGCAGATAAACAGCACCAGGATAATGGAGCCGCTGTCCACAAAGGCTTTTAGCGCCGCCCACTTGGAGATGAGCATGCCAAAGGGCGCCAGAAACATACCGGCAATGCCGATGGAAAGGGTCAGCGCCAGGCGTGGGTGCCGGGCAATCAGTCCGTGCATGGACTCAATATCCCGGCTGCCGGTGGCGTTCTCAATGGCACCCACTGTTTGAAACAGCAGGGATTTGGATACTGCGTGGAAGATCAGCAAAAGAACAGCGGCCCATACCGTCTCCTGTCGGCCCACACCGGCACAGGCGGCGATCAGTCCCAGGTTGGAGATGGTAGAGTAGGCCAGCACAGCCTTGCCGTCACTGACGGTAATGGCCAGCATGGAAGTGATCAGGAATGTAAAGCCCCCGACCAGGCTCACCATAGAGCCGGCATAGGTGCCGTACATCACCGGCGCCAGGCGGATCAGCAGGTACACACCGGCCTTTACCATCGTGGCGCTGTGCAACAGTGCAGAGGAGGGCGTGGGTGCCACCATGGCTCCCAGCAGCCAACGGGAGAAAGGCATTTGTGCGCTCTTGGTCAGTGCAGCAAAGGCCAGCAAAATCACCGGCGCCACCACCAGCTTGCCGTCGCACAGGATCAGGCTTTGCAGGTCTGTGATCCCAAAGCGCACCCCTGCCCAAAAGATGGCTGCTGCAAATCCAAGTCCGCCCAGCAGATTCATCCACAGGGCACGGAAGCTGTTTTGCACCGCCTCTTTGGTGCGGGTGTAGCCGATCAGCAGGAAGGACACAAGGCTGGTGATCTCCCAAAAAAAGTAGAGCCATAACAGACTGTTGGACAGCACCAGACCAAACATGGCACCTAAGAATACATACAGCATGGCAAAGAAAAAGCGACGCCGATCGGTATATTCCTTATGATGGTTATGGTAATCGCGCATATAGCCGACTGCATATACTGTGATGAGTGTGCCTACAACGGCGATGATCAGCACCATAATCACGGTCAGTTGGTCTGCAAACAGGTTGTAGGGCTGTACGGCAGGCTTATAGCCTCCCAGTTCATACACAAAGGTCAGCACTGTTTGGGCAATGGACAGCACCGCCACATAGTAGCGCCGGTACTTGATGCTAAGGACGGTGATCAGCACCGCAAAGCCGGCCTCCAGCGCCAGCATGGTATGGTCAATGATCCCGCCGCTCTGTAAAAAGCGCAGCTGCAAATTCTCCCCCGAGAAGAAACACACGGCAAAGGCCACGGCGCTGATCATCAGCACGCCGGCGCTGCCATAGACGACAAGCCGGCGCATACGGTCGCTGCCGCACAGTGCCAGCAACAGGGCGCTGACAAAAGGCAGAAGTACCAGGATTGCCAGCAAAATCTGCATCTGTTCCATGGTGTTCGTCTTTCTCCTTGCATAAGTTATAATATTATAATTATAATATTAACACGAACGAAAGCACCGGTCAATAAGGAAAAAATATTGGGCGACGAATCGGCAATTTTGTCTGACTTTTGACGCCAAAAAACACCAAAGGTAAAATGCACAAGAAAAGGCAAAAAAAGAGTGACAATTTAGTTACAAATTTCTGTTGCCTTTTTGTGTCGGGTGCTATATAATCAACTTGATTATAAGAGAGGAGGTTGTCTGGTTATGGCAAACAAAGTGCGGGTGACGGCACTGTTTTTGGTTTTGGCAATTTTAATCGCAACCTTTGGCGCCGTGTCTGTGGTTCAGGCCAAGACGGTGGGGGATGTGGAGAAGCTGGAAATCATCGAAGAAGGCCAGCAGACGGACTGCACCCTGCGTTGGCACCGGGTCAAGGGCGCCGATGGGTATCAGATTTTTCAATCCGTAAGCGATAAAAAGGCCTTTGATAAAGTTAAGACGGTGGAGGGCAAAAAGAACACACATGTGCAGCTGACGGATTTAACGCCGGCCACTGTGTACCGCTACAAGGTGCGGGCATATAAGATTTACAGAGACCAGGAATATACCGGCGATTTCAGCCCGGAGATGACGGCATACACTTTGCCCGGTGCACCTAAGGTGGAGGCGTCCTCCCTTTCGGAGGGGTCTATGAACCTGCGCTGGTCTACGGATACCGGAGCAGCGGGCTATCAGCTGCAGTATGCAAAGGATAAGGACTTCAGCGCAGATGGTGCGCAGACCATGGACTTTAAGGCCGGTCAAAACAGTGCAGTGCTGGAGAAGCTGACGGAGAAGGCCACCTACTATGTGCGTATGCGCGGCAGCATGGCTGTGGGCAGCAGCACCAAGTACGGCCCCTGGAGCGAGGTTAAGAGCATACAGATCGCGGAGACGGTGAAACTGCCTGCGAATATTGACAAGGACAAGCCGATGGTGGCCCTGACCTTTGATGACGGCCCGGCCTTTGACGGTTCCACCGGCCGCATTTTAGATGTGTTGGAGAAGTACGGTGCCCGCGCCACCTTCTTTATGGTGGGTACGCGGATCAATGACAACACCAAGAAGTATTTGAAGCGAGAGTTGGAGCTTGGCTGTGAGCTGGGCAACCACACCTACAATCACGATCACTACGGCAAGGCGGTGACGGAGGCAGATGTGGTTAAGTGCTCAGATGCCGTATATAAGGCCTGCGGCAAGCGGCCCACGGCATTCCGCTGCCCCGGCGGCAATATGAGCAGTGTCATGCAGAACACTGCCAAAAAAGAGGGCATGATCATTGCCTACTGGTCGGTAGATACGGAGGACTGGAAATCCAGGAATCCGGCACAAATTATCAGTCGGGCAGAGCACGGTGCCTATGACGGCAGCATTATCCTGATGCACGATATTTACGGCTCCACCGCAGACGCGGTAGAGAAAATTGTACCGGCGCTGGTGAAAAAGGGCTATCAAATTGTGACGGTGTCTGAGATGATCCAGGCTAAAACCGGCAAGGCACCGCAAGCCGGTCAGCAATATATCGACTACAAGACCATTAACAACAATACCCACTGATGATGCACTTTATAACAAAAGCGAAACAAACGGAAAAAGACCTGCGCACCCGCTTTGCAGACGATAAGTTTGCCGAGTGGGAGGCGCAGGTCATTGACGCTTTGGATGTGGATTTTTCCCTGGTGCGCCGAGAGGTGCACACAATGGAAGAATTTGAGCAGCAGCTGAAAGCACCGTTTTTGGAGAACAAAGAAAAGATTTTCTACCGCGGCGAGCGGGTGGACGATCGTGCCCGACCGCTGATCCCCACCATTTTTCGCAACCGGCAGGCCCTGTTTGATAATGGGGATGCGGTGGCCAAGGTGACGGCGGATTTTGTGTATGACTTTTACAGCCGGGACGGCAGCTATATGCACCTTTATGAGAAGGTGATGGATCCGCATCCGCGGCAAAATCTGTATCGGCTGTTTGCTTTTTCCCAGCATTATCTGGATGTGTCGCCCTTTGTGGATTTTACCAAGAGTCTGTATGTTTCTCTGTCTTTTGCGCTGAAGAATCGGCAGGTCTATCCGGCGCCGTTGGCGCTTTATACGGTAAAAATTCGGGACGAAGGGGATTATACCGAGTCCTTAGCTACGGCTAATGCCTGGCTGGAGGATTACAAGGTGTATGTGTTCCGCCGTCGGGAGGATTACATTAAGAGCCTGATGCAAAGCGGCGCCGCCGGGCTGCGCCAAATGCTTCGACAAATGGAGCGAGAGCGTCAGGATATGGTTTTAATGGGCAACGCGCCCAGCGCCAAGCTGATCGGTATTCCAACCAATGATCTGATGCGCTACCAGCAGGGTGTGTTTTTGCTGCTGACGGATTTTTCCCTAATGTTCAACGGCTATCCCACCAAGAATATTCGGGAGGATTTTGAAGTTACCAAGTGGATCCTGGATGCCGAGATCTGCCCGGCATTGCTGCAAATGATCGAGCGGGAGGCTCCCTGGTATAATTACGACTGCCTGCTGGATGTGAAAACCGGGTTTGAAAAGGCCGCCAAATTTGATTTGTAATAGAATTTGTAAATGTAAAAAGGACCGTACAGTGTACGGTCCTTTGATTTTATATTGCGTGTATTTCCACCAGCCACGCGCCTTTTATCTTTTACTTATGCACCAGGATCTTACGGTACAGGGCTTCCACATCCTCTACCGTCAGCTTGGTGGGGTTGTTGCCCAGTCGGTTGATGTCCACCTTTTTGGCAAAGGCGGCGCATTGATCCGGCGTGGCAGTAGGCGACTGTAATTCCATTCTCTCCAGAAGGGAACGGAAGATGGCGACACCGTCCGCACCGTTTTGACCGCCCATCAGAATACCGATTCGGTCAAAGCTATCCAGCACATAGTCCCGACCCCGGGGGTCGTTCACCCGGTCATTGTGGGTGCGCATATAGTCCCAAATCTCTGCCAGCCCGGCGGCAACGGAATGACCGTGGCTGGTGTGGCAGTGCATGGTGATGTTGTAGCACATGGCGTGAGCCGCCGTGGTGGAGGTAAAATCAATGGCCCGCCCGGCGTTATAGGAGGCGCGGAGCATACCCGCATTGCCAGCCGGGGTGTTTGCCAAATAGCCGTCCAGGTGCTCAAAATACAGGCGAATGGCCTTTTGGGCATAGGTGCGGCTTTCCGGGGTACTGCGCACACTCCAATAGCTTTCTATGGCGTGGCACAGGGCGTCCAGACAGGTGCACTTGCGTTGGTAGTCCGGTACCGTCTGCAAAAAGCAGGGATCCAGCAGCACATAGCCGGGCAGAAAGCCGGGGTGGCTGACAGAGTGCTTCTCGTCCTCGTTTACATAAAAGATAGAGTACCGAGTGGCCTCACTGCCGGTGCCGCTGGTGGTGGGAATGGCTAAAAAAGGAATGTCGTTGTCCCGCAGTTCGGCTTCGTAGCCCACCACGCCCGGGTTGGTGATCAGCAGCTTGATCATTTTGGCGCTGTCCAGGGGCGAACCGCCGCCGGCGCCGATGATAAAGTCGCAGCCTTCTTTGCGGTATAATTCGGCTGCCGCCACCATATCCTCGTAGCGGGGATTGGGGCGCACCGTGTCCCATACTGTCAGGCGGCAGTGTGCTTGCAGGTAGGCAAAGGCGTCCGTCTTTTCAAAACTCTTGCCGCAGCAGAGAAAGGGGCGCTGCGCGCCACAGTTCTTCAGTAGGGCAGGAATGTCTGTATAATTTTCAATGATCTTTTCTTCAGTCCGCATTGGCAAGCCACTCATATTCCGGCACATAGATTCTGGTTTTGTCCCACGGGTCGCCGTCTAAGTGCCGGATCAGCCATACATAATACATTTCGTACCCGGGAGCGGTGACTTGCTGGTGGGCGTTGCCGCCCCGAATGCACAGGCAGTCACCGTTTTGTGTTTTATAAGGGGTGTCGCCCTCAAACCCGGCGCCGAAGCCTTCCGGGTGATCAAACTGGTAGTAGTATACCTCCGGTTGGGGGTGGTGGTGGGGCGGATAAGAGGACCAGCGCCCCGGCTGATTGAACACCTCGCCCATCACCAAGTTGGACTGCGGGGCGTTGTCCAAATCAAACATAGTAGAGACGATTCGGTGCCCGGTGCCGTTCCACTGACCCTTGCCGAACTCCTGGTACAGGCAGTTACCCGGGTGGTAGAATTCCGGCGCCCAGGTGCGCTCATTGTCGGTCATTTGCACCAAAACCTGGCTGTCTTCTATGGCAGTAACCGTGGCTTTTGTACCCCGGCAAAAGTGCACGGCGTAGGGCTTCTTTTCAAATGGATTTTTGCGCCGGCAGGTCTCGTTTATGCTGTTGCCTACGGCAAAGGTCACCTGGCCGGATAGCAGCAGCACGGCACACTCTTTTTCCGCTTCTTCCAGAGTCAGGGTGTCGCCGGGCGCCAGCTTTTGCACAAAGATGTCCATAAGCATGTCGGCGTTGACCCCGTCCATTTGGCACAGGGTCTTGCGGCCGTTCTCGTCAAAATCCGTACGATAAAGCATAGGGTTCCTCCTTAATTTCCTTTATGTGTATTGCCCTGCTCCGGGGGAGCCGGGTGGTAGTTGGGCACATAGCGCATCAGCACTGTGCGCACAGTCTCCGGCGTGATGTTCGCCAAATCCTCCAGCATGGCGGCAAAGCGATCTTTGTCAATCTCCACAGGCTGGGTGACAAAAATCTTTTTGTTGGCGGTGCGCTGGCGGCCTTGCATTTCTTCTTCCATGGCCAGCTCCTCATAGAGCTTTTCGCCCGGGCGCAGGCCGGTGATCTTAATGGGTATTTCTTCTTCTGTAAAGCCGGATAGGCGGATCAGGTTCTTGGCCAGATCCATAATTTTCACCGGCTCGCCCATATCCAGTACGAACACCTCACCGCCTAGAGCCAAACCGCCGGCCTGGCACACCAGTTGTGCCGCCTCCGGTATGGTCATAAAGTAGCGGGTAATGTCCTTATGGGTCACACACACCGGGCCGCCCTGGGCGATCTGATGCTGGAAGATGGGAATCACGGAGCCGTGAGACCCCAGCACATTGCCAAAGCGCACGGCGGCGTAGCGGGTATTTTGGCTTACGGTGTTCATATACTGTATAATGATCTCCGTCAGTCGTTTGGTGGCGCCCATCACATTGGTGGGGTTTACCGCCTTGTCAGTGGAGAGAATGACCATCTTGGGCACTTTGAATTTGTCTGCCGCAACGGCCACGTTGTAGGTGCCGAACACATTGTTCTTCACCGCCTCGCAGGGCGAGGTTTCCATCAGCGGCACATGCTTGTGGGCGGCAGCGTGGAACACCACATCCGGGTGAAATTCGGCAAATACTTCGTCCAGCCGCTTGGTGTCCCGCACGGAACCGATGCGCACATACACATCTATCTCGCCGTTATATTTCTCGTTGAGCGCATTGAACAGCTCAAAGGCGCAGTTCTCGTAAATGTCAAAGATCACGATCTTGTCCGGGTTGTACCGGGCTACCTGCATACAAATCTCGGACCCGATGGAGCCACCGCCGCCGGTGACCAAAATGGTTTTGCCGATCAGGTAGCGGCAGATCTTTTTGTCCAGAGTCACCTCCGGGCGGGACAGCAGGTCGGAGATCTCCACATTCCGGATCCGCTGGGCACCGTTGCCGTTCTCCCAAAACTCCTGCACGGAGGGAGAGATTTTTACATTGGCCTTGGTGCCCATAGCCAGGTTCACCAGGTCTCGCCGCCGCGCCGGTGCTGCTGAGGGAATGCAAAAGATGATTTCGTCAATTTTATACTTTTCGGTTAGGCGGGGCAGGTCGTCGCAGATGCCCACGATTTTCACGCCGTTAATGCGCCTTTTGTACTTGGCAGGGTTATCGTCCAGTGCGATCACCGGTCGTCCCTCCCGGTAGTGATCGTTGCGCAGCTCGTCAATGATAAAGTTGCCCATAAATCCGGCACCCACGATCATAATACGCTTTTGGCCGTTCCGTCGGCCCACCAGATTGTGCACATATCGGCGCAGAATACGATAGCCGATTCGGGGGATCAGCGTGGCAACGAACATCAGAACAAAAAAGAGAATATAGGCATAATAAGGCAAGTAGCCCTTGGTGTGCAACAGCTTGGCAAACAGAAAGCGGTCACACAAGAACAGCTGTACGGCATTGACTAAGGCGCCTAAAAAGCTTTTCACGATCTCGTCCGATCCGGCAAAGTACCATACGCTGCGGTACAGACCGAAAGCGGAATTGATCCCCACCAACAGCACGCTGGTCAGCCCAAAGTGCAGGTAGTTGAAGATCATGTATTTGTAGTCTGTGGCCATAATGTGGCCGCTCATGGTCAGGTAGCAGATGCTGCAATTTGCCATGGCAAAGAGTATAATATCCAGCACGCCCAGCATGGCACGACGCAGCAGCGCATTTAGGTTTTTGCCGTCCTTCGTATGTTTCATTTTTGGTCCAATCCCTCGTTTTCATCTTGCGGTGTATTCTCATTGTATACACATCTTAATTCTACAACAAGATTTGCCACAATGCAACCGCTATTCGTGGTTTTTTTGCCGGTTGGGACTGTCTGTTAAAATACAAAAGGCTTCGGTTGCCGCTTATCCGGCGGATCGGGCGGCTTTTGGTAGCATTTTTGACAAAAAGTGGTTGAATTGCAGCGCTGCCTGCGGTAAAATAAAAATCGGATATGGCTATTTTGCCGAATTTAAGGGGGATTCTTTTATGGAGAAATTAAAGGACTGCCAGTTGCAGCATGTCACGCCGGAGGAAGTGGGCGTAAAAAGCAGTGCTGTGGCCGCGTTTATCAATGAGATCAACGAGAAGCATTTGGGGCTTCAAAGCTTTACGTTTGTGCGCCACGATCAGGTGTTCGCCCAGTGCTTTTGGAAGCCCTATGGCCCGGATACACCCCATGTGCTTTACTCCATGAGTAAAAGTGTGACCTCCACGGCCGTAGGCTTTTGCGTGGCGGAGGGACTGCTCAGCCTGGACGACAAGGTGTACAAATTTTTTCCGGAATATAAGGTGCACGGTGCACAAAACAAAGCGCTGACCGTGCGTATGCTCCTAACCATGCGCTCCGACAAGCTGATTACCGTGTTTGAAGAGAAGGGTAACACCGACTGGATCAAAAGCTATTTTGCCGCGCCGTTTTTGGCGCCGCCGGATACCCGGTTCAATTACATCAGTGAGAACACCTCTATGCTCTCCGCCATTGTGTCCAAGGTTACCGGTATGTCCATGGTGGATTATCTTTATCCTCGTATGTTCCAACCCCTGGGTATTGAAAAGCCCTTCTGGGAAGCGGACGGCCGGGGCAACAACGCCGGCGGCTGGGGGCTGTATATGAAGAGCGAGGATCTGGCCAAATTCTTCCTGCCCTATCTGCATGGCGGCAAGTACAAGGACGGCACGCAGTTGGTGCCTGCCGATTGGGTGGCGCAGGCTACGGCCAAGCAGACCCCTTCAGTGTCTGACGGTTATATTGACAATATGTGCGGCTACGGTTTCCAGTTTTGGCGCAATCCACTGCCCAACAGCTACCGCTGCGACGGCCTTTTCGGTCAGCGCTGCTTCTTCCTGCCGGAGTATGACGCCATGATGGTGCTCAACTGCGGCCAGTCCGAGGACTATAAAATTATGAAGGTGTTTTGGAAACACTTCCCGGAGGCTTTTGGGCCGGAGGCACTGCCTGCGGATGCGCAGGGCCAGGCGGCGCTGCAACAGGCGGTGGACGCCTGTGCTGTGGAGGATCTGCCTGCCACGCCTCGGAACACCGAAATGGAGCAGAAGATCGGCGGTCGCCTGATGACCTGCAAAACCTCGGAATTCACCTCCGTGGTGTCCATTTCTGTGACGCAAATGCTGTATCGCAAGCCGGGCAAGATCAATGCTATGCGCTTTGAATTTACCCCGAAGGGCGCCCGTTTCTATTGGCGGGAGAAGGATTATGAAAACACGGTTGAAGTGGGTATGGACGGCAGCTACGGCGTGTCGGCCATGGTGCTGGGAGACCTGCATTACACTGCCTATTCCAAGGCGGCTTGGCAGCCGGACGGCAGTTTGAAGCTGTGGATCCGCCCGATAGAGACTGCCCATGAGCGGCGCTTTACCTTCCACTTTAACCCGGACGGCACTGTGCAGGTGAAGAACGAGATGGAGCCTAAGTTTGAGGACTTGGTGATCTATAATTTTGTGTTCCTGGGGCTGCCCTTGCCCAATACCGGCAGCGAGAATTTTGTGAAACAAGCGGTGCACCGCCTGGGGCTGCCGCTGATCGAACCGGACTTTACCGCCAAACTGCAATAAATAAGCAAAAAGAAAATCCCGCTTGTCTTGTGTGAACAAGCGGGATTTTTGTATGCTGTTATTTTAGTCTTCGTCTTTGGTGGGGTATTTCAGGTCATCCTTGGTCCAGTCCTGAATGATCTCTAAAAACTGCTTAGCGTCTTCCTTGGCTTGCAGTAGGTTGTGGTCCCGCCAGTTGCCGCACTCACTCATGGCAGCGCCGGGAATGCTGCCCCAAAAGTCGGCAATAAAGGCAAAGGCGTCCTTGATCAGCTGAATGCAGTAGCTGTCGGATAGGCTGCGGGTGAGAAAATAGAACCCGGTGCGGCAGCCCATGGGACCAAAGTAGATGATGTTGTCGCCAAATTCCGTATTGCGCACATAGGTAGCAAACAGGTGCTCAATGGTGTGCATGGAGGCGTTGGTCATCACCGGCTCCCGGTTGGGGGCGCGCATACGAATGTCATAGGTGGTAATATCATCGTCAATGCGGCTGATATAAATGCCTTTTTCCAAAATGGTGTGATCAATTTGAAAGCTGGGAATTTTTTTCATTTTACTTCCACTCCGGTTAAAAAAGATAAATTTTGGGTGACGGCGGCTCCGTCGGTTTCGCCGGCGCAGATCCGGTCAAAACCGCGGATCATTTCCTGTGCCGGGGCCTTTGCCAGTCGGTAAAGGTCAAAGAAGCTTTCTGTGCGCACGCCGGGTGCGTAAGGGGAGCGCCAGTTCCTGTTCTCTATATTACCATATTTTTTCGCTTTTTCCAAGTCTTTTGGCCGCAACATAGAGGTTAGACGAAAATTTCCTGTAAAGGGGGACAAAATTGTCTCTATGCCGCCCACGATCCTGGCCTTGCTTCCGTTTGCGTCTCGCAGCAATCGTTGCATGGTTTTTGTGTCGGTCAGCGCACGGCGGGCATCAGTCGGTTGCAGCCGCTTGCCCAGTACCCGGTAGACGGTAAAGCTCAGCAGTCGGGCCACCTCGTCCAGTACCGCCGGATCATCCGGCACGGTAACAGCGGTGTCAAAGCACCGAGGGTCGTCAATGTGTAGCTTTTCGTGGAGCAGCACTGCGTCCATGCTCATCTCCACAATATTATGCAGGGCGGATTTGTGCAGGGGGCTGCCACTGTCCGCCAGCTCCTGCTGCTTGGCGTACACAAAGGGATGGCACTGCCGGTCCAGGGCGTAATGGAGAATAAAGCCGTAGGCGTAAGAGCGGGCAATGTCCTTTTCCGTGCTGCACCGGGTGCAGTATTCTGCCATGGCGTCCAGTATATCTCCGGGCTTGGCGCGGTGCAGTCGAGAGCCGATCTTGCGCTGGGAGCGGCCCGGCATCCAGGGGGCAATGCGGTGAAAGAAGAATACATCCGGCCCTTGGGTGCCCAGCATGACTGCGTCCCGGTTCAGGTCAAAACCCGCCAGTTCCGTTAAGGCGGGCAGCAGCTCGCAGGCAAAGATGTAGTGAGTGCAGTAGGCAGGCATTGGTTCCATTCCTCCATATCCGACGGAAAGGGACAGTCAAAGGCGACTGGCTCTTCCCGCACCGGGTGCATTAGGCGTATGGTCTTGCAGTGCAGCAGGTGGCGGGTGCCGACAGGCGCCGTACCGTATAGGCTGTCGCCCACCAAGGGTGTGCCCAGGTGGGCAAAGTGTACCCGAATCTGGTGGGTGCGGCCGGTTTCCAGCTGCACGCGCAGCAGGGTGCGGCCGCCTTGCTGCCCCAGGGCTTCCCAGTGAGTCACCGCCCGCACGCCGGCAGGGTCTACCTGTCGCTTCACGGTGCTGTCCGGGCAGTGGGCAATGGGTGCGTCTACGGTGCCGCTGCCGGTATAGGCGCCGGGCACCACCGCATAGTAGTCCTTTTGTACCTTTCCGGCCAGCTTGGCGGCGCTCAGCTGGTGCCGGGCCAGTACCACCAGGCCGCTGGTGTCCTTGTCCAGCCGGTAAATGGGCCGGAACGGGCCATCAAATCCGGCGGCTGCCACTGCGTTGGACAGGGCGTTGCCGTGGTGGTTGTAGGTCTCGTACATGGCCATACCGGCGCGCTTGTTCACCACCAAAATATCCCGGTCGGCATAGACGATTACTGCCTTTTCCGCTGAGGGTGGTGCGGTGGCGCCGTCAGTATTTAATTCTACGGCAACAATGTCGCCGTTATGCACCGGGTCAACGGTACGCACCGGGCAACCGTTGCGGCTAAGGGCGCCGTATGTCTTTTTCAGACTACGCAGCAGTGCGGTAGAGAAGCCGTGGCTGCGCAGCACCGCCGCCACGCTGCTGCCGTCCAGAGCCGGCGGCACGGTATAGCTGATTTTTCTCATAGGGATAACAAACCGGCAGATGTAGGTGCACATCTGCCGGTGTAGGTTGGTTTGGGATTATTCTACTGGTACGATCCAGCCCATATCGTCGGCCTGTTTGCCGAACTGAATACCGGTCAGGGTGTCATACAGCTTTTGGGTCACTTCGCCGATCTCGCCGTTGTTGATCACTTCGCTGTCGCCCTCATAGGTCAGACCGCCAACGGGGCTGATCACGGCTGCGGTGCCGGTGCCAAAGACTTCTTCCAGCTTGCCGGTCTTGGCAGCGTCCATAATAAAGTCAATGGTAAAGCGCTCTTCGTGCACTTTGTAGCCCCACTTCTTCAGCAGCTCAATGCAGCTCATGCGGGTGATACCGGGCAGCACAGTGCCCACGGTGGGTGCGGTATAGATTTCGCCGTCTACCTTGAACATAATGTTCATGGAGCCAACTTCCTCAACGTACTTGCGTTCCACGCCGTCCAGCCACAGTACCTGAGCAAAGCCCAGCTTGTGTGCCTTTTCGGAGGCGATAATGGAGGCAGCGTAGTTACCGCCGCACTTGATATAGCCGGTGCCGCCGGGCGTGGCGCGCACATACTCGTCCTCTACATAAATGTTCACCGGATCCAGACCCTCTTCATAGTAAGCGCCGGAGGGGGAGCAGATGATGATGAACTTATACTGGCTGGAGGCCTTTACGCCCAGTACCGGCTCAGTGGCGATGGTAAAGGGACGAATGTACAAACTGGTGTCCGGCTCAGAGGGTACCCAGTCCTGCTCCACTTTGACCAAAGCGCGGACCGCTTCTACAAAATCCTCCACCGGGATCTCCGGAATGCACAGACGGTCATGGGTAGAGGCCAGGCGCGCACCGTTTTTGTCCGGGCGGAACAGCTGTACCTTGCCTTCGGGGGTTCTGTATGCCTTCAGACCCTCAAAGCACTCCTGCGCATAGTGGAACACCAGCGCGGAGGGATCCAACACCAGCGGCTGATAGGGGACGATGCGGGCGTCATGCCAGCCCTTGCTCTCGTCGTAATCCATGACGAACATATGGTCCGTAAAGATATGGCCGAAGCCCAGAGCGCCGGTGGGTTTTTCTTTCGGTGTTTTGGTCAACTCATACTTGATTTCCAATGTACTTACCTTCTTCTTAAATATGGATTTTTATTTGTCATAGGACACGATCACCCCGCCGCCGGAGGCGTACAGGGAGTTGAGCCCGCTGGCTTTCAAAATAATAATGCTGCCGAAGCTGCACTTCTCGCGTATTTTGTCGGCAATCGTATTTGCTTTCTCGGGGCAGCACACATGGCTGATGATCATGGCGCGGCGGCTTAGATCCTTGCCCTCCACATCCTTGGCAATCAGGTCGCACATTTTGGTAATGGCGCGCCCGGCGGCAAAATCCTGTCCGGCCAGGCTGATGGTGCCCTCGCTGCTGCGTTGGCAAATCAACTTCATTTTCAGCTTCTTGATCACTGTGGCAGCCAGAGAGAACAGACGGCCGTTATTTTTCAGCGCGTCCAGACTTTCCAGGCAAAAATACAGCGCTGTGTGGTTGTGAATATAATCCTCTACCTGTTCCACCACCTGCTCAAAGGGCAAACCGCTGTCCTTCAGGCGGCGGATCTCATAAGCGATTAGGGTTTCCAGTCCGCTGGTGGCTAGGGAGTTGAATACATGGATCTTCTTCTCTCCCGGGTGGTCATCCTCATAGAGCATAACCCCTTGCAGGGCGCTGTTGTAGCAACCGGAGAGCTTGTCTGTAATGGTGAGCAGATACACCTCTTTGGCGTCGTCCGCGGCAATGGCGGCACAGAATGCGTCCGGCGAGGGGCAGGCGGAACGGGGCACATCACCCAGTGCCTGCATACGAGCGATAAAATCGTCCTGATCGAAGTTTTCATCGTCCATAATGCGGTAATCGCCCAGTTCCAGCGTCAGCGGAACCAGAGCCAGGTTGCCCCAGTCTTTCATCTCATCGGTCAGGTCGCAGCAACTGTCTGCAATGATCTTGTAGTCCATATCGTTCTCAACTTTCAATCGGTACTCCGGTTTTGCTTAATATTATAAACCTATACCCCGGCGTAGTCAAGGCGACAGTGCCAATATTTTATAATGGATATTTGTCGAGGAACGCCTGCACTTTGCCGATCTGCCGCTCCACACTTTCCGGGCAGGGACCGCCCTCGGAAATACGGGTGGCCACGCAGGTGTCCAAATTGATCTTGTGGTAGACATCTTGGTCAAACAGATCACAAACTGCCCGGTAGTCCTCCAGGGGCAGCGTTTCCAGGGTCAGCCCCCGGTCAATGCACTGAGCCACCAGCTCGCCGGTGGCTTTGTACGCGTCCCGGAAGGGTAAGCCCTTGCCCACCAGGTAATCGGCGCAATCCGTTGCGTTGATAAAGCCCTTGGCTGCCGCTGCCCGCATGTTGTCTTTTAACACGGTCATGGTGTCGATCATGGGAGTGAAGGCGTGCAGGCACATTTTTACCGTGTCTACTGCATCAAAGATGGCTTCCTTGTCCTCCTGCATATCTTTGTTGTATGCGAGTGCAATGCCCTTCATCACCGTCAGCAGGGTGGTCAGATCGCCGAAAACGCGGCCGCTTTTGCCCCGTACCAGCTCGGCGATGTCCGGGTTTTTCTTTTGGGGCATAATGCTGGATCCGGTGGAAAAGGCGTCGTCCAGTTCCACAAACTTAAACTCCCAGGAGCACCACATAATGATCTCCTCGCTAAAGCGGGACAGGTGCACCATCACCAGAGAGAGTGCTGCCGCCAGCTCAATGCAAAAGTCCCGGTCGGACACCCCGTCCAGACTGTTGGCGCTTACATCGTCAAAGCCCAGCTGCGCCGCCACCATTTGCCGGTCGATGGGGTAGGTGGTGCCGGCCAGAGCGCCGCTGCCCAGGGGCAGCACATTCATGCGTTTTTTTACATCTGCCAGTCGATCCAGATCGCGGCACAGCATGGCGGCATAGGCCATTAGATGATGGCCGAAGGTAATGGGCTGCGCCCGCTGTAAATGGGTGTAGCCCGGCAGGATCACACCTTTGTTTTCTTCTGCCTTTTTGCACAGCACCGCCAGCAGATCCTTTATGTCTGCGGCAATGGCGTCGATCTCTTTTTTCAGGGTCATACGAATGTCCAGCGCTACCTGGTCATTGCGGGAGCGGGCGGTGTGCAGCCGCTTGCCGGTTTGACCCAAGCGGGCGGTCAACTCACCTTCAACAAATGTATGAATATCTTCCGCACCCGGATCAATCGCCAGCTTGCCGCTTTCAATATCCGCTAAAATTTCGCTCAGCCCTTGCACGATCTTTTCGCTTTCGCTCTTTTCAATAATCCCGCATGCCCCCAGCATGGTGGCGTGGGCCATACTGCCGGTAATGTCCTCTTTATACATACGGCTGTCAAAGTGAATGGAGGCGTTAAAATCGTTGGTTTCTTTTGCCAGTTCCTTTTTGAACCGGCCTTTCCATAATTGTGCCATAATCTCCTGCTTTCTGTAAAATGCAATGTGTGCGGGTAGACTGAGAGAAAGTGAGATAAATTTCGTATTTTGCGAGTGGGTGCCGTACATAGGTACTGCTCCCGAGCAAAATACGAAAAGCGCCAAAAGTGGCTTGAACTCGATGTTTAAGCCACTTTTTAGAATGTAAATGATTAAGAAAAACTTCGGCTGGAGCAAGCCCCAGCCCTACGAATTGTCCGTTTATATTTTTACACAGCGCGGTTTCGCCACTTTATCGACAGCCTAAGGGCGCACGGTGGGCCGTGCGCCCTGTCATTCGTTGACTTTTGACAATTAGTCTTCGTTTGCTTCCCGCTTTTGGTCCAGCAGCGCTTTTACTTTCAGCGGCAGACCAAACAGGTTAATGAACCCGGCAGAATCTTTCTGGTTGTATGCGCCGCCGTCGTCGCCAAAGGAGGCTACGGTCTCGTCATACAGGGTGTAAGGGGAAGTGATTCCGGCGTTCATCACATTGCCCTTGTACAGCTTCAGCTTCACATCGCCGGTTACGGTTTCTTGGGTCTTGTTGACAAATGCGTCCAGTGCCTCACGCAGGGGAGAGAACCACAGGCCGTTGTATACCAGCTCGCCGTATTTCTCCGCCACCAGTTTCTTGTAGTGGGCAGTGTCCCGATCCAGGGTGATCATTTCCAGCATTTGATGGGCCTTGTACAGAATGGTGCCGCCGGGGGTCTCATATACACCGCGGCTCTTCATGCCTACCAAACGGTTCTCAACAATATCCAACAGACCGATGCCGTTCTTGCCGCCCAGCTCGTTGAGCTTTTCCACCAGGGCCAGGGGGCTCATCTCTACGCCGTCAATGGCGGTGGGCTCGCCCTTCTCAAAGTGAACAGTGATGTAAGTGGGCTTGTCCGGTGCGTTCTCCGGGGCAACGCCCAGCTCCAGAAAACCATCTTTCAGGTACTGCGGTTCGTTGGCCGGGTCCTCCAGATCCAGACCCTCGTGGCTCAGGTGCCATACATTCTTATCCTTAGAATAGTTCGTCTCCCGATTGATCTTCAGCGGAATGTTGTGCGCCTCTGCATACTCGATCTCCTCTTCACGGCTCTTAATGTCCCACTCACGCCAGGGGGCGATGATCTGCATTTCCGGTGCCAGCGCCTTTAAGCTCAGCTCAAAACGCACTTGGTCGTTTCCCTTGCCGGTGCAGCCGTGGCAGATGGCGTCTGCACCCTCTTTGATGGCGATCTCTGCCAGACCCTTGGCAATGCAGGGACGGGCGTGGCTGGTGCCCAGCAGATATTCCTCGTACGCTGCGCCGGCCTTTAAGCAGGGGAAGATGTAGTTCTTTACATAGTCCTCTTTCAGGTCCAGCACATACAGCTTGGAGGCGCCGGTTTTCAGCGCTTTTTCCTCCAGGCCGTCCAGCTCGGTTCCCTGACCTACATCGCCGGACACGGCGATCACTTCGCAGTTGTTGTAATGCTCTTTCAGCCACGGAATGATGATGGATGTATCCAGGCCGCCGCTGTAAGCCAATACGACCTTTTTAATTTCTTTTGCCATAATTAGCACGCTCCTTGTTTCAAAAACTGTACCCATTATATAAACTCCCGGTTGGAATTGCAAGCGATTTGGCAAAATTTGTATAAAAATGCAAAAACCAGCCAAATATACAGGAAGATTTGTATAAAATTACAAGAAAATCCTGCATAAATCGGGAATTGGCGTGCATAAATGTATAATCGGAGCCGCAACTTACCGCATATAGTATTGTATCTATTTCGTATGCACTTTGTCTTGCTGTGCCTTAGGCGATTGCAGAAGGCGCATGCAGAAGGCGCATAAGGATAGAAAAAGGACGGCGGCTTAATTTCAGCCTGTTCAAACAGCATATATACAGACAGCATATTGCGGATTTAGACAACTGTCTGTTATTAGACAAAAACCACGAATTACTCATTTTGTTTGTGTACTATGCACAAAAGGAATTTGAACATTCTGTTAATTTTTACGACTGCAAAACAACGGATTCACCTTGACTTGCAGGGGTATAAGTGGTATTATTGTCTTGTAATATATGTATGGGCAGAAGTATGCCCATCACCTGTATTGTTAATTCTTTCTCAATTGGCATTTGGGTGGGTCTTTAGGCGCGTTGCCGTCGGCCTTTTGGTCAGAAAGGTGGACGGATGCACAGGGCGCCGAGGCGTACCTGCCGGTTGCAGAATAAGGAGGAAAAGATTTATGAAAACAAGAAAGGGCAAGCGCTTTTTATCGGCGCTTTTGGCTGCGATCATGGTGCTGACGGCTCTGCCGCTCACCGCTCTTGCTGAGGGTCCCACCCCTGCAAAGTCGGACGCCTTGATCACCCTGGACAATGCCATTAACGCATACGAATCTGCCATGGACGGCAAGATTTATGCGGATATGGCCACGGCTTACGACAAATATATGGCCGCCAAACAAGCGCGGGATATGTATGTCTATGGCGGCGACGAGTCCCAGGATTTAAGAACTGCTGCACAGGCTTTGACCACCGCAACGACGGAGATGCAGAAGACGGTGCTCTCCTCCGATGTGACCTATGCCACCGTAACGGATTCCAGTGGTGCAACCGTGGCTTCCGATTATGCCAACGGGCTGCTGTACTACGGCGGCAACCTGCGTTTCACTAACGATGTGGTTGGTTCCTGGTACTATGATGACGGCGCTAAGCAGTGGTTCAAAATCGTTATGAACGACTATGTGTTCCTGTATGACGGCACCACACCGCTGCGGGCACCGGTACAGTTCAGCTATGAGTACCGCAATGAGTATCTTATCAATAACAGCGGTAACGCAAAGCCTCGTGGTATTACAGCCGTGAATGTGAACAATCCGGAGTTGACGGTTGCCAACTGGACGGTGAAGAAGAACCAGAGCGGTAACATTCCGTTTATGTCTTCCGATGGTACGGTGGTTCCCACTGTAGCAGCTGCTTCCGGCTCCGATTCTCCCATTTATTGGACTCGTGATTCTGCCGGCAGAAACAACACTAGGCAGAACACCGGTTCCAGCTTTGTGACTTACAGTGGCACCCCCAGCGCCCCGCTGACCACCATCGATACCCGTTTCACCATTTATGACCACGACAAGAATCGCGCAGCCATCATTGCTGCTTCTCAGTGCTTGGCCGGTGATAAGGGCGGTAGCCAGGAAAAACACGATGGTCACAACTACGGCTATGTGATCAACTATGCCGGGGTGAAAGAGGCTTTGGCCACTGCCAAGTCCACCATCTCTAATATTAAAAACTATTGTAATGACGCTGCGGATATGCGCAGCCTGCTGGTGGCTGCCAGCGCTTTGGCATCTATCAATCCGTCCGACAGCACCGCATACAATTTTGCTTCCAACACTGCAGATGCTGCGTCCAAGTGCGCTACGGATATTGACAACGCCCGCACGGCGCTGACCAACGCACAGAGTGCACTGACGGCAGACGATGACTCTTATGATCAGCTGCGCAATGTAATTGACCTGACCAAGGCCACTTACACAGCCGGCAATGATAACGGCGTTTATTCTTCTGATAATTGGAACGCCTTTAAGTCCGCGTATGAGGCTGCCTACACTGCCATTATGGCTGTGGGGAGCGGTTATCAGCCTAACGGCACCGTAACGCCTTTGGCAGTAGAACTGCAGCAGGCTTATGATGCTCTGCTGGAGGAAGCACAGAATTCCAGAGTAGATACCACCGCATTGGTAGAAGCCATCACCAAAGCAAACGGCCTGGAGGCGTATGAGACCTACTTTACGCCGGACACCTATGCCAACCTGACCGGTGCTGTCGCCGATGCGAAGAAGGCTGTTTGGGGCACTGAGGAGAACTACGGCGTTCCCTCTGCTGCATTGCAGAAGACGGATGAGAACACCCGGATCGTTGCGGATCAGACCGCTGCGGTATTGGCTGCCATTCCTGCCCTGCGGATCAATCATGATCTGCACATTACCAGCGGAACCCACTATGTGAGCTGGAACAGCATTTTGGCTTCTTATGAAGCACTGGACGGCGCAAAATATGTGAATTTTGACGCGCTGGTACAGGCTGTGTCTGATGCAAAGTTTGAGATGGCTGCGCTGGACAACAAAGACATGACCACGCCGGAGCAGCTGCTGGCTGACTACACTGCGGTTTTGGAGAAGATTCTGACTGCTTATGACGCACTGGAATTCTCCTTCACAGAACTGCCCAACGGCACGGTGGCTACCAATGCGGAGCACCTGATCGTTGGTTCTCCTAACTCCAAGAGTGCCAGCGGCAGTATGGTTAACGATACACAGATCAACGGTTCTGTGGCGCTGGGCTTCAGCTTCCCCAATAATGCGGTTATGATCCGTACCAGCCATGAAGCCACCACCTTTAATTTGGGCGACATGATGCTGTTCTTCGGCTCCTGGCGTGACTACGGTCACCAGCTTCTGTTCTTCAATTTGAACGATACCGTTACAGGCGAAGGGGATACCGGTGAGTTGGTGGCTCGTGCCATAGGTGCCGGTCAGACCCCCAGTTTGAAAGACACCGATGTGGACGAATATGTAACCAAGAAGAACATTAAGCCCGGTAATGCCATTAAGACTTCCGGTACCGCTGCCGCAACATGGGAACTGAAGGACCTGTACGCGGTAGAGGTAGATAACAAAACGGATGCCTTTGCAGTGGATGCAAGCGGTAACCGAATTAATGACAAGTCCACAAATGTGCTGGACATTGCCACCAGCGTGGCTTCTAACAACCAGGGTACGCAGAACGTTCTGTTTATGCATGGTAAGGGCGGCAGTGGTAACTTTGGCGGCAACACGTATGCTGGTGCTTATACCATGAGTGTTGCGAAGGATAACGCCTCTACCAAGTTGACCACCACAACGCTACCCAACAAGAAGATCTATACCGTTTCCGGCAATGTGGGTGCTGTGACCCGGCTGAGCTATCAGCCCTTGAGCGCTTGGACTACACTTCGCCACGATGTACAGAACTACAGCGTGACCGCTACGGTAGTAGATATTGCGTATCTGTTTGACCTGATCAACCAGTGCAGCGCACTGACCGACAGCAACAAGTACACCGAGGCTTCCTGGACCAAGTTTGCCGATGCTTTGAGAAAAGCTAAGGGCCAGATGGCGTATAACACGATGACCGCGGACGAGATCCTTACCGAGGCGAAGACCAGATACACCACGCTGCTGCGTGCTTACAACGCTCTGGAGCTGAACACCTTCACCTTGACCTTTAACTATAAGGATGCCAACGGGAACGATACCTCCAAGACGATTAAGAATGTGGAGTACGGTGCAAACCTGAAGGCGCAGGCCGACACGGTTGATGTAACCGACTATAAGAAAGGCGGCTACTCTTACACCTTTACCGGTTGGGATCCGGAGATCACCGATTCCACGCTGGTGACCGGTGCGGTGACTTACACCGCTCAGTACAGCTCCAAGATGGATAATGCCGACTTCTCTGCGCTGGACGCAGCGGTGGCCAAATTGACGACTTTGGCCGACAAGACCTATGCCGCCAGCGATTTGGAGGGCGTGGCTGCGCTCATTAAGGGTCTGACCTACTACAACTACGACGCAGATCAGCGTGCCGCTACCATGGGCGACAAGCAGACTGAGATCGACGCAGAGACCGCAAAGGTCAATGCATACAGCATTACCGCTTCAACTCTGGATCTGTCCGCAGCAGAGGCTGCACTGGCCAAGGCGCAGGACGGCAAGGATTCCGATGCGTATGATTTGTCAGCCATTACCGGTTTTGAATTGTACAAGACCGTGACGGTCAACGGTAAGGACATTGTGGGTATTGCCTACAAAGATATGAACAGCCTGAATGCTGCCATCCAGGCGCTGCTGGAGTCCTTACAGCCCATGACCTACACTGTGTACCTGAACGGTACGCCGCTGGGTACTTACAATTACGGTGCCCGCATTGTAGTTAACGGTGACGGTACCGTCAGCACCAATGATGACATTGAAACGGAGACCGGCGCTGCCAAGTATGCTTGGTACTACAGCTACAACTCCGTGCAGGTTGCCCAGACCACCGCACCCAAGTATATGACCACCGCACCCAGCTACGGCTTTGTGGTTAAAGGCAACACGTATCTGACCACAGAGAAGGCGGACAGCGACGCGGCCAATTATGTAGTGACTTTTGTCAATGGCATTAACGGTCATGTGTTTGATGTGGTTTACACCAGCGGCTCTGTGACCATGCCCACCGCTCCTTCTTGTGCATTCTACACCTTCAGCGGTTATGACAACGGCGCAGCCGCCGGTTCCAAGATTAACGTAACCGGTGACACCACCATTACCGCACAGTACGATGTGACGAACATTGCCAAATTTAACATTGAGGCCGGAGATGTAAGCGGTGCTTTCGAGTACAACTCTTACATCACCACTACGGATGACTCGGCAGAGGTTTGGGTAGCCTATTACGAGGGAGGCACTACCAACAAGAATGGTGATACGGCAAATGGCTATCGCATTGTTGGTTATGGCAGCACCTTGGCTTTCCGTGCCTGCGAGGATATTACCATCTGGGGTATGACCCTTAGCGATGTACTGGATATGTGTAGTGATCCGGAGTTCGGAACGGATGTGCTGATGGATTGTGACAGCAATTATGCTTCCTCCTCCACCCGTGATGGCATCGTAAAAGCCAGCACCAAGTTCTCCATGATCGGCAAATTTGCTCTGCCGGAGAATGCCAAGGCTGTGGAGTACGGTATGCTGTTCACCACCGCTGCCGGCAAGACTCTGACTCTGGAAAATGCCGGCACCGACAGCAGCATTAAGCGTCTGAAGGCTTCCAAGCACACCGGTGAAAATGATAACTACGGCCAGTATGTGGTCAGCATCAAGTCCACTTCGCTGTCCGGTTCCTATGATCTGACTTACAGATCCTATGTGACCTACACCTTGAACGGCAAGACCTATACCGTGTATGCTGACAAGGCTGTAAGCGAGACCGTGCAGTTTTAAGGAAGGAGGGACTTTAAGATGAGAAAAAGTTATGAAGAACCGGTGATCACCGTTCGCAAGTACCAGCTTAAGTCCGAGGATGTGGTTATGACATCCGACCCTTCAAACAACAAGGGCAACGACTTGTTTGACGATTCTGAGTATGATGTATTCGGCAAATAAGCGCTGGAATTAAAATGAATTCGCCGCACTGAGGCAACTCGGTGCGGCGTTTTTCTGTTCATTTTTAGCCAAAGGAGCGCCTTTTCGCCTTTTTCGTTTGACTTATGATAGGGAATATATTATTATAGTATCTGTGATTTTGGGTCCGTAGGTACGGACGGAAAGACGGAATTCTCATGACAGTATTGATTTTAGGGCTGGGTCTGATCGGTGCCAGTCTGGCAAAAACATTGAAGAAAAACACGGCACATTGCGTGCTGGGTTGGAACCGCACCCCCAGTGTGGCGCAGCGCGCCTTGGCAGACGGCGCCATTGACGCCACCGGTTCTTTGGAGGAACTGCTGCCCCAGGCAGACATTACCATTATTAATTTTTATCCGGAGGCGATTGTGCCCTTCATTTTGGAGCACAAGGATCTGTTTAAGAAAGACAGTGTGGTTACGGACTCCTGCGGGATCAAAACCAAGATCTGTCGCCAAATGGCAGCGCATGAGGATCTGCCATTTACTTTTATCGGTGCCCACCCTATGGCCGGGCGTGAGGTGTCCGGCTATGACAACAGCCTGAACAACTTGTTTGACAACGCGTCCTTTATTTGTACCCCGGTGGACGCACCCCGCCGCAAGGTGGATGCCCTGATCGGTTTGGCAGAGGATATGGGCTTCGCCCGCACGGTGGTGACCACCCCGGAGCATCATGATGAGATGATTGCCTTTACCTCTCAAATTGCCCATGTGCTGGCCTGCTCGTATGTGTTGTCGCCTTTGGCACCCCAGCACGCTGGCTTCAGCGCCGGCAGCTATCGGGATGTGAGCCGGGTGGCTCGCATCAATGCAGAGATGTGGGCCCAGTTATTTATTGATAATAAGGAGCCGCTGATTCGCGAGATTGATGACTTAGTTGGCAATTTGCAAAAGTTCCGTTCTGCGATTGAGGCGGAGGATGCGCCGGCACTGCGGGCGCTGATGGAACAGGGCAACCGGATCAAGGAGGAGATCGGCTGATGCAAAAGATCACAGTACATACCGGCAGACCGTATGATATTCTCATTGACGACGGCCTGCTGGAGCAAGCCGGTGACCTGGTGCGTCGCGTGTCCGGCGCCAAGCGCATTTGCCTGATCAGCGACAGCAATGTTTACCCTCTGTACGGCAACCGGGTGGTGCAGGCGCTGGAGAGCGCAGACTTTCAGGTGTGCACCCTGGTATTTGACGCCGGTGAGGCGTCCAAGAAGCCGGAGACCGTGCTGAATATGGTGAATTATATGGCCCGGGAGGGACTGACGCGGGGCGACCTGGTGGTTGCGCTGGGCGGCGGTGTGTGCGGCGATATGGCCGGATTTGCGGCTGCTATTTATTTGAGGGGCATTGATTTTGTGCAGATACCCACGACACTGCTGGCGCAGGTGGACTCCTCTGTGGGTGGCAAAACCGGCGTGGATCTGCCTATGGGCAAGAATTTGTGCGGCGCCTTTCACCAGCCGATTTTGGTGCTGATTGATCCGCAGGTGCTGCGTACCCTGCCGGATGTGTTCTTTAGTGACGGTATGGGCGAGGTGATCAAGTACGGCTGTATCCGCTCGGCGGAGCTGTTTGCCCTGCTGGAGCAGGCCAGTGCTAAAGATCGCATTCACGAGATTATCTATGCCTGTGTGGATATGAAACGCGTGGTGGTGGAGCATGACGAAAAGGAAGCGGGCGAGCGCGCTCTGCTGAACTTTGGGCACACCGCCGGTCACGCCATTGAAAAATTATGGAACTATCAAACGGTGACGCACGGCGCCGCTGTGGGAATCGGTATGGTGCTGGCGGCTCGTGCCGGAGAGGGCGCAGGGCTGACGGAACCGGGCACGGCGGACCGCATTGCAGCCTTACTTCAAAAATACAACCTGCCTGTGGCGGATACCCATTCTATTGATGAAATTGTGGACGCGATGCAGGCGGATAAAAAGCGCACCGCAGACGGTATGAAACTGGTGCTGCTGCGTAAGATCGGTGACAGCTTTATTGATCCGGTGGATCTGTCTACCCTGCGAACCATGTTCGGAGGTGGGGCATGCAAGTAAAGATCACGCCGTCCCCGCTGGCAGGCACCGTGCAGCTGCCGCCTTCTAAGTCCTTTGCCATTCGTGCGCTGATTTGCAGTGCGCTGGCCGGTGGTGGCTCCGTAGCGCCCTTGGGTACTTCGGCAGATATTGCAGCCACGGTTCAGGCGCTGGCGGATTTGGCTGCCGGGCGGGACGAAATTTTTTGCAACGAAAGCGGCTCTTTGGTGCGCTTTTTGATCCCGGTGGCGGCAGCTTTGGGCAAGTCGGTAACCTTTACCGGCGCCGGTCGGCTGCCCCGGCGCCCGCTGGATGCCTTTGCCACCCTGCTGCCACAGCACGGTGTGCAGGTACAGACAGATGGGGGTCTGCCCTTTTCTATTACCGGCAAGCTGCGACCCGGGCAATATGAGATTGCCGGCAACGTCAGCTCTCAGTACCTGACAGGGCTGCTACTGGCACTGCCGCTCTTAGACGGCGACTCGGCAGTTCTTTTAACAACGGAATTAGAGTCAAAGCCTTATATTGATATTACTTTGCAGGTGATGGCGGCTTTTGGCGTGCAGGTACGGCCTACGGATTTTGGCTACCTGGTGCGGGGCAATCAGCAGTACAAGCCTGTGGACTTTACAGTAGAAAGCGATTGGTCCCACGCGGCGTTCTTTATGGCTGCCGGCACGGTGGGGCAGGAGATAGAAATTGCCGGACTGAACCCGGCCTCTACCCAAGGGGATAAAGCCGTTTGTGCTATGATGGAGCGCTTCGGTGCCCGGGTGGAAGTGCGCGATCGTATTGTGCGGTGCTGTGGCGGCGAATTGCGCCCGGCGGAGATTGATGCTCGGGATATTCCTGATATGGTGCCTGCGCTGGCGGTGACCGCTGCCTTTGCCAAGGGCGCCACCCGCATTACCGGTGCCGGACGGCTGCGGTTTAAGGAGTCGGATCGGCTACAAAGCGTGGCGCTGAATCTGCGGGCCATGGGCGTACAAGTGGAAGAACTGCCGGACGGGCTGGTGATCCACGGCACCGGCGTGGTGCAGGGCGGCACAGTGGACGGCTGCAACGATCATCGGATCGTGATGGCCTTTTCTGTGGCGGCAGCGTATGCTGCAGGTGACAGCGTGATCAAACAGGCAGAGAGCATTAACAAGACTTATCCTGCCTTTTTTGAAGATTTTTGTGCACTGGGAGGTAAGGCAGATGTCATCAGTAACAGGTGAGCAGGTACAACTGAGTATTTTTGGTGAGAGCCACGGTCCGGCCATCGGCTGTGTGATTGACGGTTTGCCTGCCGGTATCCCGGTGAATTTGGACGCCATTTATAAGGATATGGCTCGGCGTGCCCCGGGGCGTGACAAAACCGCCACCCCCAGGCTGGAAAAGGATATTCCTCATATTCTCTCCGGTGTGCTGAATGGGCGCACCACCGGTGCGCCTTTGGCCATGGAGATTGCCAATGAGAATACCCGCAGCGGTGACTATGGCAATGTGGCGCTGGTACCTCGACCCTCTCACAGCGATTATCCGGCCTATGTAAAGTATGGCGGCCGTAACGATGTGCGAGGTGGTGGCCACTTTAGCGGCCGATTGACGGCACCTCTGGTATTTGCCGGTGCTATTGCTAAGCAGTATTTGGCACAGCAGGGCGTGTTTGTAGGCGCCCATATTGCCAAGGTGGGCGGGGTAAAGGACGCCCTGTTTGACCCCAATTCCATTGATAAAGAGACATTAAACTGCCTGGGCGACAGCACGTTTGCCGTGCTGAACCCGGAAGCGGAGGAGAATATGCGCGCAGTGATTGAGGCTGCCCGGCTGCAACAAAACAGTGTGGGCGGCAGCATTGAGTGCGCAGCCATCGGTCTGCCGGTGGGGGTGGGGGGCAATATGTTCTCTACCGTGGAAAGCAAACTCTCGGCCCTGCTGTTTGGCATTCCGGCGGTGAAGGGCGTGCAGTTTGGCCTGGGCTTTGATTTTGCCGGCGCCTTTGGTGCAGATGTGAACGACGGCTACACCGTCCGGGACGGAAAGGTGGCGCTGTTGACCAATAATAACGGCGGCGTGCTGGGCGGCATGACCTCCGGTGCTCCCTTGGTGCTTCAGGTGGCCATAAAGCCCACGCCCTCTATTGGTCAGCCACAGCCCAGTGTGAATTTGCAGACCATGGAGCCGGAGACCCTGACCATTCACGGTCGCCACGATCCCTGTATCGTGCCTCGTGCCGTGCCGGTGGTAGAGGCTGCCGTAGCCTTTGGGCTGATGGATTTGCTGATCCAAGGATAAAATCGAAAAGTAAGAGAATATAAGGAATAGAAAATACATGGATTTGTTGGAACTGAGAAAAGAGATCGACCGTATCGACGATCAGCTGATTCCTCTGCTGATGGCGCGCATGGATGTGTCTGAGCAGGTGGCCAAGTACAAGGTGGAGCGGGGGATTCCCGTGCTCAATGAGGAGCGGGAACGCCAAATTCTCGACGATGTGGCAGGCAAGTGCGGCGATCGGGGCGAAACGATCAAGACCGTGTTTGCTGCTACTATGGACGCCTCTCGTGCGCTCCAGCACAAGATGATGGACGGCGGCGCCGATTTAAGAAAAGAGATCACGGCAGCCTTGCAGGACGGCCCCATTGCTGTGGCGCCCGGTGAGTGCATTGCCTGTGCCGGTGTGGAGGGCGCTTATGCGTCCATTGCCGGGGCGCGGCTATTTCCCGGTGTGCCCATCAAATATTATAAGTATTTTGAGAATGTATTTGAGGCAGTGGACAAGGGCGAGGCACGCTACGGCATTATCCCGGTGGAGAACTCCACCGCCGGCAGTGTGCACGAGTCCTATGACCTGATTATGAAGTACCGCTTTTTTATGGTAGGTGCCCGAGACGAAAAGATCGAGCACTGCCTGGCCGCCCACCCGGATACCCGGTATGAAGATGTGGAGAGCATTTACAGCCATCATCAGGCGCTGACCCAGTGCAGTAATTTTATTGAGAATTTCGGCTTTACCGGCATTACTTATTCCAATACAGCGGCGGCCGCTAAGTATGTGGCTCAGTCCGACCGGCGGGATATTGCCGCTATCTGTTCACCTACTGCGGCAAAAAAATACGGCTTGCAGGTTATGAAACGGGAGATCCAGAATATTTCTAATAACAGAACCCGGTTTGTTGTGATCTCCAAGGATATGCAGATCAGCAGCGATGCGGATAAGATCTCGCTGATCTTTCGAGTGCCTCATACCACCGGATCTTTGTACCGGGTGCTGGGCCGTTTCTCCATGGCCGGGCTGAATCTGACCAAGATTGAGAGCCGCCCCATGGGTAACGGCGAATTTAGCTATTTCTTTTATGTGGATATTATGGGCAGTGTGCGCCGAGATGTGACCTTGGACCTGTTGTGCGCGCTGTCGGACGAGTTGCCGGGCTTTAAGTTTTTGGGCAACTTCAGAGAGCAGGAGGACTGACCCTCCGAAGATAAGGGAGGTGACGCCGTTGAAGCAGCAAAAACGGCACAGAACCAACTTCATTTCCGGCGTGATCGCACTGGTGACGCTGGGGCTTTTGGTGTTGTTGGCTGTGGCGCTTTATAAGCACACGGAGTTGGAGGTGCGCTTTGACGCGCTCATCAGCTGGCTGCGGCGGCTGGACGAGTCCATTGTAGGATTGGACTCGGATTTTGAGATCATTTTGTGCATTTTTGCGCTGTATGTTGCCAAGTGCCAGCTGCCGATTCCTATGGGTGTGCTGTGTGTGATCTCCGGCGTGGTGTTCCCGTTGGGGCAGGCTATGCTGATCAATATGGTGTTTTTGGCGTTCTTCTTCGCGGTTAAATACGCGGAAGGCAGTTGGATCGGCGGCGGCTGGGCCGGTATGATCCTGAACATTCGTCAAATGCGCTTTATTCGGGACTGGATTCGATTTAAGGGCAACGGTAACCCTTATGTTCTCTTTGTGTCCCGTTTGGTGCCGTCTATTCCTTTAGGTATGGTGTCCAAGTATTATGGCTCCATGCACTACGACTTCCTTTATTATATTTGTCTGAGCCTGCTGGGCTTTGCGCCCCGGCTTTACATTTATACCAAAATCGGTACCGTGCTGTACAATCCGTTTTCGGCGCGGTTCATTACGCTGTTGATGATCATTGTAGGGTTCTCCGGCATTACCAGTATGGCCTTTAATATATATTACGGCCGTCGGTCCCGCCAGATGAACCAAACCCTGCTCTTATACAGCGAAAAAGAAAAATACAAAATCGTATTATAAAATCAAAGAGGTACAATTATGAATGCACAAGCGATGATGAACAAAATCAAAGACGGCCAGTTGGATGACGCCTTTCGCCGGGTATATGTGACCGACGGGGAAGTGGCAAAGCAGAAGTCCCGGTATATGGAACTTCTGACCACCTTTGCGGAAACCTTTGGCGGAGACCGGGAAGTGCACCTGATGTCCGCTCCCGGACGCACGGAGATCTGCGGTAATCACACGGACCACAATCACGGCAAGGTGTTGGCGGCGGCCATAAACCTGGATGCCATTGCCGTTGCCTCCAAGAACGAGGACGGCGTGGTGCGGGTTAAGTCTGCCGGCCACCAAATGAATGTGGCAGATTTGGCGGATCTGGCCCCCAACGCAGACGCCTTTGGCCATTCTACGGCTATGGTGCGCGGTGTGTCTGCGCGGCTTAGTGATTTGGGCTATACCGTCGGCGGCTACGATGCGGTAACCACCAGCGATGTGATGGGCGGCTCCGGCCTGTCCTCCTCCGCAGCCTTTGAGGTGCTGCTGGGGACCATCACTTCTTATTTGTACAACGATGGCAGCATCGATCCGGTAACCGTTGCCAAGGTGGCACAGTACAGCGAAAATGTATTCTTTGGTAAGCCTTGCGGTTTGTTGGATCAAATGGCTTCTTCCGTAGGCGCCTTTGTGACCATTGATTTTGAGAGCACCCAAGAGCCGGTGATCCAAAAGGTGGATTATGACTTTGCTGCCTCCGGTCACAGCCTGTGCATTGTAGATACCGGCGGCAACCACTCGGATCTGACGGACGATTACGCTGCCATTCGCAGCGAGATGGAAGCAGTGGCGCACGCCATGGGCAAGTCTGTGTTGCGCCAGGTGGCTTACGAGGACTTCTTTGCCGCACTGCCGGAGCTGCAAACCAAGGTCAATGACCGTGCATTGATCCGCGCGATTCATTTTTATAATGACAATCGCCGGGTGGAGGACGCTGTCTCTTGTTTAGAGCAGGGAAATTTTGATGGCTTTTTGGCAGACATCAATGCCTCCGGCCGCTCCTCCTTTATGTATAATCAAAATGTATTTACCACCAAGAACCCCACGGATCAGCGGCTGAGCCTGGCGCTGGCCATCAGCGGCCAAGTGCTGGGTGATCGTGGCGCTTATCGCGTGCACGGCGGCGGCTTTGCCGGTACCATTCAGGCCTTTGTACCAAACGATCTGCTGGAGCAGTACCGTACCGTGCTGGAGGGCGTGTTCGGCGAGGGCACCTGCCATGTGCTGCAAGTGCGCCCGGTGGGCGGTGCCTGCCTGGCTTGACGGCACCCGGCGTGAAAGAGGGGAAAAACAGATGAAGTATGTATTTATTGTGAATCCGGTGTCCGGTCATAAGGACAAAGAGGCGATTTTCAACCGTATCCGCTCCGCTTTTCGTCTTCTTGATGATGAGATGATTGTGGAAGAGACGGACCATTCCGGCCACGCCCGAGAGATTGCAACGGCTTATGCGACAAAGTATGGCGATCGCTGTGTCATTGTCTGCTGTGGCGGCGACGGCACAGTACATGAGATTGCCAACGGCTTGGCGCATACAGAGACCCCTATGATGCTGCTGCCCTTGGGCACCGGCAACGATTTTGCCAAGAAAGTCTATGGCACCAAGAAGATCAATGTGGAGAATGTGATCAAATCTTTTGGCCTGTACTCCGGCAAGCTGAATTACACGGTGGAGCCGCTGGATCTGATTGACTATAACGGCGAAAAGTGCATCAATGTGATGAGCTATGGGCTGGACACCAAGGTGGAGACCATCGGCCGCAAGATCGCAGGTAAAATTCCTCCACTGGGCCATCAGGCATACAATATTGCCGTGGTGCCGGTGATGATGCAGCCCCTGCGCTACAAGGTCAATGTTGAACTGGACTGTGTGGACGAAAACGGCAACCCCTATAAATTTCATCGGGAAAATATGGAATATGCCCTGTTTGCCATCTGCAACGCCAGCTACTACGGCGGCGGCTTTTGTCCGGCACCGGGCAGCAAGCTGGACGACGGTCTGCTAGATTTTACCTATGTGGATCCGCTGAGCCTGGCGAAGGCTGTGCCCATCGTGCCGCGGTACAGTGCCGGCACGGCTGCCGAGTATGCGCCGGATGTGGTGCATACCGGTTACACCGTAGGCGGTCGCTTTTGGTCCGTGGACGATCGGCCGCTTTTGGGTAACTGCGATGGGGAGAATTTTGACTATACGGAAGTGCGTTTTAAGGTGGAGAAGCATGCCATGCGCATTTGTCGCATAAAAGAATAACAGAAAATAGAACAGCCGCTGCTTATCGCAGCGGCTGTTTTTGTAGGTCTATGTATTTCCTTCTGTTTACTTAGCGCAGCACGGCAAAGCCCAAGTCAATAACGCCGCCTAAGATGCGGCTGGTGCGGTGCATGCCTAAAGTCTCTGTGATCCACAGGATCACCAGCGCCACCAAGATGGCAATGATCAAGGTCTGTTCAGTCATAAGTCCGCCTCCTTTTGGTACACTATCATTATATCCGATCTTAAAAATAAATCAAGACTTTCCGCCGGATTTTATACAGTTTGACGAAGTTTTGCAATTTTTTTCTTTCTGCTGCAAAAAACATTGCTTTTGCGCCGCTTTTGATTTATAATATCTTTAATTTGGAAAATTGTAACTGGAGGTTAATCAGATGAACCCGTTATCTTCAATTTTGCTGGCGGCTACCGGTATTGAGGCGGACCGTAGTGCTACCTTCACCAGCACGGTGGTGATTGCCGGCATTGTGATTGTTTTGGGCATTTTGGTGCTGCTGATCTTTGTGTTTAAGGCATTCGGCGCCATTGTGCACGGGGCAGAGACTCGTGGTAAGAAGAAAAAGTTAAAGGCTATGGAGAGCCAGGTGACTGTGGCTTCCGCACCGTCTGCACCCGCTGTCAAGGCTGCGCCTGCCGCACCTGCACCGGTGGTGGAGAGTGGCATTCCCAGCGAGGTAGTGGCTGTGATTGCAGCTGCCGTTGCGGCCAGCGAAGGCCCCGGTGCTGTGGTACAGAGCGTGCGCCGTGTGCGCCCCAATCCGGTGGGTGTGCGCAATCCCTGGGCGGCTGCCGCTGTGGCAGAGAACACACGCCCGTTTTAACGGAGGTATATGAATGAGTGAGATTTTAAGAGGGGTTTGGGAGGTCATTGTACAGATCTTTTCCAACTCCGGTTACGCCTATTTCTTCACAGCGGACGGCGGCTGGAAAAACGCTGTCATGCTGGTGGTTGCTTTTGTTTTCCTGTATTTGGGTATCAAGAAGGGCTTTGAGCCGCTGCTGATGATTCCCATTGCCTTCGGTATGCTGCTGGCCAATATTCCCAGCGCCAACCTGGCCGTGCATTACTCCAGTATTCACGAGTTTATCGACCTGATGGCCGGCCGGTTGACGGACGCTTCCGGCGCCGTGCTCAGCCCCGGTCTGATCGACTTCCTGTATTTCGGCGTAAAAGCCGGTGTTTACCCGCCCCTGATCTTTATGGGCATTGGCGCCATGACGGACTTTGCGCCGCTGATCGCCAATCCCTCCAGCTTTATTCTGGGCGCTGCTGCCCAGTTGGGTATCTTCTTTACCTATGTGGGCGCGATCCTGCTTGGCTTTACCCCTCAGCAGGCCGGTTCTATCGGTATTATCGGTGGTGCGGACGGTCCTACGGCCATTTTCGTTACCTCCCAGTTGGCACCGGAGTTGCTGGGTACGATTGCTGTGGCGGCGTACTCCTATATGGCCTTGGTGCCTATCATTCAGCCCCCCATTATGCGCGCGCTGACGACCAAGAAAGAGCGCAGCGTGGTGATGGGCAACCTGCGCCCTGTTTCCAAGCTGGAGAAGATTTTGTTCCCCATTTTGGTAACGGTCATTGTATCTTTGCTGCTGCCGGATGCGGCTGCACTGGTGGGTATGCTCATGTTCGGTAACCTGCTGAAAGAGAGCGGCCAGACCGAGCGTATCGCCAAGGCGGCACAGAATGAGCTGATGAACATTGTGACCATTCTGCTGGGTCTGTCCGTAGGTGCCACCACTTCTGCGGATAAATTCTTGAACCTGGACACCCTGAAGATCGTGCTGCTGGGCCTGATCGCATTCTCCGTGGGTACTGCCGGCGGCGTGCTCTTCGGCAAGCTGATGTATATCTTCACCAAGGGCAAGGTCAATCCGCTGATCGGCTCTGCCGGTGTGTCTGCCGTGCCAATGGCCGCCCGCGTCAGCCAAAAAGAGGGGCAGAGAGAGAACCCCTCCAACTTCCTGCTGATGCACGCCATGGGACCCAATGTGTCCGGCGTGATCGGCTCTGCCGTAGCAGCCGGCATTATGCTCACTTTGTTAAAGTAACTGGAACAACTGATTTTTGGGTGATAAATCCGGCGGGCTTAGCCTGCCGGATTTTGCGCCCTTTTTGTTTGTAATTTTTTTGTAGACGGAGGAACACCAATGGCACTTAACCAAATGCAGCAGCAGGCGGTGCAGCACACCGAGGGTCCCTTGCTGATCCTGGCCGGGGCCGGCAGCGGCAAGACCACCGTGCTGGTTAACCGGGTGCAGCATATTATTGCCGACGGCTACGCCCTGCCTTGGCAGGTGCTGGCCATTACCTTTACCAATAAGGCGGCGGAGGAGATCCGCCAGCGACTGGCAGACGCCATCGGCCCGGAGGCGGAGTCCATTTGGGCCCACACCTTCCACTCCTGCTGCGCGCGGATCTTGCGCCGGTTTGGGGATCGGCTGGGCTATACCAACCACTTTACCATTTATGACACGGACGACAGCAAGCGTGTGATGAAGCAGTGCCAGCGCCAGCTGGGCATTGACGACAAGTTTTTGAACCATAGGGCCATTTTGTCGGAGATCAGCAACGCCAAGGACGCGCTGATCGGTCCCCAGGAGTACCGGGCTACCGTGGGTGCGGACTTCCGTAAGGGCAAGATCGCCGAGTGCTATGCGCTCTATCAAAAGGAGCTACTGGCGGCGGACGCTATGGACTTTGACGATATGATCTACAACACCGTGCAGCTGCTGCGAGAGAATGACGATGTGCTGGAGCTGTACCAAAACCAGTTCCGCTATGTGATGGTGGACGAGTACCAGGACACCAACCACGCCCAGTATGTGCTCACCTCGCTGCTGGCGGACAAGTTTAAGAACATTTGCGTGGTCGGTGATGACGATCAGTCCATTTACCGCTTCCGTGGCGCCACCATTGAGAATATTTTGTCCTTTGAGCAGCATTATAAGAACGCCACAGTGATTCGCCTGGAGCAGAACTACCGCTCCACCCAGAATATTTTGGACGGCGCCAATGCGGTGATCGCCAATAACAAAAATCGAAAGGGCAAGCGCCTGTGGACGGATGCAGGCGCCGGCAGCAAGATCATTCTGAATACTGCCCAGAACGAGGCGGACGAGTCCTCCTTCATTGTGGAGGAGATTCTGAAGAATGTAAAGGCCGGGCGCAAAATGAGCGACCACGCAGTATTGTACAGAATGAACGCCCAGTCCCGGAATATTGAAATTGCCCTGACGAAAAGCGGTATTCCCCACAAGGTCATTGGCGGCAACCGCTTTTTTGACCGCAAGGAAATTAAGGATATGACCGCCTACTTTGCGCTCATTAACAACCCGGCGGACACGGTGCGCTTGCAGCGCATTATCAATGTGCCTAAGCGGGGGATCGGCGCCACCATGGTTAGCCATATTACGGAGATCGCCACCGGACTGGGCATCTCTGCTTTTGAGGTGTGCCAGCGAGCAGACGAGTTCCAAAAAACTGCCCGTAGTGCTCAAAAATTAAGGGATTTTGCCGCCCAGATTACATACTTCCAGCGTTGCCTGGAGGACGGTATGCTCCTGAGCGACTTGCTCCAGGAGATTTTGGAAAAGACCAAGTACACGGACTATCTCCAGGAGGACGACCCGGAGAAGTATGAGGACCGGCTGAACAATATCAAGGAGCTTTCCTCCATGTTCATTAAATACCAGGAGGAGAACGAGGACTTTGAGCTGTCCGACTTTTTGGAGGATGTGGCGCTGGTGTCCGACATTGACTCCTATAACGACGATGAGGACTCTGTGGTGCTGATGACCCTGCACTCCGCCAAGGGCCTGGAATTCCCGGTGGTCTTTATCCCCGGTATGGAGGAGGGTATCTTCCCCGGCAGCCAGGCCATGTACAGCGAGGAGGAGCTGGAGGAGGAGCGCCGCCTGGCCTATGTGGGCATTACCCGCGCCCGGGAAAAGCTCTATTTGGTCAACGCCCGCCAGCGTATGCTTTACGGCACCACCAACCGGAACATGCCCTCCCGCTTTTTGCGAGAGATCCCGGAGCAGGTGACGGAGGATGTGACCGTTCAGTCCTTCCGCAGCCACGCAGGCTTTACCGGCGCCAAGGTGGGACAGCAGACCCAAAAAAGCAGCTACGCCCACAAGTTCGGCGGCGCCAAGACCGCCAAGGCCGCTCCGGCAGCTACCGGCGTCACCTACGCCGTAGGCGATACGGTGCGCCACAAGACCTTTGGCACCGGCGTGGTGCTGTCTACCCAGCCCATGGGCAACGATACCCTTTTGGAGGTGGCCTTTGACCGTGCGGGCACCAAGAAATTGATGGCCAACTTCGCCCGGATGGAAAAGGTGTAAAGGCGATTAAAGGAAAAAGATCATCGTGCGGGCGGATGCTATCCGCCCCTACTGCATCTCTTGTCCCAAGATATCGTAGGGCGGGGGCTTGCTCCCGCCGTTAAGCATACCACTCTGTTACAGGGTGGTATTTTTTTTGTTGACAAAATCGATACCTTGTGTTACGATGTAACTGCGAGATATACATTGTATTCCAAGGTATTGATTTTAGGAGGTGCGTGATGCGTTACAGTAAAGAACTGCTAAAGGGCGGCACGCCGCTATTGGTGATGAGCGTGTTGGACGGAAAGGATTTGTACGGCTATCGGATTATTCGGGAGTTGGAGGTTCGCAGCGAAAATGTGTTCCAAATGAGCGAGGGGACTTTGTATCCCATTCTCCACGCTTTGGAGCAGGAAGGGTGCCTAAAGAGCGATTGGCGCACGGTGGACGGCCGCCGCCGTAAGTATTATCACTTAACGGACAAGGGCCGCCGCCAGTTCGCTGCCAAAAAAGAGGAGTTTTTGTCTTACACGCGGGATGTGACCCGGGTGTTGGAGTTTGCATAGAGGTGGGGCATGAAAAAAGAAGAGTATTTGCGCAAGGCGCTGCTGCTGGTCTCCAACCCGTATACCAAAGCCCAGGTGCAGCGGGAGTTGGAGGATCATATAGAGGACGATATCAGCTTCTATACAGACGCCGGACATGAGAGGGAAAAGGCGGAGAATATGGCAATGAGCCGTATGGGCGCGCCGGAGGAGATGGCTCGGGAACTGGGCCGCCTGCACCGGAATTTGCCCGGTCGTGTGCTGGGCTTTTCCGCCCTGGCGGCGTGCGTGGGACTGTCTATGCTGTATGGGTTTTGCGATCAGTGGTCGTATCCTTTGTATGATGTTATGCCGGATTGGCTGGTTTATACCTTGCTGTTTGGCAATGTGCTGGCTGTTTTGGCAGCCACCACTCTGGCCTTTCGCTGGGCGTGGAAGTGTAAGGACCCGGTACTGCTGGTTGGGCACGGGTTGTTTTGCGTTGTCAGTGGTATTACCCAGTATTTGCTGTGGTACGATTTGTTTACCCTACTGTTTTGTCTGACTTTGGATATACCGGCTGCTTTAGCTATGGACACGCCGTTTTTGTTGGACTTTGCACTTGAGGGTGTGTCGCCTTGGCAATATTTCTCCCAGTGGAAGGGCTGGAATATGGACTGGGTGTACAATGTGCAACTTGTTTTGTCTTTTCTGCCGTTGGTACTGGCCGTGGTGGATTTTATCTGTGCCGGCAAAATCCATCGGGTCAACAGCCAAACACTGCAGCAGGGTATTTTCCGCCGTATGCCGGTGATCGGGCGCATTTTAGTGGCATTGACTGTTTGTGCGGCGGTGTCGTTGGGCGTGTCCAACGGCGTAGATGCCCTTATGCGGGAACGAGCCCGCCAAGGTGTGGAGTCTAAGCCCTTACAGCAGGCCATGGAAGTTTTGGACAAAACCCGGCTGCCGGTGCAGTCTAAAAATACACCGTCGGATTACGAGGCGGGCTTGGCTGCAAATGAAGAGACCGTTTACGAGGGCATGCCGTACCATGTCATTCTGGAAGATACGGATGAGGACGGTGTATACGAGCGCAAGTGCCTGGTGAATACGGAATACGACTGCCCTTTGTCTATGGATCAGGCCAAAAGCCTGTATGACCGGGCGCCGGATCTGACCCTGGAAGAATGTTTGAAAATCGCGCCGCTGTCTACGGTCAGCTACTACGGTGTGGAACAGAGCAAGAACGGCGATACTGTGACCGTCTTGGAATGGCGCCTGCGGTCGAATCGGGTGAGTTACGAAATTACATTCAAAAACGGCAAGTATCAAGACCGGGCGAACTTCTTGGTTGACAAACAATGAAAATACGAAAAAAAACACCGCCGACGGGGGACCGTCAGCGGTGCTTTTTTGGATCTTAGCGATTGTTACGATTGTCGGCGGTATGGGTGCCGGTGTTGCCGCTGTCCGGGCAGCAGGGGCAGCAGTCCTCTTTGTCCCTGGGGAAGAACTCATCCACCGGAAAGTCAATGCCGGCGAAGGTCTCGCAGGGGTTGGCGGTGTTGCAGTTGCACTCCCGCTCCGGAATGCAGTAGTCATAGGCGGGAATGGTCATCTGCACATCCCGCTCCATCTGGATGATGGAAAAGAGACCCAGGGTCACCAGCACAGCCTTGGCCGGGCGCTCCGGCAGGGTGCTGTTGTCCAGGGTGGAAGTAATGGACTTGGGCATGGAGGTTAGGCAGGGCACGCGGCAGTCGCAGCTGCATACCACATCCATAGACAGAACCACCGGATCCACCGCCTGCACCTTGGCAGAGGGGTTGGTGTACTGGGGGGCCTCCGGGCAGTCCAGCGCCTCCGCGGACACATTGCTGACAAAGACCTTCACATTGCCGCTGCTGCCGTAGAGAATGCACTTTTTGTTAAAGCTGGTGTAGCCGGTAGCTACCATAGGCACCGTGCAGGGCGCCGAGTAGCAGTCAAAGGTCAGCTTAAAGTAGTAAGTAACATCCACGCTGTAAAAGCCGTTGTCAAAGGGCACTTCGTCCACATCAATGCTTACAGCCTCAATGGTGCAGTCCCGGCACTTGACGGTGACCGCGTTGTCTACCAGCATTTGCGCCGGGGCATAAAAGGTGACCCGCAGGTCCTCCAGGCAGTCCTTGCTTACGCAACTGTCGTAAATGCGCTTGGTGTCAATGCACACCGCCTCGTTAATGCGTTTTTCGCCGGTATCAATGATCGAATCGGGCATAACAAAACTCCTTCATAGGTTATTGCACACCGGGCGCCCGGCGCCCCGCAGTGCTTCAGTAACATACTATGAAGGAGATGTTTTTTTGACCCTGTTATTTTTCAAAAACCGGGTAGGTGCGGCGGAACAGGCTGTTGATTCGGCGGAAATAGGCGCCGTCTATGTTGGCGATGGTGTCTTCCGTCGTGCGAAAGCGCCAGTTCTTCTCCGGCACGCCGGGGGTGTTCATTCGCGCGTCGCTGCCAAAGCCGCACATATCCTGCAAGGCGATGATCACCACATTGGAGGCGCTGCGCCACACTGTTTCTATAATTTTGCGGCAGGCGGGGCTTTGGTAGCCGCCGTCGCCCCAGTTGTCGCCGGTAAAGCCCGCATAGTCCAGGGCAAAGCGGCGTTCTGCTTCACCGGCCTCCCACAGCCAGCCCAGCAGGGTGTTGTTGTCGTGGGTGCCCACATAATTGATACTGTTTTTCTCTGCGTTATGGGGCATGTGGCTGCTGTCACCGTTGGGGTCAAAGCCAAACTGCACCACTTTCATACCGGGGAAGCCGGTGTCAGCAAGCAGCTGCACCACATCCTCTCCAAACACCCCCAGGTCCTCGGCAATAATGGGGGCGTTCGGGTACACCTCAAACACCTTGCCAAACAGCTTCATCCCCGGTCCGGGCAGCCACTGGCCCACCTTGGCAGTCTCTGCCTGGGCGTCCACCGCCCAGTAGCTGGCAAAGGCGCGGAAGTGGTCAATGCGTACTGCGTCATAGGTGGTCAGCGCGTGACCCAGGCGAGAAAGCCACCAGCCGTAGCCGTCCTTTTCCATAGCCGCCCAGTCGTACAGGGGATTGCCCCACAGCTGGCCGTTCTCGCTAAAGTAATCCGGCGGCACACCGGCCACTTTCTCCGGCTTTAAGGTCTTTTCATCAATGAGAAACAGGGGCAGACCGGACCACACATCGGCACTGTCCATGGCTACATAAATGGGCATATCTCCCAAGACAGCCACGCCTTTTTCGTTGGCGTAGGCCTTGATATTACCCCATTGCAGGTGGAAAATGTACTGCACAAATTTCCAAAACGCCGCCCGGCTCTCATAGGCATATATGTCCTGAATACAGGTGTGGTAATGGGCGTGGCGGTCGCTCCACTGCCACCAGGGCTTGCCACCCTCTGCCTCTTTTACCGCCATAAATACGCTGTAATCCGTCAGCCATGGGTTCTCTACCTCAAAGGCCTTGATCTTTGCCGCCAGGGTATCGTCTATGCGCAAAAAAGCCTGCTCCAGCAGCGCCAGTCGGCGTTCACCGGCAAAGGCAAAGTCCGCCGTGTACGGCGTGCCGTCATAATGGTTTGCCGCCACTTCTTCCGCCGTCGCCAGGCCCATATCCTGCAATCCCTGTGGGTCGATAAACAGGTAGTTGCCGGCAAAAGCGGAGGGGGAGCAATAGGGGCTTCCGGCTCCGTCAATCGGATTAAAGGGCAGCACCTGCCAGTAGGTAAAGCCCATGTCCGCAATACGGTCGATAAAGTCTCGGGCGTGCCGGTCAAACACGCCGATCCCGTAAGGGGAGGGCAGGGAGCTGATGTGCATAAGCACACCGGCGCCGCGCTGGTGCAGCATAAGATCACCTCGTCAAATTGCTTCTTTCAGTGCCGATCCACGGCACGCAAGTATGGATTTTACCACTTTTTGCCGTCAAAAGCAATGGCAGGGTGCAAGGTGAACAAAAATTCACTTATTTTTAATAAATATTATATATTATATATATTGAACCGTGGCGCGGAATTTGTTATAATGCTATAATGTGCAGGAGCCTGAAATGGGCTTTTGTAAGCCAATGTCGGAGGAAGTACCCTTGATCAATACCAAGACCATCAGCAAAGAAGAACTGGACGCCCAAAGAGAGAACGCTGCCAAGGTGCAGGCGGTGCTGCAAAGCCGCTATACGGACAAGCCCCTGGCCTGTGTGATTACCTACGGCTGCCAACAGAATGTGGCGGACAGCGAACATATTAAGGGTATGCTGGCGGATATGGGCTACGCGTTTACCGACGATCGGCACAAAGCACAGTTTATTCTCTTTAACACCTGCGCCGTGCGGGAGCACGCAGAGGATCGGGTGTTTGGTAACGTGGGGGCACTCAAGTCCTATAAGGCAGAGCACCCGGACACGGTGATCGCCCTGTGCGGCTGTATGATACAGCAACAGCACATTGCCGACCGCATCAAGCAGTCCTTTCCTTTTGTGGACCTGGTGTTCGGTACCCATGTGGTGCACCGGCTGCCGGAGCTGCTGCTGCGCACCCTAACCCGCAAAAAGCGGGTGTTTGAACTGCCGGATATGGACGGCGTGATTGCCGAGGGTGTGCCGGTAGTGCGGGACGATCAGCGGCGGGCGTGGCTGCCCATTATGTACGGCTGCAACAACTTTTGCACTTACTGCATCGTGCCGTATGTGCGGGGGCGGGAGCGCTCTCGACAGGCGTGCGATGTGCTGGCAGAGGCCAAGCAGCTGATCGCCGACGGGTATAAAGAGATCACGCTCCTGGGGCAGAATGTGAACAGCTACGGCAAAGATCTGACCCCACGAGTCACCTTTTCCCAACTGCTACGGCAGATCAACGACCTGCCCGGCGATTTTCGCATTCGCTTTATGACCAGCCACCCCAAGGACTGTACCAAAGAACTGCTGGACACCATGGCCGAATGTCCAAAGGTAGCCAAGCACCTGCACCTGCCCTTCCAGTGCGGCAATGACCGGGTGCTGAAAGCCATGAACCGGGGCTACACCGCCGAGCAATATTTAGAGCTGGTGCACTACGCTAAGGCCAAGATGGGCAGCGCCCTTTCCATCACCAGCGATGTGATCGTGGGCTTCCCGGGCGAGACTTATGAGGAGTTTCAAGATACTTTGTCGTTGGTCAAAGAGGTGGGGGCCACCTCACTCTTTACTTTCATCTACTCGCCCAGACAGGGCACCCCGGCGGCCAAGATGGACGACCCGGTGTCCCATAAGGAAAAAGCCCGCTGGATGGCGGAGCTGCTGGCTCTGCAAGAGCAGATCTCCGCAGAGCAAATGCAGCTGCACCGGGGCGAGACTTTTAAGTGCTTTGTCAGCGGCAAAGGCAAGTTAGGCGATAATTATGTTGCCGCCCGCACGGACGGGAACCTGATTATAGAATTTGAAGGGGACGACAGCCTGATCGGCTCCTTCCAAAATGTAAAAGTTATAGAACCGCTCACCTATGTGTTGCGGGGAGAACTGGAAAGGAATTAAATTTATGAGTTTGGAATCCGCACTCAGAGAACTGGGCAAAGAAATTCAAAAGGACGAGCGCTTTGCAGCCCTCCAGGCTGCAGCTAAGGCCAATGACGGCGACGAGAAGCTGCAGCAGCAGATGCAGGAGTTGCAGCTGATCTCCCTGAAGTATCAGCAGGAGGCCGAGAAGGCAAACGATGCAGACAAGGATCGCATTGAGAGCCTGCAGGCCGATTATCAGAAACTCTATGGTGAGATTATGGAGAGCGAAAATATGCAGAAGTATTCTGCCGCTGCTTCCGCCATGGAGGAGATGGCACAGTACATCAGCGGTATGATGGGCCTGTTCTTTGACGGTCAGGACCCGGAGACCTGTGAGCTGCCCCAGCAGCAGGAGGGTGGCTGCACCCACGATTGCTGCACCTGCGGCGGCTGCCACTAAGGTGTAAACCGGCTGCGGGCGGCGTGGTCGCTCGCAGCATTTTTTGCAGAGAGGAGGACGAGTGGAATATGGCAAAGGCAAAGATCAGCCCTATGATGGATCAGTATTTTCAGATCAAGAAGGACTATGCGGATGTGATTTTGTTCTTCCGTCTGGGCGATTTTTATGAAATGTTTTTTGATGATGCCAAGATCGCCAGCAAGGAGCTGGATTTGGTGCTCACCGGTCGGGACTGCGGCCAGGCGGAGCGGGCACCTATGTGCGGTGTGCCCTTTCACAGCGCAGACAGCTATATCGCCAAGCTGGTGAGCCGGGGCTACAAGGTGGCCATCTGTGAGCAGATGGAGGATCCGGCGCTGGCCAAGGGCATCGTTAAAAGAGAGGTTATAAGAATCATCACCCCCGGTACGGTAATCGAGGGCAATATGCTGGAGGACGGCGTCAACAACTACCTGTGCAGTGTGTTTGGCAGCGAGAACGGCGCCGGGCTTTGCTTTGCGGATGTGTCAACCGGCGAGTTTCATGTGACTCTGGCTACCGGCGAGGATGTGGAGAGCAAGGTGATCAATCAGCTGTCCACCTATTCTCCCAAAGAGGTGATCTTTGGCGGCACCGCTGCCGATTATGACCATGTGGTGCAGTTCGTTACTGCTCGGCTGGAGGCGTCCGCCGAGTACCCGGAGGCGGCGCTGTTTGATTTTGACGCCTGCTCCCAGGAAATTATAGAGACCTTGAAGAAGGATGAGATCGCCGCACTGGACCTGGGTCACAGCCGCGAGACGGTGTGTGCCCTGGGCGCGGTGATCGCTTATTTGAAGAATACGCAGAAGAAAGACGAGATCGAGACGCCGTCGGAAGTGGAGTTCTACGACAGCGAGCGGTTTATGCACCTGGACATCAGCGCCCGGCGCAACTTGGAGCTGACCCGCTCCATGATGACCGGCGACAAGAAGCATTCGCTGCTGTGGGTGATTGATAAGACCAAGACTGCCATGGGCAAGCGGATGATTCGTGCCTGGGTGGAACGGCCGCTGCTGAGCGTCAGCCAAATCCTCCGTCGCCAAAATGCGGTGGGCGAGTTGTTTGACTGTCCTATGCTGCGAGACACGGTACGCCAGGCGCTGGTGGGTGTTAACGACATTGAGCGGCTGATGACCCGCATTGTGTACGGCACTGCCAATGCCAAGGAATTGCGGGCGCTGGAGAGCACCATTTCCGCCCTGCCGGAGATTAAGACTGCTTTGGCAGACTGCAACACCGCCATGCTGCGGGAAATTGAAAGCGATATTGATCTGCTCACCGATGTGGCAGAGGAAATTCGCCGGGCAATTGTGGAGGAGCCGCCCTTTTCTATCCGCGAAGGCGGGTTTATCAAAGCAGGCTATAACGAAGAGATTGACAGCCTAAAGGCCATTATGACCGACGGCACCGGCGTGATTGCCTCCATTGAAGCGCAGCAGCGGGAAGAAACCGGTATTCCCAAGCTGAAAGTGGGCTACAACCGGGTATTCGGTTACTATATTGAGGTGTCCAACGCCTACCGGGACCAGGTACCGGAGACCTATATCCGCAAGCAGACCTTAGCCAACTGCGAGCGCTACATAACCCAGGAGCTGAAAGAGCTGGAGGGCAAGATTTTAGGCGCCAAGGATCGGGAGGTGGCGCTGGAGTACCAGCTGTTCTGTGCTCTGCGAGAGGAGATCGCCGGTCAGATCCAGCGGCTGCAAGTGACCGCCAAGGCGCTGGCCCGGCTGGATGTGCTGTGTTCCCTGGCCCATGTGGCGGCAGAGCATAACTACACCTGTCCCCAGGTAGAAGGGGATGGCGTGATCGAGATCAAGGACGGCCGCCACCCGGTTGTGGAGGCGCTGCTGGACAGCGGACCCTTTGTTCCCAACGATACATACCTGGACTTGCAGGACGACCGGTGCCACATTATCACCGGTCCCAATATGGCAGGTAAGTCCACCTATATGCGCCAGATCGCGCTGATTACCTTGTTGGCGCAGATCGGTTCCTTTGTACCGGCGCGGCAGGCGCACATTGGCGTGGTAGACGCCATCTTTACTCGAGTGGGCGCGTCTGACGACCTGGCTACCGGCCAGTCCACCTTTATGGTGGAGATGAACGAGGTGGCCACCATTTTGAAAGACGCCACCCAAAACAGCCTGATTATCTTAGACGAGATCGGCCGGGGCACCTCCACCTTTGACGGTATGAGCATTGCCCGGGCGGTGCTGGAATATGTGTGCAAGCGCAAGACTCTGGGCGCCAAGACGCTGTTTGCCACCCATTACCATGAGCTGACCGCCATGGAGGGGTTGGTAGACGGTGTGCGCAACTACTCCGTAGCGGTGAAGAAGCGGGGAGACGATATTACTTTCCTGCGGCGGATCGTGCGGGGCGGCGCGGACCAGAGCTTTGGTATTGAAGTGGCCAAGCTGGCCGGTGTGCCGGACAAGGTGGTGCGCCGCGCCAAGGTGATCCTCAAGGAGCTGGAGCAGAACAGCGTGCCTATCGAGTTTAAGGCGGAGGAAGCTATAGAGGAGGAGCCGGAGGAGGAAATTCAGTACAATTTCACCGCCAACGGCACCAACGAGATTTTGGAAATTCTAAAGACCGTAGACATTAACACTTTGACTCCAATTGAGGCTATGCAGACCCTGGATAACCTGCGCAAAAAGGCCCAGGAGCTTAGCTAAAAACGGATTTCATTATAGAAAGGGCGGTGGTTCCATGCCGCAAATTCATATTTTACCCAAGTCCGTGTACCAGCTGATTGCAGCCGGCGAGGTGGTGGAACGCCCCGCCTCTGCAATTAAAGAAATGGTGGAGAATTCCATTGACGCCGGCGCCACCCGCATAACGGTGGAAATCCAGCACGGCGGCTCTACCTATATGCGCATTACGGACGACGGCTGTGGTATCGCAAGGGCGGATGTGCCCAAGGTGTTTATCAGCCATGCCACCTCCAAGATCGCAACCGAGGAGGACTTGAACGCCATCGGCACCCTGGGCTTTCGGGGCGAGGCCATGGCTTCCATCGGCGCAGTGGCGCAGGTGGAACTGCTCACCCGCACAGCAGAGGAGCAGGTGGGCACCCGCTATGTGATCGCCGGCGGCCAGGAACAAAGCTGCGACGACGCCGGTTGCCCGGTGGGCACCACAGTGGTGGTGCGGGATCTGTTCTTTAACACCCCTGCGCGCATGAAATTCTTAAAGAAAGATGTGACCGAGGGCAACGCGGTGGCCGGTGTGCTGGACGCGGTGGCGCTGAGCCACCCGGAGATCGCCTTTCGCCTGATCCGGGACGGCAAGCAGACCCTGGTGACTCCCGGCAACAAGGACTTAAAGAGCACGGTGTACTCCGTGTTTGGCCGAGAATTGACCCAGTCGCTGATCCCGGTGCATTACAGCTATAACGGTATGGAGCTGGAGGGCTATGTGTCCAGCCCCCATGCCTCCCGCAAAAGCCGGGCCATGCAGTATTTTTTCATAAACGGTCGCCTGGTGAAGTCTAAGACCGCCTTGGCGGCGCTGGAGCAGGCGTATAAAAACAGCATTATGGTGGGGCGCTTTCCCGCCTGTGTGCTGAATATGACCGTCAACGCGGCGCTGGTGGATGTGAATGTGCACCCGGCCAAGATCGAGGTGCGCTTTGCCAACGAAAAGCCGGTGTTTGACCTGGTGTATTATGGGGTCAAGACCGCGATTGAGACCGGCGACAGTGTAAAGGAAGCGACTTTTGGCGGCACCCCTGCAGCGGACGAGGTGGGACGCGCGTACCCGCCGGCAGGCAGTCGCAGCGCCAAGATCGACTTCTTCCGCAAAAAGGAAGAGAGCGTGCAAACGGTGCTGCAAACAGCGCCCCGCACAGACTTTTGGCAGACGGCGCAGGCAGGTGTGCCGTACCGTACCGCGCCCCAGGGGCAGATCCCGGTGCAGCGGACGGCAGAGCAAAGCACAGCGCCGACGGCGCAAGAGCCGGCACCTGTAAAAGTGACCGAAACAAACGCCTCGGAACCCCAGGCTGCGCCGGTGGTACAGCGTGAGCAGAAAGTACCCGCCCAAGCGTCCCCGGCAGTGCCTGCGCATGAGAGCGCAGAATCGGCAGCGTCTGCACCGCTTTCGGCGGAGACAGCACCTGCCCCCACGGTGCAGGTGGTGGACGAGGACCGGAAGGCCCCGGCCTTCCGTGTAGTGGGCGAAGCCTTTAAGACCTATATACTTGTAGAGATAGAAAATAATTTATATTATATTGACAAGCACGCCGCCCACGAGCGGATGAATTTTGAAGCCCTGCGCCGGAGCGCGGAGATCCACAGCCAGTTGCTGCTGGCGCCGGTGACCGTGCGCTTGAACAAAACGGAGCTGTCCGCCGTGGAGGAACATCTGGACCTGCTGCAAAAAGGCGGCTTTGAGGTGGAGATCTTTGGCACGGATGCGGTGTTGGTGCGATCGGTGCCCGCTATGCTGGACGGGGCAAATATTGCCGACCTGATTTGCGAGATCGCAGAGAAGCTGCTGGAGCACAAAACGGACATTGAGCCGGAAAAGCTGGACTGGATTTTCCATTCCACCGCTTGCCGCGCAGCGGTCAAGGCCGGTGATGTGACTAGCCCGGCGGAGCAGCGCCTGTTTGTTGAGAAGCTGCTGTCCATGCCGGATATTCGCTACTGCCCCCATGGGCGGCCGGTGATGATCAAGGTTAGCCGGTACGAGATCGAAAGACAGTTCGGCAGGGCGTGAGTATGAAGACAAAGGTACTTGTAGTGGCCGGCCCCACCGCCTCCGGCAAAACCGGTTTGGGCATTGCTCTGGCTCGGCGGCTGGACGGCGAGATTGTGTGTGCCGACTCTATGCAGATCTATACCGGTATGCCCATTGCCACTGCGGCGCCTACGGCAGCGGAGCGGCAGGCAGCGGTGCACCATTTGGCAGAGATTCTGCCCCCGGACACCCCTTTTAGCGTGGCTCAGTATTGCAACCTGGCAGCGGAGACGGTGGCAGATATTGCCGCACGGGGTAAGGTGCCCATTTTGGTTGGCGGCACCGGGCTGTTTATTGACAGCTTTATTGACCACATTCAGTTTGCCCATGTGCAGACGAACCCGGACCTGCGCCGGGAGCTGCTGGCAAAGGACGGCACAGAGTTGTACCGTACCTTGCAGCAGGTGGATCCCACGGCTGCGGCAGAAATACATCCGAATAACAAAAACCGGGTGGTGCGTGCACTGGAGCTGTACTATGCCGGTGTGACCAAGACTGCCCAGAATGCAGCCTCCCGCCGGGAGGACAGCCCTTATAAGGCACTGTATTTTGTGCTTCGCTACCGGGATCGGCAGGTGCTGTATGATCGGATCAATGCCCGGGTGGATGCCATGCTGGCCGCCGGATTGGTGGAGGAAGCACGGCAGGCCTACGCCGCTTGCGGTCCCACGGCACGGCAGGCCATTGGGCACAAGGAGCTGCTGCCGTATTTGGAGGGCAGCGAGCCGCTGGAGACGGCGGTAGAACGGCTCAAGCAGGAGACCCGCCGCTACGCCAAGCGCCAGATCACTTGGTTTAAGCGCCGGCAGGGCACTGTGGTGCTGGAGCCGGATACCATGGATACAGAACGCCTGATCGCCGCAGCGACGGCGCAGGCAGAGGATTTTCTTTATGGCAAAGACAAAGGAAAAAGAGCATAAAAGCCGTAAAAAGCTCAGTCGCACCGCCAAGGAGAACTGGGCCATCGGCATTGTGGCGCTGCTGATTTTGTCTGTGGTGGTGTATGAGTGCTATACTGCTACCCATGTGCGGCTGCAAACCTACACCGCCAAGGAGACCACCGTGTACCGTACCATTGAGACCACGGCACTGGCGGTGCGAGAGGAGCACGCGGTTAGCGGCCCCGGCGGCGTGACGGTGCAATGCGTTGCCGACGGCGAGAAGATTGCCAAGAACGGCAAGGTGGCTCTGCGCTTTCAGTCTGAGGCGGACGCTAAGGCGTACAGCCAGCGCACCGCCTTAAAGGAGAAGCTGCAGCACTACCGGGATATGGAAAATAAGAGTGCCGCCACTGCCACGGATATTACCGCCGTGGACAATGAGGCGGTGCAGAATGTAAATGATTACATACGGGCGCTGGCCCAATCGGATCTGACCGGGGCAAGTACCGCGGCGCAGGAGATGAACGACACCTTTACCCGCCGCCAGATGATGATCGGCACCAGCATTGACTTTGCGGCGCTGAAAAAGGATTTGCAAAGTCAAATGGACGATCTGGGCACTGCAGAGCCCATTGGCTCCGTGACTACGGCGGTAAGCGGCGTTTTCTCCGGCTACACGGATGGGTGCGAGAGCGTTTTTGATTATGATCAGGTGACGGAGATGACCGCTGCCGATCTAGATAAAGCCTTAAAGACTGCCGAGAGTGCCAAGGGCGACACCGGCGCCTTAGGCAAGGTGATCACCAGCTATGCTTGGTACTTTGTGTGCAAGGCGGATGTGGCGGACCTGCAAAAGGTGCAAAACGGCACTCGACTGGATGTGGCTATTAAGGACAGCGACCGGGTACTTTCCTGCACCGTGGTCAGCGGCGCGGACACCAAGCCCGGCGCCACGCAAACGGTTCTGGTGCTCCAGTGTGAGAATATGGACTCGGATATTGCCGCCTATCGGGCGGAGGATATAGAAATTCGCACAGCTTCCTATACCGGGATCAAGGCCCCCGCTGCCGCCGTGCATGTGAGCGACGGTAAAAAGGGCGTGTATGTGCTGGTGGCCGGACAGGTGAAATTCCGTCCCGCCACGGTGCTGTATTCCGGCAAGGATTATGTAATACTGGCGTATGACGCCCAGAATAAAGACGGTATTCGCCTTTATGACGAGATCATCACAGAAGGGAAGGATCTTTATAATGGAAAAGTTTATACCTGATCCGGCACGGCTGCAAGCCGTTGAGGAGAACTGGAAGCGGGTCTTAGAGCGGGTGCAGGAGGGCGCCGTCAAAAGCGGCCGCGATCCCCGAGAGGTTCGCCTGATGGCAGTGACCAAGACCGTGGAGCCGGTGTACATTAACCGGGCACTGGATCTGGGCGCCGATTTGATCGGCGAAAATCGGGTGCAGGAATACCTGGGCAAGCGGGACGAGTTGCACTTGGATGGGGTGGAAAAACACCTGATCGGTCGACTCCAGACCAATAAGGTCAAGTATATTGTGGGTCAGGTGGATATGATCCAGTCGGTGGATTCTATGAAACTGGCCCAGGAGATTTCCAAGCAGTCCGTTAAGCACGGCGTGACCACCCGGGTGCTGGTGGAGGTGAACATCGGCCGGGAGGAAAGCAAAAGCGGCATTATGATCGAGGCATTGCCGGAGTTGCTGGAAGAAGCGGCCCAGTTGCCCGGTTTGCAGATCAAGGGCTTGATGTGTATTCCCCCCATTTGTGAGACAGAGACACAGGTGCGCAAATATTTTGAGACAATGCATCAATCTTTCATTGACATTAAAGACAAAAAACACCATAATATAGACATGGATATTCTGTCTATGGGTATGAGCGGCGATTTTGAGGCCGCCATTGCCGAGGGTTCCACGCTGGTGCGTGTCGGCTCTGCCATCTTCGGCGCCAGACAATACCGTTAAGGAGAGGCGAATATGGGTTTACTGGATAAGTTCAAAGAGATCATTACCGAGAATGATGATGATTTTGACGATTACTATGACGACGACAACCGGGACTACGGTCTGGCTGCCCCGGAGCGGGCAGAGCGACAGGAGCGCCCCCGGCACGAGCGGGCGCCTAAGCCGGAGCGCCAGGAACGCCCTCGCAGCAGAGGACGGGACGATAAGGTGGTCAATATCCACACCACCACCCAGTTGCAGGTGGTGCTGGTGAAGCCGGAGCGGTTTGAAGAGGCTGCCTCCATCGGCGACAATTTGAATGCCAAGCGTACGGTGGTGTTGAATTTGGAGAGCACCAACCGAGATATTGCGCGCAGACTGCTGGATTTCCTCAGCGGCGTGGCGTATGCCAACAACGGCCAGATCAAGCGGGTAGCCAACAGCACCTATATCATTACGCCTTACAATGTAGATGTAATGGGCGATCTGATCGATGAGCTTGAGAACAACGGCATGTTTATGTGAGGAGAGAAGGAGAGAGAATATGATTACACCCAGCCAAATTCGAGAGAAAAATCTGTCTACCGTGCAAAGCGGCGGATATGATAAGGAAGAGGTCAATGCCCTGTTGGCCCAGATCGTCGAGTCTTACCAGGCTGTGTACGATGAGAACAAAGAGCTTTACCGCAAAATGGAAATACTTGCCGGCAAGATTGAGGAGTACAGAAATGAAGAGGACTCTATCAAGACCGCACTGATCACCGCCCAAAAGATGGCGGATCGCATTGCCAAGGACGCCAAGGAAAAGGCGGAGGAGAAGCTGAGCGCCAGCGCAGCCACCGCGCAGCAGACGGTGACGGACGCCAAAGAAAAAGCGGACAAGATGGTGGCCGAGGCTCGCACCTATGCCGCCAACTTTACCAAGGAGAAGCAGGACGCTGCCGAGTCCATTATTACCGAGGCGGAGGCCAAGGCCAATGATGCCATTGACGGCGCCAAGGTTGTGGCTCAGGAAATGCTCAACCAGGCCAAGCAGCTGTCTGAGGAGCTGATGAGCAAGGCGAAGAGCGAAAAAGCCTATCACGAGCAGCTGATTGAAAAGCTGCGCAGCGAGTCTAAGAGCTTTAAGGACAGCTTGCTGTCCCTGTATGAGAGCCAGATGGATCGCCTGGGCGATATGGTAGATCTGAAGCCCCAGGTGGACGAGGATCAGGCGCACATTGACTCTGTGGAGAGCGAGATGAACCAGATCATCTCCAATATTGACGAGATCAACAAACTGCAAAGCCAGACGGACGACGCACCGACGGAGGAAGCTGCGGCACAGGCGCCGACGGCAGAGAATACCAAGGGCGACACAGACGATGACCAGGTGGATCAGATCATTGACGAGATCGAGGAGAAGCAGGCGCCCGCAGCCAGCCCGGAGGAGGTCAGCAGCGCGCTGAACGCCTTTACCGAGGACGAAATCACTCCGCTGGACGAGAACGCCCCCACCATCAGCGAGATCGACGAGGAACCGGAGCTGGAGCAGGTGCCCCCGCAGCAGGAGGAAAAGACCTTGTTTGACGATCAGGCCGCTATGCCCTTTGAGGATTATTTCCATGTAAAGAGCGGCGACGAGCGCACCAGCGAGACCATTTCCCTGACCGCTCCGGACGAGGACGAGTATGAGGAGGAAGAGGGCTCTTCCAAGCTGCGCGGTTTCTTTAAGAAGAAAAAATAATTTACATACACAGTAGGAGTAACAAGAAGCATGGATTATAACCAAACACTGAATTTACCCAAGACCGACTTTCCCATGCGGGCAGCTTTGCCCCAGCGGGAGCCGGAATTCCTGAAAGCATGGGAAGAAAACGACCAGTACCGTCAGCTGATGCAGCACAACGAGGGCAAGCCTTTGTTTGTGCTCCACGACGGACCTCCGTACGCCAACGGTGATATTCATATCGGCCACGCCATGAACAAGACCTTAAAGGACTTTATTGTGCGCTACAAGAATATGACCGGATTTCAGTCACCCTATGTGCCCGGCTGGGATACCCACGGCCTGCCCACAGAGCTGAAAGCCAGAAAGCAGGCGGGCATCGGCGCCGGCAGCGATATTTCCGATCTGGAATTGCGCAAGATTTGCCGAGAGACCGCGCTGAGCTATGTGGATATTCAGCGGGAGTCCTTTAAGCGCCTGGGCGTAATCGGCGAGTGGGACCACCCGTACATCACCCTGACCAAGGACTTTGAGGAAGAGCAGATTAAGGTATTTGCCACCATGGCTTCTCAGGGCCATATTTACAAGGGCTTAAAGCCTGTGTATTGGTGCCCGGACTGCAAGACCGCCCTTGCTGAGGCGGAGATTGAGTACGGCGAGGATCCCTGCCATTCTATTTATGTAAAGTTCCAGGTCACGGACGATATGGGCAAGCTCACTGCACTGGGTGCGGACCTGAGCAAGACCTATTTCGTGATTTGGACCACCACCACCTGGACACTGCCGGCCAATGTGGCCATCTGCGTAGGCCCCAACTTTGAGTATTCTCTGGTCAAGAGCGGCGACGAGTTTTATGTGATGGCTACCGACTTGGTAGACGCCGCTATGGCGGACCGGGGCACCACGGACTATGAGACCGTGGGTGTGATCCAGGGCAGCGAGCTGGAGTATATGAAAACCCAGCACCCGTTTATTGACCGCACCTCTTTGGTGATCGTGGGCGATCATGTAACGCTGGAGAGCGGTACCGGTTGCGTACACACGGCACCGGGTCACGGTGTGGATGACTTTATCGTGTGCCAAAAGTACCCGGAGATCCCCACCGTTGTACCGGTGGATGCCGAGGGCAGACTGACGGAGGAGGCCGGACAGTTCGCCGGGCTGACCACCGATGAGGCCAACAAGCCCATTGCGGAGCATTTGGAAAAAATCGGCGCTTTGTTTGCGCTGAAAAAGATCGTCCACCAGTATCCCCATTGCTGGCGTTGCCATAAGCCCATCATTTTCCGCGCCACCTCCCAGTGGTTCTGCTCGGTAGATGATTTTAAGGAGGCTGCTGTGGCTGCCACCGAGGATGTGCAGTGGTATCCGGCCTGGGGCAAGGACCGTATGCAGTCCATGATCCAGGAGCGCGCCGATTGGTGTATCTCCCGTCAGCGTAAGTGGGGTGTGCCTATTCCCGTATTTTATTGTAAAGACTGCGGCAAGGAGATTGTGGATAAAGATCTGATGCTGCGGGTATCTAAGATCTTTGGTCAGGAAGGCTCCGACGCCTGGTTCGCCCACGAGGCGGAATATTTCCTGCCGGAGGATTATAAGTGCCCCCACTGCGGCGCACAAAAGGGCTTTGAAAAAGAAAGCGACATTATGGATGTGTGGTTCGACTCCGGCTCCAGCCATGCAGCGGTGCTTAAACAGCGCCCTTATTTGAAGTGGCCGGCAGATGTGTATCTGGAGGGCGCCGACCAGTACAGAGGCTGGTTCCAGTCCTCTTTGCTCACCAGCGTAGCCGCCGGGCAGCCTGCGCCCTTTAAGCAGATCATCACCCACGGCTGGACCGTAGACGGTGAGGGCAAGAAGATGAGTAAGTCCCTGGGCAACGGTATTGACCCGGCGGACATTATCAACCAGTACGGCGCGGATATTCTGCGTTTGTGGGTGGCTTCTTCCGATTACCACGCCGATGTGCGTATCAGTAAGGAGATCTTGAAGCAGCTGTCGGATAATTACAGAAAGATCCGCAACACCGCTCGTTATTGCCTGGGCAACCTGTATGACTTTGACCCGGACAAGGATATGGTGCCCAACGATCAGTTGGAAGAGCTGGATAAATATGCACTGATGAAGCTGGATCAGGTGCTGGCTACCGCTCGCGGCGGGTACGAGGTGTACGAGTACCACACCGCCGCCCACGCGCTGCACAACTTCTGCGTGGTGGATATGAGTAACTTCTACTTTGATGTGCTCAAGGATCGGCTGTACACTTCTGCGCCGAACAGCGCTACCCGCCGTGCCGCCCAGACCGTATTGTATAAGGTGCTGGACGCACTGACCTTGGTGCTGACTCCCATTTTGGCCTTTACCTGTGACGAGATCTGGAAGGCAATGCCCCATGCAGCGGGCAGAGATCCCCGGTCTCCGCTGTTTAACGATATTCCCCAGCCGGAGTACATTGCTGCGGACGCAGACTTTATGGCCAAGTGGGATCGGATCCATCGGATTCGTGAAGATGTGCAGAAGGCACTGGAGTTGGCTCGTAAGGACAAGACCATCGGTAAGTCCTTGGAGGCCAAGGTGACCCTGTACGCTGCGGGCGAACTGCACGATTTCTTGGAGAGTGTAGAGAGCCAGCTGCCGGAGATCTTCATTACCTCCGCTGTGGCACTGTCCGACGGTGAGGGCGACTTTACCGGCGAGGTAGAGGGGCTGCGCGTGTCCGTATCTAAGGCAGACGGCGAAAAGTGCGAGCGCTGCTGGAAGTACGATGAGACCGTAGGTCAAAACGCAGAGCATCCCACCCTGTGCGCCCATTGTGCGGCTGCACTGGCAGAGATGAACAAATAAAGAACGACCCATACGGGGGCAGATGCGACTGCTCTGCCCCCGCCTTTTTATATACGGAGGGTTTATGAAGCATAGAAAAAAACACATTTGGGCCTCCATTATGATCCTGCTGATCGTGGCTTTCGACCAGGTGACCAAGCGACTGGCGGAAAGTGCGCTGATGGGGGGCAAGATTGTTACTTTGCTGCCCGGTGCGGTGCAGTTGCGCTATGCCCGCAATACTGGGATGGCCTTTAGCCTGTTCAGCGGTGCCCGGTGGGTGTTTGTGGCGCTGACCGCTCTTGTGTGTGCCGGTGTGCTTTTTTATATGTTTCGCAACAAATGCCGCTCCCTGTGGGGCTACTGGAGCCTGGGGGTGCTGGTGGCCGGCGGTCTGGGCAATCTGATCGATCGGGTGCTGTACGGCTATGTGATCGACTTTATTGAGCCAACTTTTATGCAGTTTGCCGTGTTTAATATTGCGGACTGCGCTGTGACCTGCGGCGGCATTAGCTTTGTGCTGTGGCTGGCAGTGGATCTGTTCCGCTCCGGTGACGGCAAGAAGGGAACGACCCATGACGGAAAATGAGCGGCAGCCGGTGCGTGCCTTTACCGTGGACGAAACAGCGGCAGGGGAGCGACTGGACAAGTTTTTAAGCACCGTGTGTCCGGATTTGACTCGATCGGCGGCGGCACGGGCGATCGAGGAGGGCGGCGTACTGCTGGACGGTGCCCCGGGGAATAAAAAAGACAAGCTGCGCCCGGGCACCCGGGTGGAGCTGCGCCTGCCGGAGCCAAAGCCCATGGAGGTGCTGCCGGAGAATATCCCCTTAGATGTGGTCTACGAGGACGGCGACCTGCTGGTGGTGAACAAGCCCAAGGGTATGGTGGTGCACCCGGCACCGGGGAATTATACCGGCACGCTGGTGAACGCGCTGCTGTACTACTGCGGTGACTCCCTTAGCGGTGTGGGCGGCGTGATCCGACCGGGGATCGTTCATCGGATTGACAAGGATACCAGCGGTCTGCTCATGGTAGCCAAGAACGACTTTGCCCATGTGGATTTGGCACGCCAGATTCAGGAACACAGTTTTCACCGGGCGTACCAAGCGGTGGTGTACGGCAACGTGACCGCAGACAGTGGCACGGTGTGCCAACCCATCGGTCGCAGTCCCAAGGATCGCAAAAAAATGGCGGTGACCCAACAGAACAGCAAGCCGGCCACCACCCATTATCGTGTGTTGGAGCGATTTGGGGACTTTACGCATATTCGCTGTGTATTGGAGACCGGACGCACGCACCAAATTCGGGTGCACATGGCCTATATCGGTCACCCGCTGGCCGGAGATCCGGTGTACGGACCGCGGCGTGTGATCACCTCCCTGGGCGGGCAGTGCCTGCATGCTGGGGAGATTGGCTTTATACATCCCAGAACCGGGGCGGAAATGCGGTTTGAAGCACCGCTGCCTCCGTATTTCACATCATTTTTACACACTTGCAGGGAAAAGAAAAGGTGAGCGTATGAGTCAAAAGGATTTTAGCAATTGGCTGGTGGTGTCAGATATTGACGGCACATTGAATAACAAAGCACGCAAGCTGCCTCGGCGTAATTATGACGCCATTCAGGCGTTTACAGAGGCGGGGGGCAACTTTACCTTGGCTTCCGGACGGCTGACCTCCAGCTTGAAGCGCAATTACGATCGTATCACCCCCAATCAACCGGCGGTGGTACTCAACGGCGCGGGTATATATGACTTCCAGCAGGAGAAGATGATTTGGCGCAGCACCATTCAGCAGGAGGGGCACGAGTTTGTGCGCTACATCATCAATAAGTTCAGTGACAGCTTTAAGAGCGTGGATGTGGGAATTTATTTTGACGATTATGTGTATATCGTCAAAAACGGCGTTCTGTCCCAGGGCACCATGGATATTGATAAGGCGCACTACGAGGTGACCTCCATTGATAAGGTACCCAAGGAGGGGTGGATGAAGGTGATCTTTTGGTCCAACCCCATTACCATGAACCGGCTGCGCTATGTAATTGACCGCAGCGACACGGCAGGTATGAACTTTATGGCCTCCTCTCCATGGAGTATGGAGATGCTGCAAAAGGGCACCCACAAGGGTACGGCCATTATGGTGCTGGCAGATATGCTGGGCATTGACCGGAACCATGTGGCAGCCATCGGCGATTATTATAACGACTGGGATATGCTTAAGACCGTGGGATTGCCGGCCTGTGCCGGTCAGGCACCTAAGGCCATTCATGAGATTTGCCAGTTTGAAGCCTGCCACTGCAACAAGGGCTGCGTGGCGGATCTGCTGGAGTATATTATGTCCGGTCAGGCGGAGCAGCACATTGCTCGCCCGACCCTGCTGCGAGGATAAGAGATGTTGATTTTAGGCGCTCATTTAAGTGCAAGCAAGGGCTATGTCCACATGCTGCGAGAGGCACAGTCCATTGGTGCCAATACTTTTCAGTTTTTTACCCGAAATCCCCGGGGCGGTGCCGTAAAGGCTCAGGATCCGGCGGATGTGGCTGCCTTTTTGCAAGAGGCACAGGCTGCGGATTTTGGCACGGTGCTGGCCCATGCACCTTATACCATGAATATGTGCAGCGATAAGGAACGCACCCGCACTTTTGCAAGAGAGGTGTTTGCCGATGATCTGCAGCGGCTGGAGGCGCTACCCGGTACGCTGTATAACTTTCACCCCGGTTCCCATGTGGGGCAGGGGACGGATAACGGGATTGCCTATATCACCCAGGCGCTGAACGACCTGCTGACCCCGGAGCAGCATACCACCGTACTGTTGGAGACGATGGCCGGTAAGGGCAGCGAGGTGGGCGGCACCTTTGAGGAGTTGCGCCGCATTATAGACGGTGTGCAGCTGCAAGACAAGATCGGCGTGTGCCTGGATACCTGTCATGTGAGCGATGGCGGATACCCTTTGGCAGAGGATCTGGACGGGGTGCTGACCCAGTTTGACCGGGTGATCGGCCTGGACAGATTGCGGGCACTGCACCTGAACGACTCTAAGAATCCTTGCGGTTCCCATAAAGACCGACATGAGCAGATCGGTAAAGGCTTTTTGGGTATAGAGACCTTCCGCCGCATCGTCAACCGCCCGGCGCTGCGGGGACTGCCCATGTTCTTAGAGACCCCCAATGACTTGTCCGGCTACCAAGAGGAAATTGCCCTGCTGCGCAGCCTGGAGCAAACATCAAAGTAAAATGAACATAAGAAAAAGCACGGCTTCTGGCAAAGAAGTCGTGCTTTTTTATGCGCTTTCAGCAGCCCAGCAGGGTGTGGGCATTTTGGATTAAGGCTTGCAGGGCGCTGTCACCAAATTTTTTGACGATCACGGCGGCGCCGTCTGCATAATCCGGCGGGCGGGTGCCCAGGTTGTGACAGTCGGAGCCGATCAAGTCAATGCGCCCGCTGTCCAGATACTTCAGCAGTTTGCGCCGCACCCCAAAGGAGGCGTTTGCAAAGGCGCTGATGTTTACTTGGGTGGCGCAGCCCATATCTCGCAATTCGTCAATTAAACCGGGGTGATCCATCAGCGCTTTGTATCGCTCAATGTGCGCCAAAATAGGCCGTATGCCCTGGTCGCAGGTCAGCGCCGTGATCCGATCCAGGGTCTCCGTGCCGAAGTTGTCGCTGAAGTTATGCTCCAGCAGGGCGCACCGCGTGCCTGTGATACAGATGGGGGTCAGGTCTGCATTATTCATCAGATAGCGGCTCACATACACCTCTGCACCCAGCAACAGCCGGGGCGCGTCCGGAGGCAGAGCAGCCTGCAAGTTGGCAAAAGCCGCGTTCCGTCGGGCGGTAAAGTCCGCCAAAGAAATAGAATCCGAGTAATAATGGGGGGTAAGCACTACGGTCTCTGCCCCTTGCAGCGCCAGGCGGCGGAGCATCTTTACACTGGTTTCCGTATCTTTGGAGCCGTCATCCACGCCGGGGAGAATGTGGCAGTGCATTTCAATCAAGCCGGGGATTACCATAGCATCACCTTGTCCGATTATTCTGCGCCGGCGTCATACCCGTAACCGTAGCCATACCCATAGTCATAGCCGTACTTGTAGCGGGAGTAGCGAGAGCGCTTATCTTCTGCAAAATTGTAAATAAAGCCAAGCACCTTGGCGTCAATGAACTCCAGGGATTCCATCACCTTTTGCACTTCCGGGTGGGTGGAGCTGTTGGCACGCACCACGATCACTACGCCGTCGGACTCCCGAATAATGGGCAGGGCGTCAGACACCACATTGAGCGGCGGGGTATCAATGATCACATAGTCGTAGTCCCGGCTGATCTGTTGCAAAAACTCAGCCATGGGCTCGCTGCCCAGCAGTTCTGCCGGATTGGGCGGAATGGAACCGGCGCACAGCAGCGATAGGTTGGGAAATTCTGTTCTGTGGATAATGCTGTACAGGTCCGTCTTAGGGCCGTTGTTTTTTACTGAGTCGCTGATGTAGTTGGTCAGTCCCGGTGCATTGGACACGCCAAAGTAGTGGTGCATCTTGGGTTTGCGCAGATCGCAATCAATAAGCAGCACCCGCTGGTCTGCCTGCGCAATGGAGATGGCCAGGTTGATGGTGGTGGTCGTTTTGCCCTCGGCAGGGGAGCCGGAGGATACCACAATGGTTTTGCATCCCTTTTTCAGGATGGAGAGCATAATGTTGGTACGAATGCTCTTGTAAGCCTCCTCAATCCGGAACTTCTGCGCCGGATCCATGTTGGCATTGGAGATCAGGGTGCGGGCAAAGGGATTGTTCGCTTTTTTAGCCATCTTATTTCGCCTCTTTCTTTGTGTTTTTCTTGCCGGCAGCACTGCGCTTGCCGGTTGTAAAGGCGGGAATAGAGCCCAGTACCGGCACATCGTAGCGCTGGCTCAGCTCCTCGGCGCTCTTGATGCGCACATCTAACAGATCTCGCAGAATCACGTATGCGGCAGCGATCAGCAGTCCCGCTACGGCGCCCAGCAGGCAGTTCTTTAAGTATCCCCGGCCCTCGGCGGTGTTGGGCTTAATGGCCTTGTCCTCCACGGTAGTCTGAACCAGGCCGTTGTTGGTTTCCTCCATCTGCTCCGGCACGCTCTCCTCCATTTGGTGAGCGATGTTGTAGGACAGGGTAGGGTCTGTGGAGGTGACGATCAGCTTAAACATGGCTGTGTTCTCCACCGTCTCAATGGTAAAAGATTGCTTAATATCCGCCGGAGACAGGTTGGTGTAGTATTTTTTGTTCATCTCGCCTGCCACTTTGCTGCAGAACTTGTTGGTCTTGAAGATCTCGATATAGGTATCGATCATCTTCATAGCATAGTTCATTTTGCTGGTCTGGCTGGTGCGGGCCACCTCGCCGGTGCTGTCGCTGATTTCGTGGGCCGGATCCACCGCTGCAGCCAGGAACTCCACGCTGGAGGTGTAGGTCAAGGTGGTGAATTTGGCGGTATAAACCCCGGCCAAAAGCGCTCCGATGAGCATAAACAGGATCAGCAGCTTCCACTTGCGCAGCAGCAGCTTAACGACCTTTTGTACATTTTCGTCAATATTCATAGACTTGTCTCCGTTACTCTGCAAAAACATGATTTATTTTTAACAGATATATATTACTGTATTATATCTGGTTTGTCAAGGTGTTCACTATTGACAAAAGCGGGCAAAAAGATGATAATATCCTTGCAAAAAAATCAAAGCAAAAAAATCAAAAAACGGAGAACTGCGTATGAAAAAATCTCAAATCCGTATGCCCCTTTGGGGACCGTATTCCAAGAAGTATATGGGACTGTCCCGCATTGTGGACGATCGGGCGGCAGAAGGTGCCCGCTATGATTTTGTCGTGCACCCCACCCTGTGGAATTCCGCTACCCCGGTGCCCAATGTGACTGTGCCGTCCGGCTACCATTTGTGGAGCTGTGACGAGGACTTTCGCTTTTATTCCTATCGCTATGAGCTGATGTGGAAGGACCAAATTTATGCCGATGTGTCTTACACCCGGCTGGATGAGGAGTCCTACCTGATGCGCTGCCGCTTTGTGAACGATACGGACCTGTCGCAAAACTGTATTTTGAATATTTTCGGCGCACTGGAGTTCCCGGCGCCGGAGCACTGTGCTTTGCAGCTGCCTGGGGATGCCGCATTGGTGGATGCCAACGATTATACGCAGTACACCTATGCAAAGCCCCGCCCCTGGGATAATGAGAACCCGGACGGTATGCACAAGGGCGAGTTTGCCGACGGCAATTTTTACCACGCCCACGGTCTGGGTGACCGGTGCGAGAATTACCATGTGGATTTCCTGGGGCTGGAGCCTTTCGGCTGCACTGCCGGGGACAAAGTGGTATACACACTGCCGTCTCTCCGACCGACGGGCGCTACCTTGCTGTTGCGTTATCGTACAGTGACGCCGGGTGCTGCTGCCTTTACCGTCAACGGCGTAGCGGCAGAACTGCCGGAGAGCGACAGCCTGACCTTTGCCGCGCTACCCTATGACGGCGCAGACACCCTGACCTTGGAGAGCCGGGGCGGCGCCGGTGTGGAGCTGGATGTGCTGGTGCTGTGCCGGCCGGGCACGGAACAGGAAGTCAGCGCCCGCACGGTGCTGCGCGACACCAAGCCGCAAATTGAAGAAGAAAAGGTGCACGGCGCCACCCGCATTACCCTAACTTACAAGGACGCGGAAGGCTGCTATTCCATCTTGACGCACAATCCCAAGACCCGCCGACGGGAACTGGACAGTGGCAGCCTGGAGGACGCGCTGATTAACCGACTGTCTAACGGCGACCCCACTTATGACGACCTACGGGAGACCTTTTCTCGCTCCTTCCGCCGCAAAAAAAGTGACGAGGGCTACTATTACAATGCGGTGATGCCCTCCATCTTTATTGACCCCCACGCAGAGCATATAGAGTATGCAGTGCTGTCCAAGGGAAAGGTGGAACCCCGCACCACCGAAGAATACGAGCAGCTGTACACCGCCGCCAAGGCGCTGGCCACTCCGGTACAGTTCAATCGGGAGGGACAGAAGTACAGTCTGTCTACCGAGATCTTGCGGGCAACACTCCTGACCAACTTGGTATATCCGGTGTACAAGCACGGCGAGAATGTGGTACATTACACCCCCGGCAAGCGCTGGGACAGCTTTTATACCTGGGACAGTGGCGTGATCGGCACCGGTGTGCTGGAGTTCAGCCCGGAGAAATGCCGCTACATTTTAGAGACTTATTTGTCCCAGCCGGAGAATACGGATTTTGCGTTTCTGCTCCACGGCTCCCTGGTGCCTACCCAGTTTGTGCAGTATTTGGAACTGCTGCACCGCACGGAGGACAAGGTACCCCTGTTTGCTCTGTATCCGCAGATGAAGCGGTATTATGACTATATCAGCGGCAAGACCCCTGGCTCCACCTGCGGCAAGTTCGGCAACGGCCTGACCACCACTTACGACTACTGGTATTCTTGCAGCGGTATGGACGATTATCCCGCCCAGGTGGCCATGATCGCCCAGGATAAGAAGCAATATATGTGCCCCTGCCTGTCTACTTCCCACACCATTCGGGCCGCCAAGATCATGAAGATGGTGGCTGCCGCCATGGGCAAGGAAGAGGACATTGCCGCTTATGACGCAGACATTCAGCGGATGAGTGACGCTCTGAACCGTTACAGCTGGGACGAAAAGAGCGGCTATTACGCCTACTCCGTCTATGACGATGACAAAAACTATCAAGGCATTTTCACCACCGACGCCGGGGAGAACTACGACAAGGGCATGGACGGTGTGTATCCGCTGTTTGCCGGGGCTGCTCCGGAGGCGCGGCGGGAGCGTCTGCTGGCGCATATTAAGAACCCGGACGAAATGTGGTCCGCTGCCGGCATCAGCGCGGTGGATATGACAGCCTCCTACTATTTTGACGACGGCTACTGGAACGGCAATGTGTGGATGAGCCACCAGTTCTTTATGTGGAAGACCATGTTTGACCTGGGCGAGACGGAATTTGCCTTTGAGGTTGCCCGTCGAGCGCTGGATATGTGGAAGGAAGAGACGGACTTCTCTTACAACACCTATGAGTGCTTTGGTATTCAGACCCGCCGCGGCGGTTGGTTCCACAATTTCGGCGGCCTGTCCGCGCCTATCAATGTGTGGGCGGACTGCTACTATCGCCCGGGCACCTTTACCTGCGGGCTGGATGTGTGGACGGACAGCCAGAAGCTTACGGACACCTCTGCGGAGGTCCACTTCCGTTACACCGGCGACAATGGGCAGTATGCCTTTGTGCTCACCCTGTCGGATGCGCACAGCTATCGGCTGACCTTAGATGGACAAGAACTGGATTACGCTCTGCGCAGTGACGGCTGTATGGAGATTACCCTGCCGGGCACGGTGCGCAGCGGCGTGCTGAAGGCAGAGATGAAATAAAGGAGAACGCAATGGCAGCGAAGTTGTATGGCGCAGACAATGCGCCGCTGAAAATTCAATTTATCACCGATCCGCATTACTACTCCCGCAAGGGGGGCACCGAGGGCAAGGCTTACGAAAAAGCCGAGGCCAAGAGCCAAAAGGTCATTAAGGACAGCGACCTGGTGATCAAAGCCGGGTTCGATTTGCTGTGTGCGGACACTTCCACGGATATTGTGGTGCTGGCCGGCGATACCACCCGGGACGGAGAGCTGGCCTCTCACGCCGAGTTTATTGAAATGCTCCGGGACCTGAAAAAGCGAGGCAAGCGGGTGTATGTGATCACTGCTACCCACGATTATCGGGACGGCGGCGTGGCTGACGGCTATGACGGCGACAAAAAGATTCAGGTGCCGGCGGTGGAGGAGCGCCACGATCTGTGGCAGATGTACTATGAGTTCGGCCCCAACGAGGCCATTGCTACCCACCCGGACAGCATGAGCTATGTGGTGCAGCTGGCCCCCGGCTATCGGCTGTTTGCTCTGAATGACGATACCAACTATAAGCCGGAGGGGGAGAGCGGCTCCGGGTACAGCGACGACTGTATGGCCTGGATTCTGGATCAGCTGGAGGACGCTCGCAAAAATGATCAGTTTGTGATCGCTATGACCCATCACCCCATGATCGCTCCCAGTCCTTTTTATGCCATTATCGGCAAGGGGGATATGCAGCGCAATCATGAGACCACCCGGGAGATTTTTGCGGACAACGGACTGCAATGTATGCTCACCGGTCACACCCATATTCACGACATCAGCGTGGTAGAGACCAAAAAGGGCAACACTTTTTATGACATTGCCTGCGGTGCTATGATCGGCTGCCCGCCCACCATGCGCAACATTACGCTGGACCCGGCCCACGCCAAAGTGGATGTGGAGACGGTGACCATTACCGATGTGCCGGGGCTGGACACCGGCGGCAAGCCTTTTGACCAGTATATGCGCACGTTTTTCTTCGGTATGATCTCCGAGCTGCTGGACGCTGCGGCCACGGATATTGACCATTTGGCAGAGATGACAGACGCTTTTTCCGTTCCCGGCGAAAAGGTCAAAAAACTGGGCTGGCTGATTAAGCCCATTGCCAAGTGGCTGAACAAGCTGACCTTTAAGAAAGCCTGGCGCCTGTGCAAGAAAGAAAACGGCCTGACCAAGAAAGATATTGCGGACATTGCCGATCATCGGGTGGTGGACTTTATTTTAGAGCTGGTGCAGAACCTGTATTGCGGCGACTCGCCTTACGGTCCGGATACGCGGGAGTACAAGATCTGCTGTGGGTTGCTGAACGTGATCGACGCGTTCCTGAACACCATTCACTTCTCCATCGGCAAGGTGCTGAAGGGCGCCACCTCTGTGCGCAGTCTGGTAGAGCCGCTGCTGTGGAATCCGGGTCCCTGCGACGCCAACGCCACGCTGCCCCTGTATCCTTTGTACGATGATGAGAACCCGGCGCTGAAAAAGGCAGAAAAGCCCGCCTTTGACGACCCGGTGCGCCCCAGCAAAAAGGGCCCGCTGGTGCTGGCGATCCTGGTGCTGCTGGTGATTTTGGTGCTGGCGATCCTCGTTGGCCTGATCGCTTTGGTAGTATGGGCTGTGGTTGCCATTGTGCACGCTGCCACCACCGGCTGTATTGGCGCGCTGCCTTTCCTTTTTTAATTCTGTAAAATAAAGGTTGCAATCTTAGCCAAAAAATAGTATAATGAACCCGTTATTTTTGTACAGTCCATGAGAAAGGGGTAAAATAATTATGGCAGATGACAAAAAGAAGAAAATTAGCCTTGGCGGTATCGACAACGCCGCTGAGGAAAAAGGCTCTTTTATGAAGACCCTTTGGCAGCTTGTAAAGTTCCTGGTGGTATCCGGTTTGGTAACGATCATCCAGCTGGTGCTGGCCAATGTGCTCCCGTTAATTTTTGACGGCGTGACCGCTACGCTGCCCGTTTTCCTGCAGGGTATCTTTGATCCCAATGTGATTTTTGACGCCTCCACCAAAGAGGGCATCGAGCAGGTAGGCAAGTATGTGATCGACGGCACCATTCAGAACGGTTCTGTTGTTGGCGGTGTGGTAACCTGGGGCTATCTGCTTCCGTTCTTCCTGTCCAACCTGATTGCAAACATCTATGGCTTCTATCAGAACAAAAAGACCACCTTTAAGTCTGATGCGCCTTGGTACAGCTTTGCGTTCTATATCGTTTTGATGATCGCGCTGATCCTGTTCTCCACCTGGTTCCAGGGCTGGCTGGTTGGCATTATCGCCAAGATCAACTGGGCTTGGATTCAGCCTTTGGCCAGAACCATTGCCGGCTTGGCTGCCGGTTTTGTGCAGATGGTGGTGCTCTTCCCCATGGAAAAGTTTGTCCTTTTGAAAGAAAAGAAGAAGGACGGCGAGGAAGCTGCCGCAGAGGCTGCTGCCGAGTAATCGCTGCTTTAGCAAAAATGAAAGACCGCTTTCCGTTTTTCGGAGAGCGGCTTTTTCTTGCCTAAAAGTAAGGAGTATGGTATAATCACAGCAGAACGCGGAAACTGTAAGAAAAGCCCATTGGCAGTTGGGATGTGACCATATGGAAAAGAAGAAAAAACTGTGGCGGGTGTTGATTCCTGTTTTGGTGGCACTGGCCGTAATTGTTGCCTTTGCCATCAGCGGCACCATTACCCGCAGGGCAGATGAGAAGAAGCCTACGGCGCCCACCAAGGTGTCTGTGGTTAACCAAACGGAGGATCACACGGAAGAGACCCAGGGCAAGACCCGGGTGCGCTTGGTGGCAGTAGGGGACAACCTGATCCACAATACCCTAATCGCTGCCGGAGAGCAAAAGGACGGCAGCCGGAATTACGACGCCTTTTATCAGGATATTAAGCAGTATATTGAACCGGCGGATATTGCCGTTATCAATCAGGAGACGGTGCTGGGCGGCAGCAGCTTTGACTATTCCGGCTATCCCTGCTTTAATTCACCCTGGGAGATTGGTGACGCCGCCATTGCCGCCGGGTTTGATATTTTTACCTGCGCCACCAATCATACTATGGATATGGGCAGTGCCGGGGTGGAGAAAGAGCTGGAATACTTCGGCAAGCATAAAGAGGCGGTGCACCTGGGCACCAACGCCTCTCAGGCGGATTATGACAAGATTACTTATTATGAGAAGAACAATATTACCTTTGCTCTGCTGAATTACACCTACGGCACCAATGGCATTGACTTGCCCAAGGACAAGCCCTGGCTGGTGAATTTGATGGACAAGGACAAGATTCGGAAAGACATTACCGAGGCGCGCAAGCATGCGGATGTGGTGATGGTCTTTCCGCACTGGGGCACGGAGAACAGCCACAAGGTGTCCGATTACCAAAAGGAATATACAAAGCTGTTTTCTGACCTGGGTGTAGACATTGTCATCGGCAGCCACCCGCATGTGCTCCAGCCGGTGGCGTGGGTGACCAACGAAAAGAGCGGCAAAAAAATGCTGGTCTACTACTCCCTGGGTAATTTTATCAGCCACCAGATCAATCTGCCCCAACTGTGCGGCGGTATGGCGGAGGTGACGATCGAAAAGGAGAATGGAAAGATCAACATCTCCTCTGCTAAACTGGCGCCGGTGGTGTGCCATTACAGCCGGGGCGGTAACGGTTTTGTGTTTTCCGTCTATAAGCTCAGTGATTATACCGACGAGCTGGCCGCCACCCAGGCGCAGAAGGGTGCCACGGTGAAGTATTTTACCGATTTGTCGAAAAAAGTTATTCCCGCCGAATTTCTGGACATATAGCAAACAGTCTGTCTATCCTGTGCATATTGTACAAAAGGCGTGCACAATTCCTGCCGCCAATTACAAGATTTGCCAAAGTTGTCAAAAACCGTTGACAAACCCGGGACAATGTGATTATAATGGCATTGTATTCAGAACGAGGGCGTTCCGTTGATAGCGGAGCGCCCTCATTTTTTATTGCCTTTGGCAGTAAGAAAATTCTGTGCTATCTATCATTTCTTAAGAGAGGAGTATTTGCTATGAGTAAATACACAAAGGAAGACATCATCAAAAGCGCACAGGAAAATAATGTAGAGTTTATCCGCTTGCAGTTTACGGATATGTTCGGCATTATGAAGAATGTGGCCATCACCCTGTCCCAGCTGGAGAAGGCGCTGGACAATGACTGTATGTTTGACGGTTCTTCCATCGACGGCTTTGTTCGCATTGATGAGTCCGATATGTATCTGCACCCGGATTACGACACTTGGACCATCTTCCCCTGGAGAAAGCACCAGAATGCGCAGACCGCTCGACTGATCTGCTCCGTATATAAATCCGATAATGAGACCCCCTTCATGGGTGACCCCCGCAATGTGCTGCAAAAGGTGATGGACGAGGCTGCCGAGATGGGCTTTGGCTTTAATGTTGGCCCGGAGTGCGAGTTCTTCCTGTTTAAGCTGGACGAGAACGGCAACCCCACCCTGGAGACCGGCGACGAGGGCGGTTACTTTGACCTGAACCCCATCGACCACGGCGAGAACTGCCGTCGGGATATTTGCCTGGCCCTGGAGGATATGGGCTACACCATTGAGGCTTCCCACCACGAAGTGGCCGAGGGGCAGCACGAGATCGACTTCCAGTTTGGTGATGTAATGCTCAGTGCCGACCGTGTAATGACTTTTAAGCATGTGGTTAAGACTTACGCTGCCAAGCATGGCCTGCACGCTACCTTTATGCCCAAGCCCATTTATGGTATCAACGGTTCCGGTATGCACACCAACATGAGCCTGTATTATTTGAAGGACGGCAAGAACGCTTTTGATGACCCCAACGGCGAGATGGGCCTGTCCGAGACCGCTTATAATTTCATCGCAGGTATTATGGCCCATATTCGCGGCATTGCAGCGTTCTCCAACCCCACCGTGAACTCTTACAAGCGTTTGGTACCCGGCTATGAGGCACCGTCTTACCTGGTATGGTCCGCTTCCAACCGCTCCTGCCTGGTGCGTATTCCTGCCGCTCGCGGCAAGGGCACTCGCGTAGAACTGCGCTGCCCGGATCCCACCTGCAACCCCTATTTGGAGATGGCTTTGTGCCTGGCTGCCGGTCTGGACGGAATTAAGAATAAGATGACCCCCGCTTCTCCCATTGACTACAATGTGTTCGGTCTGTCCGACGAGGAGTTGAAAGCCGCCGGCATTGATTGCCTGCCCGGCAGCCTGAAAGAGGCTATTGAAGCCGCTAAGGCAGATCCGTTTATTAAGGAAACCCTGGGTGACCATGTGTTCAATAACTATATTGAAGGCAAGGAGAATGAATGGGACGAGTACCGCACCAAGGTCTCTCAGTGGGAGATCGACAAGTACATGGTACTGTATTGATTTTGCCCTCTCTTACGGTCGGCACTGTCTTTTGACAGGGTCGGTCATTTGCCGGCGCCGGGCCATTGGCGCGGTGTCGGCATTCTTTAGCACAATGGAGTGCTCGAACTTTTGTTTTCGAGCGCTCTTTTTTTATTTCCATTTTTAAGCTTTTTTTGATGAAAAGGAGGATTTTATGGGGCTTGAAACAATCATGGAAACGGTGAACAGCGAGCTGTTCGGCGTGTGGTTTTTGATCGGCGCAGTGCTGGTTTTCTTTATGCAGTGCGGCTTTGCTATGGTAGAGACCGGCTTTACCAGAGCCAAGAACGCCGGCAATATTATTATGAAAAACCTGATGGACTTTTGTATCGGCACGGTGATGTTCATTCTGTTGGGCTACGGACTGATGTGCGGTCAGGACTATATCGCCGGGGTGATCGGTCTGCCCAACCTGGGCATTTTCACCCACTATAATGATTTCAACTGGTCCAACTTTGTATTTAACCTGGTGTTCTGTGCCACGGCGGCCACCATTGTGTCCGGCGCTATGGCAGAGCGTACCAAGTTTTCTGCCTACTGCATTTACTCAGCAGTGATCTCCGCTGTGGTGTATCCCATCGAGGCAGGCTGGGTCTGGAATGTGGACGGCAACGGCTGGCTGCAAAAGCTGGGCTTCCACGACTACGCCGGATCTTGCGCCATTCACATGGTGGGCGGTATCGCAGCACTGATCGGCGCCATCTTTCTCGGTCCTCGGATCGGTAAGTACCATACGGACGAAAAAACCGGCAAAAAGACACCCAAAGCCATTCCCGGTCACTCCTTGACTCTGGGCGCGCTGGGCGTGTTTATCCTGTGGTTTGCCTGGTACGGCTTTAACGGCGCGGCGGCTACCGATGTACCCACTTTGGCGTCTATCCTGGTGACCACCACCGTAGCGCCGGCTGTGGCCACTTGCACCACCATGATCTTTACTTGGATCAAGGACGGCAAGCCGGATGTGTCCATGTCCCTGAACGGCTCTTTGGCCGGGCTGGTGGCTGTGACCGCCTCCTGTGATGTAACGGACGCTTTGGGCTCCGGAATCATCGGCGCTGTGGCCGGTATTCTGGTGGTGCTGGTTGTGGAGCTGCTGGATAAGAAATTGCATATTGACGACCCGGTAGGCGCTGTGGCTGTACACATGGCCAACGGTATTTGGGGCACGCTGGCCGTAGGCCTGTTTGCCACGGACAAAGCACCGGGCTATGCAGTGTCCGGCCTGACCCATACGGGTCTGTTCTACGGCGGCGGGCTGCACCTGCTGGGTACCCAGTTAATCGGTTTTGCGGCTGTGGCCGGTTGGGCGGCAGTGACCCTGACCATCACTTTCTTTATTCTGAACAAGACCGTGGGCCTGCGGGTCAGCGCGGAAGAAGAGATCAAGGGGCTGGACGCCACCGAGCACAACCTGCCCTCTGCCTATGCGGACTTTATGCCCGTCGGCGGCTTTGCTGCCGTGCCGGTAACGGAAAGCGGCTTGCCGGCTGCACCGGTAGAAAAGGCTGTTCCGGTAGAGACTTATACCACCAAACCGGACGCTAAGCTCAGCGAAGTGGTGATGCTCTTTAACCCGGCCAAGCTGGAACGGGTGAAGGACGCCATGAACGCGGTGGGCGTTACCGGTATGACCGTGACCAATGTAATGGGCTGCGGTACCCAGAAGGGTCATGTGCGTAAGTACCGCGGTGTGGAAATCGAGGAGCTGAACCTGAACCCCAAGATGAAGCTGGAAATGGTGATCTCCGCCGTGCCGGTGGAAACGGTGATCGCCGCTGCCAGAGAGGCGCTATATACCGGTAATATCGGTGATGGTAAGATTTTTGTTTATGATGTGGAGGACGCAGTAAAGGTGCGCACCGGCGCACGGGGCTATGACGCTCTCCAGGGTACGGACGACTGATCGTCCCTACCTATCGCGGCTTTGCCATTATACGGTGGCAAAGCCGCTTTTTTGTACAAAAGAACCAAAAGTGAGCGGTAATTCACAGAGAAGAGCGCAATTCTTTGTGAAATTCACTATAATTATGCTGATTTTGTGTTGTAGATTTTTATAGTGGGCGCATTGACGGGTAATCGACAGTGTTGTACAATAAAGTATAGGTTTTTTTTGAAGAAATACAGATACAGGAGTGATGAATATGCTGCGAGAGGGCGAAGTGCGCATTCCCTCCGGCTGCGCCATTGCCGCCATTATTGACCGCAAGGGTGAGCCGATCAATGGGTCGGAGATTATCCAGTCCATTGCCTTGATGCACGACCGTTCCAACGGCTTGGGCGGCGGTTTTGCCGCCTATGGCATTTATCCCGATCACAAGACGGATATTGCCTTTCATGTGTTTTACCAGTCGGTACAGGCACGAGGCGCTTGCGAGGAGTTTTTGTTCAAGCATTTTAATGTGGATGTTTCCGAGCGCATTCCCACCAAGAAGATCGCGTCCATAGAGAATGGACCGGACATTTGGCGGTATTTTGCCAAGCCCAATAAGGTGCGGATGAAAGAGGCCCGTTTGGACGAGGACGAATATACCGCCCAGTGCGTGATCCATGTGAACAACGAGATCGACGGCGCTTTTATTTTTTCCAGCGGCAAGAATATGGGCTGCTTTAAGGCTGTGGGCTATCCGGAGGATGTGGGCGAGTTCTACATGCTGAATCAGTATGATGCCTATTTGTGGACAGCACATGGTCGCTTTCCTACCAACACCCCCGGCTGGTGGGGCGGGGCACACCCCTTTAATCTGCTGGACTGGTCTGTGGTGCATAACGGCGAGATTTCGTCCTATGACGCTAACCGTCGGTATATTGAGCAGTTTGGCTATGTGTGTACCATGCAAACGGATACGGAAGTGATTACTTATCTGTTTGACCACCTGATCCGTCACCATCAGCTGCCCATTGATGTGGCAGCCGATGTGCTTACGGCCCCGGAGTGGGACGAGATTGACCGTATGGACCCGGAGCGGAAAGAGTATTTTACCAACCTGCGCTCGATCTATAATGGCGCCTTGGTGAACGGGCCGTTCTCTGTGATCCTTGGCTCCAACAAGGGGCTGCTGGCCATCAACGACCGGCTGAAATTGCGATCCCTGACTGCGGCTACCAAGGGCAATCGGGCGTATTTTGCTTCAGAGGAGTCCGCCATTCGCGTGATCTGCCCCCACCCGGAAAAAGTGTGGTCCGTCAGCGGTGCGGAGCCGGTATTTATCCCACTGGAACTGGCAAAGGAGGAAGACGATGATTAATTATATTCCCCGCCGGTTCACCATTGTGCGGGATCGGGAACTTTGTATTGATTGCGGCTGCTGTGTGCGTCAGTGCTCCAACGAGTGCCATAGCTTTGGACCGGACGGCAAAACCGTGGTGTCCCATTCTCAGGATTGCGTGGCCTGCCATCGGTGCGTGGATCTGTGCCCCACCGGCGCCCTTCGGATCGAAAAATATGTGTGCGACTATCGGGACAATGCCAACTGGACCCCGCGCTATCAGCAAGAGATCTGCCGCCAGGCAAATACCGGCGGCGTGCTGCTGTCCGCTATGGGCAACCCGCAGCCGTATCCCATTTATTGGGACAAAATTTTGCTTAATGCCTCCCAGGTGACCAACCCCTCTATTGACCCTTTGCGGGAGCCGATGGAAATCCGCACCATTTTGGGTCGTAAACCGGATCGTCTGCAAGTGGAGCGCAAGGGCAAGTCCGTGACCAAAATGCCGCCGCAGGTGATGTTGGAGACGCCCATTATGTTCTCTGCCATGAGCTTTGGCTCCATCAGCCTGAATGCCCAAAAATCTCTGGCCATGGCTGCCAAGAATATGGGCACGCTGTTTAATACCGGTGAGGGCGGTTTGCACCCGGACCTGGCGTCTTACGGCGACTGTGCCGTGGTACAGGTGGCCTCCGGCCGCTTCGGTGTGCATAAGGATTATTTGAATAACTCTAAGTTTGTAGAAATTAAGATCGGCCAGGGGGCCAAGCCGGGGATCGGCGGCCATCTGCCCGGTGAAAAGGTGAATGTGGAAGTCAGCAATGCGCGTATGATCCCGGTGGGATCGGACGCCATTTCACCTGCTCCGCATCATGATATTTATTCCATTGAGGACCTGCGCCAGCTGATCTGGTCGCTGAAGCAGGCCACGGATAACAAAAAGCCCATTTCCGTTAAGATTGCAGCGGTACATAACATTGCGGCCATCGCCTCCGGCGTGGCTCGTGCCGGTGCGGATATTGTGGTAATCGACGGCTTTCGCGGCGGCACCGGCGCAGCGCCCACCCGCATACGCGACAATGTGGGTATTCCCATTGAGCTGGCGCTGGCAGCTGCGGACCAGCGGCTGCGGGACGAGGGCATTCGTTCCACCGTGTCTTTGGTGGCTGCCGGTTCTTTTCGCTGCTCCTCTGATGTGATCAAGGCGATTGCTCTGGGTGCGGATGCGGTGTATATCGCCTCTGCGCCGCTAATCGCCATGGGCTGCCATATGTGCCAAACCTGCAACACCGGTAAGTGCAACTGGGGCATTGCCACCCAGCGTCCGGATCTGACCCGGCGACTGAATCCGGAGATCGCTCATCAGCGGGTGGAAAACCTGCTCTCCGCCTGGAACCATGAGATGAAAGAGATCATGGGCGGCATGGGCATCAACTCCGTTGACTCCCTGCGCGGCAACAGACTGATGCTCCGTGGTATTGGTCTGACTGATCGGGAATTGCAAATTTTGGGCATTAAGCACGCCGGGGAATAAGGAGGACAGTGAGATGAAAAAAGTATTTGCACGAGAGGAACTTTGCGTCAACTGCCACCTGTGTGAAGTCTATTGCAAAACGGCACATTCAGCCTCCGGCGATGTGCTGACAGCCAATAAATATGAGAATCCGGCGCCTATCAGCCGGGTAAAGGTGTACGGCGACCGTGTAGCCTCCGTGGCGGTGAACTGCCGTCATTGCGATGACCCGGCCTGTGTGAAGGCATGCATTACCGGCGCTATGCACAAAGACAAAAAGACCGGCATTGTGTCCGTAGACCCGGACAAATGCATCGGCTGCATGACCTGCCTGGCGGTGTGCCCCATCGGGTGTATTCAGCCCGGCAATATTGCCTACAAGTGCGACCTGTGCGGCGGGGAAGAACCGGCGTGCGTCAAGGGTTGCCCCAATCGAGCCTTGGTTTGGGTAGAAGCGGGAGGTGCTGCCAAGTGAAGTATGTGATCATCGGTGCCTCTGCCGCCGGACTGGCTGCGGCGGAGCAAATTCGCAAGACGGACCCGGCAGGCGCGGTTACCCTGCTGACTCGGGAGACGGATCTGCCGTACTCTCGTCCGTCTATCAGTTATTACTTAAAGGGCCTGGTGCGGCGGGGTCAAATGCGCTTGCGCACCCCGGCTTACTATAAAGAGCAAAAAATAGAGATCGTCACCGACGTAGAGGTGACCGCCATTGATCGGGCGAAAAAGGCCGTTAAGTGCGGGCGCAAGGTGTATAGCTATGATAAGCTGTGCCTGTGCACCGGCTCCGTGCCCTTTGTGCCGCCGATGCAGAATGTAAGCGGCAAGCGCAATGTGTGCGGCTTTTTGACCGCGGCAGATGCCCAGACTGTGCACGATCTGGCAAGTGCGAACACCCGCGCCGTGGTGATCGGTGCCGGGCTGATCGGTATGAAGGCCGCCGAAGGCTTGAGCAAAATTTGCAAAAGCGTAGATGTGGTGGAGCTGTCCGGTCGGGTATTGCCCTCTATTTTAGATGAAAAGAGCGCCAAGCTGGTGCGCCGCCATTTAGAGCACCACGGTCTGCGCTTCCACCTGGGTCAAACGGTGACCCGGGCTAAGTGCAGCGGTAAGACGGTGCAGCGGGTGGTGCTGCAAAACGGCAAGGAACTGCCCTGCGATCTGCTGGTGGTGGCAGTGGGCGTGCGCCCGGCCACGGCACTGGCTGAGGCGGCGGGCCTGACAGTGGAGCGGGGGATTATCACCGATCCGGCCACCATGCAGACCTCGGACCCGGATATTTACGCCGCCGGGGATTGCGCCGTGTCTGTGGATATGTTGGACGGCAGTAAGAAAATCTTGGCTCTGTGGCCGAATGCAGTGGCACAAGGGCGTGCCGCAGGCAGCCAAATGGCCGGCGGCGACCTGACCGTCGGCGGTACCTATGCGGTGAACGCTATTGATTTTTACGGTCTGCGTATTTGCACCTGCGGGCTGATCAACGCTAAGGGCGACGGCTATACGGACCGTGTGGCTGCCGCAGACGATAGCTACAAGCGCCTGGTGTTCCGGGACGGCAAGCTGGTGGGCTATGTGCTCATCAACGCCAGCGAGAACGCCGGAATCTATACATCTTTGATCTCCGGCGGTGTGCCGTTGGAGGGTTTGCAAGGGGATTTGATGGATAGTCCCAATCTGTTCTGGTTCCCCAAGGAGACCCGGATCACCAAGTTGAGAGGAGGCGTGCAGCTGTGAATATTGAGGCAGGACTGTGCAAGTATGCAGAGCTGAACGACAAAATTAAGCAGGAGCTGCGCACCAAGAAAAAGGTAACGATCACGGCGGTGAACGGTCAGCGCTATATCGGCTGCGCCCTGGACGCAGGCAAAACCATTCAGGTGCACGGCACCCCGGGCAATGATATGGCTTGCTACTTAAATGGTGGCAAGGTGGAGGTGTTTGGCAACTGCCAGGACGCAGTGGGCAACACTATGAACGGCGGCGAGATCGTCATTCACGGCCACGCCGGCGACGCTATGGGCTATGGTATGCGGGACGGCCAGATCTTTGTAGAGACCAATGTGGCCTGCCGCGGCGGGATCCATATGAAGGAGTTTGAACAGATGAAGCCGGTGCTGGTGATCGGTCGCAATGCCGGTTCCTTCTTGGGCGAGTATATGGCCGGAGGTACCATTGTGCTGCTGGGACTGGGTATGAAGCGAGGCGAAAAGCTGTTTGGCACCCACTGCGCCTCCGGTATGCACGGAGGCAAGATCTTTGTGCGGGGCAGCTTCCCCAAGGAGAACATCAGCCCGAACATTAAAGTGACGGCCTTAACGGACGCGGACCGGCAGGAATTGGAGGGGTATTTGAAGAAATACTGCAAGTATTTTGGCGTTTCCATGGACGAGATCATGAAAAAACCGTTCAAAAAGTTGGCTCCCGCCACCTCCAGACCTTACGCAAACCTTTACACGCCCAACTAATGGTATTATAATAGAGAAAAGAGCGACAACCACACGGGATAGGAGAGAGCGATGTTCGATAGTTTGCACGAGGAATGCGGTGTTTTCGGCGTATTTGAAAATCAGACCACCACGGTGGCCCAGACGGCGTATCTGGCTCTGTTTGCCTTGCAGCACAGAGGACAGGAGAGTTGCGGCATTGCCGTGAATGACGACGGCGTGTTTCGCCACCATCGGGGCGACGGACTGGTGCCGGATGTGTTCAGCAAGGAGCAGCTGGCTGCCCTGGGTACAGGTAATATGGCCATCGGTCATGTGCGCTACTCCACCACCGGCGGCAAAAACGCCAACAATATTCAGCCCCTGGTCATTCGCCATATTAAGGGTAATTTGGCGGTGGCACATAACGGCAATTTGGTAAATGCCCCGGAGCTGCGCCGCCAGTTTGAGCTGAAGGGCGCCATTTTTCACGGCACATCGGACACCGAGTCCATTGCCTATTCTATTGTAGAGGAACGCCTGCACAGTAAGAGCACGGAAGAGGCGATCGAAAAAATCATGCCCCGGCTGCAAGGGGCGTTCTCTTGCGTGGTGATGACTGCCACCAAACTCATTGCATTTCGCGACCCCAATGGCTTTCGGCCTCTTTGTCTGGGTAAGACTGCGGACGATGCTTATGTGGTGGCGTCGGAGAGTTGTGCGCTGGATTCCATCGGCGCTCACTTTGTGCGGGATATTGCTCCCGGCGAGATCGTTGTGATCAGCAAGGAAGGCGTGCGCTCCATTACCACCCATTGCGGCGGACCACGCCATATTTGTGTGTTTGAGTACATCTATTTTGCTCGGCCGGATAGTGTGATTGAGGGCGTGTCTGTGCAGCACGCCAGAATGCGGGCCGGTGCGTACCTGGCGAAGGAGCACCCGGTAGACGCGGATATTGTCATCGGCGTGCCGGACAGCGGCCTGGACGCCGCCTTGGGCTATGCCCAGGAGAGCGGCATCCCTTACGGCATTGGATTTATCAAGAACCGCTACATCGGCCGCAGCTTTATTCAGCCTACCCAAGGTCAGCGTGAGGACGCGGTGAAGATCAAGCTGAATGTACTGCGAGAGAATATCAAGGGCAAGCGGGTGGTGATGATCGACGACTCTATCGTTCGCGGCACCACCAGCGCTCGGATTGTCAGCCTGCTGCGAGAGGCCGGCGCCACCGAGGTGCATATGCGGGTTTCTGCCCCTCCGTTTCGGCATCCTTGCTTCTTTGGAACGGACATTGATAGCGAAGAAAACCTGATTGCATGCAAATTTCACGAAATTTCTGAAATTTCTTGCCAATTAGGGGTTGACAGCTTGGGGTATCTTAGTGTAGAATCTACTCACGAACTTGCGAAGGAGTCCGGATTCGATTTTTGCGACGGTTGTTTCACCGGCCATTATCCCATCCCCACCCCGAAGCAGCAGTCCAAGGATAAGTTTGAGGAAAAGCTGAATCAGTTCTCCTCTTACTACCAGGTCTTGGATTAAAAGTGAATAAGCGGACGCACCTTGCGCCCGCTGTATATGGAGAGTTGTCCGAGCTGGCCGAAGGAGCACGATTGGAAATCGTGTAACATCTAAACGGGTGTTCGAGGGTTCGAATCCCTTGCTCTCCGCCAAAAAAGCCCCGAATGGCGCGTGATTGCGCGAATTCGGGGCTTTCTTTCTTTGCTTTTTTCTGTTTTGCACTTGTGGCAATTTGTGTGCCAATGTTGGTGTTTGACGGCATTTTTGTCCTACTTTTGTCTTACTCGTTCAGGAAGAAACAAAGTCGTTTAACTGCTCGGCGGTACGCTGTGCTCTGCTCTGTCGAATGTGGGTGTACACATCCATAGTCAGTTCTACCTTGGAGTGCCCCAGCAGCTGGGAAGCGTCTTTGGCCGATAGATCGGCGTCAAAGCAGATGGTGGCAAAGGCGTGTCGCAATTGGTGCGGGATGAGTAACCGCTCCGGCACCCGCTGGGCCAGGGATCCGGTAACCGGCAAGTCCATGACCGTACCGGCAGATATGACCTATAGCCAGTGGTATGAAAAGTATGTGGAGAAAAATGGCGGCGTTATTCGTGGCGCAAGAGGCGTAGATAAACCGGCCGTGGAGGAACAGGCGGAAGCTGTATATCTTGGCCAAATCAATCCGCAGTCTGAGCAGGAACGCAATGCCTATGTGGATCGGTTTATTACACAGTACGAGCGCGCCGACGAGGAGCACATGCTGGTTATTGACCGCACCGGCAAAGTGTATTCCGTTACCAGTCACCAGCCGGATTATATCGACTTAACCGGCGTTGACATTTCCATGAAAGGCAGTTACAATATACATAATCACCCAGCGGATCAAACGCAGTTTTCATTCAGTGATGAGGCGGATGTTCCCAGCATGATTGCCGATGGCACCGGCGTGATGGAAGCCTTTGACCATAAATATCGTTATCGCCTGGAACAGATGGACGGAGTAACACTTAAAGAGTGGGAAGAAGCAAAAGAACAAGCAAAAGATAATGTTTCTTCGACGATGATAAGGAAACATCTTGGACTCTTAGACTATGAAGAAAATGCAAAGCACATACTGATCGAGGAGACCTGCCGTATTTTAGGGAAAGGAGTGTATACCAGATGGAAGAAGTAAAGATTAGTGAGGAAGAACTGGCTGAACTCAAAGCGCTTGATCACGAATATGCAATCCGGGAAAGAAAAATCAGTAAAGCATGGTTGGCGGCGCACCCCGGAGTATCCAGGGGGGAGTGCAATACGCCGGAAATGCGGGCACTACGAGAAGAGAAAAAGCAAAAATACTTTGAAATCGTGGAGAAATACGAAAAGCTATTTCAAAAACAAGAAAAGCAATAAATAACCCAAAGTGAGCAGAGCTGCAATGCAGCCCTGCTCTTTTTATACCCATTTTCAGGCTATGCCTGTGGGAATATATCATTTAACGAACCGGCAGCGTACGGTTTGGGAAAGGAGTCAGCAATGACAAAACACAATGCCGAGATGGAAAACAGCAGAGAACAGAGCCGGGTGTGCGCACGCCTGCCGCTGAACCTCCAGCTGTTTGCCGAAGATACCGGCGAAGCAGAAGCAGATACCGACACAGAGGGGGCAGCGGGCAGCACCGGCGCCGGTCTCTGTGATTGCCGCTATGGTGAAAAGAGCAGCCGACTGCATTTTGGTTCTTGCAAAGCGTTCATTTCCGTTGCCCGGATGATTGCTTGAAAACCGGGCTTTTCTGTTTGTCAGAGTATAAAATATTGTTGCCCCGTTGTATGATGACGGATTTTGGCTGAAAATTGCATATTTTCAAAAAAGTTAGTGGTCGGTATTGACAAATATTACTCTTTTGTAGCATAATAGCTGAGAGGAGGAGTGAAAATGGTAATAGAAGAGACGCGGGATTTAGCCGAAACTGCGGATTGTGTAGTGATCGAAGCCATTTTAGTGGATGACGGATTGCGTTACAAACAGCTTTCCGTCGGCATCAAAGACGAAAACGGCGACATTATTCGTATCGTCCCTATTTCAACCGTTCTGATCTAGAAAGAAGCCGAGCAGTGTGAAACTGCTCGGCTATCTTTTTGCAAAAAAGATGTTTTACAGTATTAAACTGCGGTTCCTTTTGTACATTGCGTTATTTGACGGTGAAGAAGCTGCCGTACTCCGGGTCGCTGCGCATGGAGTAGGTGTCGGTAGGACTGACGATAATATGATCCAGCAGCTGCACATGAATGGAGCGCAGAATGGAAAGCAGACGAATGGTGAATTCCAGATCCTGCGCAGAGGGTTGGGCCTTGCCGCCGGGATGGTTGTGTGCCAGCATAACAGCGCTGGCGTTGTCTCGCAGAATATGTTCCATCAAAGTGCGCTGATCCACAGCGGCCAGGTTGACGCTGCCGCTGCCTACGGCGTGGGTTTGCAAGATTTTGGCACTGCCGTCCAGGGTGACCAAGTACACCTGCTCGGTGGTTTTGTCCCGTAACAGATTGGCAAAGTAGGCGCAGGACTGGGCGGCATCCGTCAGGTGCTTGACCGGTTTGTTTTGATTCTGACGGATCCGCCGGTTCAGATCCCGTACCAGCAGAATCTGTACGGCGGTCTGTTCGCCGACGCCCGGCACTTGTTGCAGATCTGCTGCGCCGGCGGCAAACACCTGCTCCAGCGAGCCGAAGCGGTTAATGAGCGCATAGGCAATGGGCTTTACATCTTTGCGGGGAATGCTGATGGACAGCAGCAATTCCAGCAACTGGTGGTCCGGCATAGCGTCGCCGCCGCCTTGCAGATAAGCGGCACGCATACGGGCTCGGTGCCCATCCCTGCTGATTTCCATTCATATCCCTCCTGACCCTGAAAGCAAAAAAGGCGTGCCTCCGCATTTGCGGAGAACACGCTTTTGTGTTCTACTGTATATTATACAAGAAAATGTGGCATTTGTAAAGACGATTACTTACCCGGTGCGTCGCTGCGGCCCACCAGGTAGTCCAGGGTCACATCATAGTGGTCTGCCAGTTTGCAAAGGGCTGCCAGGGGGATCTCCCGCTGGCCGTTTTCATACATGGAATAGGTGCTTTGACCCACATTCAGCAAGGCTGCCATTTGCCGCTGCGTTTCGTCCCGGTCCTCTCGTAAATCCTTTAGCCGCACGGCAAATTCCCTCCTTGGTACTCAGTATAGCTATTGTACAAAATCCGCGGAACGACATTTGTAATTATCACGAATTGTGATACTTTTTGTGACGAACTTTGACCTTTTGTGACAATATTGTCATTTTATAAAAATAGATTGACTTTCCGGGTCTATCCGTGTATTATTGTATCAATGAACTGTACTACGCACCATAATACGGTGAGAACGGCGAATCTTTCGCATATCTTTAGATTTTGTTGCGTTTCTTTTTAGGTTTTTATGATTGAATAATGGTAAGACGATTTGTTAAGTAGGTGAACAAAATGAAAAATGTACTTGAATTACTGGAACGCACTGCGGCACGTTTGCCAAGGCAGACCGCCTTTGCAGATCAGCAGTGCAGCTATGACTACCAAACGGTGGTGAACATTGCCGAATCCGTGGGCAGTGCGCTGGCCGCGAATGGAGACCGTAATTGCCCGGTGGCGGTGCTGATGGAGCGGGGCGCACCCTGTTTGGTGACCCTGATGGGGGTGCTGTACAGCGGCAACTTCTATGTGGTGCTGGATCCGGAAATGCCCGCCGAGCGGGTGAATAAGATTTTGCGCACCTTGCAGCCTACGGCACTGATCTGTGACGAGGTCCACAAGGATGACCCGGCCGGACTGGATTATGACGGCAAGGTGTATAGCGCAGAAGCGCTGGCGGCCGGTCAGGCACAACCGGAGCTTTTGCAAACGGTGCGCCGGCGTATGATCGATACGGACCCGGCCTATGCCATTTTTACCTCCGGCTCCACCGGCAACCCTAAGGGCGTGGTGGTGAACCATCGCAGCGTGCTGGCGTATTCCGCTTGGGCGGCCGATACCTTTGGCATCAGCGAAAAGACGATTTTCGGCAACCAAACGCCCTTTTATTTCAGTATGTCGGTGACGGATATTTACGCTACGATTCGCACCGGAGCGCAGTTACATGTGATCCCCAAGTCGTATTTCTCCTTCCCGGCTCTGCTGATCCGCTACCTGAATGAGCGGCAGGTAAACACCATTTATTGGGTGCCCTCCGCCCTGTCCATTGTGGCCAACTTAAAGGTGCTGGACTTTATGATGGCGGAGCATATTGAAAAGGTGCTGTTTGCCGGTGAGGTCATGCCTGCCAAGCAGCTGAATTACTGGCGCAGCAAGTATCCGAACGCCCTGTTTGCCAACCTGTTTGGCCCGACGGAAACCACGGATATTTGCACCTACTACATTGTGGATCGGGAGATCAAAGACACGGAGAGCGTGCCCATCGGCATTGCCTGTGACAATTGCGACAGCTTTGTGGTTACCGAGGACGGGCGGCTGGCCGGAATCGGCGAGGAGGGCGAACTGTACGCCAGAGGTTCATTCCTGGCTATGGGCTACTATAACGACCCGGACAAAACGGCGGCTGCCTTTGTGCAAAATCCGCTGCAAAGTCACTATCCGGAGCGGGTGTATAAAACCGGCGATCTGGTGCGGTGGAATGAACGGGGCGAGCTGATTTATCTTTCTCGTCGGGATTTCCAAATTAAGCACATGGGCTACCGGATCGAACTGGGCGAGATTGAGGCGGCTGCCACGGCCCAACCGGGAGTGGATGTGTCCGTGTGCTTGTACGACCAGGCGGCGGATCAGCTGATTTTGATCTATGTAGGTGCGAAGGCGGAGCAGGAGACCGTGCGGCAGGCATTGCAGGCAGCGTTGCCCGCCTATATGCTGCCGGCCAAGGTCATTCAGGCCAAGACCATCCCTTACAACCAAAACGGCAAAACCGACCGTAAGGCGTTGGCTGCCGCATACTTTAACAAAGCTGACTAAAGTCCATTCAAAAATTTATATATAATGAAAAAGGAGAACTAAAAATGGAAGAATTGCTTGAAATCTTGGAAGAAATGAAACCCGGTGTAGACTTTAAGTCTGAGACACACTTGATTGATGACAAGGTGTTTGACTCTCTGGCGATTATGGCGCTGGTGGCAAAACTCAGCGATGAGTTTGATGTGGAGATTACCCCGCTGATGATTGTGCCGGAGAACTTTCAGTCCGCCCAGGCGATGTGGCAGATGATTGAAAAATTGCAGGACGAATAAAAATTATACATAAGGTAAGCAAGTTATGTCATTTACATCTGTTACTTACTTTCTCTTTGTAGGAATCAGCCTGCTGATTTATACCATTGTGCCCAAGCGGGCCAAATGGTGCGTGTTGCTGGGCGCCAGCGCCGTTTACTATGTGATGGCAGCGGGGCTGCGCACGCTGTGGCTGGTGGCGGCCATCCTGATCGTATACGGTGGCGGGCTGCTGCTGGGCCACCTGAATGATCAGGGCAAAGCCCGGCGCAAGGCAGCTGCCGACAAAGAGGAAAAGAAACAAATTCGCAAAAAATATGACGCCAAGAAGCGCGCGGTGGTCACCGTGGCGGTACTGGGCGTCTTTGGGTTGTTAATAGCCTTAAAATATGTAAATTTCCTGGGAGAGAGCGCCTACGGCATTGCCGGGCTGTTTGGCAGCAAGAGCACCTATCAGCCGGTGCAAATTCTGCTGCCCCTGGGTATTTCTTACTATACCCTGTGTGCGGTCAGCTATGTGGTGGATGTGTACAGAGGTAAGTACAAGCCGGAGCGTAACTTCTTCAAACTGGCGCTGTTTCTCAGCTTCTTCCCCCAAATGACGGAGGGTCCTATCGGCAAGTATGAGATCATGATGCCCCGGTTGGTGGAGGGCCACAGCTTTGACTTTGAGCGAGACGCCCAAGCGGTGATGCGTATCTTTTGGGGTATGTTTAAGAAGATGGTCATTGCCGACCGAGCCAACCTGTTTGTTACCGGTGTGTTTGACAACGGCGACCAGGCCGGGTCTATGGTGCTGCTGGGCACCCTGCTTTATACTGTGCAGATCTACTGCGAATTCTCCGGCTGTATGGATATTGTGTGCGCCACCGGCCAGCTGTTTGGGGTGGAGATGCAAGAGAACTTCCGTCGCCCTATTTTCTCCAAAACCATCAACGAATTTTGGCAGCGGTGGCACATTACCCTGGGCGCGTGGATCAAGGAGTATGTGTTCTTCTCCGTGTCCCTGTCCAAGGGGCTGATGAATTTAAGTAAGCATACCAGAAAGAAATTAAACGATTATTTTGCCAACTTGGTGCCCATGACCTTTGCGCTGTTTTGTGTGTGGTTCTTTAACGGCATTTGGCACGGCGCCAGTTGGAAGTATGTACTCTACGGGCTGTATTATTACATTTTAATGATGATCGGTATGTACCTGCGCCCGGTGTCGGACAAGCTGCTGCACGCACTGCATATTGCGCCGGAGAGTAAGGGCTTTGCCCTGTTCCAGATGGTGCGTACTTTCCTGATCGTCAATGTGGGCATGATGCTGTTCCGCTGCCACACCATTCCCCAGTGGGGCCAGAGCCTGGCGCGTATCTTTACGGATTTTGACGGCGCTTGCTTAACCAACGGCACGGTGCTGTCTCTGGGTAACGACTGGCAGGATTTCCTGATTATGGGTATCGGCGTGCTGGTGGTAGGCATTGTAGAGGTGCTGCAAGAGAAGGGCCACACCATTCGCACGGAGCTGGCTCGCCGTCCGGTAGTGCTGCGGTATGCGGTGTTCTTGGCGCTGATTATCGGCGTGATCGTCTTTGGCGCCTACGGTACCGGCTATGAAACGGTAGCGCCTATTTACGGTCAATTCTAAGGAGGGGTGCATGATGACTGCAAAGACTAAGTTGATATTGAAAAATTGCACCCGCCTGGTGTCCTTTATTTTGATTTTGCTGCTTTTGCTCTACGGTATTTCCTTTCTATTGGAGCCGAAGAACAATGATGACGCAGCCGGGTTCGTGAACCCCAACGCCAGCGGCTATCTGTCGCTGGAGAAGGACACGCTGGATGTGTTTATTGTAGGCAACAGTGATGCTTACAGCGGTTTTTCGCCTATGGAAATGTGGAAAAACTACGGCTTTACCTCTTATGTCAGCGGTACCGGCAAGCAGCTGATCGGCGAATCTATTCGCGCGGTGGAGAATTGCTTAAAAACCCAAAAGCCCAAGGTGGTGATCCTGGAAACGGATCAGCTGTACACCAACTCCAACTCTGTTCAAGTGATTGCCCGGGATGCGCGTAAGCAGATGCTCAACCAGTTCAGCGTGCTGGAGTACCACGATCGGTGGAAGCAGTTTGACCCCAAGATGGCGGTTAAGCGCAAGTCCTACTCTGCCCGCTTTGCCTCCAAGGGGCAGTTTGTGTCCGGTGCCAAGGTGCCGTATCGGGGCAAGGAATATATCAAAAAGACCAAAAAGCGAGACGAGATCAATCCGCTGTTTGTGCGCAAGCTGGACGAGCTGAATGCGCTGTGCAAAAAGAACGGTGCCCAGCTGATTTTGGTGCAGGTGCCGTCCCAAACCACCTGGACCTATGCCCGCCACAATGCGGTGAATGATTATGCCAAGAAAAACGGCATTCCGTTCCTGGATTTGGATCTGAAACGCAAGGAGATCGGCTTTAGCTGGAAAACGGACAGCCGGGACGCCGGCAACCACCTGAACTGCTACGGCGCCAAAAAAGTATCGCTCTATGTGGGGCAGTACATTAAGAACCATGTGCAGCTGGAGGATAAGCGCCAAAATGCAGCATACGCCGGGTGGAACGATGACTACACCACCTACATCAAGCACCTGAAAGAGGGCGGCGATGTGGAAAAGCGCAAAGGCCCTACGGCGGGGCAAAACAACAACCCTGTGCCCAACGACCGGCATAAGAAAGAACAGCCCCATACCGGCGACCCTTACGATCCCTCCGTTCAAGCTGTTTCCAAGCAATAAAGATACAAAGACTGTCGCAGTGCTTATGCTGCGGCAGCTTTTTGTTTTGCCGACCAAATTTTACCGGTTCTTTAGATTTCCTTTGCGTTGCTTTTAAGAATGTGTGGTTAAATGTGTACAACGGGTTTTCCGTTGGGGATTTTTGTGGTACAATGGAGCAAGCACTTTGTATCACTTGAGGGAGATGAGAGCAATGTTTACGGTATTGGTGTGCGATGATGACGCGGCGATCTTAGAGTCTCTGCGCATTTATCTTAGCCAGGAGGGCTATCGGGTGCTGTGTGCCCGGGACGGGCTGGAGGCGCTGGAGCAAGTACAGGGGGAGGAGATCCACTGTATGGTGCTGGACATTATGATGCCTCGGCTGGACGGACTGAAAACCACATTAAAGCTGCGGGAGAAATATAATTTTCCCATTATTCTGCTGTCGGCCAAAAGCGAGGACACGGACAAGATCGCCGGTCTGGGCTTTGGCGCCGATGATTATGTGACCAAGCCCTTCAACCCGCTGGAGTTGACCGCTCGGGTCAAGAGCCAAATCCGTCGCTATGTGCGTCTTGGCAGCCTGGAGGTGCGGGAGAGCCAGCTGGTCACCGGCGGCCTGGTGCTGGATACGGATACCAAGGAAGTGACGGTAGACGGCGACCCGGTACGGCTGACTGCCCGGGAGTATAAGATATTGGAATATCTGATGCACAATATCGGCCGTGTGCTCTCCAGCGCCCAAATCTATGAAGCGGTATGGAACGAACCGGCCTACGGCACGGAAAAGACCGTGACGGTGCACATTCGCAACATTCGTGAAAAGATTGAGATCAACCCCAAGGAGCCCAAATACTTAAAGGTGGTGTATGGACTTGGATACAAAGTGGAAAAGTGTTAGAGAAAGCAGATGGTTTAAGGCGCTGTGCGTGGTGCTCTCTATGGTGCTGGCCTTTAGCTCGGTGGCACTGTTGAGCGCCGTGATGCGGGTCAGCGGCCTGTATAACGATGATGCATTTACCGATCCGTCCGTAGCGAAAAAGGGAAGTCTGGTACAGACTACGATTTTCAAAGCAGAGCTGGACGAGATCGTCAATGAGATCACGCTGCTGGCGGGGCAAAAGCAGCTGCAACAAAAGGCGGCTGCCCTGAAGAAAGCCAAGGCGGACAGCGTGGCGGCCGCACTGGAGCAATATAAGAAGAACCAGGCCACGGCCATTCGCAAAACGCTGGTGTTCTATGCCGGGCTGAAAAATGAAGATATTACAAATATCGGCAAGAATATACCCAACTATAAAGTGCCCACCAAGACCATAAAGAAAGTGGTGGCAGAGGATCGGGACGCACCGGGGCTGATTCGGGATTTGCAACAGATTGTCAACGGCACCCGGGCGGGGGAGGATTATCAGCCCTATTTGCAGCTGGCAAATTGGCTGCGCAGCAGTAACGGCGTGGAGTATTATAGCGATATGTCGGAAGAGCCGGACGACCTAATCCGCTATTACACGTTCGATTTTACGGTGGATGGCCAAACGGTATCGGCGGATATGTATGATGATGACCTGACCTTGGGCGAGACGATCAAATCGGCTGAGACCCACATCAAAAAGCTCTATGACAAAGCGGTGGTGAAACGATTTCAATTCGCTGCCGACGAGCAGCAGGAGATGCGCCAAAATTTGCAAGAGCTGCAATGCCTGCAATTCTATGCCAAGGACAATATCACCGGTCAGGTGGTCAGCCAGTTGGCAGAGGGCAAATCGCCGGCGTCGCTAAAGAACGCGCCGGTGTACTATTCCAAGACCAAAGCGGGGGAGAACCTGCGGGGCACGGATTACGGTGCCGGCAATGCCAGATCGGACGCTGCACAGTACCTAATGGACGGAGATATGAGCATTTATGTAGGCATAGACCCCACTGTGGCCGGCGGCAACGATATGCTTCCGGACTTTGTGGAATTGAATGCCTTGTGCACCCGTATGCAAAATGTAAATACCGTGGCAATGACCGTAGCGGCTGTTTGCCTGGCGGTGCTGGCCCTTGCCTTTTTGGTGCTGGCCTGTCTGGGTTGCGGTCGCCGTGCCGGTACGGACGGTGTGCGCCTGCTGTGGATGGATTATATTCCCTTGGAGCTGCACACGGCGATCATCGCCGCAGCAATTGCTGGGCTGGGTGTGGTGCTGTTCGGTAATTTGTTTAATGACCTGTCCAATTATTATGGCTATCAGCTCAGCACCCTGTATTACGGCGGACTGTTCTTAGCGGCCTGCGGCGCTTTGGGCGCGGTGGCCTGGGGGCTGTATGCAGAGTTGACCCTGTCTTTTGTGCGCCTTTGCAAGTCTAAGAAACACTTGTATAAGGGCACGCTGCTGTATTATATTTGCTTGGGGATTTGGCGTCTGTTGTGCAAACTGCACCGGTTCAATCGGCGTGTGATCCGGGGGCTGGCCTATACCCCGCGGCACTTTAAGCGCAATATGGTCTTTTGCGCCGTAGGCTATCTGCTGATCAATATTATATTGGTGCTGCTGTTTGCATCGTTTCTGAATGGAGAGGCGCCGGTGGTCGGTGTGATCAGCGGCTTGGTAGGCCTGGGCTTTAACGGCTTTTGCGTGGGCTACGCGCTGCGCTTTTTGTTCCAGCTGGACCGGGTGATTGAGGCCGCAGCCAACCGCACGGATGTGGAGGCGGCACATCTCCACCCGGCACTGGCCGCCATGGCCGGCAGTCTGCGTTATACCAATCAGGAGCTGCACAACGCCGTGGATCAGGCAGTGCGGGATGAACGGCTGAAAACGGAGTTGATCACCAATGTGTCCCACGACTTAAAGACCCCGATTACCTCCATTATTACTTATACGGATTTGCTGTCCAAGTGCCCCCAGACGGACGAAAAAGCCAAGGAATATATGGCTGTTTTGACGGAAAAGAGCACCAAGCTGGCACGGCTTGTGGAGGATTTGATTGAGGCGTCCAAGCTGTCCTCCGGCAACATCACCCTGCACCCTATGGTGCTGGATCTGGGCGAACTGACCGCCCAGGCGATCGGGGAGTACCAAAAGGAATTTGAGGAGAACCGGCTGCAACTGGTGCTGGATCCGGATTTGCCCCGGGTACAGGCGTTTGCCGACGGTTCCAAAACCTACCGGGTGCTGGAAAATCTGCTGCAAAATGCCAAGAAGTATTCTGCCGCAGACTCCCGGGTGTATGTGCGTGTGTATAAGCAAGGGGATTTCGGCGTGTTTGAAATTAAAAATATTTCTGCCGAGCCGCTGAATATTTCACCTCAGGAGCTGACGCAACGGTTTGTGCGAGGCGACGCTTCCCGCACCAAGGAGGGCAACGGTCTGGGCCTAAGCATTGCCCAGGAGTTGTGCAGCGCCCAGCAAGGGAAGTTAGAGCTGCTCATTGACGGCGATTTGTTTAAGGCTCGGGTGTATTTGCCGCAGCCGAAGAACGCCCTGCCGCAGGACACAGCGGAATAACGTCATAGATAACAAAAGACAGTTACCCGTTTTTGGGTAACTGCCTTTCTTTTTTCGCTTGTATTTACTTTTCGCTTTGACCTTTTGGCTTCATGGCGTTGTAAGAGGTGCGCACCGCGTCATCGCTGATGTTGCAGCCCAGTTCGTACAGGGGCACCTTGGCAAATATGGTCTCCAGCATATCAAACAGCCGCTCCATAGCGTTAGGCCCCAGCTTGCGCACTGTTTGGGAGAAAATGTTGAACACTGCCTTTTTGGTGTCTGCCGGGTGGATAAAATTCTCCTCCGCCCGCTCAAGGAAGCAAATGCCCGCCAGGGGAACCATGCCTGGGGTGGAGTAATCATATTTTCCGCTCCAGGGGGTGCCGCAGGCATACACCCGGTCGCCTACCAGGCGAATGGCCGGTTTGTCGTCATTGAGCATATACGCCCGGTTGCCAAAGTGCTTGAGCCACAGGGCGGTGTGGGTGGATTTGCCGGTGCCGCTGTCTGCGGAAAAAGCGTAGGCCGCGCCGTCCACCACCACGCAGCTGGAGTGGAGCAAAATACCTTGGAATTTCAGCAGCTGGGTGTAAAAATCCGAGCCGGTGAGCATATAGTACCAGTCGTCCCGGTTCATCTCCGGGTGCTCGGCCATAGCGTCCGTTACCCGCTGCTCCGTCACATCAATGGTCATGTCCGCCGTCTGCCCCTCTTGGTCCTTGCACAGGTAGGGACGGGCTTGCTTTTCTGTTCTGCCGGTGGGGTGCTTGATCTCCACCACCAGCCCGGCAATATCGTAAAACGGCATAGTTGCACCTCAATTCTACCCATTAGTATATAAGAAAAAGCACCTACCGTCAAGGCAAAATCTACCTGCATTTTTTGCCGCTCCGGCTCTTGACAAACAGTCAAAATCGGTGTATGCTATGTCGTAGAACAAATGTTCGATAATGGGAAAGGAGCCGTAGGGAATGGAGCGCACCGTTTTGCATGTGGATTGCAACAAGTTTTATGCCTCGGTGGAGTGCTTGCACCGCCCGGAGCTGCGAGACAAACCGGTGGCGGTGGGCGGCAGCACGGAGAGCCGCCACGGAATTATCCTGACGAAAAACGAAATTGCCTCCCGCTATGGCTTGGTGGCAGGGGAGCCGCTGTGGCAGGCGCGGCAAAAGTGCCCGCAGTTGGTGGTGGTGCCGCCGAACTTCCCGCTGTATATGCGCTTTTCCAAGATGGCACGGCGGATCTATGAGGATTACAGCGACTATATTGAGCCTTTCGGGCTGGACGAGAACTGGCTGGATGTGACCGGCGATGACCGCACCGGGGAACAGATCGCCCAGGAAATTCGCTGTCGGGTAAAGGCGGAACTGGGCATTACCGTCAGCGTGGGGGTCAGCTTTAACAAGATCTTTGCCAAATTGGGTTCAGATTATAAAAAGCCGGACGCGGTAACGGTTATCAGCCGGGAAAACTACCACCGGGTGGTGTGGCCCCTGCCGTGCAGTGATCTTTTGTGCGTCGGCCCGGCCACCACCCGCAAGCTGAACGCTTACGGCGTTTATACCATCGGCGAGTTGGCGGCGGCTCGGTCGGATTTTTTGCAAGGTCTGCTGGGCAAGAACGGGCTGATGCTCCGTGCCTTTGCCCGGGGGGAGGATACTTCGCCGGTACAGCATATGGATGCCAAGGCGGCGGTCAAGAGTGTGGGCAATTCCACCACCACGCCCCGGGATCTGGTGGATGATACGGATGTAAAGGTGGTCTTTACCGTGCTGGCAGAGAGTGTGGCCCGCCGTATGCGGGAGCAGGGACTGCAAGGGCGCACGGTGTGCATCTCCTTGCGGGATAAGAATTTGCAAACCTTTACCCGGCGACACAAGCTGGCCGCCGCCACCGATGTGAGCACGGAGATTTTGCAGGCGGCTATGGCGCTGTTTTGTGCCAATTATCGCTGGGGCGCACCCTTGCGCAGCATTGGATTGTCGGTGACGGACTTTGAGCTGGAACCCTGTGTGCAGTTTGATTTGGCCCATACCCAGGAGCAGCGGGAGCGGGCAGCCAAGCTGGAGCGCACGGTGGATGATTTGAAGCGCCGCTTTGGCAACTACTGTATTCAGCGGGCCAGTTTGCTGGGGGATACCGGGCTGTCCCGTTTTAATCCCCACGATGACCATACCATACACCCCGTTGGATTTTTAACCGGAAAGGAACAGGCAGGATGAAAAATTATGTGCGCGTGCTGGCGCTGTATAATGAGGAGGGCGATATTCGCCCGGTAAAGATGGAGTGGGAGGAGCGATGGCTGGATGTGGACCGTGTACTGGATATTCGCCCGGCGGCGTCTCTGCGTTCCGGGGGCGCCGGACTGCGCTACACCTGCAGCATTGCCGGTGTGCCCACTTATTTGTTTTTAGAGGAGACAAAATGGTTTTTTGAACTTGCAAAATAGAATCGGATAGCGTATAATGTGCCTATGAAGAAGATTAAAGAATTATTTATCAAGTACAAAGAAATCATTATGTATCTCATCTTCGGCGTGGCCACCACAGGTGTGAACTGGGTGGTGTACAGCCTGCTGATGAAGGCGGTGCTGGTGCATGCTCCCGGCAGCGACGATGTGAAGATGACGGTAAGCAATGTGATTGCCTGGATTGCTGCGGTGATCTTTGCCTTTATCACCAACAAACTGTGGGTGTTTGAGAGCAAAAGCTGGGTACCCAAGGTGGCGGCGCGGGAGTTTGTGTCCTTTGTGGTCTCTCGACTGGCGACCGGCGTGATCGAGTGGTTCGGCCCATTGCTGCTGTTTAAGATTGGGCTGGATCAGGACCTGTTTGGGGTCAAGGGCTTTGTAGCCAAGATCGTTTGCTCCGTGCTGGTGGTGATCCTCAACTATGTGTTCTCCAAGCTCTTGGTATTCACCAAAAAGAAAAAGAGTGCGGACGCACCGGCAAATCCAAACGAAAAATAGGCAATGCGTATAAGAAAAGAGTGCTGCGGCGCTCTTTTTTTGTTGGCTTTAGAATTGCAAGGCGCAGTCGTTTGTGGTAAAATAATGAACGGAAATTTTAGATTGCGAGGTATTTTCGTATGGCAAAAGCATATCAGGAAATGACAAAAGACGAATTGCTCCGGGAGCAGGAGAGCCTGCTGGCTCGGTACAAGGACTTTCAGGCCAAGGGACTGCAGCTGGATATGAGCAGAGGTAAGCCCTGCAAAGAGCAGCTGGATCTGTCCGTGGGTATGAATGATGTGAAGGACTATGTGTCCGGCGGCGTGGATGTGCGCAACTACGGCATTTTGGACGGTATTGCCAGCTGTAAGCAGCTGTTTGCCGAGTTGCTGGAGGTGCCGGCCGAAAATGTGATCATCGGCCCCAACGAGAGTCTGACTTTGATGTTTGATTTTATCTGCCAGTGCTACACCCATGGCATCGGCGGTAAACCCTGGAGCCAGGAAAAGGAAGTGAAGATCCTGTGCCCGGTGCCCGGCTATGATCGCCACTTTACCGTGTGCCAGTATTTTGGGCTGCAAATGGTGAATGTGCCGATGAACGCCGACGGACCGGATATGGACACCATTGAAGAATTGGTGAAGGATCCCAGCGTGAAGGGTATGTTCTGTGTGCCCAAGTATTCCAACCCCACCGGCATCACTTTCTCCGATGCAGTGGTGCGCCGTATTGCGGCGCTTCGCCCGGCGGCAGAGGACTTCCGCATTGTGTGGGACAACGCCTATTGCGTGCATGATCTGGACGAGGACGGCGATAAGCTGCTGAATATTTTTGATTTGCTGCCGGAATACGGCAATGAGGATATGGTTATTGAGGTGGCCTCTACCTCTAAGATCACTTTCCCCGGCGCAGGCGTGTCCTGCCTGGTGGCCAGCAAGAAAAATTTGGATCTGATCCGTCAGCGCCTGACGGTGCAGACCATCAGCTATGACAAGATGAACCAGCACCGCCATGTGGAATTCTTTAAGAATGCGGACGGCGTGCGTGCCCACATGAAGAAACATGCGGCAATTTTGAAGCCTAAGTTTGATATTGTACTGGATCGCCTGAACAAGGAACTGAGCGGCCTGGGGATCGCTGACTGGTTCTCCCCCAAGGGTGGTTACTTTATCAGCCTGGATGTGCTGCCCGGCACCGCCAAGCGCGTGGGCGAGCTGTGCAAGGCCGGCGGCGTGACCCTCACCAGCGTGGGCGCCACTTATCCCTATGGCATTGACCCACAGGACAGCAACATTCGCATTGCACCTTCTTTCCCGCCCAATGAGGAGATGGCCTTGGCAGCGGAGCTGCTGTGCATTTGCACCCGCCTGGCTGCCATTGAGAAGCTGGTGGGCTGATGCAGGCCGGAGCTTCTACCGCTTGCTTTTATCCTTTGGAGACGGAGCGGGCTTTGCAGCAGGTGACGGAACTGGGCTTTCCTTTTGCGGAGGTGTTCTTTAACGCTCGGCAGGAGTTACGCCCGGCCTTTGTGCGCCAACTGGCAGCCATTGCTGGGAACGGCGGCACACAGGTGGTGTCCGTGCACCCCTTTTCCAGCTTTATGGAAAGCAGCTGCATTTTTGGCGATTACCAGCGCCGGTTTGAAGATACCATTGATATTTATAAAGAAACCTGCCATGCGGCAGCGCTGCTGGGCGCCCAATTTGTGGTGATCCACGGGGCGGTTGCCCAGCCCAAGATTCCCATTCCGGAGGAACGGTATTTTGCGCGCTTTTTGCAGCTGGTGGAGATCGGCCGCGCCGAGGGCGTGACCGTGTGCCAGGAAAATGTGAACCGCTTTAAGAGCCAGCACATTGCCTTCTGCGACCGGATGCGCCGCGCGCTGGGAGACGACTTCCGCATGGTGCTGGACATTAAGCAGGCGGTGCGTGCCGGGGAGGATCCCTTTGCGTTTCTGGATACCTTCCAAAAGGAGATCGTCCATGTGCACATCAGCGATCATTCCCCGGAAAAGGACTGCCAGCCCCCGGGGCAGGGAAGCTTTGACTTTCAGCGGCTGTACCGCACTTTGGGTGATCGGGTGCATTATATGATTGAGATCTACTCCCGCGGCTATCGGGTGGCGGCGGAGCTGCAGCGGGCCAAGGCCTACCTGGATACAATCAAGTAGGAGGTGGGCACTTTGGCTAAAACCAGCAACAAGACCATGGGCATTTTTTGCATTTTGTTGTCCGGGCTGTGCTTTACGGGTATGAATACCTTTGTGCGCCTGTCCGGCGATCTGCCCACCATGCAAAAGGTCTTTTTTCGCAATTTTGTGGCGATGATCTTTGCCTTTTTGATGATGGTGCGCAAGAAAGACAGCTTTCGTCCCAAACCGGGGAACATTAAGTACCTGCTTATTCGTTCCGTTGGGGGCGTGGCCGGTATGGTGGGTAACTTCTATGCCATTGATCGACTGGACCTTAGCGACGCGTCTATGCTCAATAAAATGAGTCCCTTTTTTGCCCTGGTGTTCTCTGCGATCTTCATTAAAGAAAAAGTGCGGCCCAAGCAGGCGATTGCTATTGTGGTGGCATTCTTAGGGGCACTTTGCATTATTAAACCCACTTTTGCCAATGCAAATTTATTTGCCAGTGTTTGCGGCTTCTTAGGCGGTATGGCTGCCGGCGGGGCGTACACCTGCGTGCGGTACTTAGGGCTGCGGGGCGAGAACGGACGGTTGATCGTCTTTTTCTTCTCCGCTTTTTCCAGTGCGACGATGTTGCCGTTTTTGCTGTTTAACTATCATTATATGACCTGGCAGCAATGGGCAACCTTACTACTGGCGGGCGCTTGCGCCGCCGGTGGGCAATTCTCCATTACCGCCGCCTATACCCATGCTCCCAGCCGAGAGATCAGCGTGTATGACTACGCCCAGGTGATTTTTGCGGCCGTTGTGGGCTATTTGGTGTTTGGCGATGTGCCGGATGTGCTATCCTTTGTGGGCTACGCGGTAATCTGTGGTATGGCACTGTGGATGTTCTTCTATAATCGTAAGGCAGACGGCACTGCCCCTGCCAAAAAGGTGTAAAGGCAAAAAACTTGCTTTTTTTGACCAATTATGGTATAGTACGGATTGTACAGAATTTTATGGCAAGAGCCGTATCTTTCAACAGGGGGGATAACTATGAAGTGTCCGTTTTGCGGTTATGCAGAGAGCAAAGTGATTGACTCGCGTCCTACCGACGAGAATGAGCGCATTCGCCGTCGTCGGGAGTGTATGCAGTGCGGCAAGCGCTTTACCACTTATGAGATCATTGAGGATGTGCCCATTATTGTGGTGAAGAAGGACAAAAGCCGTGAGGTCTTTGACCGCAACAAAATTCTGAAAGGTATGCTCCGCGCCTGCGAAAAGAGACCGGTGACCGTAGAGGCTCTGGAGACTGCGATTTCTGAGATCGAGACCACTCTGCAAAGTGCCTTGGATCGTGAGGTCACCAGCGTGCGCATCGGCGAGCTGATTATGGAAAAGCTGCGGGGAATCGACGAGGTGGCTTATGTGCGCTTTGCTTCTGTTTACAAGGAGTTTGACAGCGCCAGTGCCTTTGTGGACGAAATTTCCAAATTGCAATAAACCTGTTTCGCGCCCGGCATTTGTCGGGTGCTTTTTTCTTTTTTATCTCGGGTATTGAAAACCTACTAAATATATGGTATTATAGGTTAAAGAAAGGATGTGACGGTATGAAAATCTCTACCAAAGGACGCTACGCACTGCGTATGATGTTAGATTTGGCCGAGCACAGGGAACAGGGCTTTGTGTCGCTGAAGGAGATCGCCGCCCGTCAGGATATATCCAAGAAGTATTTGGAGCAGATCGTGGCGGTGCTTAACCGCCCGGATTTCTTAAAGACCAACCGGGGCTACCAGGGGGGCTATCGTCTGGCCAAGACCCCGGACCAGTATACGGTTGGCGATATTCTTCGTTTGACAGAGGGCGGCTTGGCGCCGGTGGCCTGCCTGGAGGAGGAGCCGAACACCTGCCCCCGTGCCGCTTCCTGCGCTACGCTGCCGGTGTGGGCCGGGCTGTATAAAGCCATCAATACCTACCTGGACAGCATTACCCTGCAAGACCTGCTGGAGCAGGAGCACAAAAATGACGATTACTCCTATGTGATCTAAACGCGAACCGCCTTGTTGATACAGGGCGGTATTTTTTGTTCAAAGAGGGTTGACAAATACCCATAGGGGGTATATAGTAAAAATACCCCATGGGGGTATAGAAAGGAAGTGCTGTTGTGGCAGATAAAGACGAAATGCAGCCGGTTTGTGCTTGCTGTGCTAAGAAGAAAGTGCGAGACCCGGAGGAGTACCGGCGGCTGATCCATCGACTGAACCGCATTGAGGGCCAAATTCGCGGGATCAAGGGTATGATTGAGAAGGATGCCTACTGCACGGATATTTTGGCCCAGTCCGCAGCAGCCGGTGCGGCGCTGAATGCCTTTAACCGAGAACTGCTGTCCACGCATATTCGCACCTGTGTTGCGGAGGATATTAAGGCCGGCAAGGATGAAACGCTGGACGATTTGCTGGCCACATTGCAAAAATTGATGAGATAGCGGCGCATATTGGCGCCGGGAGGTGAGAGTTTGGAACAATACAATGTGACGGGGATGAGCTGCGCTGCGTGCAGTGCCCGGGTGGAAAAAGCGGTGCGCGCCGTGCCCGGGGTGGAAAGCTGCTCCGTCAGTCTGCTTACCAATTCAATGGGCGTTACCGGTACGGCTGCCCCGGAACAGATCATCGCCGCTGTGGAAAAGGCCGGTTACGGCGCCGGCTTAAAACAAAAGGGCGGCGCTGCCCCGCAGCCGGCGGCAGACCCGCTGAAAGATACCCAGACGCCAAAATTGTTGCGTCGGCTGATCAGTTCCGTGGTGTTTTTGCTGATTTTAATGTACTTTTCCATGGGACATATGATGTGGAACTGGCCGCTACCGTCGGCCTTAGAGGGCAACCACATGGCCATGGGGCTGCTCCAAATGCTGCTGACCATTATTATCATGATCATCAACGGCCGCTTTTTTGTCAGCGGCTTTAAGAGCCTGTGGCACCGGGCGCCCAATATGGACACCCTGGTGGCGCTGGGCGCAGCTGCGGCTTTTGGGTACAGCACTTACGCGCTGTTTGCCATGACCGGCGCCCAGGTGGCGGGCGATGCAGACGGCGTGATGCACTATATGCACGAGTTTTACTTTGAGTCCGCCGCGATGATTTTAACGCTGATTACCGTGGGCAAAACCCTGGAGGCCCGCTCCAAAGGCAAGACCACAGACGCGCTGAAGCGCTTGATGCAGCTGACCCCCAAGACGGCGGTGCTGCTGGAGAACGGGAAAGAGCGTACAGTACCTATTGAGCAGGTGATGTGCGGTATGGAGTTTGCCGTGCGGCCGGGGGAGCATGTGCCGGTAGACGGCGTCATTCTGGAGGGCAGCAGTGCGCTGGACGAAAGCGCCCTTACCGGTGAGAGCGTGCCGGTGGACAAGACCGTGGGCGATCCGGTGTCTGCCGCCACGGTGAACACCTCCGGCTACTTACGGTGCCGTGCCACTCGGGTGGGGGAGGACACCACTCTGTCCCAAATCATTCAAATGGTCAGCGACGCTGCCGCCACCAAGGCGCCCATTGCCAAGATCGCCGATCGGGTGTCCGGCGTGTTTGTGCCGGTGGTGATGGCCATCGCCCTGGTGACCACCGTGGTGTGGCTGCTTACCGGTCAGAGCTTTGGCTATGCGCTGGCCCGCGGGATCTCCGTGCTGGTGATCAGCTGTCCTTGCGCATTGGGACTGGCCACGCCGGTAGCCATTATGGTGGGCAACGGGCTGGGTGCCAAAAACGGCATTCTCTTTAAGACCGCTGTGTCTTTGGAGGAGACCGGCAAGGCACAGATCGTGGTGCTGGACAAAACCGGTACCATTACCGAGGGCACGCCTAAGGTGACAGACTTGGTACCTGCCCTCGGGGTGGAGGAAAGCCGCCTGGCAGCGCTGGCCTGTGCGCTGGAACAAAAGAGTGAGCACCCGCTGGCAAAAGCGGTGACCGCATACGGCGCGGAAAGGCAAATCACGCCGGAACCGGTCACGGATTTTGAGGCGCTGCCGGGCAATGGATTGCAGGCAACGCTGAACGGCAAATTGCTGCTGGGCGGCAGTCTCAGCTATATGCGTAGTCGGGTGTCGGTGCCGAAAAATATGGAACAGCAAGCGGCAGCGCTGGCGGAGCAGGGCAAAACGCCCTTGTTCTTTGCCTATGATGGCGCACTGCTGGGTATGATCGCCGTGGCTGATGTGATTAAGCCGGACAGCCCGGAAGCTATCGCAGCACTGCAAAAGATGGGTATTCGTGTCGTGATGCTCACCGGCGACAATCCTCGCACCGCTGCGGCTATCGGTCGGCAGGCGGGAGTCGATCGGGTGATTGCCGGCGTGCTGCCCCAGGGCAAGGAACAGGTGGTGCGCGACCTGATGAGGCAAGGCAAGGTCATTATGGTGGGCGATGGTATTAACGACGCGCCGGCCTTGACCCGAGCCAATATCGGTATGGCCATCGGCGCCGGTACGGATGTAGCCATTGATGCGGCGGATGTGGTGCTGATGCACAGCCGCCTAAGCGATGTGACCGCCGCCATTCGCCTAAGCCGTGCCACACTGACCAATATTCACGAGAACCTGTTTTGGGCGTTCTTCTATAATGTGATCGGTATTCCTTTGGCGGCAGGGGTTTGGATCCCCATTTTCGGCTGGACTCTGAACCCTATGTTCGGCGCAGCGGCTATGAGCCTGTCCAGCTTCTGCGTGGTGGCCAACGCCCTGCGGCTGAACTTTTTTAAGCTATATTCCCCCAAGCGGGATAAGAAAATCAAACACCCGGTGGTGCTGGCAGCACTGCCTATGGAAAAGGAGAATTCTGCAATGACAAAAGTAATGAAAGTGGAGGGTATGATGTGCCCCCATTGTGAGATGACGGTAAAGAAAGCGCTGGAGGCTCTGCCCCAGGTGGACAGCGCCGTTGCCAGCCACACGGACGGCACCGCCACGGTGACCTTAAACGGCGATGTGGATGACGCTGTGCTAAAAAAGGCCATTGAGGACCAAGGCTATACCGTGAAGGACTAAAAGGAAAAATGAAAGGCTCTCCGGCTTGCATGCACGTGCCGGGGAGCCTTTTTTGCGTTCTTCCACCGGGGGTGGAGTCATTTCCACGCACCGTGCCTTGCCAAATGGGCGCTCTGCTGCCTATACTGGAGTTGCCCCCGGGCAGAAAGGATGATTGTGTGAAACGGATTTTAGCTCTCTTACTTTGTGTGGTATCGGTATTGGCACTGTGCGCTTGCAGCAAGACAGATATTGCCCAACCGGCAGGCGCTCGGTTTGACAAGCCACTGCAGCAGCAGACGGAGAACCAACTCCAGCCCCAAAGCAATATTTACCTGACGGCGGATACATTCTACTATGCCACGGAGGATACTGATGAGCGGAACACCTTTGGCACGCCCCAAAAGCTGATGGCCTATGACCTGCTGACCGGCAAGACCCGCACGGTGCTGAACGGGGTGAGTGATATTGCGCAGCTGTGCCGCATAGGCAACACCCTGTATTTTACCTGCTATACTTATACTGACACGGACAAAACCCAGTGGGGCTTTTGCCTGTATGCTTACGATATAGACAAGGATTGGCCAGCATGCATTTACGCCACGCCCAATACCAGTGACGGGGTGGCGTTGGCTCCTTGCGGGTACACGCTGTTCTACCTGTGCAACACGCGGAACCAGGACGGTATGAGCGCAGACGAAAGCGGCAAAGGTGAGCTGCACGCCTGCACAGCCGCAGAGGACAAGGTGCTGCAATCCGGTCTGGAGACGGATCGTGCCTACTTCTATGATTGGTCGGACAGCGCGGCGTACCTGCTGACCAACAACGGCGGTACGGATTCGTGCTATCATCTGGACTACAAGGGAAAAATGACCCCCACCAACCACCGGCCCAAAACAGAGCCACGGGAAGAAAATGCCGAGCCCTCGACAAAACCGGTGATTGTGGCGGATTATCAAAATTATTCCATAGAGATCACCTGTACGGTACCCAAAAAGCCGGGAGACAGCGACTGTGGCTATCGTTATATTGCCGGGTATGTGCTCAAGGAAAAAGCCACCGGCAAGTCTTACGCCCTGTGCAGCGGCAGCTACTGGTATTATTACATTTAAAACGACGGTTGTCCCCTTTTGTCGCTTTTGTGCAAAATTGACAAATAATGCTTGCGAAGCGATGATAAAACTGGTAATATAGAAAGGTAAAGGGGGATTTCTATGTCCAGTCAAGTACGTACATATACGGCTAAGGAACGGAATATGTACCTGGTGGGTATGATGGGTCAGAATATGATCTACAACATCATCGGCACCGGGCTGTATTTCTACTTCCAGTCGGTGATCTTTATTCCGGCAATGGCCATCAGTATCTTTATGGCCGTGGCGCGGGTGTGGGACGCCATTAACGACCCAATGATGGGCACCTTTGTGGACCGCACCAACACCAAGTGGGGCAAGTGCCGACCGTATTTGCTGTTTTCACCGGCCGTTATTCTGGTGATCACCATACTGACCTTCTGTAACGGTATGTATAGCTCTGCCAACACCCCGGGCAAGAATGCCCTGATCGTGGGCTGGGCTGCCGTGTCTTATATCCTGTGGGGTATGTGCTACACGGTAGGGGATATTCCCTTGTGGGGCGTGACCTCCCGTATGACAGAGGTGGAGAAGGACCGGGCGTCCATTCTCTCCTTTGCCCGTATTGCAGCGGGCCTGGGCGGCGGCGTGGTGCTGCTGACCATCAATCCGCTGTCTCAGGCACTGGGGAAAAAGTTGGAGTCCGCTGCCGGTTCTGTACTGAAGGGCCAACAAATGGGCTTTATCATCGTGGCAGTGATCTTAACGGTAATCGGCTGTGGTATGTTCCAGATGACCGGTGTTTTTGTGCGGGAGCGTGTGCCCTCTGCGGAGCAAAAGTTCGGGTTTAAGGAGAACTTTAAGATCATGTGGGGCAACAAGCCCTTCCGCAACCAGCTGATTAGCGGTGTGCTGCGCTCGCCCATTCAGATTTTGCTGTCTGTTGCCATGACCCTGATGTCTTATTACTACGGCAACTACTTTGGCGATTATATGCTGTATATGATTATCTTCGGCGGCGCTATTTTTGGCGGTCAGTTTATCGCCATGGCGCTGGTGCCCAAGCTGGCGGAGAAACACGATAAAACGCGTATGCTCATCGGCTCTACCATTATGGGCGCCATTCCCTTTGCACTGATCTACCCGGTGTACCTGCTGGCGCCCCGGGATCTGGATCAGCCGCTGTGGGTGGCAATCCTGTTTGTGGTCTTTGCTCTGGCAGGCGGCGGCATAGGCGCTTTGAGTGTGCTCCAGTCCGTGATGATCGCCGACGCGGTGGACTATGAGGAGTACCACAAGGGCTATCGGCCGGACGGTGTGTTCTTCTCCGGCCAGTCTTTTATTACCAAGCTGTCCGCCGGGATCAGCTCCATTATTCAGGGCGTCGGCTACTCCATCGTGGGCTTTAGCGGCGACAATGTAAGCGCCTGCAACGAGGCTCTGCGTGCCGGTGCGTCCTTTAAGGATCAGTTTCCCCAGTATGCGGGGATGATGTTCTTCCTGTGTTCGATCCCGCCGGCTATCGGTCTGTTTTTGTCCATCATTCCGCTGCGTCACTACGGTATGACAGACGAGGAGCACCGCACCATTTTGGAAGCGCTGGTGCAGCGCCGTAATGCCCAGACAGAAGAAACCGCAGATAACTGATGAAACCAATAAAGCCTGAGGGCTGCGCGGCTCTCAGGCTTTTGCTATATTCGGAGGCATTATGACCATTCGACCCTATCGCCCGGCGGACCGGGACCGGCTGCGCCAAATTTGCCGGGAGACGGCGGCCAAGCCGTTTCAAAGAACCGGGCGCACCTTAGAGGCGGTAACGCTGATTTATAACGACTATTTTACTGCCTACGAGCCGGATCATATTTTTGTGCTGGCGGACGAAAGCGATCGGGCAGTGGGGTACATTCTCTGTGCTGCGGACTATCGGGGCTTTGTACATCGCTACCGCACCACTTATCTGCGCCGGGTGTTGCGCACAGCGCCAGATCAGGCGGCGGGCTTGCTGGGCTATTTGTGGTGCCTGGGCAAAATCAAAAACCGGCCGGTGCACTTCCACCTGGATATATTGCCGCCCTATCAGCGGCAGGGGTGGGGTACACGGCTAATGGACACCCTGTGCCGTCATTTGCGGGAGCGGGGCGTAGACTACCTTTCCTGCTGCGGGGTCAGCCGAGACTCCGCCGGGTACAAAATGTATCGCAAATACGGCTTTACAGAGAGTTACGATTACGGCCATAACATCGTATCTTTGTCCCTGCGGCTGTAAGTGAAATTGCAAAGTGGACAAATGTCTTTCATTTTGACGCACACTGTCGCTTTTGCACAAATAATACTTGCTATTTGCTACACATACTGGTAAAATAGAAGAAAAAATATAGGGGGACTCGATAAAGTGTCAAACCAAACAAGGACCTATACCAAAAAAGAGCGTAATATGTACCTCACCGGTATGCTGGGTCAAAACCTGATCTACAACATTGTAGCCACAGGTCTGTATTTCTATTTCCAAAATGTAATTTGCCTGCCGGCAATGGCTTTGGGCTGGATTTTTGCCCTGGCTCGTGTGTGGGACGCCATCAATGACCCGATGATGGGCACCATTGTGGACCGCACCCGTACCAAGTGGGGCAAATGCCGTCCGTACCTGATTATTTTCCCTGCCATTATCGGCGTGGTCACCGTTTTGGCATTCCTCAACGGCAACTATGCCACTGCCACTTCAAACACCCAAAAGGTGCTGATCGTGGCTTGGGCTGCCGTGTCTTACATCGCTTGGGGTATGTGCTTTACCGTGTGTGATATTCCGCTGTGGGGCATTACTTCCCTGATGACGGAGGACGAGGACGACCGCAGCAAGCTGCTGGGCTTGGCCCGTATCGTTGCCGGTATCGGCGGCGTTGGCGTGCTGGTGGTGCAGATCGCCCAGGTTGTAGGCGGTATTTTTGAGGGCAAAGGCTATTCTCAGGCCAAGGCTTCTCAGTACGGCTTTATCCTGACCGTGATTATTATGACCGTGATCGCCACTGTTCTCTTTGAGTTTGCCGGCATCGGCACCAAAGAGCGGGTGGAGCAGGCAGAGAAAAAATATACCTTTACCGAGAACTTCAAAATTATGTTCCAGAACAAGCCGTTCCGCCAGATTTTGATCTCCGGTATTCTCAGAAGTCCCATTCAGCTGCTCATGCTCATTGCCATGACGCTGATTACCTATTATTACGCCAACGGCGACTTTATGAATGTGTTGAAAACAGACGATACCGGTGCTATGGTGGGTATTAACTGGAGCATTTTGGTGCGCCTGGCTGTGATCGCCGCTGCCGTGTTCCTGGGTCAGTTTATTGCTATGGGCATTACTCCGTCATTGATTCGCAAGCACGAGAAAAAGAGCGTTTATAACTTCTATTCCGTTGCAGGCGCCGTGCCTTTTGCTCTGCTGTATGTGTTCTTTAAGATCGCCCACGGCGATGTAAAGACCTCTATGGTATGGGTGGTCCTTACCGGGCTGTGCTTCTTCTTTGCAGGCGCTGCCATGGGTGGTATCAATGTGCTCCAGTCCGTGATGATCGCCGACTGCGTGGACTACGAGGAGTACCACAACGGCGTGCGTACCGACGGTGTATTCTTCTCCGGCCAGTCCTTTATCACCAAGCTGTCCGGCGGTATCGCCTCTATCCTGTCTGCTGTGGTGTACCACTTTGTAGGTTATAGTGACGCCAATATTTTGAAGCTGAATGAAGCCCTGAAGAGCGGCGCAGATTTCTTGAGTTATGACGGTGGTTCCGGCGCCGGTAAGTACGCCGCCACCATGTTCTTCCTGATCTCCATTCCGCCTGCCATCGGTATGGTTCTCTCCGCATTGCCCACCATTAAGTATGCAATGTCCGATAAAGAGCATAGCCGTATCCTGAGCGAGTTGGTAGCTAAGCGCGCTGCTAAGGGCGAGGACAGCGCTGAATAAGATCAACCAATAAAAACAAAAGCACCGCTGCGGCGGTGCTTTTTTGTGCGTTCTATGCCTTGCTCTTTAGAAAAGAGGCTTCCGAGACTGCGCAAGGACGGCACAGCAATCCCTCTGTGCGCTTTTTACCGATTGTTGATACCGTACGCGTAAAAGACAAAAAGCGTGAATACAGCTGCTCTCAGGCTGCGCTAAAGGACAAGGACAGTGCGCGCTGCTGCTAAAAAGGAAATACAAAGAAATGGGTAATAAAAAGCGCTTCCCGCAGGAAGCGCTTTTTATGATTTTCAGGGTATTTAGGCTTCTTCGCTTTCCATCAGCTTTTCGCGCTTAGCCTCCAGCTCAGCCTGGGCCTGGGCCTTCACCTTGCCGGTGTACTTGTTAAAGAACATAGGAATGATGGTCAGGATAAAGCCCACAGCCGGTACAATGGTCACCAGCGCCAGCAGCATTTTTTGGGTGCTGGCAGACTGCTCAAAGAAGATTTGACGCCCGGCGTTATCCACCAGGGATTTGTCTACGGCCTTAAAGTCCGTTTGCGCCAGCAGCTGACCGAACACGAAGGTGGCAATTGCGGCGTTTACCTTAGACAGGAAGGTTTGGAATGCAAAGCACACACCCTCCTGGCGCTCGCCGGTCTTCCACTCCAAATAGTCGATGGAGTCGGCAATCAGCGCGTAGGTGATCACATTGTAAATGCCAAGGGGCAGACCCATCAGAAACAGGAAAATCCACAGGATAAAGATGTTGATCTTGGTTACATCTTGTGCCAAAATCACATAGCAAAGGCCGTGCACGGCAAAGCCAAACAGGGCGGAGCCAATGTAGATCTGCTTTAAGCTGAACTTCTTGCGCAGCAGGGGGAAGATGGCCATGGCAGGCACCATGCCCACGCCGATGGCTACGGTTAGGGTGGTTACAATGGTGCCGCGAGGGATCCAGAAGGAATAGGCTGCCGCAGCGTCCACATTGGGTACCAGGGTGCTTTGTGCGCCGGGCAGGAAGTCCATAAAGATCTGGCGGAAGTCTGTATAATTCTGAATAATAATGTAATTGCCGATATAGTCCGCGCATTGGTTGGCGGTAACCATAGTGGAGCCCAGAACGGAAGCGGCAATAACGATCAGCAGCAGCTTGTTCTTGCCCAGCACCACAAAAGTCTCCTTGAAGGAGGGGGTGTGGTCCATCTTGGGCACGCGCTCTTTGGATACAAAGAAGATGAGAATGGACAGCCCGCAGCCCAGCAGGGCAAAGATCAGGGCGCCTACAAAGAAACCTTTGTTATAGCCCATGTTGCTCTGGTACAGAATGGGCACCAGCAACGCCGGCAGAATGCCACCGAAGGTGGAGCCCAGGCGGGCGGTGGAAATAAAGGAAGTACGCTCACTCTCCAGCGGGGTAATCACAGAGGACAGACCCCAGAAAGGCACGTCCTGCACGGTAAAGGCCACACCCCACAGAATGTAGGTGATCAGCGCCCACACAAAGGCGGCGGTGGAACCCTCCTTAAAGGGCGCAGTAAACAGCAATATTGTGCAGATAGCAATGGGCACCGGTGCAAACAGCAGATAAGGCCGCATTTTGCCCCACTTGGACTTGGTGCGATCTACGATCATGCCCATCACCGGGTCATTGAGAGCGTCAAAGATACGGCCAATCAAGATGATTGTGGTACCCTGGGACAGGGACAGTCCGGCGCCGTTTTGGAAGAATACCAAGGTAAACATGGACATCAGCGTGTAAATACCGGAGCGGCCGAAGGCACCCACGGTAAAGCATATCCGCTCCCTGGTGGTTAGGTATTTTTTTTGTGGTTCGTTCATTATTTTTTCCTCACTTTCAGGGCGGGGAGAATCACAGGTGCGGCTTCTCCGGCATTTTTCATTTCACGCAGCAGCAGGTATTTCAGCTCCTGGCGCACATGGCTGTAACGGGGATCACGGATCAGGTTGCAGCGCTCAATGGGATCCTTCTCCAAATCATAAAGATAATCCTCAAAGTATACACCGGCATTGTACTTCAGATAGCCGGTAGGTGCTAAGGTGCGCACCGCGTATTTGAACCGGTCCGTACGAATGGCGCGGCCGCACTGACTTTCGCTGATCTGCATAAACACACAGTCGTGAAGCGGCTGTGTCGTCTGCTGCATTTGGCACAGATCCTTGCCCATGTAACTGGGCGGTATGGGAATGCCCGCCAGACTCAGGAAAGTGGGGGGCAGGTCAATGAGGGAGGTGAGCCGGTTCTCTGCCTTGCCGCCGTCAAAGCCGCCGCCTTTGATGATCAGCGGGGTGTGGGTGGCGCTGTCGTGGCAGGAGCGCTTGTACTCCAAATTGCGGGTCTTAAAGTGGCTGCCGTGGTCTGAGGAATAGATGATAACCGTGTCATCATAAATGCCCAGATCCTTGAGCTTTTGCACCAGGCGGCCCACATTATAGTCCAACCGATTGATGGCGGAGATATAGTCCGGGTACATCTCTTTATAGTCACCCTTTAGGAAGGTGAGGTCCGGGGGCAGAGGATAGTCCTTGTATTGATTGACGGTCTCTTTATAGCCCTCGTAATGATGGTGGTCGTTTTGGTGGTGGGGCTCCAGCTGGCTGATAAATAGGAAGAAGGGTTTGTCTGCCTCCCGTCCGCTCTCCAGGTATTCCAGAGCAAAGTCGTTGATACAGTCAGCCCGGTAGCCGGTAAAGTCCAGCTTGTTGCCGTCGCCGTCAAAGATGTAGCCGTCGTAGCCGTGGCTGGTGAATTCCAGCACATCCGCTGCCCGCCAGTAGCGGTACTCGCCCTGCTTCTCTTTCGGTACCGGCGTGGCCTCGCAGTGGGTGCCGATCCCCGGTAGCCGGTCAGAGGCCAAGTGCCACTTGCCCACATAAGCAGTGTCATACCCGGCTTCGTTAAAGTAATGGGCCAGCGGGGTAATGCTTTCCGGCAGGGGAATGCCGTTCCAGTAGCAGCCGCACTGGGTAGCATACACACCGGTTTGCAGGCATGCACGGGCCGGGCCGCACACCGGCTGGCAGGTAAAGTTGTTCTCAAAGAGGGTGCCCTCTTTGGCCAGCTGCATCAGGTTAGGGGTCACCGTTTCATTGACGGTATCCCACCGCTGCTGATCGCTGAAGTAGAAGATGATGTTCTTACGCTTTGCCATGTTCAACTCCTGTTCCTGAACTGCACCCGTGGGCGCAGCGTATTGTCTTTTTATTTATCCGGCCATAAAGCCGGTGATTGCATTATAGATATTCAGGCAGATAAATACGCCCAGCACCGCGGAAAATACCCGGGTGACGATCTTGTTGTTAGCCTTTTTATTCAGTGCTGCGCCAATGATACCGGCGATCACAGCTGCCGGGGCCGCAATTAGCAGAATGCGGTAGTCAAACTTGGGCACCGTGGCGGTGGCTACATAGGTCACCAGCTTGGACAGCTGGCTAAAGAAGATGACGGCCACGCTGTACACAGTGGCTTCCTTCATGCTCATAGAAAAGAACAGCAGGAAGAACATAATGTTGATGGGTCCGCCGCCAATGCCCAAGAAGCTGGACAGAATGCCCAGCACGACGCCACCCAGAAGAATGGTGATCGGGTTCTTTAAGTGAAAGCTCTTTTTGCCCTTGTTCACATACCATAGAGCCACTGTCAGCAGACAGGCCAACAGTACAGCCTGGTAAGCCATAGCCAGGTTGTCGCTGAGCAGTCGGTTAAACAGATCAAAAATGTGCTTGCCTGCAAAGCCGCCTAAAATAGACCCGGCAGAGATCAGCAGCACGGTCTTAAAGTCCACCTTGGTCTTGGCACGCAGGTGCTTTACGGTGGAACTGCAACTCATGGCAAAAACGGACACGGAGGAGATAAAGTTGATGACCTCGGTGGTGTCGTCTACCAGCAGGGTCAGCAGCGGTTTAATAATCACCCCGGAGCCGCCGCCTAAAAAGGCGCCGATGCCGGAAGCGAGAAAGATAATTACGCCGTAAACAACAAACATCATTGATCCTTGCCCTCCGTCTCTTGCTCCAAGTAAACAGTGGCAGAATTGTATGCCAGTTCAAAGCCCTCTTTGTCGAGAAGCTCTTTGATTTGCAGGTTCAAACGATTTTTGATTTGCCCCAGCTCCACTACGGTGGGGGCGATCACATAATAGTACACCTGCACATCCATGCCGTGGGCACCGTAATTCACAAAATCTGTTCGAATATCATCCTGTACGACTGCCGGATCGGCCTGCAACAGTGCTCGCAGATCCTGCTCAAACCGCTCTAAGTCCGTGCGGCTGTGTTTATAATGCAAAGTGAAAGTTTGGTCGATCAGTCGCTTTTCCATATCCGCATAGTTAATAATGCTCTGATTGGTCAGGGCTGTATTGGGCAGCACATAACGGCTGCCGTCCAGCGCTCGCAGGGTGGTGGAGCGCACGGCAATGTCCTCCACCGTACCGCTTAATTCTCCAACGGCGATAAAGTCCCCCACGCGAAACGGCTTGTTAAATACAATGATAAAGCCGGAGATCAGGTTCTCCACCGCATCTTTACAGGCAAAGGCCACAGCCACGCCGCCGATGCCTAAAGCGGCAAAAATGCGTGTGGCGGAGTAGCCCAGCAGTTCCAGCACCAGCAGTGCGCCGATGCAGATGATCACGATCTTGGCTACATTGGAGATAAAGCGAAAGGCGGTCAGCCGGGTTTTGTCCTCGCCGGCTGCCGTGTCAAAGGTATAGTTGTCCAGCTCGCCGTTCAGTAGGCGCACGCCGCCCCAGCAGGCGCACACAATGCCGCCGGCCTTAATGAGAAACAGGCCGATCTTATGCAGCTCTCCGGAGGGGGCGATGATTTGCAGACCCAGGGCAATGCCGGCCAGTACCAAGGAAAAGGCCAGGGGCTTTTTCAGTCCGTCTTTAATCAGGGATTGCACCCGGGGTTTGCGGCGGCAAAAGGTCTTGCCAATAACGGTGAGTATTCCCCCGGAAATGATATTTCGTAACAGAAGCAGCACCACAACGCTCCCCACAGCGATCAGCGTGCGGATCAGCAGTTCTTCAGTGGTTTCTACTCCTTGTATGTTTTTGCGCAGGTTCTCTACGAACTGCGGTATTGCGATGGTCAGCATAGACATTCCTAACTGCCCTCCAAAGAGGACGCTTCATTTCATAAGCCGTAAAATCTATTATATAATTTGTAAAGGACCTTGTCAATGCAGCGGGGCGTTAATGGTCGTTGTCGTCCAAATGGGTCGGAATACAGTAAAAATTGCTTTCCCACGCCGGAATGTACGGACTGTGGCGGAAGTACAGCTTGTAGTCCGGGCAAAGGTTTAGAATTTGCAGCGGTAGGGAGAACAAATCTTCGTTGCGATGGTAGGCGCATACATACAGTTTGGGCCGCCAGGTGATAATGGTGTGGGCGGCGCCGGTCAGCGCCTTGCTTTCGCTGCCCTCAATGTCCATTTTCAGCAGGGTCACCGGCGCGCCTTGCAGCAGGCTGTCCAGATCCGTGGCCTCCACCGCCGTACCGGTGGGCGACAGGTGGGAATTGCGCCCGGCACAGGCATTAAAATGTAAAGTGGTCTGCCGGTTCCAGGCACTTTTATTGTAAAGGTGAACGCCTTGCATACCCTCGGTGGAGCGGCACAGCTTTTTGAAGTTTTTGCCATCTGGCTCCAAGGCGTAAATGGATTTGTATTTTCCGCACGAATACTGCAAAAATTGGCGAATTGTGTCGCCGTTATAAGCACCCATATCCACCAAAATCTCCTGTTGGTTCACTTGCAAAATTTCGGTAAAAATCTCGTCCATATTTGCGAACGAATTGTAAAGGTAATCAACTTTACCGCTGATTTTGTAACGCAATACGGAATGATACACCCGGCGGCTCTCCTCATCGGCCAATTTGGCGTAAACAGTCTCTATTTCCGCCCGGTGGGCAGCGGCGTATTCCCGGGTAAACAGCCCTACGCCGGCCACCGGAATATCCGGTGCATACACCGGGTGCTCTCGATTGATCCGGGCGATGTTTTCCAGTACCTCCGGGCGCTGGCTGGCAAAGCCCAGTACCACATTAAAGTCCGTAAATTGGGCGCACACCTCCCGGTAGCGCTGCACCGTGTGGCCCAAAAAAGACTGGCCTCGCACAAAATCATCACTGGCAAAGACCGCAGTGATGTGCATTCCCTTGCTTTCTAACACGGCATTGATTTTCTCCGCCCCGTCGCCCATGCCATAGAGCACCAGGGGCTTGCCCTCCCGGCGCAGTCGGTCCCAAATATTCTCTTCCGTCAGCAAATCGTCTATCATAGCTACCTGCCTTTCTGCCTTATATCTTAACATATTTGACAATCTAAAATAAAGTGTATATAATAAATAAACGGAAAAATTTGTATTGCACAGGAGGCAGGGGCCATTATGGGCGGGAACAGCCTGATTGACCGATTATTTAAGCGAGAGAGCACAACGAAAGAGGAAATTCGCCAGCTGGTGGACGAGGACCAGGCCAAAGGAGAACTGGAAGCGTCTCAGCGGGAAATGATCCACAATATCTTTGATTTTGACCGGCTTTGTGCGGAGGATATTATGACCCATCGCACAGAGATTGAGGCAGTGGAGGAGACGGCCACCATCGGTTATGCCGCTGCCTTTGCATTGGAGGCAGGGTGTTCCCGGATTCCTGTATTTCACGAGGATCTGGATAATGTGCAGGGCATTCTCTATGTAAAAGACCTGCTGCCCTTTGTGGGTAAGCCTGTGCCGGCGGGCACCCGGCTGACGGACTATGTGCGGGAGCCGCTGTTTGTACCGGAGAGTATTCCCTGCGGCAAGCTGTTCGCCACTATGACGGACAAGCGTATCCAGATGGCCATTGTGGTGGATGAATATGGCGGTACTGCCGGGCTGGTGACCATGGAGGATATTCTGGAGAGCATTGTGGGCAATATTATGGACGAGTACGACGAGGAAGAGGCGGATGTAATCCAAACCGGGGAGCACACCTTCACCTTTGATGGCTCGGTAGATATGAATGACGCGGAAAAGGCGCTGGGCGTGCCCTTGCCGGAGGGGGATTATGACACGCTGGCAGGCTTTTTGATCAGCCGCCTGGGCTATCTTCCCACCGGCAAGGAGACCCAGCCGGTAACGGTGGATTATGAGAATGTGCACTTTACCGTTTGCGGGGTAGAGGAGCGCAGAATTGAACGGATAAAGGCAGAAGTTAAAGTATGACAGAACAGGTAATCACCTTTGAAGCGATGGAACAGGCAGCGAACCTGTTTGGCAGCTTCGATGAAAACATAAAGCTATTGGAGCGGGAGTACGGCGTGACCATCACCTGCCGCGGTGCAGACCTGAAGGTGGTGGGGGACGCAGAGAATGTGGCCGCCGCTGCCCGGGCGCTGAACGGACTGCTGACTCTAATTAACAAAGGCGAGCAGCTGACGGAGCAGAATGTGCGCTATGTGATCTCGCTGGTGGGCGAGGGCAACGAGGATGTGCTCTCCTTCATGACCACGGACTCGGTGTGCGTGACGGCCAAGGGTCGCCCGGTGAAGCCAAAGACCGTGGGCCAAAAGCGGTACTGCGAGTCCATCGCCAAAAACACCATCACCTTTGGCGTGGGCCCGGCCGGTACCGGTAAGACTTACCTGGCTGTGGCAATGGCGGTCACCGCCTTTCGTGCCAAAGAGGTGAACCGGATCATTTTGACCCGCCCGGCGGTGGAAGCGGGGGAGAAGTTGGGCTTCCTGCCCGGCGACCTGCAAAGTAAGGTAGACCCGTACCTGCGCCCGTTATATGACGCGCTGTTTGATATGCTGGGGGCTGAGAGTTTTCAGCGCTACCAGGAGCGAGGCGCTATCGAGGTGGCACCGCTGGCCTATATGCGTGGGCGTACCTTGGATGACAGTTTTATTATCCTGGATGAGGCCCAAAACACCACGCCGGAGCAGATGAAAATGTTTTTGACCCGCCTGGGGTTCAACTCCAAAATGGTGGTCACCGGCGACATTACCCAGATTGACCTGCCGGAGGGCAAGCGCTCCGGGCTGGTGAAGGTGATGGACATTCTAAAGCATGTAGATGATATTGAAATTCATAAATTCAGCCAGAAGGATGTGGTGCGCCACCGGTTGGTGCAGGACATTATTCGGGCGTATGAAAAATATGAGGAGAAAAACAAGTAATGGAATCTGTAAAAGTGGTCATTTCAAACGATCAAAAGGCAGTGAAGGTGCCTACCGGTATTCGGTTGCTGATCCGCCGTTGTTGCCACGCTGTGCTGGAGCTGGAGCATTTCGAGGGCAGCGCAGAGGTGAGCGTGCGCTTTGTGGATAACGAACAGATCCGTGAGCTGAACAAAGAATATCGGAACATCGACAGAGAGACGGACGTACTTAGCTTCCCTCTGGGGGAGAACGGTGTGTACGACATTAACCACGATACCGGCGCCAAGCTGCTGGGGGATATTGTGATCTCTATGGAGAAAGCCATGGAGCAGGCAGAGCTGTATAATCACCCCTTGCAGCGGGAGATCGGCTTTTTGACCGTCCATTCCATGCTGCACCTGCTGGGCTACGACCATGAGCAGGGCGGACTGGAAGAAGTGCGTATGCGCGAAAAGGAAGAAACCGTGCTGACCCAAATCGGCTGGAAGCGGGACAGTAGCTATTACATGGGAGACGAGTCATGACCCGATCTGCATTTATTGCCATTATCGGCAAGCCCAATGTGGGCAAATCTTCTATTTTGAACCGACTTACCGGCAGCAAGATCGCCATTGTGTCTTCTAAGCCACAGACCACCCGTACCAAGATCATGGGTGTGCTGACTCGGGACGAGGTGCAGTTGGTGTTTACGGACACCCCCGGTTTTCACCATGCCCACAACAAGCTGGGCGAGCATATGAACCAGGCGGTAGGCGACACGGTAGGCGGCGTGGACGCCTGCCTGTTTGTGGTGGAGCCTAAGGGCGAGCTCAACGATAAGGAGCAGGAACTGCTGGCAATGTGCAAAAAGCAGCGCTTGCCGGTGATCCTGGCCATTAACAAAATTGACATGTTGCGGGACAAGACGGAACTGGCTCCCCGCATTGGCCAGTTGGCAGGGCTGTATGACTTTACGGCTGTGGTGCCTTGCAGCGCCCAGACCGGCGAGGGTATGCAGGATCTGCTGACGGAGATGGAACGCCTGGCGCTGCCGTCGCCCCATTTTTTTCCGGACGATACCTTGACGGATCAGCCGGAGCGGGTGCTGGCGGCGGAAATGATTCGGGAGAAGATCCTGCGCCTAATGGATAAAGAGATTCCCCACGGCATTGCCGTTGCTATTGAGAAGATGAAGGAACGCCCGGACGGCAGCTGTTTGGATGTGGACGCCACCATTTACTGCGAGCGGGAGAGCCATAAGGGTATGGTCATCGGAAAGGGCGGCGCTATGCTTAAAAAGATCGCCACATTTGCTCGGCAGGATATGGAGCGCTTTTTCGGGATCAAGGTCAATCTGCACACCTGGGTTAAGGTGAAAGAGGACTGGCGCAACCGTGAGGGTCTGATCCACAACTTTGGTTTGGATAACGAATAAATCGATTTTTTGCCGCTGCGGTGTTGGATTTTGTCCTTGGATGAATTTGGCACAAATGGCGTTGCACGCATAGGATACAATAAAAACGGTGATCCTATGTCGATGGCAGAGAACAGCTGGCAACAGTTTATACAAACCGGCCGTGTGGCCGATTATTTGAAATACAAGGAAGAGGAACGACAAGAGGGGCATGAACAGTACCACCAAAGGGTTAGTGATACGGGAGCAGACCACCGGGGAGAATGATCGCCTGGTGACTTTGCTGACGGCGGATCACGGGCTGGTGCGTGCGTTTGTGCGAGGCGGCAAGCAGCTGAAGAATCGGCGTGCGGCTGCCACCTCCCTTTTTTGCTATGGCGAGTTTGCCCTGTACCGTGGGCGCGACGCTTATACGGTAGACAGTGCGGCACCCATTGAGGTGTTTTTTGGCTTGCGGCAGGATATTGATCGGCTGGCAGCTGCCCAATATTTTGCCCAGCTTAGCTACGAATTGGCGGCGGAGGAACAACCGGCGCCGGAATTGTTGCGCCTGCTGCTGAACACCCTGCACCTATTGTGCAAGGGTACCAAGCCGCTGGTGCAGATTAAGGCGGTGTTTGAGCTGCGCGCCCTGTCCATCTCCGGTTATATGCCCAATATTTTGGCCTGCGCCAACTGCGGGACGTATGAAACACCGGTGATGTACTTTGATGTGGACGGGGGCTGCATTTACTGTGAGCATTGCCCCAAGGCAGGCGCCGTGGCGGTACCCAAGACGGTGATGACCGCCGTGCGCTACATTTGCCTGACGGAGCCGGGGCGTATTTTTGGCTTTGCTCTGTCGCCGGAGCAAATGGCACTGCTGGGCCAAGTGACGGAGCAGTACACCCTGCGGCGGCTGGACCGGCGCTTTACCACACTGGAATTCTACAAGTCCCTGCAAGCCGGGGACGCGACTACATAGCATCATAATGGATAGAGATATGGATAAGAATTTGCAAACCTTGGAACTGGATAAGGTGCTTGCCCTTTTGGCGGAACAGACTACCTGTGACGACGCCAAAGAGGCGGCATTGGCGCTGCGCCCTGCGGCAGACCCGGGGGAGATTGCTCTCCTGCTGGATCAGACGGAGGACGCTTTTTCTATGCTGGCCCGGTTCGGCGCGCCGTCTTTTGGCGGGCTGCATAATGTAAATGGTCCGTTGCAGCGGGCGGCAGCCGGCGGGTGCCTGAATATGACGGAGTTGCTGCAGGTGGGCGACACCCTGCGGGCGCTGCGCATTCTGGACGACTGGCACGGCCATTTGGCGGGTACAAGCTCGTCCCTGAATTTCTTTTTTGACGGCATTACGGTAAACAAATATTTGGAGAACCGGATCTTTACCTGCATTGTCAGTCCGGAGGAAATGGCGGACAAGGCCTCGGAAGAACTTTACGACATTCGTCGGAAGATTAAGGCCAAGGCGGCGGCCATTCGGCAACGGCTGGACGGTATGATCCACTCCACCCATTACCAAAAATTCTTGCAAGAGCCCATCGTCACCCAGCGTGGCGGGCGCTTTGTAGTGCCGGTAAAGGCGGAGCACCGGGGCGAGGTGCCCGGTCTGGTGCATGACACCTCCTCCAGCGGCGCTACGGTGTTTATCGAGCCGGCGGCGGTGGTGGACGCCAACAATGACATTAAGGTGTTAGAGGGCCGGGAGCGGGAAGAGGTGCAGCGCATTCTCTTTGAACTGTCTGCAGAGGCAGGCACTTTTGCAGAGAGCGTGCGCCACAGTTATGACAGTGCTGTGCGGCTGAACCTGATCTTTGCCAAGGCGCACTTGGCATACCAAATGAAAGCTGCTCGTCCCCAGCTGAATATTGATGGTATAACGGATCTGAAAAATGCCCGCCATCCGCTGATTGATAAAGAGCGGGTGGTGCCGGTGCATATTACCCTGGGTACGGACTATGATACTTTGGTGATCACCGGCCCCAATACCGGCGGCAAGACGGTGACCTTAAAGACCCTGGGTCTGCTGACGGCGATGGTGGGCTGCGGGTTGTTGATCCCGGTATCAGACGGCAGCAAACTGGCGCTGTACCGTCAAATCTTGGTGGATATCGGAGATGAACAGAGCATTGCCCAAAACCTGTCCACTTTCTCCTCTCATATGGTGAATATTATTGATATTATGGGAAAGGCGGACAAAGACTCCCTGGTGCTGATCGACGAGTTGGGCGCCGGGACGGATCCCATCGAGGGCGCGGCGCTGGCAGTGTCTGTCATTGAATATCTGCGCCAAAAGGGAGCGCACATTGCCGCCACCACCCATTATGCGGAGCTGAAAGCCTATGCGCTGGATACGCCCGGGGTCAGTAACGGCTGCTGCGAGTTTGATGTGGAGACCCTGCGGCCGACCTATCGGCTGCTGATCGGCGTGCCCGGTCGGTCCAACGCCTTTGCCATTACGGAGCACCTGGGCATGGATCCGGCGGTGGTGCGGGCAGCTAAGGAGATTGTCGGCTCGGAGAACCGGCAGTTTGAGTCTGTGTTGGAGAACCTGGAGAGCGCTCGAAAGGCACTGGACGAGGAGCGGGCAGCGGCGTCCAAGGAACGGCAAGAGGCGGAGCGGCTGGCTGCCAAGGCCAGAGAAGAAAAGTCCAAGATCGACACCCTGCGGGATCGAGAACTGGACAAGGCTAAGCGAGAGGCACAGCGGCTGGTAGATGCTGCCAAACGCACATCTTCGGATTTCCTGCTCCAGCTGGAGCAGTTGAAGAAAGAGCAGACTGCCACCAACGCCACGGAATTGGCTCGCAAGACCAGGCGGGAGATCAAAAATCGCTTGGGTGAGTTGGACGATATTGTGAACCCCAACCGGCTGAACACCGATTGGGATACGGATTATAAGTTGCCCCGCCCCTTGCAGGTAGGGGACCATGTGCTCATCAAGGGCATTGGTGAGGGCGACGTGCTGGAACTGGGCAGCAAGATCTTGGTTTCCTCCGGTATGCTGAAAACGCGGGTCAAGCCGACGGATCTGCGCCTGCTGCCGCACAAGAAGAAAGCGCCGATCACCGGCCAGCGCACCCTGCGGCGCACCACCTCCCGGGCAGACGCGGATGTAAAAACCGAGCTGGATCTGCGAGGCCAAACGGTAGAGGAAGCCCTGGGCAACCTGGGTCTGTTTATTGATAAGTGCGTGCTCAATAACATATCCGAGGTGCGCATTATCCACGGCAAAGGAACCGGCGCGCTGCGTACCGCCGTACAGGAAGAACTGCGCCACCACCCCAATGTGGCCGAGTATCGGCTGGGGGTGTACGGCGAGGGCGAGAACGGCGTGACCATTGCCAAGCTCAAGTAGCCCTTATATATAAACATACTATAATATAGCGATTTGCACAGCGTTCAGGCCGATTGGCTTGGGCGCTGCGTTTATTTTATTGGTACAATGTCGTATAACTTTTGCTGCCAAAAATTAAATTTTTCAAAAATTCGGTCAAAGCGACGCGACGAAATTTTTCCACGGCGCGGGGCGTTTCTTACTAAATATGGAGAACGGCAACTACATCTTGTGGTTCGACAGGGGAGAGACACCAAAAAACCGGTGGTTCTGCTTTGGTGATTTTTACAAAAATGGAGCCGGATTTTCTGTCATTTTGCACAATGAAAAAAATTCCAAAGAACTTCAAAAAAAGGCTTGACAGCAGGGGCTCTATATAATATAATATTGCCTGCGTGTGATTGGGCGTATTATATATATAATATATAGACACCGCAACACACAACCAGATATGCGTTGATGCCGGAGGTTGCGCTCCTACCCAGAGCGGTAATTTCGGCGGAGTATGTCCGATTTCAAACCGGGCGAAACGAATCATTGTACGACGCGGACCGTAAGGGGTCCCTGCAGAGCGTGACTTGCGAACGCGCTGTGCACCGTGTAACCGTGCCCGAATGAACTGCCTTCATTCGGCTTTATTTACGGTAAGGGTTGAAACACACGGGTGGGTAGTCAAACAATGGTTGCTCGCACCATCAAAATTCATGGAGGAATTTCACATGGCAGCAAGTAAAGTTAAGATCCGCATCAGACTGAAGGGCTATGACCACAACCTGGTGGACCAGGCTGCGGAGAAGATCGTAGACACCGCAAAGCGCACCGGCGCTCAGGTGAGCGGTCCCATCCCGCTTCCCACCGAAAAGGAAGTTGTTACCATCCTGCGTGCTGTACACAAGTACAAGGACAGCCGTGAGCAGTTTGAGCAGAGAACACACAAGAGACTCATCGACATTCTCAGACCTTCCAACAAGACGGTGGAAGCGCTGACAAGTCTTGAGCTCCCGGCAGGCGTTGAGATCGAGATTAAGCTCTAATTGAACTGAAAACAGATCGCAACCCGGTCGAGGTCATGTTGGGGAGACCCAACCAATAACCAAAGGAGGAATAAACATGAAGAAAGGTCTTATCGGTAAGAAAATCGGCATGACCCAGGTCTTCGACGCACAGGGTCATGCAATCCCTGTAACCGTTGTGGAGGCCGGTCCTTGCACGATTACCCAGAAGAAGACAATGGAGAACGACGGCTATGAGGCCATTCAGGTTGGCTTTGGCGATGTGAAGATCACACGCGTCAACAAACCGATGAAAGGTCATTTTGACAAAGCCGATGTGGCTCCCAAGAAGACACTGAAGGAATTTCGTCTGGACGACATTTCCGCAATGAATGTAGGTGACATCCTGAAGGCCGATATTTTCGCTCCCGGCGAAAAGATCGATGTGAAGGGCACCAGCAAGGGTAAGGGCACCGCAGGCGCCATTAAGCGCTGGAACTTCTCTCGTCTGAGAATGAGCCACGGTACCGGCCCCAACGCCCGTCACGCCGGTTCTTTGGGTGCCTGCTCCAGTCCTTCTCGCGTATTTAAGGGCAAGAAGATGGCAGGTCACCTGGGTCACGAGACCGTAACCGTTCAAAACCTCGAGGTTGTTAAGGTGGATGCCGAGAATAACCTCATCGCCATCAAGGGCGCCGTTCCCGGCCCCAAGGGCGGCATTGTTGTCATCGCTGACGCAGTGAAAGCTTAACGAAAGGAGAGATTAAAATGGCACAGGTTCAGGTTTATAACCAGGAAGGTAAGAAAACTTCTAAATTGGAACTTGCAGATTCCGTTTTCGCCATTGAGCCGAACGAATCCGCAATGCATCTTGCAGTGGTCAGCTATCTGGCTAACCAGCGTCAGGGCACACAGTCAACTCTCACTCGTTCTGAGGTCAGCGGCGGCGGTGCAAAGCCCTGGAGACAGAAAGGCACCGGTCGTGCCCGTCAGGGTTCTACCAGAAGCCCGCAGTGGACTCACGGCGGTATTGCTCTCGGCCCGAAGCCCAGAACATACGGCATCAGCATCAACAAGAAGGTGCGCAGACTGGCTATGAAGTCCGCGCTGTCCAGCAAGGTTGCTGCTGAGGAGATGATGGTAGTTAACAAGGTAGAGCTGGAAGGCATTAAGACCAAAGCTGTGGTCGAGATGCTCACCAAGCTGAAGGCTGCCAAGAAGACCCTGATCGTCACCGCAGATAAGGACGAGAAGATTTATAAGAGCGCACGGAACATCGCCGGCGTTAAGGTTGTGACCGTCAACACCCTTTGCGTGTATGACATCCTCAACTGCGACAGCTTCGTTGTTCTGAAGGACGCCGCCAAGAAGATCGAGGAGGTATATGCATAATGAAAGCTGCACAGGACATTATCATTAAGCCGATCATTACGGAAGAGTCCATGACCGGCATCATGATGAAGAAATATACCTTCAAAGTTGCCAAAGACGCCGGCAAGATTGAGATCAAGAAGGCTGTTGAGGAACTGTTCCCCGGCACCAAGGTGAAGAAAGTAAACACCCTGAATGTAAGAGGTCAGAAGCGCCGCCAGGGCGCCAACGTGGGTTACACCCCCTCTTGGAAGAAGGCTGTGGTTACCCTCACCGAGGACTCCAAGGAGATTGAGTTCTTCAACGATATGATGTAATCTCTTATACATTATATATACAAACACTAAGACAACCATGATTTCGGGTGATGAGGTATGAAAGGAGCCATCCTTTCGCAAAGTTATCCGGAAAGGAGAAATAAGAATGGCAATCAAAACTTATAAGCCGACTACGCCGTCCAGACGGAATATGTCGGTTACCGATTACTCTTCTCTGTCCAAGGTTGCTCCGGAGCGTTCTCTGCTTCAGCCGCTGAACAAAAAGTCCGGCCGCAACTCCTACGGCAGAATCACCGTTCGTCATCGTGGCGGCGGTAACAGAAAAAAATACCGTGTGATCGACTTCAAGCGCAACAAGTTTGATGTTCCCGCTGAGGTCAAGACCATTGAGTATGATCCCAACAGAAGCGCGCACATCGCTCTCATCCAGTATGAGGACGGCGTGAAGAGCTACATCACCGCTCCCGAAGGCCTGAAGGTAGGCGACACCGTGGTAGCCGGTACGGATGTAGACATCGTGGCCGGTAACGCTCTGCCGCTGCAGAACATTCCCGTTGGTACCATGGTACACAATGTGGAGCTGTATCCCGGTAATGGCGCACAGCTGGCTCGCTCTGCCGGTAACGGCGCACAGCTGATGGCTTTGGAAGGTCCGTACGCACTGCTGCGTCTGCCCTCCGGCGAGCTGCGCAACGTGCCCTGCAACTGCATGGCTACCATTGGCGTGGTTGGCAACGCCGATCATGCAAATGTGAAGATCGGTAAGGCCGGTCGTAAGCGCAATATGGGCTTCCGTCCCACTGTTCGTGGTTCTGTAATGAACCCCAACGACCACCCGCACGGTGGTGGTGAGGGTAAGTCCCCCATCGGCCGTCCCGGTCCTTGCACCCCTTGGGGCAAGCCTGCTCTGGGTTATAAGACCCGCAGCAAGAAGAAAAAGTCTGACAAGATGATCGTTCGCCGTCGCAACGGTAAATAAGAAGAAAGGAGAAGATTAAATGAGTAGAAGTGCCAAGAAGGGCTTTTATGTTGAAGAAAGCCTGTTCAAAAAGGTTGAAGCCCTGAACGCTAAGGGCGACAAGCAGGTTATCAAGACCTGGTCCAGAAGTTCCACAATCTTCCCTGAATTCGTAGGTCATACCTTTGCTGTTCACGACGGAAGAAAGCATGTACCGGTCTATGTGACCGAGGACATGGTCGGCCATAAGCTGGGTGAGTTCGCGCCCACCAGAACGTTTAGAGGCCACGCAGGCTCCAAGTCATCTAAGTAATCGGAAAGGAGATTTATTATGGAAGCTACAGCAAAAGCAACGTACGTCCGTATCTCTCCCAGAAAGGTTCAGATCGTACTTGATTTAATCAGAAAGCAGCCTGCCGACAAGGCCATGGCTATTCTGCAATACACCCCCAAAGCCGCTTGTGAGCCTGTGATGAAGGTGCTCAAGTCCGCGATGGCAAATGCAGAGAACAACCACAATATGGATGTTTCCCGTCTGTATGTGAGCGACTGCAATGTAGGCGCCGGCCCCACTCTGAAGAGAATTCAGGCCAGAGCCCAGGGCAGAGCTTACAGAATCAACAAGAGAACATCTCACATCACCATTACCGTTAAGGAAATGGAAGACTAAGCGAGGAGGAAGAGTTAAATGGGACAGAAATGTAATCCTACCGGTCTCAGAATCGGTGTCATTAAAAACTGGGACTCCCGCTGGTACGCAAAGAAGGGCGAGTTCGGCGATACCCTTGTAGAGGACTACAAGCTGCGTAAGTATCTGCTGGAGACCCTTTCCGGCGCAGGTGTTCCTAAGGTGGAGATTGAGCGTGACGCCAAGCGTGTGCGCATTAACATCCACTGTGCAAAGCCCGGTATGGTGATCGGCAAGCAGGGCGCTGAGATCGAAAAGCTCAGAGCACTGTGTGCCAAGAAGCTGGGCAAAGAGCTGAACGAAGTGTACATTAACATCGTTGAGATCAAGCAGCCCGATCTGAATGCAACTTTGGTTGCTCAGAATGTGGCCGGTCAGCTGGAGCGGCGTGTATCTTTTCGTCGTGCAGTAAAGGGCGCTATCCGCAACACCATGCGTTTGGACGCTCGCGGTATCAAGATCCAGGTCAGCGGCCGTGTAGGCGGCGCCGAGATCGCGCGTACCGAGACATACAAAGAGGGTACGATCCCGCTGCAGACCATCCGTGCAGACATTGACTACGGTTTGGTTGAGGCTAAGACCACTTACGGCCGTATCGGCGTAAAGGTTTGGATCTACCAGGGCGAGGTTCTTCACGAGTCTCGTAATAAGAGAAGAAATCGTCGGGAAGGAGGAAATCGATAATGCTGTTACCTAAGCGTGTTAAGCACCGCAAGCAGCACAGAGGTCGTATGACCGGTGTGGCTACCCGCGGCAATAAAGTTACCTACGGTGAGTACGGTCTGATGACCACTGAGCCTGCATGGATCACTGCGGCACAGATCGAGGCTGCCCGTATCGCTATGACCCGTTACACCAAGCGTGGCGGTCAGGTATGGATCAAGATTTTCCCCGACAAGCCCATTACCGCTCGTCCTGCCGATACCCGAATGGGTAAAGGTAAAGGTAACGTGGATTACTGGGTAGCCGTGGTAAAGCCCGGTCGCGTTATGTTTGAGCTGGGCGGCGTTGAGGAGTCTGTGGCGCGCGAGGCTATGCGTCTTGCTGCCAACAAGCTCCCCGTAAAATGCAAGTTCGTTAAGAAAGAGGGAGGCGAGCAGGAATGAAAGCAGCAGAAATCCGTGCTTTGAGCGCCGATCAGCGCGCAAAGAAGTTGGCAGAGCTCAAGGATGAACTCTTCAACCTGCATTTCCAGCAGGCCATCAATCAGCTCGACAACCCTATGAGAATTAAAGCGGTCAAGAAGGACATTGCACGCATTAAGACTGTAGAGCGCGCAATCGAACTCGAAAGCGCTAACTCTTAAGAAGGAGGTAACTGATCATGGAAAGAAACCTCAGAAAGACAAGAGTTGGTCTTGTTTCCAGCGATAAGATGGATAAGACAGTTGTGGTTAGCATTCAGGACAGAGTGGCTCACCCGCTGTATGGCAAGATCGTAAACCGTACCGTGAAGTACAAAGCACACGACGAGAAGAATGAGTGCGGCGTAGGCGACAAGGTTATGATTATGGAGACCCGTCCCTACAGCAAAGACAAGAGATGGCGTGTGGTTGAGATCATTGAAAAGGCTAAATAATTCAAACGGATTACTTGGTTTTTCATACAGACTGCTTTTGCAGTCGGAACTAAAATAATAACTGCAAGATGAGCAAAGTGTTATTTTGCAGTACGAAGGAGGAAAATGCTGTGATACAACAGGAAAGTCGGCTGAAGGTCGCAGACAACACCGGTGCTAAAGAGATCCTTTGCATTCGCGTGCTGGGCGGCTCCGGCAGAAGATACGCCAACATCGGCGACGTGATCGTTGCTTCCGTCAAGAAAGCAGCACCCGGCGGCGTGGTGAAAAAGGGCGAAGTTGTTAAAGCAGTCATCGTTCGTACAACCAAAGGTGTACGTCGTGACGACGGCCAGTACATTCGTTTTGATGAAAATGCTGCCGTAATTATCAAAGAGGATAAAACGCCTCGTGGCACCCGTATTTTTGGACCCGTAGCAAGAGAGCTTCGTGATAAGGATTACATGAAGATTTTGTCCCTTGCTCCGGAAGTGCTTTAATGGAGGTGCGAGAGAATGAGTAAGATGTTTGTAAAATCCGGCGATACCGTTCAGGTGCTGTCCGGTAAATCCAAGGGCGTGCGCGGCGAAGTTGTTGCTGTTAGCCCTGCTGAGGGTAAAGTCATCGTCAAGAAGGTCAATGTGGTTACCAAGCATGTAAAGCCCCGCAAGATGGGCGAGGCCGGCGGCCTGATTGATGTTGAGTCCGCGCTGTACGCTTCTAAGGTACAGCTGGTGTGCCCCAAATGTAACGAGGCGACCCGCGTCGGCCACAAAAAGGGCGGCGCACGCATTTGCAAAAAATGCGGCAACGAATTTTAAGTAAGGGAGGAACATAACAATGGCTGCAAGGTTAAAAGAAACCTATAAGAGCGAAGTTGCTCCGGCATTGATGAAGAAATTCGGCTACAAATCTGTTATGCAAATCCCGAAGCTTGACAAGATTGTTATCAATGTTGGTTGCGGCGAAGCCCGCGAAAACTCTAAGGTTGTAGATGCAATCATCTCCGACCTGTCCCAGATCACCGGTCAGCGCCCCGTGGTGTGCCGCGCAAAGAAGTCTGTTGCTAACTTCAAGCTGCGTGAGGGCATGCCCATCGGCGTAAAGGTCACTCTGCGTGGCGAGAGAATGTATGAATTCCTGGACAGATTCTTTAATCTGGCTCTCCCCAGAGTGCGTGACTTCAGAGGGATCAATGCAAACTCCTTTGACGGCCGTGGTAACTACGCCATGGGTATCAAAGAGCAGTTGATTTTCCCCGAGATCGAATATGACAAGATCGACAAGGTGCGCGGTATGGATATCATTATGGTAACCACCGCAAACACAGACGAAGAAGCACGGGAGCTGCTCAAGCTGATGGGCGCACCGTTTGCAGAGTAAGGAGGGATTATCGTGGCAAAAACATCTATGAAAGTCAAGGCAGTTCGTCCTGCCAAGTATTCCACCAGACAGCACAACAGATGTAAGATCTGCGGTAGACCCCACGCATACCTGCGTAAGTATGGCGTGTGCCGTATCTGCTTCAGAGAGCTGGCTCACAAGGGCGAGATCCCCGGTGTGCGCAAGGCATCTTGGTAATCTGAGAATTGAAGATCGAATAAGGAGGAAATATCAATGCATATTACAGACCCTATCGCTGATATGCTGACCAGAATTCGCAATGCGAATTCCGCAAAGCACGATACTGTAGATATTCCCGCATCTAACATGAAGAAGTCAATTGCTCAGATTCTGGTAGATGAAGGTTATATCAAAGGCTACAAAGTAATTGAAGACGGCAAGCAGGGCGTTATCCGCGTGACCCTGAAGTATGGCGAGGGCAAGAGCCGCGTCATCACCGGTCTGCGCCGCGTGTCTAAGCCCGGTCTTCGTAAGTATTCAAGCGTTGAGGATATGCCCAAGGTTATGAAGGGCCTGGGCGTAGCCATCGTTTCTACATCAAAAGGCGTAATGACAGACAAAGAAGCTCGCAAAGAGAATGTGGGCGGCGAAGTTCTGGCATTTATTTGGTAAGGAGGTGCAGTCGTATGTCACGAATTGGCTTAAAGCCTATTGAAATTCCTGCCGGCGTTGACGTAAAGGTTGACGGAACGACTGTTACCGTAAAGGGCCCCAAAGGGGAACTTACCCGGAATGTTCATCCGAACATGGCAGTCGCAGTAGAAGGCAACGAAGTTATTGTAAAAAGACCCAACGATGAGAAGGAGAACAAGTCTCTTCACGGCTTGACCCGCACCCTCATTCACAACATGGTTCTGGGCGTGACCGAGGGCTTCAAGAAGAATCTGGAAGTCAACGGTGTTGGTTACAGAGTACAGGTACAGAACAACAAGCTCACAATGAACCTTGGCTTTTCTCACCAGGTGATCATGGATGCACCGGAAGGCATTACCATTGAGTGCCCCAGTGCCAACGCCATTGTCATCAGCGGCGCAGACAAGCAGGCCGTAGGTCAGTTTGCCGCACAGGTCCGCGAGAAGAGACCCCCGGAACCCTACAAGGGCAAGGGTATCAAGTATGACTTTGAGCATATTCGCCGCAAGGAAGGCAAAGCAGGTAAGAAATAAGGGAAGGAGTGAATTACAATGGTTTCAAGACAAGACGCCAATAAGGCAAGACAAAAGCGCCACATTCGTGTTCGTGGCAAAATCAGCGGCACTGCTGCTCGTCCCAGACTCAACGTATATCGCTCCCTCAGCAATATTTACGTTCAGCTCATTGATGATGTTGCCGGTGTAACGCTGGCAAGTGCATCCACTACTGAGAAGGACTTTGCACAGTACGGCGGAAATGTAGAAGCAGCTAAGGCTGTTGGTAAGACATTAGCAGAAAGAGCCACCGCAAAGGGCATCACCGAGTGCGTATTTGACCGTGGCGGTTACGTGTATCACGGTCGTGTGGCTGCGGTTGCAGACGGCGCTCGTGAGGGCGGACTGAAGTTCTAACGAAGGAGGTAAATACTTTTGGCTACAAAGATTGACGCATCTTCAATGGAACTTGAAGAAAGAGTGGTTACCATCAACCGTGTTTCTAAAACCGTAAAGGGCGGTCGAATTTTTAAGTTCTCCGCACTGGTGGTTGTTGGTGATAAGAATGGTCTGGTCGGTTTCGGTATCGGTAAGTCCGGCGAGGTTCCGGACGCAATCCGTAAGGGGATCGAGGACGCAAAGAAGAATTTGATCAAAGTATCTCTGCGGGGTACGACCATTCCCCATGAGATCACCGGTAAGTTCGGTGCTGGCGAAGTGCTGCTTATGCCCGCTCCCAAAGGTACCGGCGTGATCGCCGGCGGCCCGGTTCGTGCGGTTGTTGAGACCGTTGGTATCGGCGACATCCGTACCAAGGCCGTTCGCTCAAACAACCCGTACAATGTGGTTCGCGCCACCATTGACGGCTTGAGCAGACTGCGCACGGCAGAGGAAGTTGCTGCTGTTCGCGGTAAGTCAGTGAAAGAAATCGTAGGATAAGGAGGGGCGCATTATGGCAGATATTAGAATCAAACTTACAAAAAGCCTGATCGGCAGTAAGCAGGACCAGATCGCCACCGCCCACTCTCTTGGCCTGCGGAAGATCGGCAACGAAACCGTTCAGCCGAACAACGACGCAACTCAGGGCAAGATCAAGAAGATCGCACACCTGATCACCGTTGTTGAAGAATAAGGGGAGGTAGCAAGATGAAATTACATGAACTTTCTCCTGCTGAAGGCTCCAAAAAGAGTGTTAAGCGTATCGGTCGCGGTACTGCTTCCGGCCAGGGTAAAACCGCCGGTAAAGGCCAGAAGGGTCAGAAGGCCCGTTCCGGTTACAGCAGACGGCCCGGCTTTGAAGGTGGTCAGATGCCCCTTCAGCGCCGCGTGCCCAAAAGAGGTTTCAACAACATTTTTGCAACGGAGTACGCCATTGTCAATGTGTCTGATCTGAACGACAGATTTGAGGACGGCGCAACCGTGAACGCTGAGAGCCTGGTGGCCTCCGGTCTTTTGAAGAAGACCCTGGACGGTGTAAAGGTTCTGGGCAAGGGCGAGATTACTAAGGCTCTGACCGTTCAGGTCACCGCTATCAGTGAGAGCGCCAAATCTAAGATTGAGGCAGCAGGTGGCAAGGTGGAGGTGCTGTAAATGATCAAGACCTTCGTAAACGCTTGGAAAGTTGCGGACATCCGCAAAAAGCTTTTGTTTACAGCATTTGTTATCCTTGTTTTCCGAATTGGCTCTGTCATTCCTGTTCCTTTCCTGAACATTGTAGATGAGATCAATGTAGGTAAGGGCAACACCATTTTAACCTACCTGAGCTTGATGACCGGTAGTGCATTCACATACGGAACAATTTTCGCTATGTCCATCACACCGTACATCAATGCCTCCATTATTATGCAGCTTCTTGCTGTGGCCATTCCTGCACTGGAGCGGTTGCAGAAGGAGGGCGAAGAAGGCAGAAAGAAGATTGGCACGATCACGCGTTTCGTTACGGTTGGTCTGGGTCTGTTGCAGTCCCTGGCATACTTCTTCTTCCTGCGTGCCAACGGCTATCTGATGAAGGATGCCAGCGGCGCAGCATTCACCGGCTTTGACGCCGTGTTCCAGGCAGTGGTCATTATTGCAGTGCTCACCGCCGGCACAGCCGTGATTATGTGGCTGGGCGAGCAGATCACCATTTCCGGTATCGGTAACGGTATTTCCATTATCCTTTTTGCCGGCATCGTGTCTCGTTTCCCCACCCTGATCAAGCAGCTGTTCCAGTACCTGGACACCGGCCGTACCGTGTACAAAGTTCTGGTTCCCGTGGTGTGCGTGATCTTCCTTTTGATGATCGCTTACATCGTATTTATGGATAACTCAGAGCGCCGGCTGCCCATTCAGTACGCCAAGCGCGTTGTGGGCCGCAAAATGTACGGCGGTCAGTCCACCCACATGCCCATTAAGATCAATATGAGCGGCGTGCTGCCCATCATTTTTGCATCTTCTATTTTGTCCCTGCCCGGTACGGTGCAGATGTTCATTTCTGCTGACAAGTACAAGGGCACCGGCTGGGAGAAGTTCTTTGACGCCTTCCAGAGTGACTCTTGGTGGTATGCGGGTATGTACTTCCTGCTGATCATCTTCTTTGCCTATTTCTACAGCACCATTCAGTACAACCCGATTGAAATGGCAAATAATCTTCGTAAAAACAACGGCGCAATTCCCGGCATTCGTCCCGGCAAGCCCACTTCCGATTACATCATGCGGGTTCTGTCCCGTCTGACCTTGATCGGTTCTTTGATGCTTTGCGTAGTTGCCTTGTTCCCCATCGTGTACTCCTTGATTTGTAAGGCGGCGATTCCGCCCCTGGAGACCGGCGGTGACGACGGCGGCATGAGCATCACCCTGGGCGGTACATCCATCATCATTATGTGCGGTGTAGCTCTGGAGACGGTGCGTCAGCTGGAAAGCCAGTTGATGATGCGCCACTATAAAGGCTTCCTTGACTGATTATAAGGAGAACGCAAGATGAATTTGATCCTTCTTGGCGCGCCCGGTGCCGGCAAAGGCACCCAGGCGGAAAAGATTGTTGAAAAGTATGGTATTCCTGCCATCTCCACCGGTAACATCATCCGTGCCGCTCTGAAAGAGGGCACCGAGATGGGCCTGAAGGCCAAGTCCTATATGGACGCAGGCCAGTTGGTTCCGGACGATGTGGTTATCGGGATCATCAAGGACAGACTGGAACAAAAAGATTGCGAAAACGGATTTATTCTGGACGGATTTCCTCGTACCATTCCTCAAGCCCAGGCGCTTGAGGACATGGGCGTGGCTATTGATAAGGTCATTGATATAGAAGTCCCTGACGAGAAAATTACCGCCAGAATGTCCGGCCGCCGTGTATGTTCAAAGTGTGCAAATTCCTACCACATGCTTTATAAAAAGCCCAAGGTGGACGGTGTTTGTGACGCTTGCGGCGGTGCACTGATTCAACGCAAGGACGATGCGCCGGAGACGGTGCAGGCTCGCCTTGTGGAATACCACAAGATGACCGAGCCGCTGAAAGACTTTTACGACAAGCTGGGTAAGCTGGCAGTCGTAGAGGGTCAGGAAGAGGTGGCAGACACCACGGCACTCGTTTTTGCAGCACTGGAGGATTAACATGGTCGTGCTGAAAAGCAGCAGAGAACTGGAGCTGATGAAAGAGGCTTGCAAGATCTCCGCTGAAGCATTGATGGTAGCAGGTGAGGCTGTTAAGCCGGGCATCTCTACAAAGGAAATCGATAAGATCGCTTATGATCTGATCATCAAACGGGGCGCTAAGCCCAATTTCCTGCACTATGGGGGTTATCCCGCTACTGCATGTATATCCATAAATGATGAAGTGATCCACGGTATACCGAAAAAGGACCGCATCCTCCAAGAGGGTGACATTGTCAGCATCGACCTGGGTGCGGCCAAAAACGGTTATAACGGCGATAATGCTGCCACATTTGCAGTCGGGTCTTGCTCGCCCGAGGCAAAGCGGCTGATGGATACCACCCGCGAGAGCCTGTATAAAGGCATTGAGCAGGCGATACCCGGCAACAGGATCGGCGATATCGGCCACGCAGTACAAGAATATTGCGAGGCGCGCGGATACGGTGTCGTTCGTGACTTTGTGGGTCACGGCGTGGGCACCAAACTTCATGAAGACCCCAGCGTACCAAACTTCGGTCACGCAGGACGCGGTATCAGACTATTACCCGGAATGACATTGGCAATTGAACCAATGATAAATCTGGGGACCTATAAGGTAAAACAGCTTTCAGACGGTTGGACGGTCAAGACGGCAGACGGCAAGCTGGCTGCGCACTTTGAGCACACCATTGCCATTACCTCTAACGGTCCGGTCATTTTGACCAAAGTCTGAGGCGTTAATCAATTGCAGGCGATTACGCCGTAATGTGATTCCAGATAAGAGCGAACATCAATTCAAGATCCTATCCATAAGAGAGGTAAACGATGTCAAAGTCAGATATGATTGAAGTGGAAGGTACTGTGGTTGAGGCGCTGCCCAACACGACCTTTAAGGTAGCACTCCAAAATGACCACATCATTTTAGCCCATATCAGCGGTAAGCTGCGGATGAACAACATTCGTATTCTTCCCGGTGATAAGGTAACGATTGAGATGTCACCCTATGACCTGAACAAGGGTCGTATTATTTGGCGCTCAAAGTAAATAAAGGAGGATATTCAAATGAAAGTCAGACCTTCTGTAAAGAAAATTTGCGACAAATGCAAAGTGATTAAGCGCAATGGTAAAGTCATGGTTATCTGTGAAAATCCAAAGCACAAACAGCGTCAGGGCTAATCCTGAGCAATAATTCGGAGGTAAAACAATATGGCACGTATTTCTGGTGTTGACTTGCCCAACGACAAGAGAGTTGAGATCGGCCTTACTTACATCTATGGTATCGGCCGTACCACTGCTACTCAGATCGTAGAGGCAACCGGAATTGATCCCGATACTCGTTGCAGAGATCTTACCGAGGATCAGGTTTCCAAAATTCGTGATTACATTGAGAAGAACCTGAATGTTGAAGGTGATCTGCGCAGAGACAGAGCATTTGACATTAAGAGACTCATTGAAATTAACTGCTATCGCGGTATGCGCCATCGTCAGGGCCTGCCTGTAAGAGGACAGACCTCCAAGAACAACGCCCGCACCCGCAAAGGTCCCAAGAAGACCATAGCAAACAAGAAGAAATAAGCGTAGGAGGATATTCGTAGTATGGCTACAAAAAAGACCACTGGCTCTCGCAAACGCCGCGAGAAGAAGAATATTGAACGTGGTGCTGCCCATATTCAGTCAACCTTCAACAACACCATCGTAACCATCACGGACACGCAGGGCAATGCCGTTTCTTGGGCGTCTGCCGGCGAAATGGGTTTCCGTGGTTCCAAGAAGTCTACTCCCTTTGCTGCACAGACTGCTGCCGAGGTTGCTGCTAAGGCTGCTATGGAGCATGGTATGAAGACGGTGGAAGTTTTCGTTAAAGGCCCCGGCTCCGGCCGTGAAGCTGCCATCCGCGCACTTCAGACCGCCGGTCTGGATGTAACCCTGATTAAGGATGTTACCCCCATTCCGCACAACGGCTGCCGTCCGCCTAAGAGACGTCGTGTATAATCTAACGGAGGTGTAGAAGATATGGCAAAGAATTCAGAGCCCATCGCAAAGCGCTGCAAAGCACTCGGCATTTCTCCGGCTGTTATGGGCTATACAAATAAGGATACATTCAGAAATTCTTATACCAAGAATCGCCGCAAGAAGAGCGAGTATGCTATGCAGCTGCAGGAAAAGCAGAAAGTGAAGTTCATCTACGGCATTCTGGAGAAGCAGTTCCATTCTTACTATGAGAAGGCAGCTAAGGCTCCCGGCCAGACCGGTGCTGTGCTGTTGACCATGGTAGAGACTCGTTTGGACAATGTGGCTTTCCGCACCGGTTTTTGCAAGACCCGTCGTGAGGCCCGCCAGGCTGTTTCTCACGGTCACTTCACCGTGAACGGCAAAAAGGTCAACATTCCCTCCTACCTTGTGAAGGCCGGCGATGTGATCGCTGTGGTGGATAAGAGCAAGGAGAACGGCAGATTTAAGCTCGTGAAGGAAGAGGGCGTTTATGGTAACGCTCCCAAGTGGCTGGAGGTTGATGCAGAGAAACTGACCGCTAAGGTTGTGGCTCTGCCCACCCGTGAAGACATTGATTATCCTGTTGAAGAGCACTTGATCGTTGAGTTCTATTCTAGATAATAGTTGATCATTCTGTTATTTAGCTGTTAAAATCAAAATAGGAGGCTTTTAAATGATTGAAATTGATAAGCCGAAAATCGAGATTGTAGATTTATCTACTCAGGGAAGCAGAAGCGTAGGTAAGTTTGTGGTGGAACCTCTGGAAAGAGGTTTCGGCGCAACTCTGGGCAACGGTATGCGGAGAGTGCTGCTCTCCTCTCTGCCCGGCTATGCCATCACTTCCGTGAAGATTGATGGTGTGCTGCACGAGTTTTCTACCATTCCGCATGTGAAGGAAGATGTGACGGAGATCGTTTTGAATCTCAAAAACGTTATTCTGAAGATTCACGATGAGCAGCCGAAGATGCTGCACATTGAGGCCAGCGGAGAAGGCGAGATCACTGCGGGCGATATTATTCATGACGCAGATGTAGAGATCCTGAATCCCGAGCTGCACATTGCTTATCTGGACGCCGGCGCCAGCGTATCTATGGAGCTGACGGCAGACAGCGGCCGCGGCTATGTGCCCTGTGACCGCAACAAGCAGCTGATGGATTTGCCCATCGGCACCATTGCAATCGACTCTATCTACACCCCGGTGCTCAAGGTGAATTATACCGTAGAGAACACCCGTGTAGGTCAGCAGACAGACCTTGATAAACTGATTCTTGATGTTGAGACGGACGGCACCATTCCGGCTGACGAGGCCGCTTCTTTGGCTGCTAAGATTCTCAACGACCACCTGATGCTGTTTGTGGATCTCTCTGAGGAGATCGGCAACCAGGATATTATGGTGGAGAAGGATGACGACGGCAAGGAGAAGGTTCTGGAGATGACCATTGAGGAACTGGATCTGTCCGTGCGCTCTTTCAACTGTCTCAAGCGAGCAGGCATTAACACAGTAGAGGATTTGATCAGCAAATCCGAAGAAGATATGATGAAGGTTAGAAACCTGGGCCGCAAGTCCCTGGACGAGGTGGTTGCCAAGCTGCAATCCCTGGGCTTCAGCCTGAGTCACGATGAGGATTAAAGGAGGGAATTTCAATGCCAGGTTCCAGAAAATTGGGCAGACCTACTGACCACAGAAAAGCAATGCTCAGAGGTATGGTTACTTTTCTTTTAGAAAACGGCAAGATTGAAACTACCGTTACCAGAGCGAAAGAGGTTCGCGCTATGGCTGAGAAGATGATCACTCTCGGCAAGAAGAACACTTTGGCTTCCAAAAGACAGGTGCTTTCCTATGTTACCAAGGAAGATGTTGTAAAGAAGTTGTTTGATGAGATCGCTCCCAAGTACGAGGACAGAAACGGCGGTTACACCCGCATTGTAAAGACTGGCCCCCGTCGCGGCGACGCAGCTGAGATGTGCATCATCGAGCTTGTATAAGCGCAGGTCATTATGACGGTTATAGGCGTATGTACCCCGGTACATACGCCTTTTTTCATGGTCGTGGCGTTTAATTATAAAAATCACCAAAGTGTGCAGACACTTTGCCCACAGCAGCCGTCTTATAGAGTGTACACACAATGAGAAACGCTTTGATCAGCAGAAAGGAAATGTACGATGTTCGGTAAAAAGAAAATTGAGGCCGTGTCCGTATTAGATCTGCGCAACTATACGCCCCAGGCACTGCGCAAGATCAGCTCTATTCAAGCGGTAAGCACCATTTTGCTGCCGGAGAATCCTTCACCGGCCTTCGCAGAGGCCTATGCGGATATAACCAAGGGGGCCATTGCCCAGGAGGTGTTTGCGCCTATGGACAAAGTGGCCCAGTATAACGGGCTGAATGTGCTGGGCTCTACGCTGCCGGAGGGCGCCATTTGCCTTTGTAACGGTATGACCATCTTTCGGCGGGCAGCCGGGGAGAAGCACGCCCGGGTCTTTCTGAGCGGTATAGGCATTGCAGAGCAGGGCACCGGCCTGGTGATTGAGAACCTGAACGGTATGTTCCGGGAATTGGATCGGGATCTGGACCATTTGCACCAGTTCTCCGCAGAGCTGCGGGCAGGTGCGGATTTGCTGTCCCGATTGGAGGACGGCGCGGTGATCGTGGTGGGCAGCAGCCTGTTTTTTGCGCCGGATGTGACCCCGGAGATGATCACGGATAAGCACCTGTTGTTTATCGTAGGTGCGGTTGCTGTATGTCCCAAGCCGCTGCTGGGCACGGTGCAGGCCAACAGCATAGTAGGCAATATGGTCATGGACGAAGAAGCGTATGAAGCATTCCGAAAAAAGTACAAAGTATGAGCACTTTAATGCTGTTTATGCTGGATCTTTTGCTGCGGTGCTGCGTTGGATTCGTGGCCGTGTGCCTGCTGATTTGGCCGAGGAGCTGACCCAGCAGACCTTTATGCAGTATTGGCAGTGGCTGCTGGCGGCGGCTGCTTTCCCCAAGTCGGACAAAAGCCTGCTGCTGTCCATTGCCCGCAGCGTGTGTGCCGACCACTACCGGGCCATTGCTGCCCGGGTAGTGTGCGTGGCAATACCGGAGGACTTTGACCTGCCGGATCGGGCGGATCCCATCACCATGGTAGAGTGGGCGCAGGTGCTGGGTATGCTGGGGCGAGAGGATCAGATTTTGCTCGCTATGCGGCGTCAGGGCTACGGCAGTAAAGAGATTGGTCTGGCACTGGGTATTTCCGGCTCTGCAGTGCGTACCCGGTTGCAAAAGGTGCGCAAGCTGCTGCGTAAGGTGCTGGCGGACTGACGGTTGCACCGGCGTCAGGCTTATGGTATAATGACAACAGAATATGTGAGGTGGTATCCTGATGAAAAAGTACAGTGTGATCTTTTGTTTTCTGCTGGCAACTGTGTTTGTTGGGGTGCCATCTTTTTTTGCCTTTGCCGGGGAGCAGGGGACTTTAGGTGATAGTCAGGTGGATTATGTGTTTGAGGAGAGTACCGGCACCTTGACCCTCACCGGCACCGGTGCTACGCCGGATTACACCCCGGAGAGTCTGCCGCCATTTGCCGCCCACCGCAGCCAAATCCGTACAGTGAAAGTGGAGGAGGGCATTACCGGTCTGGGGGACAATCTGCTTCGCCAGTTGACGGCTGTTACGGATGTGCAGTTGCCGGAGAGCCTGAGAACGATTGGCAGTAACACCTTTTTCCATGTCGCAGCCTTGCAGTCGATACGAATTCCTGCCGGGGTCACGGGGATTGGCAGCTATGCCTTTGCCGCTTGCTCCGGGCTGACGGATATTCAGTTTGATAATATGGCCGGCAGTTTGCAGCTGGGCGCCTGTGCCTTTATTGACTGCAAGGCGCTGACCGCTGCGCAGTTCCCGGTGGGTACCGGCTTTGGTCAGTACGCAGTTGGGTACCAGGACGAGGACGGCCGTCCCATGACTGCCTTTACCCTGCGGGGACTGACCGGCACCACAGCCCAGTATTATGCGGACGCAGCGGCACAGATTACCTTTGATCCGGCGCTGGAGCTGACCCAAGGCGCCACCTTTGGCAACACATTTCAATCCTACAGCGGTACAGATTGGTATCGCTATACCCCTACTGCTACCGGTACTTACCATTTTTACTCCATGGGCAGTGTGGACACGGTGGCGCGCCTATGCGACGGCAGCAAGGCGGACCTGGGGCAAGGCAGCGACGACCGTTCCCTTTATGATCTGAATTTTGATCTCACCTGTACTTTGCAGGCAGGGGAGACCTATTATTTTCAAGTGACCAATAATCACAGCCTGGGGGCATACACGGCGTATCTGTATCCAGGCAAAGTGATCGGTTTTTCTGCCGCATTCCCGGCAGATCAGGTGTTGGTCACCGGTGTGGATAGCACGGCGCGCACGGACAGCGATGGGCAGGCCTATGCTTACTTTGACCTGAACGCCTTTACCGATCGGTTGCAAATTACCATCACTTATGATACCGGCGACCGGGTGACCCTGCCGCTGACAGAGAAAAACTATAACGGCCATGTCTTTTCTTTGACGGACGATCAGACCACCCATCACTGGACAGAGGGTACATACACCGCCACTCTGACCTGGGGTGACCAAACGGCTGCTGTGCCGGTGCAAGTACACACCCATGTGTATACCGCCCAACGCACAGAACCCACTTGCGTGGCAGACGGCCAAATCCTTTACACCTGCACTTGCGGTGACAGCTATGCCACCCCGATTGCCAAGCTGGGGCATACGGCGCCTGCCACCCATCGAGTTGAGCCCACATGCACCCTGCCGGGTTATACTTATGATTATTGCACCCGGTGCAGAGCGCATTTGTCCGACACCGTCAGTACCCCGGCGTTGGGGCACGATTATACCGCCGTTGTGATCCCGCCGACGACAACAGAGGAGGGCTACACCCGCTACACCTGCCGGCGCTGCGGCAGCAGCTATGATGCGAATTATCAACCGGCGCTTCGCTACACCGTTACCGGGCGTGCGGTGGCAATGGAGAGCACGGACGGCAGTCACCCCCACAATTATCTGTTGGTGGGCACGACGATAGAGTGGAACGATGAGAGCGTGCAAACCGGCGAGGACGGCACATTTTCCATTGCCGTGGCGCCGGGTACTTATACCTTGACCGTGGGGGCGGATTTTTACTTATGCCGCCAGGTGCAGGTAACGGTCACTACACAGAGCGTAGACTTGGGCGATGTGCCGGTGATGACCTATGATTTGACCGGCGATGGGTATGTGAACGCCCGGGATCTGGTGACTTTACAGCAGTACGCAGCCGATATTGACCGGGGCGATGGCGCGTATGAGCGGTTGTTGGATTTTAACGGAGACGGGCGAATTACCGCTGCGGATATGGACGGCGCTGCCGGTTTTATCGGTGCCGGCAAGCTGGACGAAAGCATTTACGATTAACAGAGAAAACCAACCTGTGGAAACACGGGTTGGTTTTTGTATTTTTCTATTGAAAAAGCACCGCATATAGCGTATAATAGCCGTAATATAAACGAAAAAACACTTGCCATACCCGGTGCCGCACCCGGTGCGCCACCGCAAACGGAGGACAGTTTTATGAAAAAAGTTGCAGTCATTATGGGCTCGGACAGCGATCTGCCGGTGGTGGCACCGGCCATTAAGCAGCTGCGGGAGCTGAGCATTGAGACCGAGGTGCATGTAATGAGCGCCCACCGTACCCCCAAGGAGGCTATGGCCTTTGCAGAGAGTGCCCGGGAGAACGGCTTTGGCGTGATCCTGGCAGCCGCCGGTATGGCGGCGCACCTGGGCGGCGTGCTGGCCGCTTCCACCACGCTGCCGGTGATTGGTATTCCGTGCAGCGCCAAGGTGCTGGACGGTATGGACGCCATGCTGGCTACGGTGATGATGCCCCCGGGTATTCCGGTGGCTACCGTTGGGGTCAATGCGGCTAAGAACGCAGCGCTGCTGGCAGCGGAAATTCTGGCTGTGGGCAATGACGACTTAATGGACAAACTGGTGCAAATGCGGGCGGATATGGCCGCTGCCGTGCGCCAAAAAGATACAGACCTGCAAAAGAAACTGGAGGAGATTTGAGTATGGAAAAGAGTTTTAGTGCAAGTTATGCGGCAGCCGGTGTAGATGTGACCGCCGGTTATGAGTCTGTGGAGCGGATCAAGGCCCATGTAAAGCGCACCACCGTGCCCGGCGTGCTGGGTGGGATCGGCGGCTTTGGCGGTATGTTTCAACTGCCGGTGAATGACTATAAAGAGCCGGTGCTGGTCAGCGGTACAGACGGTGTAGGCACCAAGCTGAAGATCGCCTTTTTAATGGATAAGCACGACACCGTAGGTATCGATTGTGTGGCTATGTGCGTCAACGATGTGGCTTGCTCCGGTGCCAAGCCCCTGTTCTTCCTGGATTATATTGCCTGCGGCAAAAACTTCCCGGAGAAGATTGAGCAGATCGTGGCCGGTGTGGCTGAGGGCTGTGTACAGGCCGGCTGCGCTCTGGTCGGCGGCGAGACTGCGGAGATGCCCGGCTTTTATCCGGAGGACGAGTATGACCTGGCCGGGTTCTCCGTTGGCGTTGGCGAAAAGAGCAAGTTGGTCAGCGGTGAGGAACTGCAAGCCGGAGACGCGCTTATCGGCGTGGCCTCCTCCGGCGTACATTCTAATGGCTTCTCTTTGGTGCGCAAGGTGTTTAACATTTCTTCTCAGCGGCTGCATGTGCAGGTGCCTGAGCTGGGCAAGAGCCTGGGCGAGGAGTTGCTGACGCCCACCCGCATTTATGTAAAGCCCCTGCTGGCACTGATGGACAGCGTGCGGGTGCACGCCATCAGCCACATTACCGGCGGCGGTTTCTATGAGAATGTGCCCCGTATGCTGCAAGATGGTTTCACCGCTGTGATTGAGAAAGACAAGTGCTTTAAGAAGCCTATTTTTGACCTGATCGCCAAAGAAGGCAACATTCCGGAGCGGGATATGTATAATACCTTTAATATGGGCACCGGTTTGGTGATTGCCGTAGACGCCACGAAGGCGGACGAGGCCGTGCGGATCCTGCAACAGGCAGGGGAGCAGGCTGCAATCATCGGCCAAATCAAGTCCGGCGAGAAAGGCGTGGAGCTGGTATGAAGCGCATTGTGGTGTTAGTTTCCGGTGGGGGCACCAATTTGCAGGCTTTGCTGGACGCCCAAGACAGGGGAGAGATCCCCGGTGGGCAAATTACCTGCGTGATCGCTTCCAAGCCCGGCGTGTATGCGCTGGAGCGAGCCGCGGCCCACGGTATTCCCGGTAAGGTTTTGGAGCGCAAGGCGTACCCGGATGTACATGCTTATTCTGCTGCCATGCGGGACCTGCTGCTGGCGGAGCAGGCGGATCTGGTGGTGTATGCCGGGTTCCTGACCATTCTTGATGAACAGGTGGTAGACGCTTTCCCCGGCAAAATGATGAACATTCACCCGGCGTTGATTCCATCTTTTTGCGGCAAGGGCTATTACGGGCTCCATGTGCATGAGGCGGTGCTGCAAAGCGGAGTCAAGCTGACCGGCGCTACGGTGCACTTTGTGACTGCCGACTGCGACGCCGGTCCCATCATCGCCCAAAAGGCGGTGCCGGTGCTGGAGGGGGACACCTCGGAGGTTTTGCAGCGGCGGGTGATGGAACAGTGCGAATGGCAGCTGCTGCCTCAGGCGGTGGCACTCTTTTGCCAAGATAAAATTCAGATTACGGGCAACAAGACCCGTATTTTAGATTGAGGTACATTATGGAGATACAACAGCTTTCAACCCTGCTGTCCGGCAACAGCTATCCCGGCCGTGGGATCGTGTTGGGTCGCAGCAAGGATGGGAAAACGGCAATGATCGCCTATTTTATTATGGGGCGTAGCGTCAATTCCCGCAACCGTGTGTTTGAGGAGAACGACCGTGGCGGCATTCGCACCAAGGCTTTTGATGAGAGCAAGATGGAGGATCCGTCTTTGATCATTTACAACCCGGTGCTGTGCTTGGACGGCAAGACCATTGTCACCAACGGTGACCAGACGGATACCATCTATGACTTTATGGCAAAGGGCAAGTGCTATCGCCACGCGCTGCTTACCCGGGAGTTTGAGCCGGACGCGCCCAACTACACCCCCAGAATCAGCGGCGTTGTCAAGCCAAACGGCGACTACAACCTGTCCATCTTAAAGTCCAATATGGGTCGGGGTGACTCCTGCCTGCGTTATTTCTTTGAGTATGCAGCGGTGCCCGGTCTGGGCCATTTGATCCACACCTACAAGGGCGACGGCGATCCGATCCCGTCCTTTGAGGGCGAGCCGGTGCCGGTGGAGATGGACGGCGACCTGGACAGCTTTACTCAAATGATTTGGGACAGCCTGAACGAGGACAACAAAGTTTCCCTCTTTACCCGTTTTATTGATTTGGAGAGCGGTAAGGCAGAGAGTCGGATTATCAATAAAAACAAATAAAATACAGAAAATACAGGAGAATTGGCGGCAAAACGGCAGTTCTCCTAAAAGTCTTTTTTGGAGGTCAAAGAATATGACGGTTTTGGTGGTAGGCGGCGGTGGCCGCGAGCACGCATTGGTGCGCAAGATCAAAGAGTCGCCCAGAGTGGACAGTGTGCATTGCTGCCCGGGCAATGGGGGCATTGCCTATGATGCAGTGTGTCACAATGTGGCGGCGATGGATATAGACGGCGTCGTAGCGCTGGCAAAGGAGATTCAGGCAGACCTGGTGGTCGTGGCCCCGGACGATCCGCTGGTGGCCGGTATGGTAGATGCCCTGAACGCGGCGGGCTTTGCCACTTTTGGCCCCCGAGCCAACGCGGCTATCATTGAAGGCTCCAAGGTATTCTCTAAGGATCTGATGCAAAAGTACCACATTCCCACCGCCGAGTATCGGGTATTTGACGATCCCCGGGCGGCCATTGAATATATTACGGAGAAAAACGAATTTCCCACAGTCATTAAGGCAGACGGTCTGGCTTTTGGCAAGGGCGTGCTGATTCCGGAAACTTTGGAAGAAGCGGTGGCCGGTGTTAAGGAAATTATGGAGGACAAGGTATTCGGTGCCTCCGGCAATCATATTGTGGTGGAGGAGTTCCTTACCGGGCCGGAAGTGTCTGTGCTGGCCTTTACCGACGGCAAGTGCGTGCGGCCTATGGTGTCCTCCATGGATCACAAGCGAGCACTGGACGGCGACAAGGGGCTGAATACCGGCGGTATGGGCACTGTGTCCCCCAACCCGTACTATACGGAAGCGGTGGCACAGCAATGTATGGACACCATCTTCCTGCCCACCATTGCGGCGATGAATGCCGAAGGGCGCACCTTCCAAGGCTGCCTCTACTTTGGTTTGATGCTTACCCCTAAGGGTCCCAAGGTGATTGAATACAACTGCCGTTTCGGTGACCCGGAGACCCAGGTGGTGCTGCCCCGGCTGGAAACGGATATTATGGATATTTTTGACGCCATTAACACCGGTACGCTGGCGCAGCTGGATATTCGGTGGAGTGATAAAGCCTGCGCCTGTGTAATTTTGGCCAGCGGCGGTTACCCCAAGTCTTACCCCAAGGGGCTGGAGATCACCGGTCTGACCGATGGGCAGCGAGCGGGAGTTACCGTGTACCATGCTGGTACAGCGCAAAAGGAAGGCAAGCTGGTGACTGCCGGCGGGCGGGTGCTGGGCATTACCGCCTTGGGTGACAATTTGCAGGCGGCGCTGGATACCGCCTATGCCGCTGCACGGGAAGTGCACTTTGACGGTGTGCATTACAGAAAAGACATTGGAGCCCGCGCATTGGCTGCCGGCAAATGTGAATAGGCTATGAACTTTACAAATTGTTATTGACAATTATACAGGCTGTGATATAATAGACACGTTACACACTTTGTATAATTTTTAATCGAAGAGGCGAAATTATGGCAACTGTTAAAAAGAGTAAAAAACGAATTATCGTTCCCATCGCCATTGTGTTGGTGATCGCCATTATCGTGACCAGTATCTTTATTGTGCGCAAGGTCAACGGCGGCGAGCAGGTGACCCTGCACACCATCTCTACCGGCGATATTTACGAGACGGTCAGCGCTACCGGCGATGTGACCGCAGGCGCCAGCCGTACATACAAGGTCGGCACTGTGGCAACTGTAAAAGAAGTGTTTGTCCAAAAGGGCGACAAGGTCAAAGAGGGCGACAAACTGGCTACCTTTGATACCTCTAATGTGGACGCCCAGATCTCCAAATTGCAGGGGACTTATACGGACGCTAAGAAGGCGTACAACACCGCTCGCAGCAATCAGACTGCCGCTAAGTCGAATTTGGCAGCGGTCAATAAGCAGATCAACACGCTGGAAAAGCAGATTGCCAAGCTGCAGAAGCGTGCCAATACCACTACCTCAAAGAAGAAGACCACAACGAAAAAGCACCGCACCACGCTGCCGACCACAGTTCCCACAACGCGGGTGACCACCACCAAAGAAACCACCGCTAAGGCCGCTACCTATACGGTAAAGGCAACGGTGCTGGCCGGCCAGGAGAGCTACGGTACCGTGCAGGTGGGTAATAATACCGCCGGTTCTACCAGTGCAGGTAAGTATGACGAGGGTGCAGATGTGGTGATCAAGGCTGTTCCTGTCAAGGATTACAGCTTCTCCGGTTGGTACGATGCCAACGGCACGAAATTGAAGTCCTCCAAGCAGGTGACTGTTCAGGTGCGTGGTAATGTGCAGTATATTGCGCAGTTTGAGAAGACCAGCACCACCGGTGCGCTCGCGGATCTGTCCGATACCTTGGCCGAGATTGCCGATAATATTCGCGATATGACCAATGATGTGGATACCATGATGCAGATCATGAAGACCACAGCGGACGCCATCAGTAAGGCGTTGGATAGAAATATTACCGATTCCAACGCCATCGCCAACGCGGTGGAAAAGGCCATTCGTGACGCCATCAGCGACGGATTGATTAACGAGGACAATCTGAAAGTGATGGGCGATGTGCTGGCAAAGAGTATTGCACAGGCTGTAAAGGAAATTGATTGGAAGAGCGTTGCAAAAGACCTGACCAGTACGACGGATATACAGTTGACCACCAAGCAGCTGCAATTGGCTGCCCTGTATGCGCAGTCCAAAATGTATGCGGTAGAGGCTTCCGACACCGCTGTCAGCGCACAAAAGAGCGTAATGGAGGGTGCAGAGAGTGCCCTGACCGCTTTGCAGGACGCAAACAAGGATTTGCAGGCCGGTTGGACCGCTTCTTTTGACGGTACCATCACCACCTGCGATCTGGTAGCCGGGGAGCAGACCTCCCTGGTCAATGACGGTATTGTGCTGGAGAATATGAACACCATGGTCGTGACCATCAGCCTGAGTGAGTACGATAACTATCGGGTGAAGGTGGGTATGCCCTGCACCATTTCCACTGCTTACGGTAAGTATGAGGGCGAGGTGACTGCCAAGGCACCTACCGCCACCGGCGGCTCTACCGGCTCCATCTTGGACAATGTAGGTTCCATGGCCGGTATCAGCGGTCTGTCCAGCCTAACCAGCTCCGGTGCAGGCGTGGAGTGTACGGTAGAAGTGAAACACCCGGACGAGAACATTATCATCGGTTTTGAAGCCAATGTGGTGATTAGCACCGGTGAGTACCTGGGCGTTGTAACTGTGCCCACCGGCTCGATTGTACTGGATAAGACCGGCACCTATGTGTACCTCTACAACGAGAAGGAAAAGACGGTCACCAAGACTGCCATTACCACCGGCGCTATGTCTGACAGCGCCTACCAGGTAACCGACGGCCTGAAAGCCGGGGACAAGATCGTTGCCGCACCATCCACTACCTATAAGGAAGACTCCTTTAAGGTTAAGGTGGTTGACAAACTGAGTACAACGAAATAAGGAGCACTTTTTGTGAACATTTCAGAAAGCTTTAAAATCGCTGTCAAAGCCATAAAGGCGAACTGGATGCGCTCGCTCCTGACGATGTTGGGTATCATTATCGGTATCAGCTCTGTGATCATGATTGTGGGAGCCGGTACCGGTGCCCGGGACTATATTGTCTCTTTAATCGAGGATATGGGCTCCAACGCCGTGATGGTCTCGGTGGATACCACCCAGGCTACGGACAACGACTACATTACCTTGAAGGATGTAGAGAATATTAAAAGCCGTGTAAACGGCGTAGATCGCTGCTCGCCTATGCTGATGGGCTTTGGTAAGGCCACCATTGACTCCCAGGCCAAGGAAGCTACCGCCATGCTGGTTGGCGTAAACAGCGACATTCAGTACGCCTTGACCGAAGGCTGCACCTACGGTCGGTTCTTTACCGATGAGGAGTACAGCGCCAATTCGCCTATTGCCGTGATCGGTATTAACAGTGCGCAAAGTGTATTTGGGTATGAAGATGTGACCGGCGAGTATGTGACTGTGTCCTCCAGCGGTAAGTCCATGAAGGTCAAGATAGCGGGTGTGGCCAATATTGACCAGATTGCCCAGTCCGCCGGCGGCAGTTCCTCTCTGTCAACTATGTTTCAGCAGAACGAGGACTCTCCGGTGATCGCATTGTTTATGCCATGCACGACGCTGACCCAGATCACCGGCGCCAACTCCAACCTGAGCTCCATTTTCGTGATCGCCCAGGACGGTGCAGACAATGACGCTGTAGGTAACGCCACCGTCAACTATTTGAAAGCGGCCCACGGCAATTTTGCCAAGAATATGTATATTGCCCAGAATATGGCCACCTATATTCAGATCGTAGATATTGTTATGCAGGTGCTGACCGCATTTATTGCCTGTGTAGGTGCCATTTCCCTAATCGTTGGCGGTATCGGCGTGATGAACATTATGCTGGTGTCCGTAACCGAGCGAACGCGGGAGATCGGCATACGAAAGTCCTTGGGCGCAAAGACCAAGGTGATCACCTTGCAGTTCCTAACCGAATCGGTGATTTTGTGCTTGATCGGCGGTATCATTGGCCTAGTATTGGGTATTGCAGGCGCGTATGCGGCCTGTGCCGTTATCAATATTACCCCCAAGATCACTTGGTGGGTGATCCTGCTGGCACTGGCATTCTCCAGCGGTGTTGGGCTGTTCTTCGGCATTTACCCGGCCCGCAAGGCTGCTAAGCTGTCGCCTATTGAGGCGCTGCGCCGAGAGTAAGTCAAAATTTATACAAAGTAAGACCGTATCGACAGGCATAGTTGGTACGGTCTTTGTTTTAGGTATTGAAAAAGATGGCATAATAGTGTAAAATAAAAGGACATTTTGAGCGTATGCGCAAGAATAAGGGAGGACCCTTGTATGGAGAGTATTCAGCAGGTGATCGACCGCTTTGATTTTCAGGGCAAGACGGCGGATTGCCGGGCCTTTGGCAACGGCCATATCAATACAACCTATATCATTACCACCGATCTGCCGGAGGGCGGTCAGCAGCGCTACGTGCTGCAGAAAGTCAATCACAATGTATTTCGTGACATTGACCGGCTGATGCAGAATGTGTTTGCAGTTACTTCCTTTTTGCAGGAGAAGATTCGGGCTGCCGGCGGCGACCCGGACCGGGAGACCCTGCACTTTATCAAGACCAAGGATGGCGCGCAGTATTACACTGCACCGGATGGGGATTACTTCCGCGCCTATGTGTTTGTAAAGGACTCTATCAGCTATGACGCGGTGGAGAGCGCAGCTCTGTTCCAAAAGAGCGGCGAGGCATTCGGCCGGTTCCAGCACCTGCTGGCGGATTTTCCGGCTGAGACTCTGTATGAGACGATTCCGAATTTCCACAACACCCTGTGGCGGTATGAGAACGAGTTTCTCCCGGCGGTAAAAGCCGATAAGGCCGGTCGTGCCGCCGCTGTGCAGGCGGAAATTCAGTTCGTAAAGGACCGCAAGGCGGATACCCATCGGCTTAGCGACCTGGCGGCTGCCGGGCAGTTGCCCCTGCGGGTGACCCATAATGATACCAAGCTGAATAATGTGCTGTTTGACGCCACCGCCGGCGAGGCCATTTGTGTGATCGACCTGGACACGGTCATGCCGGGTCTTGCCCATTATGATTTTGGCGACTCTATTCGCTTTGGTGCCAACACCGCCGCCGAGGACGAGGCAGACCTGTCCAAGGTGAGTTTGGATCTGGAGTATTTCGGCGCCTATGCCAAGGGGTTTTTGTCCCAGGCGGGGGAGAGCCTGACCCAAACGGAGATCGACCAGTTGGCCTTTTCTGCCAAGTTGATGACCTTTGAGTGCGGTATGCGATTTTTGACCGATTACCTGAACGGCGACACCTACTTTAAGACCGCTTACCCGGAGCATAACCTGGTGCGCGCCCGCAACCAGTTTGCCCTGGTGGCGGATATGGAGCGCAAAATGGACCAAATGGAAGCGCTGATCGCTGCACTGTAAAAAGAAACAGCAAAGAATATGGGAGGCACTCTGTTGGGAGCGCCTCCGTATTTTTTAGAGGGCTTTTTATGCTGAAAAGATCCATAGCGGCGCACACAGGCAAAATATAAAAGCGCAACCCCTATGGGTTGCGCTTTTTTGTATAGATTTTGCTGGATCAAACCACGCCTTGCGCCATCATGGCATCGGCCACTTTCATAAAGCCGGCGATGTTGGCACCAACAACGAAGTTGTCGCGGGCATTGTACTTTTCACAAGCCTCTTTCATGTTGTGGTAGATGTTGACCATAATGCCTTGCAGCTTGGCGTCTACCTCATCAAAAGTCCAGCTGGAGCGAATGGAGTTCTGGCCCATCTCCAGTGCGGAGGTGGCTACGCCGCCGGCGTTGGAAGCTTTGCCGGGCAGGAACAGAATGTGATTTTGCAGGAACACCTCTGTAGCCGCTGCGTCCGTGGGCATATTGGCGCCCTCACACACTGCGTAGCAGCCGGTGTCTACCAGGCGCTGCGCCTGCGCGGCGTGGATCTCATTCTGGGTGGCGCAGGGGAGCGCCACATCGCAGGTCACGGCATCCCACACAGAGCCCTCTGCATAAGTGGCGGTGGGGTGGCTCTCAGCGTACACAGAAATGCGCTTTCTGTCTACTTCCTTAATCTGCTTTACAGCCTCTACATCAATGCCGTTTTCGTCAATCACATAGCCGGTAGAATCGGAGCAGCAGATGACTTTTGCACCTAACTGCCGAGCCTTCTCCATAGCGTAAATGGCCACATTACCGGAGCCGGACACGGCCACACGAGCACCTTTAAGATCCTTATTGTGGTCCTTGAGCATTTCCTCGGTAATATACACCAGGCCGTAGCCGGTAGCCTCTGTACGGGCAAGGGAGCCGCCGAAGCTCAGGCCCTTACCGGTGAGCACGCCCTCGGAGCGGTTCGTCAGTTTCTTGTACTGACCGTATAAGTAACCTACCTCGCGGGCACCGGTGCCGATGTCGCCGGCGGGTACGTCCTCGTCCGCGCCTACATATTTATACAGCTCATTCATAAATGCCTGGCAGAAGCGCATCACTTCCATATCGCTCTTGCCCTTGGGGTCAAAGTCAGAGCCGCCCTTGGCGCCGCCGATGGGCAGGCCGGTCAGGCTGTTTTTGAAGATCTGCTCAAAGCCAAGAAACTTGATGATAGACAGGTTTACGCTGGGGTGCAGGCGCAGACCGCCTTTGTAGGGGCCGATGGCGGAGTTAAACTGCACGCGGTAGCCGCGGTTTACATGCACCTGGCCATGATCGTCCACCCACGGAATACGGAACATGATCTGCCGTTCCGGCTCAACCAACCGCTCCAACAAGCTGGTTTTTTGGTATTTCGGATCGTTGTTGACCACCGGCGCCAATGCGTCTAAAACCTCTGTGGCGGCCTGGATAAATTCCGGCTGATCCGGGTTCTTTGCTTTCAGATCTGCCAGCACTTTTTCTGTATAAGTCATACAAAATCCCTCTCTTCAGAAGCGTTGCTTCCGTTTATTTTTGTATAAATTATACCAATATCATAGGTATTAGTCAATGTACGCGTATCTATTTTTCCACTTTGCACAAAAAAGATTGCCGTGAGTTTTCACTCACGGCAAAATTGAATAAAAATGCGTTTTTCGGTGTACGCCGGTCAGCTACAAATTAACTGACCGTAGCCTTTGCCTCGTTTGTAGATCACGCAGGTTTGGCCGTTCGGCGCCAGATAAACAAAGAAGCTGTGTCCCAGCATTTCCATTTGCACGATGGCCTCATCGTCGGTCATCATTTGCAATTGAATGTTCTTTTTGCGCTGAATATCCACAGCGGAGCTGTCATAGCTCTCAAAGTCATCCATGGTCACTTCTTCTATGGGCTCCAGCATGGAGGCGATCTGGTCAATGCCGCCCTTGCGCTTCTTATCTACCAGGTAGGTCTTTAGCTTGCGCAGCTTTCGCTTCAGGTCGTCTACTGCCATATCAATGACCGGCTCAATCTTGTCTGCCCGTGCCTCGCCGCGGATAAAGGAGCCAATGTACTTGACTGTAATGTCGCACTTGTAGCCGTCCTTTACCTTGGCTAAGGTCACATCAAAGGAGGCGTTGTCAGGCAGCATTTTTTCAATGCGCTGCAGCTCTTTGTCAATACCGTCTTTGGTGCCTTGCTTTAGGTCAAATCCTCTTGCCGTAATGTTGATCATACTATCACCCCTTTGGGAATTCAGAGACATACCTCTGTACCCATATTATACACCACCGAGAGAGAAAGAAAAAGTATTGAGGTTTTGGCTGTTTTGTAGTATAATATATAGCCGACGGCTCCGGCGCTCGGCTCACCGATACATATGGCGAAAGTCAGGGCCTGTTTGGCACAGACAAAGAGAACGGATAAAAGAAAGTATAAGAAAAGAGCACACCATAATCGGTGTGCTCTTCCTGTTTATCCGGCTTAGATGGTGCCGTCCCAGGTGGAGACTTCCGTTGCCTTTTTCTCCTCCTCATCGAACCAGTGGGTGGTGACCGCCTTGCTCTCTGTGTAGAAGCGATAAGCGTCCTTACCCAGGCAATGCAGGTCGCCGAAGAAGGACTTTTTGTGCCCGCTGAAGGGGATAAAGCCTACCGGTACCGGAATACCCACGTTGATGCCGACCTGGCCGCCGTCGGTACGGCGGGCAAACTCCCGGGCATAATAGCCGCTCTGGGTGTAGATCACGGAGCCGTTGGCATAGGGGTTGGCGTTCATAATGGCCAAGCCCTCCTCAAAGTCCTTGCACCGTTTGATGCATAGCACCGGACCAAAGACTTCTTCGTCGCCGATGGTCATATCTGCCGTTACATGATCAAAGATGGTGGGGCCTACATAGTAACCGTTCTCGTAGCCCTCCACAACGGTGTTACGGCCGTCCAACACCAGGGTGGCGCCCTCGGCTACGCCCTTGTCAATATCAGCCAGTACCTCTTTATAATGCTTTTCGTAAGTGATGGGACCCAGGCGGGAGCTCTTGTCCCAGGCAGGGCCGCAGTTTACTTTCTCCGCCTGCTTTTTCAGCTCGGCTACAAAGGCGTCTGCAATGCTGTCCTGTACCACGCAGCAGGACAACGCCATGCAGCGCTGACCGGCACAGCCGAATGCAGAGTTGATCACGCCGGCTACCGTACGCTCTAAGGCGCAGTCCTCCATCACCAGGGCATGGTTCTTGGCCTGGCACAGGGCCTGGCAGCGCTTGCCGTTGGCAGCGGCTTTTTCATAGATTTTCAGACCCACCGGGGTGGAGCCAACAAAGGTAATGCCCTTAACATCCGGGTGCTCCAGAATGGTGTTGATCTCATTGCGAGAGCAGGTGACCACATTGATGACACCGTCCGGCACGCCTGCGTCCTTGTACAGCTGGGCAAAAAGCATGGCGGTCTTGGGGGTCAAGGAAGCGGCTTTCAGCACCAGGGTGTTGCCGGTGGCAATACAGGTGGGTGCCATCCAGCCAAAGGGGATCATGGCCGGGAAGTTTACAGGCACAATGCCGGCAAACACGCCCAGCGGCTCTCTGTATTTCACGGTATCATACCCGCGGGAGGCGTCCATAATGGACTCACCCATCATCAGGGACGGTACCTGGGTGGCCAGCTCTGTGCCTTCTTTTGCCTTGAGCACATCTCCCTCGGATTCTGCCCAAACTTTGCCGTTTTCCTTGGCAACACTCATGGTCAGTTCATCCATGCGCTCCAGGATCAGTTCCCGCACTCTATATAGAATCTGTGCCCGCTTAATGGCCGGGGTGGCGCTCCAGCCCGGATAGGCAGCTTTGGCGGCCGCAATGGCCTCCAGCACCTCATCGTTGGTGCAGCAGGGCGCCTGGCCGGTGATTTCGCCGGTGGACGGATTGTGCAGGTCGTACCATTTGTCCGTCTTGGACTCACGGAACTGACCGTTTACAAAATACTTTAGCTTTTCTGCCATAGATTTTACCTCTCTTATCCTCCCCGCCGCAAAGCGGAGCATAATTTTGCAATTTCATTGTACCACAGCCCCTACGCCAAAATCAATACCCAGCCGTCGAGAACGGCCTAAATTGAACAAAAGTACGCTTGCCGTCACATTTGATCGACTGCTGCATAGAATGGGTAAGAAATAACGGCAAAGAAGGGGTAGTATGGGCGAGTGTACCGTGGTATTGGTGGGCGGCAACAATGGAGGTAAGGAGCATTTGCTGCAGGAGCTTTTGGGGCGGCGGCAGGGGGGTGCCTGGTGTTATTCGTACCGGCATATTACTTATGATTTGCGGCTGCTGCCTCTGTGCGCTCTGCAAAGTCCGGCGCTGCGCGGGGCGGACTGTACGGTGCTGGTGACCCCGGCGCTGGATCTGCAGCGGGCACTGGCGGCGTTGCCTGCCCTTTGGCAGCGCAGTCATCGGTTGGTGGTGTACATCACGGATAGGGGTGCTGCCCGGCGGCGCGGTGTTATCATTGACCCGGCAGCGCTGTCCGCCGGGCTGGGGTGCCCGGTGGTGGTGGCCACCCCTTACAGCAGCCGTGGGGTCAATCGGCTGCTGGCTGCGGTGGACCGGGTGGTACATTTTCCGCCGGTGCCCCATACCCTGGGGGATACGCATATCCAAACGGTACTGGCGGCAGCGGTGCGCCCGGGGAATCGTGTGCGCACATTTCGTCGGTGCCGGGTGTGGACGGCGGTGCTGTGCGTGACCCTGTGGGCGTTGGCTGCTTTGCTCTTGGTGTTGCTATTGCATTTTGGCAGGGGATAGAGCGCTTTTCAGTCATATATATTTGAGAAAAAATGACATTCTCTGCTAAAAGAATCGGGTTCGGCACGACTTCTCCACAGTTCAAAGCGGTAGCAAATGCTGCCGCTTTTTTTCTTTGTTGTACTGCTTTAACGCTTTGCTACGCTACAATTTCCTGAATTTGGCGAATATTTATGCAAGATCATGAATTTCTGCTTGCATTTTTGTCAGAGTTATCTTAAAATATAATTATCTTTTTTCAAAATCTGAACAGGAGGCCTGAACATGAGAGAAGAATCCAAATCCTATGCCCGCGAAGCTATGGACATTGTGGAACACGCCGCACACAAGATCGGCTCCCGCTTGCCCGGTTCCGACGGTGAAATCAAATTTCATCAGTATATGGGCGACAAGCTGCGCGACATCGGCATTGAACCGAAGACGGAGGAGTTCGCCGTTTCACCCCGTTCCGGTATCGGCGGTCTGTCCTATGCCGGTTGGTCCGGCGTGATCCTGAGCATCGGCGCCATTATTGCCCTGGCCAGCGGCTTTAATAAGCTGTGGTACGCCCTGGCTGCGCTGGGTCTCATTACGATCTTTTGGCTGGTGATGAGCTGCTTTTTCTACAAGACCTGGTTTGATATGTTCTTCCCCCAGGAGATCAGCCGCAATACCCTTGGCGTGCTGGAGCCGGAGGACGGCAAGTATGACTATACCATTATCCTGTCCGGCCATACGGATACGTCCTGGTGCTGGCGCCACAGTGAGCACGCATATAAGTATGCCAAGACCAAGCCGATTATGGGCCTGATCGCTACATATGGCAAGGTGGGCTTCGGCGCGGTTTGCTTTTTCTTTATTGCGCTGTTTTCTGTGTTTATGGCTGTCGTGAACATTTGCAATTACGCCGGCGCCCAGTGGGCACAGACCATGCTGGCCTCTCAGGGCTGGAACACCTTTATGTTCATTATGAACTTCGTGCCCATCGTTACCGCCATTGGTTCTCTGTTTGTGGTGATGTGGGGCGATCCTAATCCCCGCAACGCTTCTCGCGGCGCTATGGATAACGCCACCGGCATTGGCCTAAGCTATGCGGTGATCAAGTATTTCAAGGAGCACCCGGAAAAGATGCCTAAGAACTGCCGCATTGTAGACGCCAATATCGGCTCTGAGGAGGCGGGTCTACGCGGCTCCATGTACTTTGCCCAGGAGCACCGCTTTGACGATCTGTCCCAGAACGCCTGGAACATTAACATTGACTCTGTGGCAGATAAAGAGTATTTTGAAGTGGTGATCAAGGACGACTGGCAGGGCGTGCGCTTTGATACGGATATGGAAAAGATGTTTAAGGACACCTTTAACGAGATGGGTATCGAGAGCAAGACAAACGGTTGTATCCACAATCCCGTTGGCGGCTGCGACTCTACACCTATGACCCGCGCGGGTATTAAGTCCGTGACCTTTGCGGCCCAGAACCCCATGCTCACCTATTATTACCACACCTGGCGGGATATGCCGGAGCGGTTTGAGATGGAGACCGTAGGCGACGGCTTTGATGTGATCCTTGGCGTGATCGACAAGATCGCTGCTTTCCAGGAAAAGAATGGCTACAACGGCCCTCAGAAGAAATAAGAATGCCCATGAGAACACCCCAAGGTTGCAAGCCTTGGGGTGATTTTTTGTATAGATAAAAAAGAACGGATGGCTATGTGCCATCCGTTCTTTGCGCTGTTTAGTTGTTGTGGGGGAAGACGACGGTCAGCATCCACTTGAAATTCTCCGGGGCGTACACCGAATGGGGCTTTTTGGCGGGCATCACCAGCGCCTCGCCGGGCTTTACCAGGTAGGGCACACCGTCTACGGTGAACTGACCCACACCCTCCAGCACGGTAACCATAGCGTCGCCGGTGGAATCATGGGTGCCGATCTCCTCACCGGCTGCAAAGGCAAACAGGGTCACGCTGACGGCGTCATTCTGCGCCAGGGTTTTGCTGACCACTTGGCCGGGCTGCACCTGGACTTGATCTGCAAGACGGAAAATCGCCTCATGAGGTACATTCTTAATATAAGGCATCGTTGCACTTCCTTTCTTTGATCTTATCTCTATTATAGCAAACCCGCAGCCAAATATCCACCATAAAATAAAACCCGCCGGCAGAAGTCGGCGGGTCGTTTTGGTATGGCCGGTTATTTCAGCTTTTCTGCCCAGGCGGTGACGGCGGGCATGGGGGTCTCTTGGCGGTCGCCGCCGGTGGAGTCGAACTGCACATCCGTTTGGGCTATGACTTTTGCGCCCTTGGCGCAGGCTTTCATGTCCGCCAGCGCATGGCCGGGCCAGCCGCCGTGGGTGGCAAACAGGACCAACTCTTTGCCGGTCAGATCCGTTTCTGTTAAGAAAGTGCGCACAGCCGGGGCCATGGTGTACCACCAGGTGGGGGTGCCCAGCACAATGCGGTCATAGTATGCCGGGTCCTTGTCCAGGGGCTTGATGGGCGGGCAGACCTTGTTTTGCGTCTCTGTCTTGGACAGACCGTACACCAACTCGTCATAAGAGCAGTTGTAGGGCTGCACCGTGTCAATGGCCGCCAGGTCTGCACCCAGGGTGGACGCGATCTCCCGGGCGATCTTCTTGGTATTGCCCCGGGATTGGGAATAATAGACCACCAATGTTATTGCCATTTTCGTTCTCCTTACAGGTTTTGCAGATCGTCGCTAATTTGTGCGGAGGTCAGGCGGTTTTCTTCCAGCACCGACTGCACATCGTATCGATCAAGGAATTCTTTTTGCAGGCCGTAGCACAGCACCTTGGTGTCTGTTTTGCCGTAGTAGGCTGCGATTTTTTGGCCAAAGCCGCCGTCCAGCACGCCGTCCTCCAGGGTGACTACGGTTTTATGGGTCTTGCCCAACTGGGCCAGCAGTTCCTTGTCCAGCCCGGTGATATAGTAGGGGTTGATCACCGTGGGGCGCACGCCGGTGCGCTTTTCATATTCCGCAGCCGCTTGCTGTGCCAGGGGATAAAAGCTGCCCAGGCCGATAAAGGCCACATCGCTGCCCGCCTGGGTCACTTCATAGGTGTTCAGCTTGCCAAAGTCCTTGGTGACTGTCTTGCCGTCGGAGAGTACGCCGCAGGCCGGTACGCGAATGGCTACCGGGTGCTCCCGTTGCGTCATGCTCCAGTGCAGCATGGCAAAATACTCCTCCTTGGTGGCGGGGGCCAGGTACACCAGGTTGGGAATGTTAGAGATCATGGGAATGTCAAAGATGCCCAGGTGGGTCACATCGTTCATACCGTACACAGAGGCGGCGAACACCAGCAGAGAGGCCGGGTTGTTATTGATGCACAGGTCCTGGCTCAGCTGGTCATAGGTGCGCTGCAAAAAGGAGCTGTACACGCCATACACCGGCTTGGCACCGCCGGCAGCCAGTCCGCTGGCCAGCGCTACGGCGGTCTCCTCGGCAATGCCCACATCCATGAATTGTTTGCCTGCCTGCTTGCGCAGATCCTCGGTAAAGCCGAATACGGTGGGGGTGCCGGAGGTGATGGCCACCACTTTGGGGTCCTTTTGCATTTCCTCCAGCAGATACCGGGCGGTCAGATCGCCGTAGTCCTCGCCCTCAAAGTGCACTGTGCTCTCGCCGGTTTTAGGGTCGAAGGGCATACACCAGTGCCAGTTCTCCTTGTGGGTTTCTGCCGGGGCGTAGCCCTTGCCTTTCTCGGTGACAATGTGCACCACTACCGGGTGGTCGCAGTCCTTGACCTGCTGAAAGGTCTCAATCAGCGCGTCTGTGTTATTGCCATCCGGCTGGAATACATAATCAAGCCCCATAGCGCGGAACAGGTTGCACTCTGCCTTGCCGCCGGTTTGGCGCAGCAGCTTCAAATTTTTATAAATGCCGCCGTGGTTCTCTGCAATGGACATACCGTTGTCGTTGACCACGATGATCAGATTGCTGTCCATCTCACCGGCCAGGTCCAGCCCCTCCAGTGCCTCGCCGCCGGACAGAGAGCCGTCGCCGATAATGGCCACCACATTGTGGTGCTCGCCCTTAGCGTCCCGGGCCTTTGCCAAGCCGCAGGCCAGGCTGACGGAGGTGGAAGTATGGCCCAGCGTAAAGGGGTCGTGGGCGCTCTCCTGGGGCGCGCTGTACCCGGTAATATCGTCATACCGGGCCGGGTCTAAGAAGCCGTAGCTGCGCCCGGTAAGCATCTTGTGGGGATAGGTCTGGTGGGACACATCAAAGACAAACCGGTCCTTGGGGGAGTCAAACACCGTGTGCAGGGCAATGGTGGCCTCCACCAGTCCCAGATTGGGACCGCAGTGGCCGCCGTGGTGGCTGAGTTTTTGAATCAGCGCGGTGCGCATTTCTGTCGCCAGGACTGTGCGCTCTGGGCTGTTTAAGGCTTTTACATCGGCAGGGCCGTTGATCTTTTCCAAATACATTTTGCGTTTTCTCCTTTTGTTAATCCCAGGTGAGCTTGCCGGTTTTTACCGCCACCTGGTAGCGAGAGATCTTGTACTCCAATTTGTCCAGCATACGCTGCGTGTCTGCCATTTGGGCCTCCAGTGCGACTTTCTGGTCCAGCAGCAGTTGCAACCGGTCGGGAATGGTGCTGTCGCCCTGCATATAGAGCCGCACATACTCGATCATCACCTCTACCGGCAGACCGGCGCTGCGCATACAAATGGCCAGTTCTACCCAGCCAAGATCGTCTTCTTGATAATCCCGAATGCCGCCGCCTGTGCGGTGCACCTGGGGGATCATACCCACCCGCTCGTAGTAGCGCAGGGTGTCTTGGGAAATGTTGTACTTTTCGCTGACTTCTTTAATGGTCATAGGCTCACCTCGTTTCAAGGGTAGTATATACCTTTGAGTTGACTCTAAGTCAAGACTTTTTTGAACTTTTTTTGATTTCCGTAAAAAAAGCAGTCGATTTTTATCGACTGCTTTATGTTTGGATTTACTTGATAATCAGCTGCCGGTGGTCTGCCGGGGTTAGGCGAATGTTCGGTGCAAAGGGGGTGTCGCCCCGATTTTCTACCTGCACGGTAACGGTATCGGCAGCACAAGCAACGGTAAAGACCGCGTCCACGCAGTGACCGTCCCGGTAGGCATAGGTGTGGCCGTCATCATCAAAGTAGCGGCTTTGGAAGGTGCCGTCGGCAATGGGATAAACGGTGAACTGCACCCGACTGGGCTTTTGGAACCCGGTAGGCCCAATGTCCAGAGGGAATACGCAGCCGCCACGCACAAAATAGGGCACGGTGCCGGTAGCGGGAATGTGCAGTGCCACTGTCTGCCCGCCGGTGTAACACCGATCGTCCTTGTACCAGATCTCACCGGACGGCAAGTAGACTTCTATATCCTCTATGCCTTGATCCAGCACGCAGGCTGCCAGCAGGTCGCGCCCCAGCAAAAAGGCAGGATCGTCCGGATGGATTTGCCGGTCGTCATAATAAAGACACAGGGGTGCCTGCAAGGGCAGCTCCTCCTGTACGCTGCGGTAGGCGGTGCTGTAATAGTAGGGCAGCAGAGCCTTACGCTGGTCAAACAGGGCATGCACACTGTCCATCACCTCCGGATAGCTCCAGGGCATGGTGGCGGAGCCGTCCGCATTCCAGGAATGAATGGTAAAGCGGGGCTCAAATACACCGTGCTGGATCCAACGCAGCAGCAGCTCCTTGGAAGGCATTTCCCCGGAAAAACCGCCCAGATCGTGGCCGTAAAAGTAAAAGCCGGACAGGCTCAGGGTCATGCCTACATAGTGACAGTAGCGCAGATCGTGGAAGGATGTATAGTTGTCACCGCTCCAGGTTTGGGCCAACCGTCGCAGACCGATCCCGGCACTGCGGGTGGAGAGAAACGGCCGTTCTGCCGGGCGCATTTCCGTTTGCGCTCGGTAAGAACTGAGTACCATTAAGTAGGTGAGCGCCGGGCGAATGTGGGCAGCCGGGGCCGCCTTGCCGCCAAAGCCCACAGCCACGGCGGTAGGGTCCTGAATGTCAAATTCGTTATTGTCGTTCCAAGTGGCGTCCATGCCGTTTTGCAGCAGTTTTTCCGTCACCTGATCGTGCCAAAAAGCAAAGGCCTCCGGGTTCGTAAAGTCCAGGTAACTGCCCAGGCCGTCCCAAAACTGGGTAACATAGGGGCTGCCGTCTGCATTCTTGACAAAGAGACCCTTGGCCGCCAGGTCATCGTACATCGGGTGGCTGGTTAGGAACGCCGGCTTGATGTTGGGAATCAGGTGCACTCCGGCGGCGTTGAATTTACCGATAAACCGTGCCGGGTCCGGGAACTTCTCTCTGTTCCAGTGGAACACGCAGCGCTGGTTGCCGATGGCGGTGTAGCCGGAGGACAGATAAAACCCGCTGCAATTCAGATCCAGCTCCCGCACTTTGGCAAGGAACGCGTCCATCTTTTCTTCTGACTTGGGGGCGTCCGTATAAGCCATGGTACTGGCGCAGTAGTCAAAGCTCCACTTGGGGGGCAGCGGCTGGCGGCCCACTGTGCGGCAAAACTGCTGCAAGATCTCTAACTTGCTGCCAAAGAATACATAGTACACCAGGCAGTCTTCAGCAGAGCGATAACACTTAAACGGCGGGTAGTAGTTGTTGATCTCCCGGCCCAGATCCATCTCACCGGGGGCCGTGGTGTCATAGAAAATGCCGTAGCAGCCTACGCTGTTTTGGCAGATGTAAAAGGGCGTGTGCTTGTAAAGCGGGTCGGTCATGGCGGCGTCAAAGCCCATGCTGTCCGCTGTGTCTATGCGAAAGCGTCGCCCGGCTTTGTTCACGCTGCCGCCCTTATCGCCCAGGCCGTAGATCCGCTCATCCCGCTCCCGCGTGATGTAGTGAGTGGCGCCGGTGCCAAACTCTTTGTCCAAATTATAGGCCAACGGCCCTCGATCCGCAAAGAGCACCCGATCGCCGATCTTGTAGGTGAGCAGCAGATTGTGGAAATCCAGCTCTGCCGTTACCCCGCAAGGCAAGGCAAAGGCGGTGCCGCTATCGTTCTCCGTGACAGTGGGCGCTGTCGGCTGAAAACCCACGGTACTCAGTCGCGCTCTGCCCTGGGGGCCGATGGACGCGTTGTCCGGGTCAATATTAAAGGTGGGCAGCAGGTCGTCTGCGTTACGATAGAGCGCCACACGCAGGCAGCTGCCGGAGAGAAAGTCCAACTGCGCCTGCCAGCCGTCGGCGGCATAAGTGCGCCCGGTGGGCGTGGCGGTGGTTTGGGTAAAGTTGTGGTCAAATTTCATTTATACCGGTCCTTTGTTATGAAGTGTTTCTTTAATGAGACGGCCGTCCGGGAAGGGCGCCATACGGCTGGGGTCACCAAAGCGCATGACCTTGGCGGTGCCTGCTTTCCAGCGGGGCAGGGCGTTGCAGTTGGGATTGCCACACTTGACAAAGTTGGCAAAGGCCGCCACCATTTGACGAGAGATCTCCCTGTCCGTATCGGTAAAGGGTCGCCAGTTGTTTTGCAGTGTACCAAAGGCATAAAGCAGGTCTGCCGTGTGCCAGGCGCCGTAGTTGTCGCCGGGCAGATCCCGGTCAAAACAGTAGGCGTAGCAGGGGCTGCCCTTGTCGTCATGAGCCCAGCGGCGGATCAGACCGGACACAAGGGCAGGAATCATATCCGCGTTGGTCATGCCCAGGATCTTTGGCATTTTGGGTATGGTGCGCATATTGAATGTGGCTTTGGTCAGCAGCTTGCCATCAAACACAGGGAAGGTGTAGAGCATACTGAGTTTGTCGCTTTTACAGGCGTCCAGCCAGGCGTAATACAGGGTGCGGGCATCTGTTTGGCGCAGGGCGTTCATATCTGCTGCTCCGGCGTTTTGGCAGATTTGGTCCCAGAATTTACCCACCTTTTCAATGGATTGGGGGCGTGCGGCTGCCCGTTGCAGTCCCGGTCCGCTCATCATAATGGCGCCTCGGTACCAGTCCCGGCACAGGGGAGAGGAGATGAGAATATCCACGCTCATCGCCCCGGCGCTCTGCCCCAGCAGCGTTACGCGGTGGGGGTCGCCGCCCAGGGCTGCAATGTTGCGGCGCACCCAGCGGATCGCCTCCAGCTGGTCGTATAGCCCGTAGTTGCCGCAGGTGCCGTCCGCTTCTTTCAGCTGCGGGTGGGCGCAAAAGCCATAGGGTCCCAGCCGGTAATTCATGGCTACAAAGATCACGCCTTTTTTTGCGTAAGCGGTGCCGCTGATGTGGCGTTCGTCGGTGGAGCCGCCGGTAAAGCTGCCCCCGTGAATGTAAATGAGCACCGGGCAGTCCTTGGCGTCCTTAGGCGCCCAAATGTTCAGGTACTGGCAGTCCTCGCTGTAAGTGAAATGGCAGCCTACCCGAAATTCTTTACTGTAAAAAGGATTGACCTTGGTATCCTCGTCAAAGCCCCGGTGCTGGTAGCAGCAGGCACCGAATTGGGTGGCGTCGTAAACGCCCTCCCAGTGCTCTACCGGCCGGGGATATTCCCAACGGGCGGCGGTGGCGTAGCGAATGCCACGGTACTCCAGGTGGTCCTCCAGCTCCAGCCCTTGCAGTGCACCGCAGGGTGTGGTGCGGGTAATGGTTTGCATATTGATTCCCCCTTATATCTGTTCATTTCCATTATATAGGACTACCTCTGCAAAATCAATTCTCTATGGAAAAAATTGCACCCGGGCGAAAAAATGGACGGCGGCTTGCAATGCCCTTGCGTTTATGATAAAGTGAACTTAATGTGCGCGGCACAGATGAAGGAGAACTGATATGAAGTTTTTGCATTTATCCGATCTGCACCTGGGCAAGCGGGTGCACGGCTTTTCTATGCTGGAGGATCAGGCATATATTCTGCAGCAGATCATTGACTGCATTGCCGCAGAGCAGCCGGACGGTGTGCTGATCTGCGGAGATATTTATGACAAGGCGGTGCCGTCGGCGGAGGCTGTGGCATTGTGCGACGATTTTTTTTATCATTTGGCGCAGCGAAAGGTGCCGGTGTTTGCCATCAGCGGCAACCACGACTCCCCGGAGCGGCTGGCCTTTGGCAGTCGGCTTATGGATGGCAGCGGGGTACACTTTTCGCCGGTTTATGACGGTGGGGTGCAGCCCTTTGTGCTGACGGATAAATGGGGCGAAGTGGGCATTTATATGCTCCCCTTTGTGAAGCCCGCTCATGTGCGCCGCTATTTTCCTGAGGCGGAGATTGACAGCTATACGGACGCACTGTCCGCCGCTGTCAGCGCTATGCAGGTGGATACCTCCCGGCGCAATGTGCTGCTGACGCACCAGTTCGTTACCGGCGCTGCCACCTCGGACTCAGAGGAACTGTCCGTAGGCGGTACGGACAATGTGGACGGCAGCGTGTTTGACCCCTTTGACTATGTGGCGCTGGGGCATATTCATCGCCCCCAGAATATGGGCAGCCCGCGGCTGCGGTACTGCGGCTCCCCACTGAAGTATTCCTTTTCAGAGGCAGGGCACCAAAAAAGCGTGACCGTGGTGGAACTGGGGGCAAAAGGGGACCTGCAAGTGCGCACGGTGCCGCTGTCCCCTCGCAGAGATTTAACGCAGCTGCGGGGTAGCTATATGGAACTGACCGCCCGGGACTATTATACCAACGGAGATTTTCAACAGAATTATCTGCATATTACGCTGACGGATGAGCAGGATGTGCCGGACGCCATGGGTCGCCTGCGCAGTATTTATCCTTACTTAATGCTGCTGGACTACGACAACGCCCGCACCCGTGCCCTGGGGCAGGTGCATGACGGTGCGGCGACGGAAAAGCAGTCGCCGTTTGATGTGTTTGCAGAATTTTACCGCCGCCAAAACGGTACGGATCTGACAGAAGAGCAGGCTGCCTTTTTGCGCAGCCAGATGGAAAGTGTGTGGGAGGAGAAAGTATGAGACCGCTAAAACTTACTTTGTCCGCCTTTGGTCCTTATGCTCGGGAGCAGGTGCTGGATTTTTCCAAGCTGGGTACCGGCGGCGTGTATTTGATTACCGGCGATACCGGTGCCGGCAAGACCACTATTTTTGACGGCATTATTTTTGCACTGTATGGCAAGGCCAGCGGCAAAAGCCGGGAGCCATCCACCTTGCGCTCCAAGTACGCAGCACCGGAGACTCCCACCTTTGCAGAGTTGACTTTTGCATACGACCGGGCGGTGTACACTGTGCGCCGCAGCCCGGAATACCGGCGGCCCAAGACCCGGGGTGAGGGCATGACTACCCAGCACGCTATGGCGGAGCTGACCTGCCCGGACGGTCGGGTGATTACCAAACAAACGGAAGTGGATGACGAAATCACCGCCTTGCTTGGGCTGGATCACGATCAGTTTTGCCAAATCGCCATGCTGGCGCAAGGGGATTTTTTGCGTTTGCTGCTTGCCAAGACAGAGGATCGCAGCCGCATCTTCCAAAAGCTGTTTGATACCGGGCGGTATGCCTGCTTGCAGGAGAAGCTGCGACAGTCTGCTTTGGAGGTAAAGCGCGCCTATGACGCCGGGCAGGAAAAATTGCGCCAATACGGCGAAGGGGTGCGCTGCCCGGAGGACTCTATGCTGTTTGCCAAAGCCCGGGCGCTGCAACAAGGTCAGCTGCCCTTTTCTGAAAGCCGAGAGGTGTTGGAACAGCTGATTCAGTTAGACACGACTGCCGCTGCGGAGAACACCCGCCAAACGGCAGAAATACAAGAGAAAATGCAAGCTGACCGGGCAGCATTGACAGCTGCGGAGCGCCGTTTAAAACTGGAACAACAGCTGCAAGAGCTGACCCGGCAGCAGGCGGAATTGACTCCCAAGCAAGCGGCGGCAGCGGATAGATTGAAACAGTGCGCCGCACAGGCAGAGGAGACGAAACCGCTTACTGCCCGCCTGGCTTTGCTGCAAGCCCAGCTGCCCAAGTACGACCGGCTGACCAAAGCACAGCAGATCTTGGCAGAGGTGCAGCAGCAGGCAGAGCAGCAAACAGCGGCATACACAGCAGCCGGTGACGCTGCGGAAAAAGCCCGCGCGGAACAAACCCGTTTGGAACAGCGGCGGCAGGAACTGCAAGGGGCGGCCGCCGGGTTGGAGCAGGCCAAGGCTGCCTGTACACAGGCCCGGCAAAAGGTAGAGGCGTTGACTGCTTTAGAACAGCAGCGGGCTGCGCTGCAAACTACGGAAAATACTTATCGCCGTGCTGCTGCCGATTACCAGGCTGCGGCAGCGCACGCCCAGCGATTGGAGCAGGATTATCAGCGCCAGAACCGGGCTTTTCTGGACAGCCAAGCCGGGGTGTTGGCGGCAGATTTACAGCCGGGTGCACCTTGCCCGGTGTGCGGCGCCACGGAACACCCTCATCCGGCGATTTTGCCCACGCAGGCGCCTACACAGTCGCAGTTGGAGGCAACCCAGCAGGCGGCCCGATCCGCTATGGCAAAGGCCACGACTGCCAGCCAGTCCGCCGGTGGCGCAAAGGGACAGTACCGAGAACAGCAGCGGGCGTTTATTGCCGGGTGGCAAGCGCTACTTGGTGATTTGCCGGAGGAGCCGCAATCGGTTTTGGCAGAAGCGCTGTCACAGGCACAGACGGCTTGTACCGTGGCGGAAGCGAATAAGCAGGCCGCCCAGGCAGCCGCAGAAGAAGCGGCGCAGGTGGAGCAGGCTTTGCCGCAAGTCACCGCGCGCACCACAGCGCGTGTCCGGCAGCAAACGGAATTGCAATTGCAGGTGCAGCAGCTGCAACAAGAGGTCAAGCAGCAGCAAAGTCGGTGTAGCGAATTGGCGGCAGAATTGCCTTTTGCTACCCAGTCAGCTGCGGAAGAGGAACAGCGTCGTTTAACGGAGAAACGAAATGCCTTAGAACAGGCACACCAAAAGGCGCAAGCTGCCGTGGCAGAGCTGGACAAGCAGGCGGCGGCCTTGACAGCCACTTTGCAGCAGACCCGGCAGCAGTTGGAGGCTTGCCCGGCAGCGGACCCGGCGGCATTGCGCGCCCAGCTGGCGCAGTTGCAGACCTGGCTGCATACGCTGACCGATCAAGGCAAGACACTGGCTGTGCGGCTCCAGACCAATCAAACGGTGCTGGATCAAATGCGGCACACGGCGGCCGAACTGGAGGCGGCGGAGCACCGCTACGGCTGGATAAAAGCCTTGGCAGATACTGCCACCGGCAACTTGACCGGTAAAGAAAAGGTCACCTTGGAGACCTATGTGCAAATGCAGGACTTGGACGCGGTGCTGGCCTGTGCCAACACCCGCTTTATGGTTATGTCTGGCGGACAGTACGAGCTGGTGCGCCGCCAAACGGCAGAGAACAATCGCAACCAGTCCGGACTGGATCTGGATGTGATCGACCATTATAACGGCACCACCCGCAGTGTAAAGAGTTTGTCCGGCGGCGAGTCCTTTAAGGCCTCTTTGTCGCTGGCGCTGGGGCTGTCGGATCGAGTACAGAGCGCCGCCGGCGGCGTGCGGCTGGACGCGATGTTTGTGGACGAGGGCTTCGGCTCTCTGGACGAGGAGTCCCTCCACCAGGCACTGCACGCCCTGACGGATCTGGCTCGCAGCGACCGGTTGGTGGGAATCATCTCCCATGTGGCGGACCTGCGCGCGGCCATCGACCGGCAGATTTTGGTCACCAAGGCTCCCACCGGCGGCAGCCACGCCACCATCCTATAACTGCATTTAGATACAAAACACCCCCGCACGGCTTGCTGCTGTGCAGGGGTGTTTTTGCTTATTGATTATTGTTTGGCGGCCTTCGCAATGCAGCCCATGGCGTTTAGGCTGCGAGGATAGCCGATGTAGGGCAGACACTGGAGCACCACTTTGGTCAGGAATGCTGCGTCGTTGCCCATGTTCATATTGCCCTTGGCGTGGGCAATCAACTGGGGCTCGCAGCCCCCTTGGGCAGAGAGAAAGCAGAAGGTGATCATCTCTCGCTGGGCCAGATCCAACCCGGTGCGGGTGTAGTAATCGCCAAAGCAGTTGGCTGCCAAATAGCGGTTGACGGTGCCGGCTTTCCAAGCCTCATTCATGTGTTCGCCAAAGATTTTGACTTGGGCGGCAATGCCTTTCTCCAGCCGATCATTCATGGTGGTGGTTGCCTGGCCGGGTAGTGGTAGGGCAATGCCGGCGGCGGTCAGCGCGTCGTTGGTGGCGTGCAGAAACGGCAGCGCACGGCCATAGCCCAGGTAATCGGTGGCCTGGTACACCATCTCTTTGACTGCCACCGGGTCAAGCCCCTCTTGCAGCGCTTGGGGCAGTGCCTCTTTGTAGGCGTCTACACTGCCGTTGCCGGTGAGAGTGGCCAGAATCGCCAGCCAGCGGGTGGTGGGCTCCAGCATGCTGTCCGGTTCGTTTCTTACTTCTTCAAGAAATGCGCCCAGTCGCTGGGTGTATTCCGGGTCTGTGCTTTGCAAACTCATTTTTCTTCCTCCAGTGCGTTATAATCTGCGTCGCTCACCGGCTCGCACCATTCGTTAGAGGCATTCTCACCGGGCACTTCCATAGCAATGTGGGAGAACCAACTGTCGCCCTTAGCGCCGTGCCAGTGCTTAACCTCCGGCGGAATGGTGATGACCATGCCCTCGTGCAGCGCTACCGGAGCCTTTCCCCATTCCTGGTACCAGCCCTCACCGGCGGTGCAGATCAGCAACTGACCGCCGCCTTTTGTGGCGTGGTGAATGTGCCAGTTGTTGCGGCACCCCGGCTCAAAGGTCACATTGGACAAATGCAGCGCCGTGACCTGGGGATCGGTAAGGGGATTCAGATAAGAATTGCCTACAAAGTATTGGGCATAAGCCGTGTTGGCGGCGCCTTTGCCAAATGCGTTGGCACCGACAAAGGCTTCTTCTGTTGCGTATTTCATAGATAAAATCTCCTTGTTTTGGTTTCTTTTATCATAGCACTTTGAGTTTACTCCAAGTCAAGGGGGTTCGGTAAATTTTTTTCGTTTTTTTGCTGCCGCTTGACAGCAGGCGGCAGCTATGCTACAATACGGGACGAAAATTCGGTTGTGGATTTTTCCGGAGTTGCTCATCTTTTCGCCACACACTCTTTGGAGTGCGTGGCTTTTTTATACCTGCACGCAGAAAGGAAAACAGATGGACGAACAGTTTATGCGCAAAAAGGCAGTGTTGCCGCTGATTACCTCTATGGCGCTGCCCATGGTGCTCTCCATGCTGGTGAACGCCCTTTATAATATTGTAGACAGCTACTTTGTGGCCCGCATCAGCGAGGACGCTATGACGGCGTTGTCCCTGGTGTATCCCTTGCAAAATCTGGTCAACGCCATTGCCATCGGCTTTGGCGTGGGGATCAGCGCCGTGATCGCTTTGTATTTGGGCGCCGGAAAGCAGAAACGCGCGGACCAGGCAGCCACGCAGGGTATGCTGTGGGCGCTGGTGCACGGGGTGCTGCTCACCGGCGTGTGTATTGCCATCATTCCGCTGTTTTTGCAGGCGTTTACCAAGGATCAAGCGGTGATCGATCTGGGAGTGCGCTACGGGCGTATTGTGTTTGGTTTTTCCATTATTATCAACGCAGACTTGGCATTTGAAAAGATTTTTCAGGCAGTCGGTCGTATGAAGGTGACCATGGTGGGTCTGGGCCTGGGGTGCCTGGCCAATATTATTTTGGATCCGCTGTTGATCTTCGGTCTGGGGCCGTTCCCCAAAATGGGCATTGACGGCGCAGCGCTGGCTACCGGGCTGGGTCAGGTGCTTACTCTGGTGATCTACCTGCTGTTCTATTACCTGCGCCCCATTTCTGTCAAGATCCGCTTGCAGCATCTTCGGCCGTCCCGGCACCTGGTGGGTCGCTTGTATGCCATCGGTATTCCGGCGGTACTGAATTTGGCTTTGCCTTCGGTGCTGATCTCTGCACTGAACGCCATCTTGGCTACATTCTCTCAAACCTATGTGCTGATTTTAGGCGCATATTACAAACTGCAAACGTTTCTGTACCTGCCGGCCAACGGCATTGTGCAGGGCATGCGCCCGGTGATTGGGTTCAATTACGGCGCCAAGGAATATGGGCGGGTCAAGCAGATCTTCCGCACCGTATTAGTGATGACTGCTGCCATTATGGTGGTGGGCACCGTGCTGTGCCTGGTGATTCCCGGTCAACTGATCGGTCTTTTTACCGAGAATGCAGCTACTGTTGCCGCCGGTAAAACAGCGCTGCGAATCATCAGCGGCGGGTTCATTGTGTCCGCCGTATCGGTGACTGCTTCCGGTGCGCTGGAGGGACTGGGCAAGGGCACGCCGTCCTTAGTGATTTCTCTTTGCCGGTATTTGGTCATCATCGTCCCGTTGGCATTCCTGCTGAGTCGAGTGCTGGGCGCCGCCGGTGTGTGGCATGCCTTTTGGATCACCGAGTTGTTCACCGCCGGTATTGCCCTGGCGGTGTACCGCAAAGCCGTGCAGATCAAAGTCTGATTATAAATGCACAGAACAAAGCCGCACAGATCTTTCTGTGCGGCTTCTTTGCGTCTATTTATTTTATGCTGTTTCTATGCTGCTTAGGAAGCGCAGAAACTGGGCTTTACCGGCTTCATTACGGTCAAACACGCCGCACTGCTCCAAAATGGCAGCAAAGACTTTGCCCACTTCCTGTTGCAGAATGTCCATGCAATTCTCGGCGGTTAAGGCGTTCTTGGCGGCGATCTCCATTGCCCAGTCCTTGTGTTTGGCAATGCGTTCGTCGGCGGCAATGTCTGTGCCATGGAGCAGTGCGTCACGCAACAGCTCCAGCTCTGTCTTTAACCGGGCGGGCAGTACTGCCAAACCCATAACCTCAATCAGGCCGATATTCTCTTTCTTAATATGATGGTATTCCGGGTGGGGGTGGTACAGTCCGTCCGGGCATGCCGGGGTGGTAATGTTGTTGCGCAGCACCAGATCCAGTTCATATTTACCGTTCCGGAACCGTGCGATGGGGGTAATGGTGTTGTGGGGTGTGCCATCGGTCTCGGCGTAGATAAAGGCATCCGGGTCCGTATAGCCGCGCCAGGCTTGCAGCACTTTGTCTGCCAGGTCGCAAATGCGCGCCGGTTCATCCCCACGCAGGCGCAGTACGGACATGGGCCACTTGACGATTCCGGCCTCAATATCTTTATATCCGGCAAAGGCATAGGGGGTCTCTATCGGTGCCTTTGTCATAGCAAAGGTATAGTGCCCGCCTTGGAAGTGCTCGTGGGTGAGAATGGAGCCGCCTACGATGGGCAGGTCTGCATTGGAGCCTACAAAATAGTGGGGAAACTTTTCTACAAAATCAAACAGCTTTTGGAACGCGCTGCGGTCGATTTTCATCGGCGTGTGCCGGCTGTTAAATACAATACAGTGCTCGTTATAGTAGCCGTAAGGCGAATACTGCAAGAACCAGGGGCCGCCGCCCATTTCCAGGGGAATGATCCGGTGGTTTTGCCGTGCCGGGTGATTGACCCGCCCGGCGTAGCCCTCGTTCTCCTTGCACAGCTGGCACTTGGGGTAAGCGCTTTGCTTCATTTGCAGGGCAGCCGCAATGGCCTTGGGGTCCTTCTCCGGCTTGGATAGATTGATGGTTATATCCATATCGCCGTAAGGGGTGGGAGTGATCCACTTAGCGTCCTTGGCCAGTCGGTCCGCACGAATGTAATTGGTGGTCTTGCTAAAGGCGTAGTAATCATCTGTGGCTGCCTTGGGGCTCTCTGCGTACAGATCCCAAAATCGGCGGATCACCGCAGAGGGTCGCGGGGTCAGCAGACCCATCAGCTTGGTGTCAAAAAGATCCCGGTACACCACAGAGTCCTGGCACAGCCCGTTTGCGCAAGCATAGTTTAGCAGAGAGTCTAAAATTTCCGTCAGTGCCGGTTGGCCGGTGACGGTGCGTTCCTCGTATGCGTCCAGCTCCAGCGCCGCCAGCAACGCATTGACAGCCCAGGTGCGATCCGCCTCTTCAATCAGGCCGGTGCGTACGCCGTAATCTGCCAGCGCTGTGATTCCCTCAAATACATCCATGATTCTACCTTCGCTTTCTGCCCTAACAGCGGGATTTTTTGGAGCCTTTATTTTACCACATTTTGCCCTGCGTGGCAACCGATTTGCACAAAAAGGACGGAATTTGCTTTGACGGCTCGCTTTCTATGCGCACCCAAACAGGCGTCTCTGCATAGTATGCAGAGAAAAGGAGAGATGGTATGTTTAGTTATATAAAAAAATTGCAATACCCCATCAATATTAAGAATCCGGATCCCCGCGCTGCGTCCATTATCATCAGTCAGTACGGCGGCCCGGATGGGGAACTGGGTGCCAGTCTGCGCTATTTGTCCCAGCGGTATTCTATGCCGTATCCGGAGTTGAAGGGTCTGCTCACGGACATTGGTGTGGAGGAGCTGGGGCACCTGGAAATGATCGGCGCCATGGTGCACCAACTGACCCGCAACTTGACGGAAAAGCAGATCGAAGAAAATCCCGGATTTGCCGCCTACTTTGTGGATCACACCGCCGGTGTGTATCCAACCTCTGCCAGTGGCTCCCCTTGGAACGCAGCGAGTATCGGCGTAAAGGGCGACACCATTGCCGACCTGAACGAGGATCTGGCGGCGGAGCAAAAGGCGCGGGTCACCTATGACAACATTCTGCGCCTGGTAGACGATCCGGATATTATCCAACCAATCAAGTTCCTGCGGGAGCGGGAGATCGTCCATTATCAGCGCTTCGGTGAGGGGCTGCGGGTAGCCACCGATAAGCTGAACAGCAAAAATTACTATATGACCAATCCGTCGTTTGACAAATAAGCCGATAAAAATACCCCGGTACAAAGTTGCATTGCCTTTGTGCCGGGGCGTTTTTTTATTTGGTTGTAAGGGCGGTGAGCAGGGCGCGGCAGCCGGTGGCGATATCCTGATAAGCGCGGGCGAAATCCCGGCTGTACCAAGGGTCGGCCACATCGCCGCCGTGGGCATAGTCCAGCAGCTTTTTGATCTTATGCTGCGGGTCGCCGCCCAGCATACGGTGCAGATTACGCACATTGTTGCCATCCATGGCCAGCAGCAGATCGTAGTAGTCATAATCGGCGACAGTCAGCTGTCGGGCGCGCTTGCCGTCACAGGACAAGCCGTGGGCAGCCAACTCTGCCTTGGCAGGCGGGTACACCGGATTGCCTTTGCCGTGCCAGATCTCTTCTCGGCTGGTGGCAGCGGACGCAATCTCAAATTGATCTGCCAGTCCCACCTGCCGCACCATATCCTTAAAGATGAATTCCGCCATAGGCGAGCGGCAAATGTTGCCGTGGCACACGAACAAAATGCGTATCGGCCGGTTCGTTACGCTCATTCTGCCAGCTTGGCCAAAATGGCGTCTACCGCTTCTGCAGTGGGTGCGGTCTCAGAGAAACTCTTGTCCCGGGCGGTCAGCTCCACCACGCCGTTTTTCAGATTCCTGGGGCTGACGATCACCCGCAGGGGTACGCCCAGCAGATCTGCGTCGGAGAACATAACGCCGGCGCTGACAGAACGGTCATCGTAGATCACTTCTACGCCCTTCTCCTGCAAGGTGTTGTACAGTGTATCGGCAAAGGCGCGCACTTCTTCATTGTCTGCACGCACAGCACACAGGTGCACCTGCCAGGGGGCAATGGCCTTGGGCCAAATGGGACCGTAGTCGTCGTGGTGCGCCTCGCACACAGCGGCGGCCAGTCGGCCAACGCCAATGCCGTAGCAGCCCATGATCGGCACACGGCTCTTGCCGTCCCGATCCGTATAGGTCATACCCATAGGCTCGGTGTACTTCTTGCCCAGCTGGAAGATGTTGCCCACCTCAATACCACGGGAAATATGAATGCTCTTTTTGCCGCAGCAGGGGCAGATACCGCCCTCAACCACCTTGGCAAAATCGTGGTATTCCGCGCCGGGCACATCCCGCTGCATGTCCACGCCGGTGTAGTGGTAATCCGTCTCGTTGGCACCGGCACACAGGTTGTTGCGCCCCTCCAGGGAGCGGTCGTATAGCACGGTAAAGTCGCCGCTTAGGTTGGCAGGACCGATAAAGCCGGCGTGCAGACCACATTCTTCTGTAATTACTGCCGGATGAATTTCCTCACCCAAAAAGTTGGTGAGCTTGGTCTCGTTCACTTCCAGGTCGCCTCGCAGGAACAGTACCACATATTTGTCTTCATTATTGGTCTGGTACACCACGGCCTTGGCACTGTCCTTAGAGTCGGCGTGCAGATAGGTGCATACTTCCTCAATGGTGTGCATATCCGGGGTGTGCACTTTAGTCAGCGGCTGGGAGGGGGCATTTTCCACCGGCTCCAGGATAGACTCGGCAGCCTCCATGTTGGCCTTATATCCGCAGTCGTCGCACAGCACGATAGAGTCCTCACCAATGGGGGTCAGGAACATAAATTCGTGGGATACGCTGCCGCCCATCATACCGGAGTCTGAAGCAACAGAGATCACCTCCGGCACACCGGCGCGGGCAAAAATGCGCTCATAAGCCTTGTGGCACTTTTCGTAATAATCGTCCAGGTCCTCCTGGCTGGTGTGGAAGGAGTAAGCGTCCTTCATAGTGAACTCACGCACACGGATCAGTCCGGCTCTGGGGCGCGCCTCGTCCCGGAACTTGGTCTGAATTTGATAGATCATAAAGGGGTACTTGGTGTAGGTGCCGGCGTATTCTCGCACCAGTTGCACCGCAGCCTCCTCGTGGGTCATACCCAGCACCATATCGGCACCGTTGCGGTCCGTAAAGCGCAGCAACTCTTTGCCGATACTCTCATACCGGCCGGACTCTGCCCACAGAGAGGCGGGCATCACCACCGGGAACTGCACTTCCTGACCGTCCAGGGCGTCCATCTCTTCCCGCATGATTTGCTCCAGCTTCTTCAGCACCCGCTTTAAGGGCGGGTAAGAGGAGTAAATGCCGTTTGCCACATACTTGATGTAGCCGCCGCGCACCATCAGGGCGTGGCTGTCTACCTGACAGTCTGCCGGGCGCTCCTTAAAGCGATCGCCAACTAAGTGTTCCAGTTTCATACAAAAAACCTCCAAAAAATAAAGCCCTAAGCCGATCTGTGACGATCGGTTTAGGGCGAATCATTGATCCGTGTTACCACCTAAATTCAGGCTGAGCCTGCACTCTGCGCGCTCTGTAACGGGAGCTCCCGGTACGCCTTAATAGCCTTTGCGTTCGGCGCACAGCTCAAAGATGGGTTCCTCCGCCGCCTGCCCAGGCTTGCACCGACCGCCTGTTCTCTCTGCACAGGGTGGGGGAGTACTGTTTCTCGTCCTTGCTGTTACCTTGGTATCATAGCAAATCGGGAACGAAAAGTCAAGAGTGCTCCGGGTTTGTCTGATCTTTTCTCTGTCCGGTGCAGCGGCGAGCCAAGCCGCGCACTGCCGGATCCAGTCGCGGCTCCAGTCCCATGGCGATTATCAGCGCCGCCACGGTGAGCAGGAGAAAGAACATGCCCTGCATATACCAGCCGGGCAACCCGGCGCACAGCTTGACAGATAGCTTGTTGAGCCAGCCATATAAATTGGGCTGGTTGTGAATGGCCATCAGGTACAGAGCGTGTACGCCCAAGTAGGCGAGACCTTTGTTCAGCATTGGCACCTTGCCCAGCGCCAGGCTGATACCGAGGATTCCGGCGCAGCCCAGTGCAGCCGCCGCCAAACTCAGCAGCGGGCGAGAGGCAGTCAAATCGTACATATCCTGTGGCGCTGCCTGCGCCAGCAAGCCACAGCCGACAGTCAGCACAGTGCCGCCAATGCCGCAGGCGACAACCATCGCCGGCTTGGTACACTGCTTTTGCAAAGAACGAAACACACCTTGCAGCAGGGTACCAATAAACAGATAAAAGGCCGCCTCCATGGGGCGAAGAACTGTCAGCCCTACCATGCCCAGCACCCGGCCCACGCCGGTCAGGGCGGCAAAGTCCACGGCTCTGCCTACACCGGCTGCCAGCAAAAACAGCCCGGCTAGGAACAACCCTTGTGCCCAGCGGGGCAGCGTGCTGCCGATGAGCAGACTGCAAAGCAGTTTGCCAAAAAACAGGGTGCTGAAAAACCAAAGTACATTAAATCCGCACCCAACCAAAGCGGCAATGCCGTCCAGTGCCAGTGCCTTGTAGTTGCCGTGGCCTGCAATACAGGTCACCGCGCTGCACAGCAGATAAATGGCGCTGAACAGAATGTAATAAAACAGCAGCCGGGCGTTCTTCTCCCAAAAACGACGGAGAGAAAAGCTGCATGCTTCCCTTTGCATGACCAGCCCGGATACCACAAAGAACAGGGGCATCACATAGCCGCCCAGCGCCGTATGCAAAGGCGAGGTGGGCAGGGTGTTGTACAGGATCACCGAGAGAATGCCCAACCCTTTGGCAATATCCAGTTCTATTATACGCCCGGTGCGAGGCGGCATTGCCGATTGCTTCATTTTTCCGTCTCCTTGTGGAATATAAGCTTTATACAATTTTATTGTAGCAACCTGCCTACGGCTTGTCAATTCTTTTATCCCTGCCGGATATAGGCGCTAATCAAAGGAAAAACGCAACTTATTCTTTACATCGGCGCCAAAAAATGGTACTATAGATTGTATTGCTTTGCACCGGTAGTGCTGCAAAGCGCCAAATTTTGTTGGAGGTACTGTTTATGACCAGTGCACAAGTTTGTATTCTGATCTCTATAGCCGTGTACCTGATCGCTATGCTGGCTATTGGTATTGTGTGCTCCAAGCGCAACAATACAGTGGACGATTTCTATTTGGGCGGCCGTCGGTTGGGGCCGGTGGTTACTGCCATGAGTGCCGAGGCGTCGGATATGTCCAGCTGGCTGCTGATGGGTCTGCCGGGCGTTGCCTATCTGACCGGTGTTGCAGATCCGGGATGGACAGCCATTGGCCTTGGTGTGGGCACTTACATCAACTGGCTGGTGGTGGCACGCCGTCTGCGCCGGTATTCCGCCCGTATTGGCGCCATTACCGTGCCGGACTTTTTCTCCCGTCGATTTGGAGAGAAAAAACATATTCTTACCGCCATGGCAGCCATTTTAATTATTGTATTCTTTGTGCCGTACACAGCCTCCGGTTTTGCTGCCTGTGGCAAGCTGTTTGGCACGCTGTTCGGTATGGACTATCATGTGGCAATGATCATTTCCGCCATTGTGATCGTGGGCTATACCGCTACCGGCGGGTTTACTGCTGCGTCTACCACTGACTTAGTGCAGAGCATTGTAATGAGCATTGCGCTGGTGGTGGTGCTGGTGTTTGGCGTGTCTAAGGCCGGCGGCGTGGGCGCCGTGGTGGAGAATGCGCAGAGCATGAGCGGCTATCTGTCCATGACGGCTACCTATGACCCGGAAAGCGGCAAATCCGCCACATACAACTTGTTGAAAATTTTGTCTACCGCCGCCTGGGGGCTGGGCTACTTTGGTATGCCCCACATTCTGCTGCGGTTTATGGCCATTGAAGATGATCGCAAATTAAAGACCTCTCGCCGCATTGCTACCATTTGGGTCGTGATCTCTATGTTCATTGCCGTGGTGATCGGCGTAGTTGGCTCCGCTATGGTCAAGAACGGCGCTATGGGTGCGCTGGCAGACAAGGAAACCATTATTGTGCAGATCGCCAATCTGCTGTCCCAGCACGGGGTAGTTGCTGCACTGCTGGCAGGTGTGATCCTGGCGGGCATTTTGGCCAGCACTATGTCCACGGCGGACAGCCAGCTGTTGGCTGCCTCCTCCGGCGTCAGCGAGAATATTTTGGGCAGCCTGTTCAACCTGAATTTGTCTGCCAAGGCTAAGATGATCGTGGCTCGGGTGACCCTACTGGGTATTGCCGTGGTAGGCATCTTTATGGCTTGGGATTCTAACGCTTCTGTGTTTAAGATCGTCAGCTTTGCTTGGGCGGGCTTTGGCGCGTCCTTTGGTCCGGTAATGCTGCTGGCACTGTTTTGGCGGCGCTCCAACCGCTACGGCGCTGTGGCCGGTATGATCGCCGGCGCGGTAATGGTGTTCCTGTGGAAGTATTGCATTGCCGATCTGGCACCGGTTTTGAAGATTTACGAGCTGCTGCCTGCGTTCCTGTTTGGTCTGCTGGTGAATGTGGTGGTGTCCCTGTGCACCCCTGCGCCGGACAAAGAGGTGCTGGAGCAGTATGACGCGGTAAAGGCAGAAAAATGAGCCCTTTGAACGATCCGAGAGAAGCGTTGCGCCGTGCCCTGCAATATGATGCCGGAGATCCCAAGCGGATACAGCATTTGATCAAGGTGTATGCTTTTGCCGAAATGATCGCCGATGGGGAGCATTTGCCCGACGCGCAGCGGCGCGTATTGCTGACAGCCGCTGCACTTCATGATATTGGTATTCACAATGCTCAGCTGCATTACGGTTCCTCTGCCGGTAAATACCAAGAGCTGGAGGGCCCGCCGGTGGTATGCCAACTGCTTGCAGACTGGCCAAAGGATTTTGTGGAAGAAGTTTGTGATCTGGTGGCCAGACACCATACCTATACCGGTGTGGACCGATTGACTTTGCGCATTTTAATTGAGGCGGACTTTTTGGTGAATGCGTATGAGGAGGGGCTTTCTGAAGAAGCCGTGCAAGTCGGCAGAGAAAAGCTGTTCACCACTGCGACGGGAAAGCGCCTGTTGCAAATGCTTTATGCAGTATAAGATAATAAAAAACGCAAGGTGTATTTCGCACCTTGCGTTTTTTTGTGTCGTTTAAGATTTATTTTACAAAGCGGATCAGCCGATTGGTAAGTAGGGCTGCCAGCAGGATCTTGCCACACTCCGGCAGCAGGAATGGCACCACGCAGGTGGCCAGCGCCGCTTTTAATGTGGCTTTGTAAGCAATGATGAACCACACGGTGCCAAAGGCGTAGCACACAGTCAGGCCGATCACCATAAACAGGATCAACTGCCAAAACTTGTGACCGAACTTTTGCACCAAAGCGCCGGTGATCAGTGCGGTCAGGACAAAGCCGACAATGTAGCCGCCGGTGGGACCGGTAATGGCTGCCACGCCGCTTTTGAACCCGGTAAAGATGGGCAGTCCTACCATACCCAGCAGAATGTACACGATCACGGATACGGTGGAGCGCTTCCACCCCAGCAGTCCGGCGCACAGGCAAACGGCAAAGGTCTGCATGGTAAAGGACACGGTCATGGGCACGGCGATCTGGGCACACACAGCGATCAGTGCGGCGAACAGACCGATATAGGCAATGTCTACCGTGCGGAGTTTTTTCTTCTTCTTGCTACTTTCGGCAGCTGCGGTTGTTTCTGACATACTTTTTACCTCACATTGAATTTTGTACTATTATGCCTTGATTTTGCGTAAATGTCAACCAAAATCGTAAAATAAGTTGACAATTTGCAATTCCACGGCAAAATTTTGCACGATTCCTGCCCTATTGCACAAATTCTTTGACACTTTTTTGTGCACTGTACTGAATTTTAAGAATTTGGTCCATACCGGTAGGCAAAGGCCGCGCCAGCGTGTATAATGGTGCTGATTTTTGAAGAAGGAGCGCACTTATGCAGCTGTTAGAAACAAAAAAAGAGAATTATATCGGCCAGGCAGATCCATTTATTCTGGAAAGCGGCGGTCGATATTACATTTATACCACCGGCGATGATGGCATTTACGCTTACAGCTCGGATGATCTGCTCACCGGTTGGCAATTTCACGGTATGGTGTTTACCGTGCCTGGGGAGCATAGCTTCTGGGCGCCCAGCGTTATTGAACTGGATGGTACTTATTATATGTATTGTTCTTATGAGTTCTTTGGCGATACTCCGGATCAGGGCGGCCATCGGGAGGCGCTGTTTGTCAGTCAGGCGGATAATCCCCTGGGTCCCTTTGGGCAGGAAAAGCAGATCCTGCATCCCTTTTCCATTGACTCCCAGATTGTGCAGAACGAGAGCGGTCTGTATTTGTTCTATTCTACCAATACGTTTGAGGTTGACCGGATCGGCACTTATATTGTGGTGGATAAGATGCTGGATCCGTACACCCCGGCAGGACACCCGGTGCCGGTGGTGGTGCCCACCCTGGACGAGGAGATCTTCCGTCGGGATCGGTACAAGACGGGCCAGCACTGGCACACCATTGAGGGCGCCTGCTACTTTCGGGAGGGGGACTGGCAGTATGTAATGTACAGCGGCAACTGCTACTTGCAGCCTACCTATTATATAGGATATGCCCGAGCCAAGACGGACGAAACGGATCTAACTAAGATCAAGTTTGAAAAGGTGCCGGATGACCATACCTATGCACCGGTGATTCGCGCCAATGATTGGGAGGAGGGCACCGGTCATCACAGCGTGATCAAGAAGGATGGCGTATGGTACGCGGTGTACCACGCCCGTAATGTGGAGGACGACGGTTTTGAAGGCGACCGCCGCAACGCCCGCATTTGCCGATTGGAAGTGAAGGACGGCACCATTACCGCTCACCGCTATCCGGATCATATATAGGCATAATGCACCGCTGCTCACTACCAAATCTTGTGTACTGTATGCTGCCGGCGTACTAATGTTTACAGTTTGTTCATAAAAATCTCGCATTTGCTTGCATTTTTTTGTTGAAATTTGAGCAGCAAGATGATATACTACTACTATACTTATAAGGAGGGTACTGCCTTGAGTAAAGAAAAGAAGCTTGCTAAAAAAGAAGCGAAGGCGGCCAAGAGAGAAGCAAAGGCTGAAAAGGCACTTGCTAAGGCAAACGCCAAAGCGGAAAAGAAGCATGCAAAGGCTTATGAGAAATTCGTAAAAGAAACTACGAAGAAAAACGAAAAAGGGGAAAAGAAAGCGGCCGCAGGCGGCAAAGCATTTACCGCCATTGCCATTCCGACCATCGATGCTTTCCAGACTAAGGGAGAGATCAAAGCAGAGAAGGCCGGCCAGAAGGCATACGCTAAGTTGGTCAAGAAGATCGACAAGAAGAATGCTAAGCTGGAAAAGAAGTGCGCTAAGAAGGGTAAACCTTTCGTTCCGATCCCCACACCGTCTCAGGACGAGATGGCGGCAAGACCGGAGAACAAGGGCGGCAAGATCGTCCTAATTGTGATCCTGATCCTGCTCATTTGGTTCTTGATCTACTTTATCGTTCGTTTTGGCGCGTTTGTTTACAATCCCGCCCAGGAAACGACGGCTGCGGAAGAGGGAACAAAAGTGGCTCAGACTTACGATGCGTATTCCAACCCGCATAAGATTACAACCACACCGGATTACAGCATTGCGGATGCGAAACTGCTGCTGAAGCAGACCATTCACGATAACTGGCAGGAGGTTGGCTACAGTGCGGATCCGTCCAGCAGTTCTATCTCTTACAACAATAAGGTAGTTACTGTTAACGGTGCAGATTGCTATGTGTTTAGCTGCTCTGGCAAGACTTTTGCTGTGGCTGTTAAGTTGTCTGCTGTGTACTATGCACATAATGGCGAGTACCAGCCGCTGACCTTTAACAACACCAATTACCTGTTTAAGTAATTACATACAGCCCACCTTTTTCAGGTGGGCTGTTTTTCTATGTGTTTTCTATTCTAAAGATAATATTAGTCATAGAAAAAGACCGCTGTGTTTTCCACTGCGGTCTTTGTTACTTATGTTATAGTGTGCTGATGTCGTAGGGTGTGCGTTGGTAAACAAAATAGTTGAGCCAGTTAGAAAAAATCAGGCTGGCTGTACTTTTCCAACTGACCAAGGGCACCAGGTTCTCATCATCGTGGGGAAAGTAGTTGTAGGGCCTGTCAATGTCCAGTCCTTTGCTCTTGTCACGAAAGTATTCTTTGGCCAGTGTATCTCGGTCGTATTCACTGTGCCCGGTAGAGAAGAAGTTGCGGCACTCCATATCGGACAGCAGGCAGACACCGGCAATATCACTGTATGCCAGGATCTGTAAGTCCTTTACCTGGGCAATGTCCTGCCGCAGAATTTCCGTATGCCGGGAGTGGGGAATGTAAAACACATCGTCCAGTCCCCGCATCAGTGGATGGGTCACATCTAAACTGCGGTGGGGGAATACGCCGAACATCTTTTTGCTGAGCGGGTGCTTTGGAATACCGTAGTGGTAGTACAGCCCCGCTTGCGCGCCCCAGCAAATATGGAAGGTGCTATATACATTGGTCTTTGTCCAATCCATGATCCGGCAAAGCTCGTCCCAGTAGTCCACTTCCTCAAAAGGCATTTGCTCCACCGGCGCGCCGGTGATGATCATACCGTCGTATTTCCTGTCCTTTATCTGATCAAAGGTATAGTAGAACTTGTCCATGTGACTTTTAGAGGTATGCTTGGCAGTATGACTGCTTACCTGCAGAAAGTCCACATTCACTTGCAGCGGCGTGTTACTCAGCAGACGCAGCAGCTGGGTCTCCGTGTCGATCTTGGTGGGCATCAAATTTAATATAATGATATGCAGGGGGCGGATGTCTTGCGTGTCCGCGCGCTTGTTGCTCATGACAAAGATATTCTCGATTTCCAAGCTTTGCTTCGCCGGCAATTCGTTATCAATACGAATGGGCATTGCAGATTCCTCCTTATACATTATATATATCGTTTAGCCATTATAGCAAATTGAGCACGGAATTGCAACCCAGTAAAAAAGTTGAAATTGGGTCTTGACATTTGCTGATCGGCGCGCTATAATATCACACGTTGCTTAACCGCAGCGCAGCCGACAGCAAGGCGCGGACGCTTGATTGTTTTGATCCCGCCGCTGTTAAAAAGATGAAAAACTTGAAAAAAGATGTTGACATTTGCGGCAAGTTGTGGTATAGTTATCTAGCGCTCGAGAGAAGAGCGGCCGGCCGAAAGGACGGTTAAGGACCTTGAAAATTAAACAACGACGAGAAAGTAAGGAAC